>RFOD01000100.1 GCA_009926865.1 Gammaproteobacteria bacterium | reverse complement strand
CCAAGGAGCACGCTCTTACCCACGCCACTGCCGGCAATAAGCCCGATACGCTGCCCCTTACCGACCGTTAAAAAGGTATTGATAGAGCGGATCCCGACATCCAATGGTTCTTTGATGGCAGCACGCTCAAGCGGATTTTTCCGCTCGCCTCGCAAAGGTACAAACACCTCCGGAACAATGGGTGGGCCGCCATCAAAGGGCTGGCCCATGCCATCAATCACGCGGCCCAGCATCTGCGTGCTCACCCCAACGCGTGCGGTGTGCGTCAACACTCCGACCGCAGCTCCCGGCAATAGCCCCTGCACCGACCCGAGCGGCATCAACATCACGTCTTGATCTTTAAATCCAACCACTTCACAGACGATGGGCTCACCGTCCTCAGACATCACTTCGCAATAGGCACCGAGCGGGGCTCGGATACCCCGCGCACTTAACAACATGCCGGTCACGCGACTCAACACGCCCCGTGGACGGGGTGGGCTGATCGCGACTTTTGAGAGGCGATCCTCCAAAGCGTTAAGATACGGGGTCTGCGTCATGGTCTCGATCCCTTATTCAACGAAATCAGACGGACCGTCATCTAAATCCGCGGGTCCCGCGTCATCCATTAAATCCGGGATATCGGCATCGATTTGTAGATCAGGAACATCGTCCCCTTGTAGATCGACTGCCTCGCCACCCGCCGCTAATTCCGGCAACTCCGCCTCGGCTTGAGGCTCTGGAATAGCCACTGAGGGGCTCGTGACTTCGGGCGCCGCGACGACCGGCGCGGCCTCTGGCTGAGCCTCCAAAGCCGGTGCCAGTCGCAGCACATCTGCCGAGGCACCGAGTACCGCTTCACGCACTTCGCGTAACCGACTCTCAAAGCGATCGTCGATGACTTGATCGGTCGCACTCAACATCACGCCGCCCGCCGACACGAGCGGATCACTGAGCAGACGTAGGTGCTGGGGCTTGACCTGACCGCGATCGAGCAGTGCTAAATCCTCAGGATGTAAATGCGCGATGATCGTCGCTCCCGCATCCGCCCGTTCGCGTAACGCTTCCTGT
>RFOD01000099.1 GCA_009926865.1 Gammaproteobacteria bacterium | reverse complement strand
GAGATCAATGCCAAATTCGCGTTCGAGCCGCTCCCGCACGATTTCTAGGTGCAATAGCCCCAAGAATCCGCAGCGGAAACCAAAGCCCAACGCCACCGACGTTTCTGGCTCGTATACGAGTGCCGCATCGGAGAGTTTGAGCTTGTCGAGCGCTTCCCGCAAATCCGGATAGTCGCTGCCATCAAGCGGATAGAGCCCGGAGAACACCATCGGTTTAGGTTCGACATACCCCGCGAGGGCTTGAGTAGCGCCGTCCCGTGCGGTGGTGACGGTGTCTCCCACCTTTGATTGCCGCACGTCTTTCACCCCGGTAATCAAATACCCCACCTCGCCCACGGCGAGACCTTGTGAGGGGATTGGTTCGGGGGAAATCACGCCAATTTCGAGCAGTTCGTGTTGGGCCTTGGTTGACATCATTTCAATACGATCGCGGGGTTTAAGTCGCCCATCGATCATTCGCACATACGTCACCACACCGCGGTAGGCGTCATAGACCGAGTCAAAAATAAGCGCCCGCGCGGGCTTGTCCACATCACCCGAGGGCGCGGGAACCCGGTCGACCACACGATCAAGTAGCTCTGCCACTCCCGCACCAGTTTTCCCACTCACCCGCAGGACATCATCGGGAGAGCAGCCAATGAGTTGGGCGAGTTCTTCGGCGTAGCGGTCTGGCTCAGCCGCGGGAAGGTCGATTTTGTTGAGCACCGGGATAATTTCGAGGTCGTTATCCAGCGCCAGGTAAAGGTTTGCGAGAGTTTGCGCTTCGATTCCCTGGGCCGCATCGACTAACAAAATTGCGCCCTCACAGGCAGCGAGAGAGCGGGATACCTCATAGCTGAAATCCACGTGGCCGGGAGTGTCAATCATGTTCAGCGCATACATGTGCCCCTGCGACACCCAGGGCATGCGCACCGCCTGAGATTTGATGGTGATGCCTCGCTCCCGCTCGATATCCATTCGGTCGAGGTATTGCTCACGCATTTGCCGCTGATCGACGATTCCGGTGAGCTGCAGCATCCGGTCGGCGAGGGTGGATTTGCCGTGGTCGATGTG
>RFOD01000098.1 GCA_009926865.1 Gammaproteobacteria bacterium | reverse complement strand
ACGCCCTGAGGGGCGTGAGCGTGCGTATTACGGATCATCGAGAAAAGCGATTTATCTTGCGCGACGCCGTCAATGACCCAGTCGGCATTGAATATTTTGTGACGACAATGCTCGCTATTGGCTTGTGCGAACATCATGAGTTCCACATCACTCGGGTCACGCCCCAGTCGAGTAAAGGCCTCGAGCAAGTAGTCGATCTCGTCGACCGACAGTGCCAAACCGAGCTCACGATCAGCGTCAACTAGGGCTTGTCGTCCCGATTTCAAAGAAATGATACGCAGGGGTCGTGGAGCTTCCTCGCGAAAAATCGCCTTCTCCGCCAACGCAGGGTCGAGGGCTGCTTCGATCATTCGATCAAACAAAAGAGGCTTGAGCGCTTCTCGCTCGACCTCACTCAGTAGCTTCTCACTTTGGATGTGATATTCGATGCCTCGCTCGACGCGCCGCACCTCAGAAAAACCGCAAGCGTGAGCGATATCGGTCGCCTTACTCGACCACGGAGAAATGGTCCCCGGCCGAGGAACGACCAATACTCGCCAGTGATGCGTGCTATCGATAGGATCGATCGCGTGGGCGCCATCCGACGTGGACACCTGCAGCAAGGCGTCTAGCCGCCGCGACTGGGCCTCCGACAATGGCGTAGTGACATCTAACAAATATTGATAATGCGTTGACACGCTCTGCACGCCCGGGGCGCAAGCGCGCAGGCGAGCAAGTAACTTAGCAATACGAAAGTCCGAGAGCGCGGCCTGTCCGCGACGCATGCGCGGCGCCCGCCTTACTTCTTGCCGCCGTCGCCCGCAGGCGGCGAGTACATCGGCATCGGGAATTGGGCGACGTTAGAGCCCTCAAAGGTGCTGATTTTACTCACGCCCTGCTTTTTGACCTCATCAATACGCAGCACCGAGTGCATCGGCAGATAACTACGTTTCACCCCTTCGAACTCGGATTTGATGCGCTCTTCTGAGGGGTCGAGCACCACCGTCGACCGTTCGCCGAAAACGAGTTCTTCGATCTCGACAAAACCAAAGAGACCACCGTGACTCACCTTGCGGGCATAGACCTCGTAGAC
>RFOD01000097.1 GCA_009926865.1 Gammaproteobacteria bacterium | reverse complement strand
TGGTTTTAGTCTAGGCGCCATGCCAGCGCCGCACACCTAGAAGCGTGCTTTGTTCTCCAACAAGCGCGCTACACGGTCCCGAATAGGCGGGTGGGTTTGGAACATCCGGTCAATCACACCCGGTTGGATGGGATCCGCCATCCACAGGTGAGCCATCGACGCCCGCTGTTTTTTCAACGGGCGACCGTATTCCCCCAGTTTCTGTAACGCGCTCGCCAGCGCTTCGGGGTGCCTGGTAGTAAGAGCGCCCGTGGCGTCAGCCAGATACTCGCGCTGCCTCGATACGGCAGCTTGGATGAGGGCTGCTAACAGCGGAGCCAGGATCATCGCCAGGATCCCCACCACCAGGATGAGCGGGTGGCCACCGCCGTTATTGCGGCGCATCCCGCCAAAGAACGCCATTCTTGCCAACACATCAGCGAGTAGACCAATGACGACGACAAGCCCGAACACAATGGTGGTCACCCGGATGTCGAAGTTCTTCACGTGAGCGATCTCGTGGGCCATCACACCCTCGAGCTCAGAGTCGTCCATGATCTCGAGTAATCCGGTGGTGGCGGCCACCGCCGCGTGCTCGGGGTCACGGCCTGTGGCAAAGGCGTTCGGGGCGGGGTCATCGACGATATAGACCTTCGGCATCGGTAAACCGGTCGTAATCGCGAGGTTTTCGACGATGCGATAGAGCCTGGGGTTGTCGGCTTTAGTGATGGGTTTCGCTCCCGCCATTGACAGGGCCTGTTTGCCCGCCGAGTAGTACTGGATCGCGACGTAGATGAGCGCGCCGATGAGAACACCAAAGAACACGACTCCGGTCCCATCACCCGAGAGGTAAAGATCAAAGACAAAGCCCAGCCCCGCCACGAGCGCCACAAAGAAGGTCATGATGACCCAAGTGTTGCGCTTATTGGCAGCTATCGCCCGATACACGGCAGGGAGATGCTCCGGCTAGAACTGGACGCGAGGGGCGTTGGCAATGGCCGAAGCATCTTCGACCTCAAAGAAGTCACGCTCGCCAAAGCCCAGACTCTTCGCAAAAAGAGTGTTGGGGAACAGCAAAATACGGGTGTTCAGCTCGCGCA
>RFOD01000096.1 GCA_009926865.1 Gammaproteobacteria bacterium | reverse complement strand
GTTAACGATGTTCTGGCGGATCAGGCGATGGATCACGAACGGCTGGAACAGCTCGATCGCCATCTCCTTGGGCAGACCGCACTGGTGCATCTTCAGCTTCGGACCCACCACGATCACGGAACGACCGGAGTAGTCGACCCGCTTACCGAGCAGGTTCTGACGGAAGCGGCCCTGCTTGCCCTCGATGATGTCGCTCAGCGACTTGAGCGGGCGGTTGTTGGCGCCCACCACGGTGCGGCCGCGGCGACCGTTGTCGATCAGAGCGTCGACAGCCTCCTGCAGCATCCGCTTTTCGTTGCGGACGATGATTTCAGGGGCGAGGATCTCCTGCAGACGCGCCAACCGGTTGTTCCGGTTGATCACACGGCGATAAAGATCGTTGAGGTCGGAGGTGGCGAAACGACCGCCGTCGAGCTGCACCATCGGGCGCAGGTCGGGGGGAATCACCGGAATCACGTCCAGCACCATCCACTCGGGACGGGCGCCGGTGGCGATGAAGTTGTCGATCACGCGCAGACGCTTGATCAACTTGGCGCGCTTCTGGCCCTTGGAGCCGGCGATCTCCTCACGCAGCTGCTCGGCCACCACGGGCAGATCGAGATCCTCCAGCAGTTGCTTCAGCGCTTCAGCGCCGATGCCCACGGTGGGCTCGTTCTCAATCTCCGAATCCTCGGCGTAGATCTCATCTTCAATCTCCAGCCATTCGTCTTCCGTGAGCAGCTGCTTGTAGGCGAGGTCTTTGTGGTCGCCCGCATCGAGCACCACATAGCAGTTGAAGTAAACGATCTGCTCCACATCCCGCAGGGGCATGTCGAGCAGGATCGCCACATATCAGATACCAAACGTGCGACACGGGGGCCGCCAGCTTGATGAAGCCCATGCGGTGACGCCGCACCCGGCTCTCCGTGACCTCCACGCCGCAGCGCTCGCACACGATGCCGCGGTGCCGCACCCGCTTGTACTTACCGCAATGGCACTCCCAATCCTTGGAAGGGCCAAAGATCTTTTCGCAGAACAAGCCGTCCATTTCCGGCTTGAGCGTGCGGTAGTTGATGGTTTCGGGCTTGGTCACCTCGCCCA
>RFOD01000095.1 GCA_009926865.1 Gammaproteobacteria bacterium | reverse complement strand
CTTGAACAACGCCCAGGACATTGAGAATGCTTGATTAGAGCATGTCGCCTCTGACCGGATTCGGGATTCCCCTGATGTTGTTCCTATGATTCCATGTCTTTCAGGCAGATATGGGGGTCAGCGATGGGCAAACAGCATCCTGTTGAGTTGCGTGAACGTGCCGTGCGGCTTGTCGAGCAGGGCAACACGCATACCGAGGCGGCGCGGCGGCTGTGCGTGTCGATCAAGTTCGTCAACGACATGGTGCGGCTCAAGCGCGAGACCGGCTCGCTCGCGCCGAAACCTCAGGGCAATCCCGGGCGCGGTAAACTGACCAGCATCAAAGGCTGGGTGGAGAGCCGGATCACGGCGCAACCCGATCTGACGATTGACGAGTTGACCGCGGAACTGGCCGCGAAACACGGGCTGAAGGTGCATCGCTCGTCGGTCGGTCGGCTGCTGCTCAGGCTCGGTCTGTCACACAAAAAAAGACCTGCAAGCCCTTGAGCAGAAGCGTCAGGACGTGGCCGACCTGCGCCGCATCTGGATCGGCAAACGCCAGCCCTTCATGACCAGACATTTGGAAAGGCTGGCTTTCATCGACGAGACATCGCTCAAGACGAACATGGCCAAGACCACCGGCTGGGCCCCGCGCGGGCAACGCCTTGTCGATCACGCGCCGTTCGGGCATTGGCGCACCCAGACCTTCATCGGTGCCCTGCGCCATGACCGCCTTGATGCCCCGTGGGTGATCAATGGCGCAATGAACGGCGAGTTGTTCGACCTCTATATCGAGACCCAGCTGGTGCCGACCTTGCGTCCGGGCGACGTTGTCATCCTCGACAACTTGTCGAGCCATAAGAGCCCCGGCGCAGCCAAGGCCATGCGAGATATCGGCGCGTGGTTCCTGTTCCTGCCGCCCTACAGTCCCGACCTCAACCCGATCGAGATGGCCTTCTCAAAGCTCAAGGCCCTGATCCGAAAGGCCGCAGCTCGAACCTACCAGGAACTCTGGAAGGCCGTCGGCCATGTCTGCGACCTCTTCACCGACGAGGAATGCTACAACTTCTTCAAGGCGGCAGGATACAAAACCGATTAAACGCGACACGCTCTAGACTTCAGCATGCGCG
>RFOD01000094.1 GCA_009926865.1 Gammaproteobacteria bacterium | reverse complement strand
AATCTGAATAAATCGTAATGAGGTGTCTCTAATGCCAATACGTAGCAGACGTTCGTATCAACCCACCTTAACAGCCACGCTGATTTCGATCATATTTGTGGCAGGCTGCCAGAGCGGACAAAATGCCCCTGAAGGGCGTAACGAGCAGGCGGTCCGAGCATGGCTTGAGGCGGGGCAACTAGGGAAGGCTGAGTCGATTGCGGCCGCTGAGTCATTGATGGCTGACGACGGTACCTTTTATCGCCCGCGCTACGTTGGCATGGGCTTTACTTGGGATAACCGTGAGGAAGCAACCGGCATGATTGTGCAATCGGTAATCCCGTCGAGTCCGGCCTCGGGGGTGCTCGAGGTGGGAGACGAGTTTGTATCGGTTCGAGGTGTTGCGATCACGCAGGAGAATCGTAATTCTGGAGCCTGGAACTTCCGTGGAAAGCCGGGCGAAACCATAGCGGCAACCATTAGACGCGATGGAGCAGAAATAGAGGTCGCGATGACCCGCGGCATCATCGACCCTATGTTGAATAAGACCGAATTTATCGAATGGATGAGTTTGGGTGACGAGGAAGATTGGGCCGACGACGAGTTCATCATTAATGAAATCATCTCCCAAGGTAACGTGTCCTACGCCTGGGTAACCATCAAAAACACGGACAAAGTCTCTGGGCTACCGTGGGAAACTCACGCAGTCGGACGTTTTGTTTTCAATGATGAAGGGAAAATCGTTGCGACCGGCAATCTCAGGGAGGATCGATTCATTCTTGAACAATTGGGATTTTCGATTAACCGATAGAACATCGAGGGTCTGACGACGGCGGCTCGCAAGAACAGCGGTAATCGCGTCCGCCGAGTCTCTCGTAAATACTTTAGGCTAAAGAGGTCTTTTTATGCTCGATCTAGCTGTCCTCGTTGACGTTCCTAGCCTACTTATCGTCTTGGGGGCGGCGTTTGTGTCGTCTTTTATTCTATATACAAAAGTTAAACCAGCACTTGATCTTTGCTCAAAGACTATTTTAGGAGTCGGCTGTCTCGGTGCGCAAATCGGCCTGATTCAAGCTATTCAAGCCGAGGCTTCATCACCGGATTTGCTGCTACTCGTGTCAGTTATTATTGTACTTCCGATGTTATATGCGGGTGTCGGTTACGCTTTGGTCTCGACTTCCCCAGTCAGCCATCCGAACCCCGTCGGTTCAATTCCATTATTCCGTAAGCTCGCGTCTTTAACAGCCCTCGTTGGTGTTTTTTTATGGGCTATCCTTTTCGTGCCAGAAGCCAGTTATTTTGATCCCCTAGCTTTAATTATTTTTTCCGCTTCCGTTGTAA
>RFOD01000093.1 GCA_009926865.1 Gammaproteobacteria bacterium | reverse complement strand
GAAGGAGTTGGAGAAGGAGAATGCCCGGCTGAGGCGTGCTGTCTCGGACCTGACGCTCGACAAGCTGATCCTGACCGAGGCCGCCCGGGGAACCGCAGGTCCGCGCAGGAAACTTCTGAGCCCTTCGCGCCGCAGGCAGTGCATTGACCGCGCGCGGCAGACGCTTGGCGTATCGGAGCGCCGCGCCTGCCGCACGCTTGGCCAGCACCGCTCGACACAGCGCAAGGTTCCGCGAGGCCGCCCGGATGAAGATCGTCTTACGGCGGACATCATTGAACTGGCGACGCAATATGGCCGGTACGGCTACAGGCCGGTAACGGCGCTGCTGAACCAGGCGGGCTGGCATGTGAACCACAAGCGGGTCGAGCGTATCTGGCAGCGCGAAGGGCTGAAGGTCCCACCAAAACAGAAGAAGCGGAGCCGGCTCTGGCTGAACGATGGCTCCTGCATCCGGCTCAGGCCGGAGCGGCCGAACCATGTCTGGTCCTATGACTTCGTTCAGGACCGGACCGCTGATGGTCGCGCCTACCGCATCCTCAATATCATCGATGAGTTCACCAGGGAGGCGCTGATGATCCGTGTGGACCGCAAACTCAACTCGATAGATGTCCTCGACGCGCTCACCGATCTCTTCATCCTGCGCGGCCCGCCCGAATACATCCGTAGTGACAACGGCCCTGAATTTGTTGCCAAGAAGGTCAGCGACTGGATTGCAGCTGTTGGCTCAAAGACCGCCTACATCGCGCCGGGTTCACCTTGGGAGAACGGATACTGCGAAAGCTTCAATGCCCGGTTCAGGGACGAACTGCTCAACGGCGAGCTGTTCTACTCGCTCAAGGAGGCAAGGATCATTGGAGAAGACACTACAACACCGTCCGGCCACACAGCGCATTAGGATACCGACCGCCCGCGCCAGAAAGCATCGTCCCGATAGACCAGAGGCCGATCATAAACTAACAATTAAACCGGACCACTCACCGGGGGCAGGTCAATGACGACAGAAATATTCTGACGTCCGTATCGATGACACTCGAAGCAGAAGGCTTCGACGTCGAGACCTACAATGACGGCCAATCCGCGCTGGACGCCTTCAACCGCCGCCTTGCGGACTTGGGTGTGTTCGACATCAAGATGCCGCGCATGGACGGGATGGACCTGTTGCAGCGCGTGCGCCAGAAATCAAAAATGCCGGTCATTTTCCTGACCTCCAAGGACGACGAGATCGACGAGGTGCTGGGCCTGCGCATGGGCGCCGACGATTACGTCAAAAAGCCGTTTTCCCAGCGCCTGCTGTTGGAACGCATCCGCGCGCTGCTGCGCCGGCAGGAGGCGGTGGCGGGCGATATCGTC
>RFOD01000092.1 GCA_009926865.1 Gammaproteobacteria bacterium | reverse complement strand
TTCATTGGCTACATGGTGATCTGGAATGTCACGCCCTCACTGCACACCCCCTTGATGAGCGTCACCAACGCGATCTCCAGCATCATTGCGGTCGGCGCGTTAGTACAAATCGCTCCCCCGCTCGCGGATGATGCCTCGCGCAATGAGCTACTGATCCGAATCATGGCGGTCTCCGCCATCCTACTCACCGCTATCAACATGTTTGGCGGCTTTGCCGTCACGCGACGCATGTTGGCCATGTTCCGCAAGTAAGGAGATCGTGATCATGCTCAGCAGCAACTTGACCACCATCGCCTATCTGGGCGCGGCCATTCTTTTTATTTTGAGCTTAGGCGGATTGTCGAATCCCGAGACCTCTCGCCGCGGTAATTTCTACGGCATGGTCGGTATGACCTTAGCCGTCATGGCGACCGTGCTCGGCCCGCGAGTCACCATAGCGGGGCTGCCTTGGATCATCGGTGCCCTCGCGGTCGGCGGTGCAATCGGTCTCTATGCAGCCCGCAAAGTGCAAATGACTCAGATGCCGGAGCTTGTAGCGTTGATGCATAGCCTCGTGGGCCTTGCGGCATGCTTGGTCGGGTTCGCAAGCTATGTGGATACCTCCATTGTTTACGAAGGCGCCGAGAAGACGATCCATGAAATCGAGATTTATCTCGGCATCCTCATTGGTGCCGTAACCTTTTCGGGATCGGTTATCGCGTTCGGCAAACTCTCGGGCAAAATCGACGGTAAACCCTTGTTGCTCCCAGCGCGTCACTGGCTAAATCTCATCGGTCTGCTAGTCGTCGTTTTCTTTGGCGTTCAATTTACGGGCGCAGCAGACATCGATGCTGGCATGGTGCCCCTGCTCGTTATGACGGTCATTGCACTGCTCTTTGGCGTGCACATGGTGATGGCGATCGGTGGCGCGGATATGCCGGTAGTCGTTTCGATGCTCAATAGCTACTCGGGCTGGGCCGCGGCAGCCACGGGCTTCATGCTCTCCAATGACTTACTGATCGTGACCGGTGCGCTCGTTGGCTCCTCAGGCGCGATCCTGTCCTACATCATGTGCCGCGCCATGAATCGCAATTTCATCAGTGTGATTGCAGGTGGCTTTGGTACAGGCGGAGGTAGCGCGCCCACCGCGGCCGCAGGCCAAGCCCAAGGCGAGGTGGTTGCCGTCACGGCTCACGAGACCGCAGACTTACTGCGCAGCTCCAAGAACGTGATCATCGTCCCGGGTTACGGCATGGCCGTTGCTCAGGCTCAACACACGGTCTATGAAATCACCCGTGTCTTGCGTGAGCAAGGCGTCAATGTTCGATTTGGCATTCACCCTGTCGCAGGCCGTATGCCTGGACATATGAACGT
>RFOD01000091.1 GCA_009926865.1 Gammaproteobacteria bacterium | reverse complement strand
TTACTGAATGATCTTAGAGACGACGCCGGCGCCGACGGTACGACCGCCTTCGCGGATCGCAAAGCGCAGACCATCTTCCATCGCGATCGGGGCCAACAACTCCACCGTCATCTTGATGTTGTCACCCGGCATCACCATCTCCGTGTCGCCCGGTAACTCAATCGTCCCCGTCACGTCCGTCGTGCGGAAGTAAAACTGCGGACGATATCCTTTGAAAAACGGCGTGTGGCGACCCCCTTCTTCCTTCGTCAGCACGTACACCTCACACTCAAACTTCGTGTGCGGATTGATGCTGCCAGGCTTCGCCAACACCTGACCACGCTCCACTTCTTCGCGCTTCGTGCCACGCAGCAACACACCCACGTTGTCGCCCGCCTGACCTTCGTCCAACAACTTGCGGAACATCTCCACGCCCGTACAGGTCGTCTTGGCCGTATCTTTCAGACCAATGATTTCCACTTCGTCGTTCACGCGCACAATGCCGCGCTCAATACGACCCGTGACCACCGTGCCACGACCCGAAATCGAAAACACGTCTTCCACCGGCATCAAAAACGGCTTATCCACATCGCGCTGCGGAACCGGAATGTACCGGTCCATCTCCTGAACCAGCTTCACCACCGCCGGAACACCAATCTCGCTCGTGTCACCCTCCAACGCCTTCAGCGCAGAGCCCACCACGATCGGCGTGTCGTCCCCAGGGAACTTGTACGTGCTCAGCAACTCGCGGACTTCCATCTCAACGAGCTCAAGCAGCTCCTTGTCATCCACCATGTCCGCCTTGTTCATGAACACCACGATGTACGGCACGCCTACCTGACGCGCCAACAAAATGTGCTCGCGCGTCTGCGGCATCGGGCCATCGGCCGCCGATACCACCAAAATCGCACCGTCCATCTGCGCCGCACCCGTGATCATGTTCTTCACATAGTCCGCGTGCCCAGGGCAGTCCACGTGCGCGTAGTGACGCTCCGACGACTGGTACTCCACGTGCGCCGTCGAAATCGTAATTCCGCGCGCCTTCTCTTCAGGCGCCTTGTCAATCTGGTCGTACGCCGAAAACTCACCACCGTGAGTCTCCGCCATCACCTTCGTCAACGCCGCCGTCAACGTCGTCTTACCGTGGTCCACGTGACCAATCGTCCCAACGTTTACGTGCGGCTTGCTGCGTTCAAATTTTTCCTTGGACACGACACTATTCTCCAAACAAAAAATATCTGACTAAATATCCAACTGGAGCTCACGACCGGAATCGAACCGGTGACCTCGTCCTTACCAAGGACGTGCTCTACCGACTGAGCTACGTGAGCCGAAACTCTGGAGCGGGTAGTGGGAATCGAACCCACGTCATCAGCTTGGAAGGCTGAGGTTCTACCATTGAACTACACCCGCTTGTGTTGCATTCGGCTTGCCGTACACACGCCTGTCGTTCACTGGAGAAGTCCACCGCTCACACGCAATCGCTGGCTCACCTCGCTACTGTCCCGTCCGTTCTGGTGGAGGG
>RFOD01000010.1 GCA_009926865.1 Gammaproteobacteria bacterium | reverse complement strand
TGTAACTCAAGACCAGCGCCCTCTTCGAGCCACTGATACTGCAGATCCTCGACCCGCGCGCGCAAGGGACGGCGAGCAGCCTCCGCGTCCACCGCGCTCAACCAGTGCTGTACGTCCACATATTCACCGAGGAGCCGAGATTCAAGGGCTGCGATCTCGCCACCTAATACGACTTTTGAGCCATTGCCAAACAGAGGGCCGGTCGGGTGAATATCAAGACGTGCGAGTCTTTCTTTGATCGTCTCATCCACTGTTTCGACAACGAAGCTTGAATTACTGCCATCGAGATTCGCGCGCTCACCTTGCAGCAAAGACTGCCAATTCCTGAGGCGAATACGCTCTGCGAGCACTGCATTAAAAAGCACACTGCGCGCCGTAGAAATCAACCAACCGATTGATCGATCGCCCGGTCGAGGACTGCTTGCGAGCGCCTCGCTCAGCGCTCGCAAATTACCCGCATCCCGCCCAAAACGCTGCGGGCCGAAATAGTTGGCAATGCCGTGCGTGGCCATCTCTTTCAATCGAGATTCGAAGACTTCTTTTGGACCCTGCACGTCTCGCAACACAATGCGAAAGCGATTGCCCTTGAGTGCGCCACGAGGAAGCTTACGGTTGTGCAGTGAAGCGGCTTGAACGGTAAAGCCCTCACCGGAGAAGCCCTCCCAACTGGCTGCACTCCGTCCTCGAGCTGGCACACTAAACCATTGTCGAGTCACCGCATGCCGATCTTTGAGCCCCGCGAAACCCACATCGTGTACGCGAATTCGGGCGGCCTCGGCAATTTTTTTGGCTACCCACACGGTATTCGCATCACGCTTTTCAATGTGTAACAACACGTGACTACCCGAGCCTGCAGGCTCAAAGCTCAAGCGCTCATCGACTCGAAAGTCTTCGGGCTGCTGACGTAGCTCAGCCGAACCGCAGGGCGAGCCGAAAACTCGCGGTGCATCAAGGGCTACCGCCAACCAGTGGGCGGGAAGGATGTCGGAGGTCACGATCGTCACGCGCGATGCAGGAGGACGGTCGCCTGCGCGGCTAAACCTTCGGCGCGACCCAAGAAGCCTAATTTTTCAGTGGTGGTTGCTTTCACATTCACGCGATCAGCTTCGATACCGAGTAACTCCGCCACGCGTGTCACGATACGCGCGCGATGGGGCGCGAGCTTTGGCGCTTCGGCTAACAGCGTCATGTCCACGTTGATGACCTTAAAGCCGCGAGCCGCCACCTGCTCACACACCGAACGGAGTAAGTCGGCGCTATCGGCACCCCGCCAACGAGGATCCGAATCTGGAAAATGTTGGCCAATGTCGCCAAGCCCCGTCGCACCCAGCAAAGCATCGCAGAGTGCATGCAGCAGGACATCGCCATCCGAGTGCGCTTTGATACCGCGATCATGCGCGATACGCACACCGCCGAGCATGACGTGATCACCCACTTCAAAGGCGTGGACATCCACACCGAACCCCACTCTCAGATCTGCGGTCATGCTGGCTCTCTCGCCCTCTTGGCTAAGTGATTCACTCAACGCGGCTCGCGCGCACGGTGAGAGAGTACACCCTCAATCAGGGTGAGATCCGATTGGGTGGTGACTTTGATATTCGTGGCCTCACCCGCGACAAGGAGTGCACCAGCACCCTGCCATTCCATCGCTTGCGCTTCATCGGTCGGGACTCGACCCTCGCGCGCGGTCGCCTCCAAGGCCTCTCGCAATGCGCCGAGCCGAAACATCTGTGGCGTGAGCGCTCGCCAAAGACCCTCACGCGAGAGGGTGTCGCGGCTTGCGACCTGACCGTGCTCGAGCGCGCCGCGCTTGACCGTATCGGTCAACGGTAATGCCAAAATTCCACCCTCAATTCTCTGACTCTCGGGTCCCTGTCTGTCGGATCCATGTGACTCGGGACTCACCTGCCAAACCGCCTGACAGAGCGCCGTGATTTCTGCGCGAGAGACGCAAGGTCGAGCGGCATCGTGTACCAGCACCCACTCTTCATCCGCGACCCCAATTTCTTTGAGATGACGTAATGCTGCCAGCACCGAATCGCGACGCTCGGCACCGCCTGGCACTTCGTAGACGGCACGGGATAACTGCGAGCGCACCCCTGCCCAATTTGCATCCGCTGTCGCTAAGGCCACGACGGCATTTTCACAGGCACGATCTTCCAAAAAAGGACGTAGCGCCCACTCAATGAGGCTATGACCTGCCACTCTCAAATATTGTTTCGGCGTCGATGAACCGAGGCGCTTACCTACACCGGCTGCCGGCAGGACGAGCCAATACCGATTCGATGCCATCCGTCGCGTCAGCGTTGCGCCGTGCGCGGCGTGACGCCCACCCGCTCGCTGACCGGCTGAGGAACGGGTCGGATCAAACGCGGCACCACCTGAAAAAACGTCTCGGTTGGCGCCACCATCCCCAACTCGCTACGAGCCCGCTCTTCGATGGCGGCGAGCCCGCCTTTGAGATCAGCGACTTCTGCCGCGAGCTGCTCATTACGACGCCGAAGTTGCTCATTGGTCGCACGCTGTTCGGCCACGGCTTCTCGCAGCCGAAAGGCTTCGCTGACGCCATCGTCAGACCACCAGATGCGGTACTGCAGAACGAGTACCAGCACACACAACACGGCTGCGTAGACTTTCGTCATTTGGCGCGAAAGGTTAAACCGCCTCGCAAGTAAAAGAAAGCGTAACCACTCAAATCTTCACGGGGAAGGCATCACGACCCGCATATGTCACCTTCCCACCGAGCTCCTCTTCGATCCGCAGCAGCTGGTTATATTTGGCCACCCGATCCGAGCGCGACATCGATCCCGTCTTGATCTGGGTCGCAGCCGTCGCCACCGCGATATCCGCGATCGTCGTATCTTCCGTCTCCCCCGAACGATGCGAAATCACTGCGGAGTACCCCGCGCCATCGGCCATTGCGATGGCTTCCAACGTCTCGGTCAACGTACCGATCTGATTCACTTTGATCAAAATGGAATTGGCCACGCCCGCTCGAATACCCTCGGCGAGGATCGCAGTGTTCGTCACAAAGAGATCATCGCCCACTAACTGACAACGCTTGCCAAGCGCTTGGGTGAGCTCGGACCAGCCGGCCCAATCCGCTTCGGCCATCCCATCTTCAATGGTAACAATCGGATACTTATCGACGAGCTTACTCAAATATTTGACAAAGGCGGTCGCTTTGAACGCGCGCCCCTCGCCCTCCAGCTGATAAGCCCCTTTTTTGAAGAACTCCGAGCTCGCTACATCGAGCCCCAAATAAATATCTTTACCCGGGCGATAGCCCGCCTTCTCGATCGCCTGAATCAATAACTTCAACGCAACCTCGTTGGATTTCAGATTCGGGGCAAAGCCACCCTCATCGCCCACCGCGGTGGTCAACTTTTTACCCTTCAAGATACCCTTTAAGGTATGAAACACCTCGGCACCCTGCTGCAACGCCTGCGAGAAATTTTTGGCGCCGACAGGGAGAATCATGAATTCTTGAATATCGAGACTGTTGTCAGCGTGCGCCCCGCCATTGATGACATTCATCATGGGAACTGGCATCACGGGCTTGCGGCCACGCGCAAGATACCGCCACAACGACTGATCTGAATCCTCCGCAGCAGCGTGCGCGACCGCCAGGGACACGGCCAACAAAGCATTCGCGCCGAGTCGTGATTTATTGGGTGTTCCATCGAGTGCAATCAAGCGCGCGTCAATCTCTTGCTGATCGCGAGCATCACGCTTGAGCAAGGACTTGCGGATCACGGTGTTAACGTTGTTAACCGCCTTCAACACGCCTTTGCCGAGATAGCGTTTTTTATCGCCATCGCGTAATTCAACCGCTTCGCGCGTACCGGTCGAAGCGCCAGAGGGCACGGCCGCTCGACCGACGGCACCGCTCGCGAGTACGACATCCGCCTCCACCGTCGGGTTCCCCCGAGAATCAATAATTTCACGGGCGACGATGTGGGCAATCCGACTCATAGCTCTTCCTCAAACGTTTTTTCTTTGACAGTTCGATCAATCGCAATCAAGGTATTCAGGAGCGACTCCATACGCTCAAGCGGCCAGGCGTTCGGGCCATCCGAGAGTGCCTCAGCAGGGCGTGGATGCGTCTCCATGAAAAGCCCCGCCACTCCGGCCGCGACGGCCGCTCGAGCGAGTACCGGGACAAATTCTCGTTGGCCGCCTGAGCTTGCGCCCTGCCCGCCCGGTAGCTGCACCGAGTGCGTGGCATCGAATACGACAGGGCACCCCGTGCGACGCAGGATCGCAAGTGATCGCATGTCCGAGACGAGATTGTTATAGCCAAAAGAAAAGCCCCGCTCGCACACCATAATATCGGGGTTACCCGTAGAGCGGGCCTTATCGACCACGTTCTGCATTTCCCAGGGCGAGAGGAATTGGCCTTTTTTGATGTTGACTGGCTTGCCCTGCGAACACGCTGCAACAATAAAATTAGTTTGGCGGCAAAGAAATGCCGGAGTCTGCAAGACATCCACCACCGAGGCCACTTCCGCAAGGGGCGTGTCCTCATGCACATCGGTGAGCACGGGCACATCGAACTTAGCGCGAATCCCTTCGAGGACTTTGAGACCTGCCGACAATCCGGGACCTCGGAAACTATCGCGCGATGAGCGATTGGCCTTGTCAAAGGAGGCCTTGAACACGTACGGGATCGAAAGCGGACGGGTGATCTCGACTAAACGCCCCGCGATCTCCTCGCAGAGCGTCTCGCTTTCGATCACACAGGGGCCTGCGATCAGGAAAAAGGGTCGTTGACCGCCCACTTCGCAATCAGCGAGCTGCATGCTTTACCTTCGCTGCGGCAATGAACTGCGTAAAGAGGGGATGACCGTCGCGCGGGTTGGAGGTGAACTCCGGATGGAACTGCGTCGCGACAAACCACGGATGATCAGGGAGCTCAATGATCTCCACCAGCCCGTCGGCCGATAGACCCGAAAATCGCAGACCCGCTTGGCGGAACGATTCGAGATAGGTGTTGTTGAATTCGTAACGATGGCGATGGCGCTCACGTATGGGGGTGTGGCCATACACCTGAAGGGCACGACTACCTGACTCGAGCGTGACATCCTGCCCGCCCAAGCGCATCGTACCCCCTTTGCCCGAGCCCTCATTGCGCGCCTGTGAGCCACGCAGCGCATCTTGCCATTCGGTAATGAGTGCGATGACGGGATGCGGTGTTTGACGATTGAACTCCGTACTGGTCGCCCCCTCCAAACCGAGCACATGGCGACCGTACTCAATGACCGCCAGCTGCATCCCAAGACAAATTCCAAGATACGGAACGCCCTGCTCGCGCGCGTAGCGGATCGCGGCAATTTTGCCCTCAACCCCACGTTCACCAAAGCCGCCGGGAACGAGCACCGCATCCATCCCCGAAAGCGCGCTTGCCGCCTCGGTTTCAATTTCTGCGGACTCAATGAAATGGATATTGACCCGAGTGCGATTTTTTACGCCTGCGTGAATCAGCGCTTCGTTCAACGAGATATAGGAATCTCGGTTCTGGACATATTTACCCACCATCGCGATATTCACTTCGCTCTCGGGGTGCGCCTTGACATCGACCACTCGCTGCCATTCAGACAGATCCGTGGGCTTCGCTTTGCTTGCTAATTGCAGCTTCTCGACGACGATGTCATCTAGGCCCTGCCCGTGCAGCAGCATGGGAATTTCATAGATATCTCGCGCATCAATCGCGGAAATTACTGCCCGCTCTTCGACGTTGGTAAAGAGCGCAATCTTGCGTCGATGCTCATCCGGCAAGGGATCCTGTGCCCGACATAAAAGAATATCTGGCTGAATACCGATACTACGCAATTCTTTGACGGAGTGCTGAGTCGGCTTAGTTTTGATTTCGCCTGAGCCGCCTACCACGGGAACCAGCGTGAGATGCATGAAAAGCGCTTGTGATCGGCCAAGCTCCACACCGATCTGGCGAATAGCTTCGAGAAACGGCAAGGACTCAATGTCCCCGACCGTGCCGCCAATTTCGACCATGCACACATCGGCATCGCCCGCGCCAAGCTTGATGCTCGCTTTGATCTCATCGGTAATATGGGGAATGACCTGCACGGTCGCGCCGAGGTAATCACCACGTCGCTCCTTGGCGATCACCCGCTCGTAAATTCGGCCCGTCGTGAAATTACTGTGGCGACCCGTGACCGTGCGCACAAAGCGCTCGTAATGGCCAAGATCCAGATCCGTCTCGGTGCCATCGTCGGTGACAAACACCTCACCGTGCTGAAAGGGGCTCATGGTCCCCGGGTCGACGTTGATATAGGGGTCGAGCTTGACCATCGCGACCTTGAGACCGCGGGCCTCCAGGATGGCTGCCAATGAAGCCGAGGCGATGCCTTTTCCAAGAGAGGAAACCACACCGCCCGTGACAAAAATAAAACGAGACATCCGGGACCGCCGCAAGTTAGGGGCTGCAACCGTTGTGCAGCACGACGGGAAGTCAGACTAACAAAACCCGCCCGCTGACTCAATGTGAATCGGTCGAAGGCTGCTCGTCAGTCGATCATTTCAGTCGATCGGCACCTGCCAATCAGATGGGCGCTCCCATACCAAGCGAAGCCGATCACGCGCCGGCTCATCGCCGCTCGCCCGATATCGAGCCGCGATAAAGAGATCGGCTACGGCGATCACCTCCTCATCCACGCCAATGAGTGGCACGCGCTCGCGCCACCAAGGCAGGATCTGTGCCTCGCGTAAGAGCGCTTTAACGCGACGGCGCCCGCCGGCCGCCTGCAAAGCGATCGACTCGCCCCCGGCACGTCTACGTACCCAGAGTTGTCGGGGCAAGGCACGACGACTCAAGGGACCATGAGGATCAGCTTCCAAACGCAAACTGCCTTGCGCGCCGCCCAGCGATAGACGCTGGCCCACTCGCCAATGCCAAAGCCGATCGGCGGCGCCCTCATCGTTCACCCGCGGTGACTGAATCGGTAAGGCATAGAGTCGTGACCGATAGCGTCGCACTTCGCCACCCGCCCAACGCACCACCGGTTGTGCATCCGATCGCGCGGCCGGTAGCTCACAGCGAATGCGCTCGAGATGGATGGCATCAGGGAGCCTAAGACCCGCGGCACTCAGCCAAGCCCGTAACACCTGGCGTTGCCGCGCCACACTGAAGCGTGCGAGCGATCGCCAATCCAAGGTGGTCTCGCCCGCCGATGCGGTAGGAGCCGTGCGCGATGTCGGCGCACGTAGGCGAGCGAGATCTTCATTCACATATTCATTAAGCAACGCCTGCGCTTCACCGAGGTGCGCTGCACTGCGAGCGATCACCGCGTGCGCACTCGGCCATCGAGCCGTCAAGGTCGGCATCACGCTTTGCCGCAGATAGTTGCGGTCAAATCGGAGGTCTTGGTTACTGGGATCTTCGATCCAGTGGCGACCTCGCGCTCGGAGCCAGGCCTCAATTTGCGATCTCGGTACTGCCAGCCAAGGCCGCACCAGACTGCCCCGACCGAGCGTCATGACTTCCGGCATCGCAGCCAGACCGCGTACGCCCGCGCCTCGCAAGAGCTGCAGTAGTAGGGTCTCTGCCTGATCATCGAGATGATGCGCGGTGAGTAGCCTCTCGTCACGACGCAGGAGCGTACTCAACGCACGGTAGCGCTGCTCGCGCGCGATCGCCTCCAGCGACTCGCCTCGGGCGAGGGTCACCTGCACCCGTCGTACCGTGAGTGGCACCTCAAGCTCACGGGTCAGCGCGCGACACTCACGCGCCCAGGCACGCGACTGACTCTGTAGGCCGTGATCGATGTGAATGGCGCGTAAGGCCTTTGCACCGATCAGACCCGACTCCCGCAACGCCACACAGGCCAGTAGCAACGCCACAGAATCTCGACCACCACTCAGCGCAACGGCGAGTGGCCCTGATGCACCCGAAATCTTAGATTGCAGTAACTGGACGGGGTCGACCCCGCGACGCCGGCGCGAGGCGCTCATCTCACTCAGCGACGTGCCTCATCGAACACACCGAAACCCGCTAAGCGAGTGGCGCGTTCTTTGAGCAAATCATCAATGGGCTTCGCACGGAGCGCAGATAAGTGCTGAATCAGTACACCCTTCAGAGCCGCTGTGGCTGCCTCGGGATCCCGGTGCGCACCACCCAGAGGTTCATCGATCACTTCATCGACTAAGCCGAGTGAGCGCAGTCGCTGCGCCGTAAGCCCCATGGCTTCTGCGGCGGTCTCTTTTTTGTCCGCGCTCTTCCAAAGAATAGAGGCACAGCCCTCAGGTGAAATCACCGAGTAAACACTGAACTGCAACATCAACAAGCGATCACAGACCCCGATCGCAAGCGCACCACCTGAGCCGCCCTCACCAATCACCGCACTTAAGATCGGCACTCGCAGACTCGACATCTCAAACAGATTACGCGCGATCGCCTCACTCTGACCCCGCTCCTCGCTATCGAGTCCGGGATAGGCTCCTGGCGTATCGATAAAGGTGATTATGGGCAAAGAAAAGCGCTCAGCCATCTGCATCAAGCGCAAGGCCTTGCGGTAGCCCTCGGGTCGGGGCATCCCGTAATTACGTCGGACTCGTTCTTTGGTGTCGCGGCCTTTTTGATGGCCGATGACCATCACCGGCTCACCCTCGAGACGCGCCAACCCGCCAATCAAGGCCTTGTCGTCACCGAACATCCGATCGCCGTGTAACTCTTCAAAGTCGGTGAATATTCCCGCAACATAGTCGAGCGAATAAGGACGCAAGGGATGACGCGCCAGCTGCGTGATTTGCCAAGGTGACAATCGCGAAAAGATCGTACGGGTCAGCTGATCACTCTTCGATTCGAGCTTCTCGAGCTCTTCGCCCACGTTCACGCCACGATCGCTCGCTAAGTGACGCAGCTCCTCGATCTTCGCCTCAAGCTCGGCGATCGGCTGTTCAAAATCCAGAAAACTAGTCGGCATAACGGCAGGTTACGGGGCCGACTGCCGGGATTCAAGCCGCTCGCCGATTCCAATCGGCGCCCCATAGACCACCCGCACCCCTTCCGGGCCCACGATCTGTTCAAGTGACTCGAGCAAGGCAGGATCCGCGCGCACCGACCACTCGCGCCCGAGCTCTAATGCGCAGCTACCGCGTTCGCCTCGATAGCGCACGCCCACAGCACAGGGTCCACCGCGATAAGGACCGAGCACCTCAACCAGACGCTGGACCATAAGCGAGGAATCGGCTCCTGCGGTCTTTGGCCATAAGAGCACGATACGTTCGGCTTGCTGCTCACGCGCGCGATTGAGCTCGGTCACCCGCTTGGCAGCGAGCCGCCACGCATTACCCTGTTCATCAAAGCGCAACTGCCCATCAATCAGCACGAGTGCATCTTTGACGATGAGCTCGCGATAGCGCTGCAAGACCTCATCAAAGAATGTCACTTCGATACGGCCACTGCGATCATCGAGCACAATCGAGGTCCGGTTACCTCGTCGGCGTACTTCGTGAATATAGCCCGCGAGCGACGCCTGACGACCGCCAAAGAATCCACGCTCTGCCGCACCTGCGGCGGGCAGGTCATCCTGCACATCGACAATCCGGTGGCTCACAAACCGAGCGAGATCTTTCTCAAATCGATCGAGGGGATGACCACTCAAATATAAACCCAAGGTCTCGCGCTCACCCGCGAGCCGCTGCGTCTCACTCCATTCAGGGAGCGTCATATCCAAACCGGGCGCGGGCGCCACCTGATTGACATCGACCGAAGCGGGCACAGACTCTGCCGCGAGTCCAAATAAATCAACTTGTCCCGCCTCACTTGCGCGAGTCGCCTGCTCCGCCAATTGCATCGCAGTCGGTAGCTGCGACATCAAGGTCGCGCGATTCGCGCCTAAAGAGTCGAGACTCCCCGAGCGAATCAGCGCCTCCAGTACGCGTCGATTAAGTCGCGTCAAATCAATTCGCCGACAAAGATCCTCCAGGTTGCGGTACGCGCCCCCCGCGTCGCGCTCGGCTATCAACGCCTCCACGGCCGCCTGACCCACCCCTTTGATGGCGCCGAGTCCATAGCGGACCGCACGCTCACCTGCTATCACAAACGGATACTGGGACGCGTTGATATCGGGCGGCAACACCGTCAGCCCCATGCGATCGCACTCATCCTTAAGGGTCACCACTTTATCGGTGTGATCCATATCGGCCGATAACACGGCGGCCATGAACGCTTCCGGATAATGCGCCTTGAGCCAAGCGGTCTGATAGGAGAGTAAGGCGTAGGCGGCCGAGTGCGACTTATTGAAGCCGTAACCCGCGAACTTCTCCATGAGGTCAAAGATATAGGCGGCCTGCTGTTGAGGAATGTCGCGGGCGGTCGCCCCTTCGATGAAGACGCTCCGCTGCTTAGCCATCTCTTCGGGCTTTTTCTTGCCCATGGCGCGACGGAGTAAGTCTGCACCGCCCAGGCTGTAACCCGCCAAGACCTGCGCAATCTTCATCACTTGTTCCTGATACAAGATCACGCCATAGGTGGGCTTCAGGACGGACTCGAGCTTGGGATGCAAATAATCGATTGGCCCTTCGATCCGGCCGTGCTTACGCGCGATGAAATCATCGACCATGCCGGACTGCAGCGGACCGGGACGGTAGAGCGCGACCAGCGCGACCACATCTTCAAAAGAATCTGGCTGTAAGCGGCGCACGAGATCCTTCATGCCGCGCGATTCAAGCTGAAAGACGGCCGTCGTCTCGCAAGCTTTCAAAAGCGTGTAGGTCGACGCATCGTCCATCGGGAGCTCCGCCATATCGAGTGGCGCCTCCCCAGGTGCACGAGCGGCATTGATGATACGGACTGCGTGATCGATGACGGTGAGCGTCCTTAAGCCTAAGAAATCGAACTTAACGAGACCCGCCGCCTCGACATCGTCCTTATCAAACTGTGTGACGACACTACCACCCGCGTCTTCTGCATAAAGCGGCGTAAAATCCTCAAGTGTCGACGGCGCGATCACGACCCCGCCGGCATGCTTACCGGCGTTACGTGTGAGTCCCTCGAGTGAACGCGCCAAATCAATGAGATTGCGCACTTCTTCATCGTCTTTGTAGAGTTTTTTGAGCTCGGGCTCCTTTTCGAGTGCCGCATCGAGCGTGATATCAAGCTCAAAGGGAACAAGCTTGGCAATACGATCAACATAACCGTAACTGAAACCGAGCACCCGCCCGACGTCACGCACCACCGCTTTTGCCGCCATCGTGCCATAAGTAATGATTTGGGATACGCGGTGCCGGCCATATTTTTGGCCGACATACTCGATCACTCGATCGCGACCATCCATACAAAAGTCGACGTCGAAGTCGGGCATCGAAACGCGTTCGGGATTCAAAAATCGCTCGAACAGAAGATCGTAAGCGAGCGGATCGATATCGGTGATTCCGAGCGCGTACGCGACTAAAGAGCCGGCACCCGAACCACGACCCGGCCCCACCGGCACACCGTTTTCGCGCGCCCAGCGAATAAAATCTGCGACGATCAAAAAGTAACCGGCAAAGCCCATTGAGCAAATCACCTCAAGCTCACGCTCGAGTCGCTCGTGATACGTAGCTGGCTGATCCACCTTAAGACGCTGAAGTCGGGCCTGTAAGCCTTTTGCCGACTCGCTACGTAAAAATCCGTCCGTGGTCAGACCTTCCGGAACGGGGTATTCGGGTAGACGACTTTCTCCGAGTCGCAGCATAAGACTACAACGCCGGGCAATCTGCACCGTGTTCGCAATCGCCTCCGGCAAATCTGCGAACAGCGCCTGCATTTCGTCGCTACTGCGCAAATACTGCTGCGATGTGTAGTGCCGGGGCCGACTGGCATCGGCGAGCTGACTGCCCTCGTGGATACAGACTCGAGCCTCGTGCGATTCAAAGTCACTCGCTTGCAAAAACCGCACGTCGTTGGTGGCAACCAGCGGCGTCTGCTCGTCAATCGCAAGTGAGACGGTCGCTTCAATCAATGCTTCTTCGTTATCGCGACCGACCCGACTGACTTCGAGGTAATAGCGATCGCCAAAGATTTCCCGCCAGGCTGCCAGATACGTCTGCGCCTCGCTCACTTTGTTCGCGAGCAAAGCGCGACCCACATCGCCCTCGTGCCCGCCGGAGAGCGCAATCAAGCCCGCGGCGCTCTCAGCCGTTAACCAACTGCGTTCAATCAACGGTAGCGAGCGGACACTACGCTCGAGATAGGCACGCGTGAGTAAACGCGTGAGATTCCGATAACCCGCCTCATGCATGCAAAGTAGGGTCAGTCGCGTGGGCGGCACTCGGTCAGCCTCTGCAACGTGTAGATCCACCCCAATCAAGGGCTTCACCCCCGCTTTGAGCGCGGCGCGATAAAACTTCACCATCGCGAACAGATTGTGCTCATCCGTCACCGCGACCGCGGGCATCCCCTCGGCAGCGGCCCGTTCGACGAGCCCATCAATCCTGACCACGCTATCGAGTAGCGAGTATTCGGTGTGCAGACGGAGATGAACGAACTGACTCATGACAGGAGCGATTTTACCGGTCCAAAACTACGTCGGTGCACCGCAGAGGGCCCATGTCGCTCGAGCGCTTGGCGGTGCGCGGCCGTCGGGTAGCCCTTGTGGACCTCAAACCCATACTTCGGATAGCGTTCGGCTAGCTGTAGCATCAGTGCATCCCGCAGGGTTTTCGCCAAGATGGATGCCGCGCTGATCGCGACGACCTTCTGATCACCCTTGACGATGGCCTCCGCCGATTGAACCTGCCAAAGCCCCGAGAAATTCGGCAGCCGGTTACCATCGACCGCCACGGGTCCTGCGACTGCGAGCGCCGCGACCGCTCGACGCATGGCAAGCAAACTTGCCTGCAAGATGTTGAGTTGATCAATTTCTGCTGCGCTCGCGACCCCGACTCCGAAGGACAAGGCCCGCGCGCGAATCTCGATCGCGAGTGACTCTCGAGCGCGAGCGGACAGCGCCTTGGAATCAGCAAGACCCACAATCGGCGCAGCAGGATCCAGCATGACCGCAGCCGCCACGACGGGACCCGCTAAAGGCCCCCGCCCTGCTTCATCCACGCCGATCAAGCGCGCGTCTCCGAGGCGGGTAACAATTCGGCGATGACCTTGGCGGCAGCCGTCGCACCGCCAGCGCGTAGGCGCTGGTGAATTTGTAGGAACTCGTTCTCTAAATCTTTGAGATCTTGAGTGCGCGCCCGAACTAGCCATGCCCTGAGCGCATCCGCTAAGGCCTCTGGCGTCGCTGCTGCTTGAAAAAATTCGGGGACGATCGCTCTACCGGCCAATAAATTTGGCTGGGAAAAATATTTGACCTTCACCACGCCGAGGCGCTGAAGGACCCAAGCGGTGAGCGCCCCCATCCGATACGCGACGACCATCGGACGCTTACAGAGCAGTGTCTCAAGGGTGGCGGTACCCGAGGCGGTGAGGACGACATCGGCCGCCGCCAACACCTCTCGCGAGCGGCCCGCAAACACCTCAATCTCGATACCGGATGCCGCCTGCGCCCAGGTCGACTCGAATAGCTCGCGCGTCGCAACCGACGCGAGCGGCGCCATAAAGCGCACCTGCGGGACATCGCGTTTTAGACGAGCTGCTGTCGCCGCAAATATCGATGCCAAACGGCTCACCTCCCCCATCCGACTCCCCGGTAACAGCGCAACCCACTGCGCCTCCTGCTCGGCAGCCAGACCGAGCGCCGCGCGAGCGGCCGCCCGATCGGGCTCTAGCGCAAACTGATCGGCGAGCGGGTGACCCACAAACCGCGCCTCAACACCATGTTGCGCATAAAACTCGGTCTCAAACGGCAGGACACACAAAATACGATCCACCGCTTCACCCATGTGTCGTACCCGCCCTTGGCGCCAAGCCCAGACCTGCGGGCTCACATACTGGACGGTCGGTATACCCACAGCTTTAAGCTGCTTCGCGAAGCCTAAATTAAATTCTGGCGCATCGATCCCAATGAATACGCTGGGCTTGATCGAGAGAACTTCTTTGAGCAGTCTTCGTCGAAGCCACCAAAGACGCGGTAATTCTTTGAGAATTTCAAATAACCCCATGACCGCGAGTTCATCGCTCTTCGCCAAGGGCTCACATCCAGCCGCTTGCATACGGGGCCCTGCCACGCCGACAAAGCGCGCCGCGGGGTATCTCAATCGCAGGGCTTCGATCAGGGCGGCGCCAAGATTATCCCCCGAGGCTTCGCCCGCGATCAGTGCAAAACAGGGTGCGCCCCCCGCAAGCATCATCCAATCCTAGCGGATCAAACTGCGCGTCGAACGCGCAAAGAAATCGACGAATGGCTTCACTTCAGGTTGCGTCGCGGCCGCCTCACGCAACTTTTGGGTCGCCTCCTCCAAGCTCAATCCCTCACGATAAAGCGTGCGATATGCCTGCTTAATGTGGCGTATTTGCGTTTCGCTAAAGCCCCGTCGAGCAAGCCCAGTGGAGTTGATCGAATGCGGTGTGGCGGGGTGCCCGACCGCCAACACGTAGGGAGGTACATCACGCGTGACCGCCGTGTTATTGGCGATAAAAGCATGCGCGCCAATTTTGCAGAACTGATGCACACCGGTAAAACCCGCGAGAATCACATAATCATCGATCTCGACATGCCCACCGAGCGTAGCCAAATTAGCGAACACGGTGTGGCTGCCGACGATGCAATCGTGTGCCACATGCGAAGAGGCCATAAATAAATTGTCATCGCCAATGGTCGTCACGCCTTTATCATGCGTCGTACCGCGATTCACCGTCACATATTCGCGAAACACGTTACCGGAGCCAATGACGACGCGTGTGGGTTCACCCGCGTATTTTTTGTCCTGCGGTGCATCACCGATCGAGGCAAATTGATACACCGTGTTGCGCGCACCGAGTTGCGTCCAACCCGTAATCACCGCATGCGGACCGATGACACACCCTGGACCAATCTCCACGTTCGGACCAATCATCGCAAAGGCGCCGATCGTGACGTCCTCGGCAATCTTAGCTGCGGGATCGACCGCAGCGCGTGCATCAATGGTCATGCGCTTGCGCCTTTAGCGGTCTCCGGCGCCACCATAAGCTCGGCACTCGCCACTTCCTCGCCATTCACGGACGCCTTGGCCTCAAATTTCCAGATCCCGCGCATTTGACGCTGCAAGCTCGCCTCGAGGATGAGCTGATCGCCAGGCTCCACAGGCTTACGAAAGCGCGCTTTGTCGATGCCGACAAAATAAAACCGTGTTTCTTCATCCGGTATCACACCTGCCGTCAAAAACGCGAGGATACCTGCCGTCTGCGCCAAGGCCTCAATGATGATGACGCCCGGCATCACTGGCCGATAGGGGAAGTGCCCCGGAAAGAACGGTTCGTTGTAGGTGACGTTTTTGAGCGCACGAATACGCACACCCTTTTCACACTCGACCACTCGATCGACCAATAAAAAGGGGTAACGATGCGGCAGCTGCCGCAAGATGGCATTGATGTCGAGACTCACGAGATCCGTCACGATGACTCCTCTTTTTTTCTTTGGCGCCCCTCGGCACGATCCAATCGCTTAAGCCGCGCCACACTACGTCGCCACTCCGCGGTGGGACTCGCTGGGATACCACTCGAGTAAAACCCTGGCTCCCGAATGTCACTGGTCACGAGCGTAAACCCTGTGAGGGTCACATCGTCACAAATTCGCAAATGTCCCGCCACTCCCACACCGCCGCCGAGTCGGCAGCGCTCGCCGATATGCGAGCTACCCGCGAGACCCACACAACCTGCGAGCGCTGAGTGCGCCCCGATCGTACAGTTATGGCCGATCTGAACGAGGTTATCGATCTTTACGCCCTCGGCGATGATCGTATCGTCGAGCGCCCCGCGATCAATGGTGGTGTTCGCGCCAATCTCAACGTCCGCACCGATGTGTACCGTGCCGACTTGTGGCACATGAATCCAACGTTCGCCCTCGGGGGCGTACCCAAAGCCTTCGGCGCCAATCACTGCCCCGGGCTGCACCCAACATCTCGCGCCGAGCGTCACCCGCGCAAGCAGTGTCACGCGCGCCACCAAGCACACATCCTCGGCAATCTGCACGCCCTCGCCGATCACACTGCCTGGGCCCACGTAGACGCGCGGCCCAATCGAGACCCCTGCGCCAATGACCACCTGTGCGCCGACGTGAGCCGAGGGGTCGATCTGCGCGCTTGGGTCGATCACCGCTGAGGGATGGACCCCGGCCGGGCCGCTCGGAGGCGGATGCAGTAAGGTCGCAATTCGGGCGAAATCCGCATGCGGGTTTGGACTCACGAGTGCGTCGACAGGCGAACGCTCTGCGAGTGCCGCAGGGAGGATCACCGCGCTCGAACGCAGAGAATCGAGTTGATCGGCGAGCTTGGTGTGCGCGATAAAGGTCAACGCACCGTCAGCCGCAGTCGATAGACTGCCGACATGGGTCACCCGCGTCTCGGGATCGCCGTGCAAGGTCAGCCCAAAGCGAACCGCCAGTTCACCAAGGCTGTAGGCCATACCTGACCGCCCCGCGAGGCGACGCGGACTCAGCGCGCCGCGGGCTTAGCCGCTTTGGATTCGAGGTTTTGCAACACCGCTGGGGTGATATCCAGCGAAGTAGTCGCGTAGATCACTCCGTCAGTGACCACGAGATCGAAGCTCTGCGCGCGTGAGTACGTTTGCACTTCTTCGATCAGGGTCCGCTGCAACTTGTTCATTTCTTCATTGCGGCGCGCATTGAAATCATCATTCACTTCGGCCTGACGACGCGCGAGATCGCGCTCACCATCGCGCAGTTCTTTTTCTGCACGAGAGATTTGATCCGCGGTCATCGTCGCCCGATCACGCACGAGCTTGTCACGCTTGCCTTGCAGCGTGGTGGCTTGAGTCTGCAGCTCACGCTGCTTGGCGGCCGCCTCGTTACGCAGTGCTTCGATCATGGCTTTACCCTGTGGGCTCTGCTCGATCAAACGCCCGAAATCGAGCACACCGACCTTAATCTCGGAAAAAGCGGGCGCGCTAATCAGACTTGCCAATACGGCGACCGCGGGAATCATTGCCTTGACGTTGAACTGCATCACAACCACCAACCTCTAAAATGCTTGACCAATGGTGAACTGGAACCTTTCTTCTTCATCCGGGAAACGGATCCCGTCGCCCTTGAAGGTGTTCAGAGGCAGCGCATAGCTGAAGCGGAACACGCCCAGCGGCGCCAACCACTGTACCGCGACCCCCACCGACTGACGCAAGTTACCATACTCGAAGTCGTAATCGACTGGGGTGACGCCGTCCAGACCGGTGAAAGTATACGCATCTCCGGTCATGAACACGTTACCGATATCGAAAAATACCGAACCTTGCGCCGATGCACGGAATTTTTCCGGTGTTGGGATCAATAGCTCCACACGGCCCGACACCTTCAAGTTCCCGCCGTAAGGGTTGCCGAAACTATCCTTCGGGCCGAGACGACTCTCACGATAACCGCGTACCGTGTCAGGCCCGCCTGCAAAGAAATTGCGGTATGGCGGCGGCGCAGTGGTATCCCCAAGCTCTTTGGTGTAGCCAAGCTCCAGACCGAGCGCGAACGCCCAGCGACCAAATAGCGGCACGAACTGTAAGCCATCGTAGCTCAGCGTGGCGTACTCGACATCGCTGCCTGGTAGCGTGTAGTTAAGCGCCACGATATGCCGCATCCCCCGATCGGCGAAGATCGCGCGGTTACGACTGTCGTAGCTCCAACCTGCCGTGAGCTCATAGGTATTGAAAGTTGTCTTCTCGAGCGAAGTCGCGGGGAAAGTAAACCCGTTACCAAAGTCCTGCTCGGGGATAAATTGCTGGCGCACCGTCCCGTTGTTGCGCACCCACTCCCGCGCCTGCGCCGCACTACCCTCACCCGTGATCAAAGAAGAGCGCTGAATAGAGAGACCCAGCCGCAAGCCCTGAAATTCCGTGATGGGGTAACCGTAGTCAATGCCGAGCGACAATGACTCTGAGGAGAAGTCCGACGAGGCCGAAACGGTGATATCGCGATAAGTAAAAGAAATCGTCCGCCCAACGCCATCAATATTGGTGTAGGGGTTCGTGTGCGAGAGCCCGTACACTTTGGAGAAGCGACCGGAGTTAAGGTCCACAGAAATACGCTCACCCGTGCCGAGGAAATTCGCATCGGCGTAGTTACCGTTCAAAATAAACGACTGCGATTCTGAATATCCGATACCACCGCCCAACTGCGCAGAGGGACCTTCCTTAATCTCAAACTGGACATCGACCAGATCGGGCGAGCCTGGCACCGGAATGGTTTCCGACTCCACATTCTCGATGTAGGGCAGGCGTTGGATACGCTGCTTGGAGCGCTCAACCAAGAGATTAGAGAGCCAGCCACCTTCCAGCTGACGCATCTCCCGGCGCAGCACTTCATCGTTAATCTTGGTCACGCCGTTGAAAACGATGTGACGCACATAAACCCGATTACCGGGTTCAACGAAAAAGGTCAGATCCACCTTATCCGTCCCTTCCACAGGGCTTGGCACCGGATCCACCTTGGAGAAAGCGTAGCCCTCAAGGCCTAAACGATTCTGAATGAGCTCTTGGGTATTGGTGATATTTTTCTTGGAGAAGATTTCATCTTGCTTAACCAAAACGAGGTTACGCAATTCCTCCTCGGGTACGACGAAGGTGCCCGCGAGCTTAATCTCACCAATCCGAAACACTTCGCCTTCATTGACGTTAATCGTGATGAAAATGTCATCTTTCTCTGGCGCGATCGCGACCTGCGTGGATTCGATCTCAAAGTTCGCATAACCGCGGTCCATGTAGTACGAACGCAGTTTTTCTAAATCACCCTGCAGCGATTCGCGTGAGTAACGGTCATCCTGACGATACCAGCTCAACCAGTTGGGCGTCTTGAGCTCAAGATCTTCTAAAATATCTTCATCTTCATAGGTGGTATTGCCCACTACATTGATCTGCCGAATTTTCGCGCGCTTGCCTTCTTTGACATCGATTTTCACGACGACACGGTTATCGGGCTGCTCCTCAACACTGGTCTTGATCTGCACCGCATACTTACCGCGGCTGTAGTACTGATCCGTCAAAAATTGCGTGACCTCATCAAGTACCGAGCGATCAAAGGTCTTACCGGTCGCCAGCCCCACATTGCGCAGGCTTTTATTCAGATCCTCGGTCTTGATGTCCTTATTGCCCTCGATTTGGAAGCTCGCAATCGAGGGACGCTCTAAAACGGCGACAATGAGTGTGCCCTCTTCCCAGCGTAACTCGACATCGGCGAAGAACCCGGTGTCATAGAGCGCGCGAATCGCCTCCTGCACACGGCGCAGCGTCAAAATATCGCCGATATTCACCGGCAAATAGTTATAGACCGTGCCCTCCGAGACGCGCTGCAAACCTACGACGCGAATGTTGTCGACGCGCAAAATCGGCGGTTGCTGAGCCGCTTGCCCTTCTTGAGCGTGCGCCTGACTCACCCAGCCACTCGATACACACGCGAGTGCTAGCCAAAACGCAGGGAGCACTCTTGCGAGCAGCCTGTGATTAGTGACCGTCTTGCTGCTTATCTTCATCCCAGTTGCCGTCATCCCAGTTGTCTCGCAAAATCATTGAAGATCGCCACGCTCATCAACATCAGCAGCATGGCGATTCCGAGCTGTTGACCGAAGGCCTGCACCCGATCCGGCAGCGGCGAACCGCGCACCCATTCGGCCAGCTGGTACACAATCTGGCCACCATCCAAAATGGGGATAGGCAACAGATTTAAAAATCCTAAACTCAAAGAAATCACTATCAAAAACCCAAGAAACTCGGAGAGCCCACTGCGTGCGGACTCACCCGCGTATTCGGCAATGGATAGCGGGCCCGATAGATTTTTTAATGACACTTGCCCAAAGAGCATACGGGCGAACATCTTGGCTTGCAGCACCGTGAGATCCCAGGCGCGCACGCTGGCTTCCACCATGGCGCTAACCGGACCAAATGTACGATAACGAATCATCTCCGGTGGCCACGCCGCCGCGGCAGCAGTCTGCACGCGAATACGCCCGACCTCTTGCCCATCCACCTCATCGGCCGTGGTCATAACACGCAGCCGCTCACGTGCGCCATTGCGCTCGATATCAAAGAGGACCGAGCGATTCGGTCGCGCTGCCACCGCATCGACCAAGGCCGGAAAATCAGCAATGGCCTGGCCATCGACGGCGACAATGCGATCACCCGCTAAGAGTCCCGCGGCGTCGGCGGGGCCACCCGGTTGCACGACACCGATCACGGCGGGGGTCGGCGGTGCCCAAAAACGCATCCCAAGCCCAGGCATCAAGGCAGGCGGCTCGGTCATGTCACGACGCGCCGCAGGATCGGCGACCTCGATCGTCAGTTGACGCGGCAGCCCACCCGGCCCCTGCACGGTGAGATCGATCTGACCGTCCTCACTCATCGCTTCAATGAAGGCAAACATCACATCCGAGTGACTACGCATCGCGCGACCCTCGGCTTCTAAGATTTCATCTTCCGCTCGCAAGCCTGCTTGCGCTGCCAAAGAATTCACCGCAACGCTACCGACAACGGGGCGTAACTCCGGTGAGCCCGAGACCCACAACATGCCCCACAGAATCAGGATGGCAAAGATAAAATTGAACCCCGGACCGGCAAGTAGGACCAAAATCCGTTGCCAGGGCTTTTTACGCGTGAAAGAACGCGAGAGATCCTCTGGAGCCACCGGACCCTCACGCTCATCAAGGAGCTTGACGTAACCGCCAAGGGGAATCGCCGCAAAGACATATTCGGTCTGATCGGCGCCGGCGACCTTTTTCCACAGCGGTCGGCCGAAACCCACGGAGAATCGCAGCACTTTGAAGCCGAGCTTGCGCGCGACCCAATAATGGCCAAGCTCATGCACCGTCACCAATAGGGAAACGGCTAATAAGAAACCGAGCAGTGTCGTCAAAAAGGTCACAGGTCACATCACCGGTGCGCTCAGGCCCCGGCGATCTCCCGCAAAGCGAGCGCACGCGCCTCTTGATCGACCGCCAATACGCTCGGCAGATCGGTCGCAGCACCCGCTGGCAATTGATCCATCACTGCGGCAATGACCGCTGCGATACCCGTAAAGTTCAAACGCCCCTCCAGAAAGGCAGCCACCGCCATCTCATTGGCAGCGTTCAGCACCGCTGGCGCCAGCCCCCCTGCGGCCGCCGCCGCGCGCGCGAGCGCCAGGCAAGGAAACCGCAGCACATCCGGTGGCTCAAACTCGAGGCCACCCGCTTGCGCCAAATCGAGTGATTGTACACCCGAGTCGATGCGCTCCGGCCACGCCAATGCGTGGGCGATCGGCGTCCGCATGTCCGGGGAGCCAAGCTGCGCCAGCATGGAGCCATCCACGTACTCGACGAGGGAGTGCACCAGACTTTGGCGATGGACGACGACCTCCACCTGTTCGATCGGTAAACCGAAGAGAATTCGAGCCTCAATCACCTCGAGCCCCTTATTCATCAGGGTCGCCGAATCGACGGAAATCTTGCGACCCATCACCCATTTGGGGTGTTTGCAGGCCTGCTCAGGCGTGGCCTTGGCCAAGTCCTCAGCGCTCCAGTCGAGGAAAGGCCCGCCTGAGGCGGTGAGCAAAATTCGACGCACCCCGCGCGGCGCCTCGCCGATCACGGCGCCGGCTGGCCAGCATTGGAAAATGGCGTTGTGCTCGCTATCGATGGGCAGGAGCGTTGCCCCCGAGCGACGCGCCTCTTCCATCAGCAGAGGCCCTGCCATGACAAGCGATTCCTTGTTGGCGATCATCAGACGCTGCCCGGCGCGCGCAGCCGCCAAGGTCGATGCGAGTCCCGCCGCGCCGACAATACCCGCCATCACATAGGGGGCTTCTTTGAGCGTCGCGATCTGCGCAAGCCCCGCCTCACCAACGAGTACTTCGGTGTTTAGCCCCGCGGCGCGTAAGCCCTGCTCCAATTCACGCGCAGCCTGCCCTTCGGCCAGTGCTGCATAGGTGGGCCGGTATTGTTCGCACTGCTGTAATAGCTTGACGTGATTTCTTTGGGCACCGAGCGCCACCACGCGAAACCGATCCGGATGTTGGCTAATGACATCGAGCGTGTTGTCACCGATCGTACCCGTCGAACCGAGCACGGCCACCCCAACTGCACTCACTCTGTGACTCCCGCCCATAACCCAAGATAACTCAGCCCGAGCACCCAGATCGGGAGCCCCGCCGACAAACTGTCGAGCCGATCGAGCAAGCCGCCGTGCCCTGGAAACAAGCGCCCACTATCTTTGAGGCCCGTGTGGCGCTTCATCAGACTCTCGGTCAAATCCCCGATGATCGAAAAGCCCGCGGTCAGGACCGCGAGAGGCGCGACCGCCCACACGGGCCAACCGAGCCCGTAGGCGCCGAGGGACGCGACGAGCAGAGCACCACCCACGCCGCCCATCACCCCTTCCCAGGTTTTCCCCGGAGAGACCTGCGGGGCAAGTTTGCGTCGACCCCAACGATGACCGGCAAAATACGCCGCTACATCGGCTGCGAGAACCACGAGCAAAGAAAAGAGCAAGATGACGGCGCCCATCATCGTATCCTGTCGTAGCGCCATCAGCGCAAGCCCGCAGGGAATCAGCGAAAATACCCCGGCCATGGCTGCGGTGGCCGCACCGCCTCGCGTCGGCGCACCGATCACCCACGCGAGCGCCGTACACCACCAAAGAAACGCCACGGTCATCAGCGTCATCAGTTGCTCGGGCTCTCGAGTCATCTGCCAGCCCACAAACAAGCCGAGCCCGATTAAGCATACGTAGGCGATCCGCACGGTCCGTCGATGCGGGTGCAAGAATGCCGACCACTCCCACGCGCCTCCTAAGATCGCCAATGCAATGAGCACCATGGTGGCAAGCGGCGGCAGTACAAATAACACCCCGAGCAACACCGCCATCAGCGCAATCGCGGTCAGCACGCGTTGCTGCAGTTCACTACGAACGGCGCCACTCATGCGCTCGGCCCGCCAGACACCGCGCCACTGACCTGATGGCCCGTCATACCAAAGCGACGCTCACGCTGCTCAAAATCGGCTAGCGCGTTCGCTAGCGCTTGCGCGTCAAAGTCGGGCCAAAGAATATCGCTGAAATAGAGCTCGGCGTACGCAATATTCCATAACAGAAAATTGGAGACGCGATGGTTGCCGCCTGTTCGGATGAATAAATCTGGATCGGGCAAATTTGCAAGTTGTAAAGCAGCCGACAAGCGCGCTTCATCGATATCCTCTGCGCGTAACTGACCACTCGCCACCTCTTTGGCGACTTCTCGCGTCGCCTCGAGAATATCCCACCGCCCGCCGTAGCTCACGGCAACCTGTAGTTTGAGGCCCGTATTGGCCGCTGTCAGCGCCTCAGCTTCGGCAATTCTTTGTTGCAAACGCACACCAAGTTGCCGCCGATCACCGATGACTTTGACGCGTACCGCATTGACGTGAAGTTCAGCGACCTCACGCTCGAGTGCTTCCATGAAAAGACTCATAAGCGTCGTCACTTCCGCTTGCGGTCGTCGCCAGTTTTCACTCGAGAAGGCGAAGATCGTCAGCGCCTCGATTCCGAGACGACTGCATTCTTTGATCGTAGCGCGTACCGGCTCAAGCCCCGCCCGATGTCCGGCCGTACGCGGCTCACCACGGGCTTCGGCCCAGCGGCCGTTGCCGTCCATCACGATCGCAATGTGTCGCGGCAGGGCCATAAAACAAACAGGCCCATTAGACCTGCATGATTTCCTTTTCTTTCTCGGCTAGCGCTTGATCGATTTCGGCGACGTGCTTATCGGTCAGCTTCTGAATCTCTTCTTGGACCTTCTTCTCTTCGTCCTGACTGATCAGCTTTTCTTTGAGCGCTTCTTTGGAGTCCTGCAGTACGTCGCGCCGAACATTACGAACCGCAACGCGAGCATTCTCCGCATCACCGCGCACGACCTTTGTGATATCGCGACGACGCTCTTCAGTGAGCGGCGGCAGCGGCACGCGAATGACGGTACCAGCCGTGTTTGGAGTCAGGCCCAAATCTGATTTGTAGATGGCCTTTTCGATGGCCTGCACCGCGCCCTTATCCCAGGGCGTCACGACCAAGGTACGTGCATCCTCGACCGTGATATTCGCCACCTGATTAAGCGGCATTTCGCTGCCGTAATAATCGACCTTCAAATTTTCGACCAAACTCGGATGCGCACGACCCGTACGCATCTTTTTCAGGTCTGCCTGAAACTGCAGCACGCACTTACCCATGCGCGCCGTCGCGTCTTTTTTCAGATCTTCGATCATGGCTCTTATCCTGAATGCAAGCGGCCCACCCGAAGGTCGGCCAATGAGACAGAGTGTAACCGCAAACGCGTGCGGTCAGGTCAGGCGCAGGTCACGACGGTCCCGACGTCCTCACCGCGCACAATTCGTAGCAAATCTCCACCGTTATTGAGATTAAAGACCTGTAGCGGTAATTGGTTATCGCGACACATCACGATCGCGGTCGCATCCATCACGGCTAGACGCTCATCCAGCACCCGATCAAAAGTCAGTGTGGGGTAGCGCACCGCCGTTGGGTCCTTGACGGGATCGGCTGAGTAAATGCCATCGACCTTGGTCGCCTTGAGGAGGAGCTCCGCGCCGATTTCGATCGCGCGTAAGGCCGCAGCCGTATCGGTCGTAAAAAAGGGATTACCGGTACCGGCGCCAAAGAGCACCACCCGCCCTTTTTCCAAATGACGAATCGCACGGCGACGGATGTAATCCTCACAGACTTGGTTGATGCGAATCGCAGACATCACCCGCGCGTGGCTCCCCACGGACTCCAGCGCATCCTGCATCGCCAGACAGTTCATGACCGTCGCGAGCATGCCCATATGATCGCCTGTCACCCGATCCATCCCAGCACGCGCGAGGCCCGCACCACGGAAAATATTACCGCCGCCGATGACGACGGCCACCTGCACCCCAAGTGACAATAATTCTTGGATCTCAAGTGCGATGCGCTTGAGGATGACCGGATCAATCCCGTAGTCCCCACCACCCATGAGCGCCTCGCCCGAGAGCTTTACCAGAATGCGTTGATATTTGACCCCTGCTGACATCTTCCGCCTCCTGTCGAAAAAAACCCCGCCGAAGCGGGGTTTGTCGTGTTCACCGAAGGATTATTTTCCGGCTGCCGGGCCGGTGCTGGCCTTGACCTGGGCCATCACCTCGCCGACAAAGTCGTCTTGTTTTTTCTCGATACCGGCACCGACCTCAAGTCGTTCAAAACCTTTGACCTCGGCTTTGGCGCTCTTAAGTAATTTCTCGACGGTCTGGTCCGGATCTTTGACAAAAGGCTGCCCCAAGAACGCTTTTTCATTGAGCGTCTTACGAATACGGCCTTCGACCATCTTGGCAACGATATCGGCAGGCTTGCCTTCACCGAGTGCCTTCTCGGTCTCGATCTCGCGCTCTTTGGCGATCACCTCAGCGGGCACATCGTTCATCGACAAGTATTCGGGATTGCTGGCCGCCACATGCATGGCCAGATCCCGCGCCAAGGACTCATCACCCCCTTCGAGCGCCACCAGCGCACCGATACGCGTACCGTGCCGGTAAGCGCCGAGCACGCCTGTGCTCTGTAGCGTCGCAAACCGACGGATGCTGATGTTCTCGCCGATTTTCGCGATGAGTGCCCGACGCCGCTCATCCACATTTTCGCCACTCGGAAACGCGAGTGACGCCAGTGCTTCGATCGAGGCAGGCGCCTGCGCCAGCACGAGCTGACCGAGATCATCGCTGAACGACTGAAAGTCCGACTCACGCGCGACAAAATCCGTCTCGCAGTTAACCTCCACCATCGCGGCTGACTTACCGTCCGCCGCCACCGCCAAGGCGACCACGCCTTCGGCCGCGACACGCGAAGCCTTTTTATCGGCTTTCGCAAGACCTTGCTTACGCATCAACTCGGCTGCTGCGTCGAGATCCCCATTACATTCGACCAGCGCCTTTTTGCATTCCATCATGCCGGCGCCCGTACGCTCGCGCAGTTGTTTGACAGCCTCAGCAGTCACACTCATGACTCACTCCCACGCTCCTTCGAGCGTTATCTCTCAACCGTTTTGACTCGCGCGCAGAGCCCTACCCTAGCGCGCGATCCCGATCGTGCCCGGATCGTACTTAACGACGACGCGGCGCAGCTGCTCCAGCCGTCTTACGACGCGGCGCCGATGCGCTCGCAGTTGGAGCGATTTCGCCATCTGCCACATCGAGAAGCTCATCTGGCAACTCGGCATCAGCCGCCGCCGGCGCTGCCGCCTCAGCGACTGCCGTGTCACCCGCCGCTTCAGGGGCGACCGAAGCCGTTGGCTTACGACGCGCCGCCGGCGCCGCGGCGCCGCGACGTGCAGGACGTGCAGCCGGCGCTGCCCGACTCGGACGACGAGCCGCTGACTTCGGCTTGGGATTGCCGTCTTCGTCGAGTTCCACAAATTCGTCTTCGCCCACCGACAAGGCGGGCGCCGTCGCCCGACCCTCGATAACCGAATCGGCGACCGCGCCGGCATAAAGCAAAATGGCGCGCATCGCATCATCGTTGCCCGGGACGAGGTAATCGACCCCGTCCGGCGAGCAGTTAGTATCCACCACGGCGACAACTGGAATACCGAGCTTATTAGCTTCGTGAATCGCAATTTTCTCATGGCCCACATCGACCACGAAGAGCACGTCCGGCAGCGACTCCATATCTTTGATGCCGCCCAAGCTACGCTCGAGCTTTTCCATCTCGCGACGCAGCATCGTGCCTTCTTTTTTGCCACGCTTCTCGAGCGTGCCATTGGCTTTCATTTCCGTGAGATCTGCCAATCGCTTGATCGATTGACGCACCGTCTTGAAGTTCGTGAGCATGCCGCCGAGCCATCGCTGGTTGACGAACGGCATCCCGGCGCGAACCGCCTCTTTCTGGATCGGATCACGCGCTGAACGCTTGGTGCCGACAAAGAGCACCGTACCGCCATCGGAGGCGACACCCTTGATGAAACGCATCGCGTCCGCGAAGAGCGGCTGCGTCTTCTCAAGGTTGATGATGTGAATTTTGTTGCGCTCGCCGAAAATGTATTCCGCCATTTTCGGGTTCCAGAAACGGGTCTGATGTCCGAAGTGGACGCCCGCTTCCAGCATCTGCCGCATAGACACGCTGGCCATAGTCGTTTCTCCTTGTCGGGTTAAGCCTCCGCACACCCGCGCCTGCCATCCCGAAGGACACCCAGCAGACGCTCACTCGATGTGCGTGTGGATTGGTTTACGTTGCCAAAAAAGGCCGCGCTTTATACCATGCAGTCCCCGTAAAAACAACGCTTTACGGATTCACCGAAGACACCTGCCCCTATGCCTGTCACCCTGAAAAACCCAGCCGAGCAAGCCCAGATGCGCGAAGCGGGACGCCTCGCCGCTGAAGTCCTCGACATGATCGGTGCCCACGTCCAGCCGGGCGTCACCACTGAGGAGCTCGATCGCCTGTGCCATGAGCACATCGTGAATGTGCAGCAAGCGGTCCCTGCGAACCTGAACTATCGAGGCTTCCCCAAGACGATCTGCGCCTCCGTCAATCATGTGGTCTGCCACGGCATCCCGGGCGATAAGCGGCTCAAAGATGGCGACATTATTAATATCGATGTCACCGTGATCCGTAACGGTTTCCACGGTGATACCAGTCGGATGTACACCGTCGGTAAACCGAGCGTACAAGCCCAGCGTCTGATTGACGTCTGCTTTGAGGGGATGTGGCGCGGGATCCGCGTCGTCGCCCCAGGTCAAAGACTCGGCGACATTGGCCACGCGATTCAAACTTATGTCGAGGAACAAGGTTTCTCAGTGGTGCGCGAATACTGCGGTCATGGGATCGGTCGCATTTATCATGAAGACCCACAAGTTTTACACTACGGTCAGCCCGGGTCTTGAATTGAAGCCGGGCATGACCTTTACGGTCGAACCCATGATCAACGCCGGTAAGCGCTTCGTGAAACTCTTACCTGACGGCTGGACCGTCGTAACTAAAGATCATTCACTCTCAGCTCAATGGGAACACACCGTCCTCGTCACCGACGACAGCTTTGAAGTTTTGACCCTAGGAGCGACGCCCATCGGTGCTGTACAAGGTGCTACCTGATGAGTGCGTCGCCTGCGGGCGAGATCGTGCCGGCCCGTTGGCCGACGTCTGAGCAACTCTGCAAACGCCTCGCGGAGGATCCAAGCGCTGCCTGCTACCGCGCGAGCCTGGCTGAAGCGCAGGTGGCGCTCGAGCAGCGCTTTCATGCCGAAGAGCCGATTGAATCTTTGGTACGCGCGCGTGCGCAGTTACTCGATACGGTTTTAGCGGAAGCCTGGCGCAACCGACTCAGCGAACATGACGCCGACTGGTCGTTAATCGCGGTCGGCGGCTACGGTCGCGGCGAGCTTCACCCCGCCTCCGACGTCGACATTCTGATCCTGATCCCTCAAACGCTGGATACGAATGGCCGCAGCGCGCTTGAGCGCTTCGTCACCTTTCTTTGGGATATTGGTCTTGAGATCGGCCACAGCGTCCGAACAATCGCGGATTGCCGCGACCAAGCTGCCCAAGATGTTTCGGTGATGACAACGCTCGTCGAGGCAAGGCATCTGTGTGGTTCGCGCACCCTCTTTGAGGCCATGCGAGTTGCCCTCTCACCCGCACAAGTCTGGCCTGTCAAAGAGTTCTTTGACGCTAAAGTACGAGAGCAGCAAGAACGCCATCTCAAAGCGAACGATACCGCTTATAACCTCGAACCGAATGTCAAAACAGGTCTGCGCGATATTCAGACGATCGCCTGGGTCGCAAAGCGGCACTTTGGGGCCGACACGCTCGATGAACTCGAATCACAAGGATTTTTGACCCCTGCTGAACTGCGACGCTTGCAGAGCGCGCAATCTTTTCTGTGGCGGGTACGCTTTGCCTTACACACCGTCACCGGGCGGCGTGAAGACCGACTCCTGTTTGACCATCAAATGAAGCTCGCGCGACTCTTTGGGTACGAGGACGCCTCCTTCACCCTCGCTGTCGAGCAATTGATGCAGCGCTATTACCGCACGGTGATGGACGTCTCGCTGCTGAACGAGCTTTTGTTACAGCTCTTTCGTGAGGCTATTCTCGATGGCAGCGTTGAACCCGAGGCACTGAACGCGCGCTTTCAAATCACCAATGGCTATCTTGAAGCCATCGACGACGAAATCTTTGTTCGTCAGCCTTGGACCTTACTTGAAGTCTTTGCGCTCTTACAACAAAACCCCACGATTAAGGGCGTACGAGCGCATACGATTCGAGCTATCGTGCGAAATCTTTGGTTGATTGATGAAGAGTTTAGACAGAACCCGCGCAATCATCGGCTTTTTCTTGAAATCTTACGTGCGCCAGCAGGCGTCACGAACGAATTGCGGCGTATGAACACCTATGGCGTACTCGGTCGCTATATCCCCTCGTTCGGGCGGGTCGTGGGCCGGATGCAATACGATCTCTTTCATGCGTATACGGTCGATGCGCACACACTCTTCGTGGTTAGCAATCTCCGCAGGCTCGCGCTGCCGCGGTTTGATCATGAACTACCGAGTCTCTCGCGCATCATGCAAAACCTGCCGAAGCCTGAGATCGCGTATTTGGCTGCGCTCTTTCACGATATCGCCAAGGGTCGCGGCGGCGATCACTCTGAACTGGGCGCCGTGGATGCCGAGAGCTTTTGTCTCGAACAAGGCCTCTCGCGCTACGACGCACGATTGGTTGCGTGGCTGGTCCGCAATCATTTGCAGCTCTCTCTGACAGCGCAAAAGCAAGACATCACCGACCCCCAAGTCATCAATGATTTTGCGCGGTTTGTCGGGGACGAGACCCACCTCGACTATCTTTATGTGTTGACGGCAGCCGACATTCGCGCGACTAATCCCCGGCTTTGGAATAGCTGGAAAGCCTCGCTCCTTAACGATTTTCATGGTCGCGTCGCACGGGCGCTCAGGCGAGGTCTCGAAAGCCCGATTGACCAAGAAGAGCTCACGCTCGAGACGCAGTCCTCGGCGCGCACGCTTTTGCATACCCGTGGCTTTGCGGATGCGGCCATCGATTCGGTTTGGCAACATCTCTCGGAAGCCTACTTCCTACGTCATACCGCCCAAGAAATCGCTTGGCATACCGCCGTCCTCTGCGCCCACGCCATTGAGCAATCTCAGCGCGCCGATAGCACTGATGAGGAGCAAGCGGTCGTGGCTTTGCAAGCCCAAAGCGAGCGCGGCACCACCGCGATCATGATCTACGCGCCGCATCGCCCCTATGGTTTTGCCCGCACCACAGCCGTACTCGATCAACTCGGGCTCAATATTGTCGATGCGCGGATTACGCCGACCCGCGATGGCAATAGCATCGATTTCTATCATGTGCTCGAAGAAGACGGCTCGGCGATCCTCGATCAAGAACGCTGCGAAGAAATCGAATGGGCCTTGCGCCGCTCCTGGGCGGCACCTCGCCATGTAGCCCCGACCGTCTCACGTCGTGCGCCGCGACAGGTACGGATGTTTAATACCCGTACCCGCATTGATGTCAGTATGGATGAGCGCAATCATCGGTCAGTGCTCGAAATTATCGCTGGCGATCGCCCCGGTCTGCTGTCCGATATTGGCAAGATCATGATGGATGAGCGCATTGATTTGCTCGGCGCCAAGATCATGACCGTAGGCGAACGCGCCGAGGACGTGTTTTATGTCGCGGATCTTGAGCACGGCCCGCTCTCCCGCGCAGCGAGCGAACAACTCATCGAACGACTGACTGAAACGCTGGATCGACGACCATGAACCCACGACTCGCTCGCCTACAACCCTACCCTTTTGAGCGCTTGCGTGAGTTACTCAAAGACGGTGTACCGCCCGCGCACTTGTCACCGATTCCGTTGTCGATCGGTGAACCGCGACATACGCCTCCCCCTTTTGTGCTTGAAGCGCTCGCCCGCGAGCTACCCAGCATCGCGCAGTACCCCACTACGGTCGGAAGTCTTGAGCTGCGTAGCGCCTGTCGCGATTGGCTTTTGCGTCGCTTCGATCTACCAGCGGGCAGCATCGATCCACAGACCCACGTACTACCCGTCAATGGCACGCGCGAAGCACTCTTTGCCATTGCTCAAGCGGTCATCGACGCGACGCCGGATCACAAGGGACGTCCGCCGCTTGTGGCCATGCCAAATCCGTTCTATCAAATCTATGAGGGCGCCGCTTTACTGGCAGGGGCCGAGCCCCTATTTCTCGATACGCCTGCCGAGCAAGGCTTTCTGCCCGATCTCGATCAGATCGCATCTGACACCTGGGATCGGGTGCAACTCCTTTATCTGTGCAGCCCCGGTAACCCGGCAGGCGCCGTCATGAGTGAAGCTCAGCTTGCGCGTGCGCTCGACCTTGCCGACAAGCACGATTTCATCGTCGTGACCGATGAGTGTTACGCCGAGATTTTCTTTGATGAAACATCACCACCACCCTCTTTATTGGGCGCCGCTTGGCGCTCGGGTCGCCAAGACTTTTCACGCTGCTTGGTCTTTCATAGCCTCTCGAAGCGCTCGAATCTCCCGGGATTACGCTCAGGTTTCGTTGCGGGCGACGCGCGCCTGATTAACGACTTTTTACTGTACCGCACCTACCACGGCTGCTCGATGCCCCCACCCACGCAAGTGGCGAGCACCCTCGCCTGGGCGGATGATGCGCATGTACTCGCTAACCGCGATGCCTATCGCGCGAAGTTCCGCGCGGTTCAGGAGATCTTGCAGGACGTGGCCGACATAGAGATTCCAGCGGGTGGTTTTTATCTTTGGATGAACGTGGGGGGTCGCTGGAGCGGTGATGATGAGCGCTTCGTGCGCGATCTCTTCGTCGATCAGCACATCACGGTGGTACCCGGAAGCTATCTCGCCCGCCCGAGTCAAGGCTCAGGCCCGAGCACCACTCACACTAACCCCGGACAAGGTCGGGTTCGTATTTCTTTGGTCGCTAGTCTCGAGGACTGTATCGAAGCGGCCCACCGTATTCGTCGACAACTTCAAGGATGAGAGTCATGACCCACCCCTACGCAGATTTGCAGACACTGGTCGAAAATGCTTTCGAGCATCGTGCCGAGATCACGCCGCAAAGTATCTCGCGCGAGCTTAAAGTCGCCCTCGATGAGGTCATGGATCTTCTTGATTCGGGCGCAGCTCGTGTGGCCTCGAAGACGGCATCGGGCTGGCAGGTCAACGAGTGGCTCAAAAAAGCGGTCCTACTCTATTTTCGTGCGTACGATAATCGCGTTATCGAGGGCAGCTACACCCGTTTCTTTGACAAAGTCCCGCTAAAGTACTCTGCGTGGGATGATACGGCGCTACGCGAGAGTGGCAGCCGCGTGGTGCCGCACGCTCTGGTGCGCAAAGGTAGCTTCATCGGTCCCGACGTGGTGCTGATGCCGTCTTACGTCAATATCGGCGCCTACGTCGATGCGGGCACCATGGTCGACACCTGGGCGACCGTCGGCTCCTGCGCTCAAATTGGTAAGAATGTCCATCTTTCCGGTGGCGTCGGCATCGGCGGCGTATTGGAACCGCTACAAGCCTCGCCCACCATCATCGAGGATAACTGCTTCATCGGCGCCCGCTCCGAAATCGTCGAAGGCGTGATCGTCGAAGAAGGCTCTGTCATTTCGATGGGTGTCTTTATCGGTCAAAGCACCCGAATCTTTGATCGTGAAACCGGCGAAATCCTACGCGGCCGCGTCCCTGCCGGCTCGGTGGTCGTCCCAGGAACACTTCCTTCCAAAGATGGCTCGCATGCGCTTTACGCTGCCATCATCGTGAAAAAGGTCGATGCACAAACCCGCGCCAAGACCTCAATTAATGAGCTCTTGCGTTCAACGGATTAGTCTAGCGGGCGATATTCACGATCGACCGATGTTTTGTAACGCGGTGGCGAGCTCCGAACGCCCCATGGAGGCGAGTGGTAACTGCAGAAGCTGTAGCATCCGATAACCGATCGCCTGTCGAGTCAATTCGAATGCGCGACGCTTCGCGTCATCATCGCCGTCTGCGCTCGACGGATCCGGATATCCCCAGTGAACTTTGACCGGGGGATCGCCCGCTTGTCCCGTGAATAGGGGGCACGCTTCCGCGGCTGCGTTATCACAGACCGTCATGACAATCGAAAGCGCCGGTGAGTCGCTTGCCGCGAACTCATCCCAGCTCTTACTTCTGAGCCCTGAGGTATCGACACCGGCGTCCTGTAGAACAGCAAGGGCGAGAGGATTGACTCGTCCGCTTGGCATATTGCCGGCGCTATACGCCCGAACATCTTTGCCCAGTTGCTTCGCCCAATGATTGAGCATGCCCTCGGCGAGGATGCTACGGGCGGAATTGTGGGTACACAAAACGAGGATGTGGATCATCAGAGGTCACCGAGCTTTGAGTCCCCAATATGATACGGCCACGCCTAGCATGATCTAGGCGTGGCCATGAGTGATATGCGGCGGGCCGCTCGCGTAGTTTGTTTGACGCCGGACCGAACTCGCGGGTTAGAACTTCGCAGACACCGATGCAGAGAGCCTCACCCCGCTGTCGTAGCGGTTGAAGAACACTTTGTTACCGGCCCGCTCCTGGAACTCCTCGTACTTCGTCTCGAGCAGATTACGCGCTTCGAACTTCAGCTCCAGATCCTGGCCGAACCAGCGCACGCCTTGGCGCACCACAAAGTCCACCATGATCCCGGGTGACTCCACCACATCGGGTAGTCCTGCCGCACCGCGACTAAAGGCTCGATCGCTCGCGTACGAGATCAGTAACGTTTGCTGCGAGAGCGAATCCCGATCCTCAAGACCAAACTGCACATTCACTAGGTGGTTCGATTGACCCGTCAAGGGCGAGCCATCGTTAAAGAAATTGCTCGCAGGCTGCGCCGTAATCCCAAAAAATTCCGTGGTATCGCCATCGCCCACCTCGATCTTTGAATCCGACCAGGTGTAGTTGGCGATGACGACTCCACGGCGGGAGGCAAAGAAGGGACTCTCGAAGGCAAGGTCTAAGTCAAAATATTTCTGCAGTTCTAACTCAAAACCAGTGAGGTTCGCCTTTGGCGCATTCGCGTAACTCGTGATGGGCGTGTTATCGCTAAAGCTCGTAAAGGATTCGATCGGCTTATCGATATCCTTGTAGAACGCGGCGAGAGATAAACGCTGCTCCGGCGCAAAGTACCACTCATAGCGCAGCTCGGCATTCGTAAACTCGCTATCCACCAATAAAGGATTGCCGCGATACGCGCGATTTGTCTCGGGGTCGTAGTACGACTGGAACATCAGTTCACGAAACTGCGGACGGGCAATGGTTTGCGATCCGTTCAATCGAATCTGCATGTTATCGGCAAACTTGTAGGTCAACGTCAGCGCAGGCAACACGTAGTCGTTATTGAGCGCGGTCCCAGCAGTCGATGCGCTTGGGGTCTTAAAAACCTGCAAAGGCGCGACCTCTTGCGTACCGTCTTCAAAGCGCGCTCCAACACTCAGCTCCAAGCCTTCGGCGAGCTCTGCTTGAATCTGCGCATAGGCAGCGGTCGTCTCAAGCGAGGCTGTGAACGCGGGATCGGTCTCGGTAGATTCCACCATACCGATATCAAAATATTCGACTGCTGCGCCACCGAGTAATAAGTCGGGGCGCAACAAGCCCACGCCTGTCGGTAAGGTTGAGGGCGCGAGAATCAAAAACTCGCGACGAGTCGAGTCACGATCCGTCTTACCGTACTCAAAGCCGGCGGAGCCCACGACACCTGGAGCAAATTCGTAAGTAAAGTCGAGACCAAATGACAGCAGATCCTCGCTCAAGTCCGCGAAGGCGACCTTGGCATAGCCCGTCTGACCATTATCCAAACGGTTGAGATAGTAGGCCCCATACGGACTCTCATCGATATTGGACCGCGAGTAACCGATACCGAGCTCAAAGGGCGCGTTACGGGTTGAATTTGCGAACGCTAAGCGGGCATCGACTTTGAGAGGCTCAAAGTTCAGGCCCATACTGAGCTGCGTGGAGACGACCTGACGCTCATACCAGCCCGTTTCCTGCTCCAAAAAGTCAAAGGTGGGGCGTTGGTTGTTCTGCTTACCTTCAGCGAGACTCGTTCGCTTGACCGTATCGCGCACGATAAGGTTCGTCCAACGAAACTTATTACCCTCGTCGTCTTGGTAGCCGAGCCCAAAAAGACCGTTCACGACGATGCGATTTTCACTCGCGACTTTGCGGTAATCTTTGTCGACGGTCGATAAATCGAGGGACGCGGGGGTCTGCTCTAAGATATCGCGCGTGCGCCAGCCATAGCTGTACCCTGCAGTCGCGACAAAACCGACCTCGCCGTCACCTAATAGACGCGATGTACCGCCGGTGACACTCGCTGACATGTTGGCGGGCATTTCATCGATGCGCTGGACGAGACCGACGCGGGTGTTCATCAACTGACGCACGATATTGCCGCTATTGACGCCACCGGCGCTCAAGCGCTCGCCTGTTGCGATGAACGTGCGTAGCGCGGGTGGCATGTCGCGCACCCCGCTTTCCACGCCGGTCGCATCGTACTTGCTACCAAAATGATCGTAACCGAGCTGTTGCGTGGTCTCGCTATCACCGCTCACGCTAAAACTCAGATTGAGAAAGGGTTCCTCTGGAACGGCGAGCGTCGTCAGATTAATCAGGCCGCCGCCAAATTCACCCGGCAAGTTGGCCGAGTAGCTTTTTTGAACCAATGAAGACGCGATGATATCGGTCGGAAAAATATCAAGCGGCACTGCGCGGCGCAGCGGCTCCGGACTCGGTAAGGGCGACCCATTGAGAAACGCTTGCGAGTATCGATCGCCGAGACCCCGAACGTACACAAAGCCGTTGTTACCCAAGCTCAAGCCCGTGACGCGGCTTAAGGCTCCAGCGACATCGCCATCGCCCGTTCGCGCGATGTCAGCGGCCGAGAGCACCGAGATGACTTGGGTCGTCGCCTGCTGAATATTTCGATCACGACGACCCACCACGACGATTTCGCCGGCGATATCGATGTCGACGACATCAACGACCGATTCGTCCGGGGTGTCACCTGCCGTTTCAGGCGTTGCCGCTTCGGGCGTCGCAGTGGGTGGGTTTTCGGGGGCCGCATTTTGGGCCACCGCAACAGCTGGGAGCGTCAATGCAACGCTCAACCAAAAAGTCTTGGAGCCGGCAAGCAGGTGATCCATGGTCGTCCTCGTTCTCAGCAGTCTTCTGCACGATGGGTCGCGGCGTTAGATGCCGCCGCGACCCACCCTTTTCAGCTCAACCCCATCCGTTTAAGGGATGGTCGTGCAGGCCTTACTCGTCGAACCAAAGTTCGCCGTGACCGAGTTACAGGTCCAGCCGGCGTACCAGGTGTCGTTGGCATCTTTGACCGCACCGACATAATCAGTGGTCTCGAAGCCTTCGTTGACGGTCGCCGGGTCGGTTGCCGTGACAGCCGCCTCATTCGCACCATTCACGAACACGTTGCTCAAGGTCGCTGTGAGTGTGGCCGTGTTGTTACGACCCTCCACATTGAAGGTCGCAGCGACCTGGTCATCCGTCAGCCCGTTCGAGCCGCGGAACGGCCGCGTGCCGCATTGCATGGCGACCGAGCGGAATTCCGGAGCGCCCACTTTTTGGATGGCCTCATCCGTCGTGATCATGTTCGCGCCATCTAGACGCAGGCAGGAGATCGGTGTCGTCAGCACACCGTTGACGAGCGACACGTCCGCACCACCGCGATAACGCCAGGCAGAGCTGTTACCCGCTGCGGCGTTTTTGTGCACCATGGTGAAGTTCGCGATCCGCATATAAGTACGCGGTGTCTGGTTTTCGTTGCTATTGGTGGAGTCGAGCTCGATCATGGAGTCTGGGTTACCCGCCGTCTTCTGAACACCGATCAAATATTGAATCAATCCGCGATAGCCCGTATCCAAATCGACCGTATCATCGTCAGCCCCGGTGACTACCATGTACTTGACATTTTGCGTACCACCAAAGAATTCGACACCGTCATCCGAGCTGTTATGCGACTGGATATATTCAAGTGTCGTGCCGCTACCGACGCCGACCGTGGTCAAAGCCTGCAGCTCGTTGTTACCCGAGAGCACGTAGCCTGAGTATCGGATCTGCACGTACTTCATCGTGCCGCTGTTGTCATTGGCCGTGGCGCCACCGCCGTACGCAGGCTCAGCCGCACCTTCGGTATCACGGAAGCAATCGGCGCTACCCGGCGCCGCATTGGGTACCACGCAATCGGTCAAGGGTGCGCGACCAAGTAGTACGATGCCGCCCCACTGACCCTGCGACTCATCGCTCGCGAGGCCCAGTACGTTGTCACGGCTCGTGAAGATAATGGGGGCCGTCGCCGTCCCAGTCGCATTGATCTTGTTGCCACGATTGACGGCCAGCCACGACACACCGGTCGCCCCAAAGACCACCACACCCGGATCAATCGTGAGGGTCACGCCGGAACCACCCGAGGGACCCAAGTCCTCACCCACATCGACGCGACCGCCGAGCGAGTAGACGAGGCCATCGATTTTCGGCAGGCGACTGCTCTTGGTGAAGCGTGAGGGCAACTCACAGTTGCGGTATTCACCTGTTGGACCGGTCACGGTACCCGCGTCACGCAAGCCCACCAGGTTATCGATGGTCGGACATCCACCCGCAGGCGTCACCAACGTCGGGCCGGCCGGCGGCGGCGGAGGTGGCGGCGGAGCCGGGGTGTTGTTGGTGATGTTGATGTCTCCGCCGGTACCCGGGGAAACGATCTCTTCAGCGCCACACGCGCTGAGCACCGCCACAGAGGCGGCGAGAAACAAAAGATTACGATGCTTAGAAACACTGTTCATGGTCAAGAACTCCGTTGGGGCCTTTGCGCCGCCGAGCGTGGGTGTCATGTGAAGGCTCGACAGAAGACCCGCGGTCCTTCCGTCGATGAGCCGTACCAACGGTCACTGTTATAGAGCGCACATGTGACAGCGCGATGACCGGAAGATGACAATGTGGCGAAGGCGACTGCGAGGCCATTCACCGGTGGCGCCTTGGACGACGCCTTGGACAACGGGACAGTGTCTTGGACAGTGTCGCGTACGGGCTCTATGCTTGAACGATCATGACTGCTGCGACCCCATCCTCGCAATCCCTTATCTTTGACGAGCCGCTACGCGAGCAACTGATTGCGCGTATTAGCGCAGGCGAATCGCCGGATACGCTGCTGGATGAGTTGATCGCTCACGGCTTTGATGAAGACACCGCGGTATCGGCTTTGACCACCCTGCTGCAGGCACGACTCACAGAACTCAAGTCTTCAAAGATCACGCCTACGCTCACGAAGGTCCCTGATCCGCTCGATCGCGAATGGCCTGCGATCTTGGAGCGCCCAGAACTCGACCTCAAAGACCAACGCATCGAAGTACAGCTCGCTCTCACCCGGCCGCGGATCGTCGTATTTAGACATTTTTTAAGCCCTCACGAATGTGATCAACTCATTGAGCTCGCACGCCAACGGATTGAGGCCTCTGAAGTCATCGATATGCAAAGCGGCAGCACTCGTCGGGACGAGGGTCGCACCAGTAGTGGGATGAATTTTCAGCGCGCCGAAACACCGCTCATCGAGCGGATTGAGCGACGGATCGCCGCGCTCCTGCGTTGGCCCTATGAGAACGGCGAAGCGCTACAAGTGCTGCGATATCGAGTGGCCGAGGAATACCAACCGCATTTTGATTACGTTGACCCCACTCAGCCGGGTGCTACCCCCTTTCTCGCGCGCGGCGGACAACGGGTCGCGACTTTTTTGATGTACCTCAATACGCCCGCAGATGGCGGCGGCACGAACTTTCCGGATGCGGGCATTGAGATCGCCGCTCACAAAGGCTCAGCCCTCTTTTTCAGCTACGATCGCCCTGACCCGACTACTTTGACGCGACACGGCGGCATGCCGGTGCGTCAGGGAGAAAAGTGGGTCGCGACCCAATGGTTACGCGAATCTGCGCATCGCTAAGCGACCGACTTAACCAAATCGCCCAGTGATGTAATCTTCGGTGAGCTTGGCGCGGGGGTTCGTGAAGATCTTATCGGTCTCACCGACTTCCACCAAATCGCCCAAATGGAAATACGCGGTGCGCTGCGAGACACGTGCCGCCTGCTGCATCGAGTGCGTGACGATACAAATCGCATAGCTCTCGCGCAGCTCATCGATTAAATCTTCGATACGTGCGGTCGCAATGGGATCGAGCGCCGAACAGGGCTCGTCCATCAAGATCACCTCAGGGTTGACCGCAATCGTGCGGGCAATACACAGTCTTTGCTGCTGACCCCCCGAGAGACTGGTCCCAGGCTGATTGAGACGATCTTTGACCTCTTCCCAAAGACCTGCACGACGCAAACTCGAATTGACGATATCGTCGAGTTCACCGCGATCGGCGGCCAAACCATGAATGCGCGGCCCGTAGGCGACATTTTCATAGATAGACTTGGGGAATGGATTCGGCTTTTGGAACACCATGCCAACCCGAGCCCGCAACTGCACGACATCTTGTCGCTTCTCGTGAATATCCTGACCTTCGAGTGCGATCTGACCCTCGACTCGCGCCCCTAAAATCGTGTCGTTCATCCGATTGAGACAGCGTAAAAATGTGGACTTACCACACCCTGAAGGCCCGATCATCGCGAGCACTTGCTTACGTGCGATATCGATATTCACGCCTTTAATCGCGTGCTTATCGCCGTAGTACACGTTGACATCACGACACGAAAAGACGGGCTCCGCCACCGTGACGGTACCGACCGTTTTAATCCCTTGCGGAACGGGTAATGCAGCAGAACTCATGAGCACCTACCAACGTTTTTCGAACTTGTTACGCAGCACGACGGCTGTCGCGTTCATGACGAGCAAAAAGAGCAGCAAGACGATGATCGCACCTGAGGTACGTTCGACAAACCCACGCTCTGGCAGATCGGACCACAAAAAGACCTGTACGGGTAGCGCGGTCGAAGGATCCATCACCCCTTGAGGGACATCGACAATGAAGGCGACCATGCCGATCATGAGCAGCGGCGCACTCTCGCCCAAGGCGCGCGCCATCCCAATAATGGCACCCGTCAACATGCCAGGCAGCGCGAGCGGCAATACATGGTGACCCACCATCTGCAAACGCGAGGCGCCCATCCCAAGTGCCGCCTCACGAATGGAGGGCGGGACGGCTTTGAGCGCCGCGCGCGAGGCGATGATGATGGTGGGGAGCGTGAGCAAGGTCAGCACCAACCCGCCGACTAACGGCGCGGATCGCGGCATACCAAAAAAGCCAATGAAGACGGCGAGCCCCAGCAAGCCAAACACGATCGATGGGACAGCCGCTAAATTATTGATGTTCACCTCAATGATGTCGGTGAGACGATTACGCGGTGCGAACTCTTCCAAGTACACCGCCGCCCCGACACCGATCGGGAAAGACAACAACAAAGTAATCAATAGCGTCAACAAGGACCCGGTTAACGCCCCGCGTACACCGGCTTGCTCCGGATCGCGGGAATCACCGTTACTGAAGAACGAGCGATTAAATCGCAGCTTTAAGACCCCCGCCGCTTCGAGTTCATCGATCCAGGCGACCTGCTCATCGCTTAAGCGTCGCGCATCCTCCGGCGCATCGCGATCCACCTTGCCCTTGAGCAACATGTCGACGTTATCATCGACCAACACCCAGCGGGTCTCTCGTTGCCCAATCAGGAGCGGATTCGCAACCACGCGCTGCTGCAAATCAAGCGAGGCAGCGCTACTCAGAATACGATAAAGCTCGCGCGTCGCGCGTCGGCCTGACACCTCAGGAAAACGCTCGCGCAGCGCATCGCGTACCAAAGGTTGATAGTTCGCGGTGACGAGCACATCTGGGTCGCGCTCACCCGTCGGATCGATCACCTCGGGATCATAAAAAATCTCAAGCTTGACGTAGGACTGCTGAAAGACCGAGATGCCCTGCAGCAAGATGGTGCCAAACAAAAAGATCACGAACACGACGCCTGAGAGGACGGCCGCCATGCCATACGCTTGAAAACGCTGCTCCGCGCGATATCGACGGCGCAGGCTCCTCTCGACCAGCGCTTGCGTCTCTGCCGCCGATCGACTGAGCACCGCAGGCTCGCGCGCCTCGTTGTGAGCTGTATCACTCGTATTGTTCACGGTATTTCCTGACCACATAGAGTGCGATGACGTTGAGTAGCAAGGTCACCAAAAATAACATCAGCCCCAACGCAAAGGCTGCCAAGGTCTTGGGGCTATCAAATTCCTGATCGCCGACCAGCAAAGTCACGATTTGTACGGTCACCGTCGTCACGGCCTCGAGTGGATTGGCGGTGAGATTCGCTGCGAGCCCCGCGGCCATCACCACAATCATCGTTTCGCCAATCGCGCGGGAAATCGCGAGCAATACCCCACCCACGATGCCAGGTAGCGCCGCGCGCAAGACGACTTGGCGAATCGTCTCCGAGCGCGTCGCTCCAAGCGCATAAGCGCCATCACGCAAACTTTGCGGCACGGCGGTAATCATGTCATCCGCCAAAGAAGAGACAAAGGGGATGATCATGATCCCCATCACGAGGCCCGCGGCGAGCGCACTCTCACCCGAGACATCGAGCCCAAGCTCTACACCCCAGCCGCGCAGTAAAGGACCAATGGTCGTGACCGCGAAGAATCCATACACCACCGTGGGCACACCGGCCAGCACCTCAAGCAAAGGCTTGACGATGCCGCGTAATTTATAGGGCGCGTATTCCGCCAAATAAATCGCCGAAAAGAGTCCGATCGGCACCGCCACGCACATGGCGATCGCTGAGATCAGCAAGGTACCCGCGAAGAGCGGTACCGCCCCAAACGCCCCTGAGGAGCCCACTTGATCGGCCCGAATCGCCATCTGCGGCGACCACTGGGTCCCAAACAAAAAGTCGGTCAGCGGAACGATATTGAAAAATCGGATCGACTCAAAGACCACCGACAGTACGATGCCGATCGTGGTCAGTACCGCAAGCGTAGAACAAAGAAAAAGCAGCCCCTCGATGAGCCGTTCGACGCGATTACGGGCGCGAAACTCTGGACGAATCCGCGATCGGACAATCAAGAGCGCAATGACACCGGCGCTCAAGGCCATCACGGCGATCGACCATTGGGAGATGGTCCGTAAGCGCAGGTAGTGAGAGGCGGCGCCGGCGGTTTCCGTCGAGACTTGGTCGGCCGGAATGTTACCGGCCACGACATTGCGAACGTCGTTGAGGAAAAGACTAAAACTAGCCGGGTCGAGATTTCGCAAATCCGCCGGGAGCTCGGCGGCGACCAAATTAATGAGTACCTGATCCTGTGCCGACCACCATATGAGCGCGAGTAGGAGCGCCGGGATGCCGCACCACAACGCTGTCAATAAGCCGTAATGACCCGGTAACGAATGCAGATTGCGCACACCACGCAGGCCTCCCACGCTCGCGAGCGCACGGGCCCGACCCACCTGAAAGGCGATCAGCGACAGCGCAACAATGGCGAGCAGAAGTACAGAGGGTGTCATGCAACAAATCGGTCAGGCTGGCGCCCACAGGGTTAAGGGTTAAGTTTAACAGGGGGACTATGCCAAGGGTTTGATGACAGCATGATGACGGCGTCTCGATTCAAAAGCGCGCGTTCATGTCGAGGTGCAGGCGCTCTTCGCCCCGCTCCCGACCCGCTGTGGGGTCCAGATCCCGATCCGTCTCAAATAAAGTGGCATTGAGCACCCACCGCGGACTGAGCGCGTAGCCGAGACGCATCACCCAACCCGAAGCGGCGCTGTAGCCTGAGCCAAAGTCCGCATCCAACCACGGGGCAAAGAGCGCATCTCGCTCCACGTCTTGATACAAGAGCCCCCACTCCACGCCCCCTGGCTTGCGGGCTTCGCCCAGCGTGAAGCCCAAGGCGTAGGCCTGATCCCCTGCTCGATCGCCGAGCGACCCACCCGTGGCGAGAGCACGACCGCGATCATAAGCGAGATTACGCGCGTATTCGGCATACAGCCTCACCGGCCAGCCCCATTCTTTGCTGCGATAATCCACAAGGCCCTGCAGAATTTGAAAGTCTTGCGCCAAACAACGCGCGACACCCACACGACATAGCACACCTGTCGTCAAAGAATTACCAAAGGCTGCGGCAGGATCCTGATCCAAGAAGGGGTCCGAGCCTTCCACGTGTTGATAATCAAAAAGCCCGAGCGCAAGCTGTGTCCCGCCGTTCCAGCGCCAACCGAGTTGCCCTCCCCAGAGGGTCGAATCACGCGCCGCTTTGCGCTCAAGGAGAGAAAAGTAATACACCGAGGCGAAGGGTCCTGTTTTCGCCGGCTGCCAAAGAGCCGCGAGTCCCTCAGGATTAATATCGGTATCCAGAAAATACGAGGGGCTGCGCTGCCAAGGAGGCGGCATTTTACCCGCGAGCACGGTCCAATCGGCCGACTCGCCACCCGGCTGCCAGCGCAGGTAGGCCAGCTCGACCCCCAAGCTCTTACGCTCCGCAAGTTGCGACAAAGTCGCATTCGCCGAGCGTGGATCGAGTCCGTCGCCGGTTGAAATACGAACCACCGCCGAGACATCGTCACTCACGGTCGCCGTCAAACCCACCCGTGCGCGGATACGATCGCGCTGACGATTCGGTGCCGAATCGATATCCAGCGACTCGCTGCGATAGCGAAAATCGCCGCTCCACGCCCAGCTCACCGCGGCAGGCACCGGCGCCGGCGTCGGCGATGCTGTAGTCGTCGGTGCAGTGGCCAGTGCGGCTTGCGAGGACGCGGCTTGCTGGCGCGCCTCGAGCTCGGCCACCCTCGCCAGAAGTTGCGCAATCTCCGCACGCAACTGGGCGATTTCCGAAGGATCCGTCTGCGCCCATGCCGGGGCTGCTCCGATCACCATCGTGACCAGAAGCGACAAGGAGACCCGTGATGGAAAGCTTAATAATTCTTTGATCACGGGACTCCTTGCATCAGCTTATAGTTTGAAAGGTTTGAGATTACGGACGTCAGCACGCATGCGGGCAAGCTCAGCTTCCGGTAACGGCACGAGACCCCGATCGGTCAAGTAGCCCTCTTCGCCTGCTGCACGCTCGCTCACGTATTCATTGAGAAATTCTTGCAAGCCCGGGATGACGCCCACATGCGCCTTTTTGGCGTAGATAAAGAGCGGACGCGAGGCCGGGAATTCACCCTCGGCGATCGACTCAAAGGTGGGCTCAACCCCTTCGATCTTCATACCCCGCAATTTGTCGAGATTTTCCTCCAGAAAACTGAAGCCGAAAATACCCACCGTGTCTGGGTTCGCTTCGAGTTTCTGAACGATGAGATTATCGTTCTCACCGGCTTCGATATATGCCCCATCTTCACGAATCGTGTGGCAGATATTTTTGAAGCGACGACTATCGGCCTTCTCAAGCGCTTTAATCCAATCAAAGGCCTTGCAGCCCTCTTCTAAATAAAGCTCATGGAAAGAATCACGCGTGCCCGAGGTTGGCGGCGGACCCATGACTTCGATCTTCAGATTCGGCAGCTTCGGATCAATTTGATTCCAACGCTGATAGGGGTTGGCAATCAACTCTGACGGATTCTTGGGATTCGGAACCTGCTTCGCCACCGCGAGATAGACCTGCTGACGCGTCAAATCAAAGGCCTTCCCTTTTTTGCTCTGGCCCATCGTCAAGCCATCAAAGCCGACCTTGACCTCGACGACCTCGGTCACACCCTTACTGGCGCAATCTTTGAGTTCGGCCGCCTTCATGCGACGTGAGGCATTGACCACATCAGGGTGTTGCGCACCGATGCCGTTACAAAAGAGCTTGATACCGCCGCCGGTGCCCGTACTCTCGACCTTCGGCGTTTTGAACCGACCGCGGCGTCCAAATTGCTCGGCGACCGTCGTCGTGAAGGGATAGACCGTCGAGGAGCCGACGATGTTGATGAAATCGCGAGCCGCCTGAGCCTGGACGGCCGAGGCACCTGCCACCGCGAGCAAAGCCGCGAGGGGCAACCAGAGTTTGGGGGAGCGTGCAGCGTCATTCATGAGTGTCACATCCTGTCAGTGGTGTAGCGCTGCGCGTACCCTAGGTCCCGAATATGACAGTAATGTTACACCAGCCCGATAAAATGCTTGCGCGGAAACACCCCCAGCCCTATAACGCGCTCGATTCACCCAACCTCGAGATACCCTGCCGCCGATGACTGCCTCAGCTGTACTCGATCTCACTTGCGACCTGATCGCCCGCAACTCCGTCACCCCGGCCGATGCCGGCTGTCAGCGCGTGATGGCCGAACGCCTGGCCGCCTTGGGTTTCACGATTGAGACCCTACGATTCGGCAACGTGGAAAACCTCTGGGCGCGACGCGGACAGGCGAGCCCGGTCCTCTGTTTTGCCGGTCACACGGATGTCGTACCTACAGGCCCCTTGGAAGAGTGGCGTAGTAACCCCTTTGTCCCGAGTATCCGCGATGGCGTGTTGTATGGCCGCGGGGCGGCCGACATGAAAAGCGGTTTGGCAGCCATGATCACGGCGACCGAGGCCTTCGTGAGCGCCCACCCCGATCACACGGGGTCGATTGCCTTTCTGATCACGAGCGACGAGGAAGGCCCCTCGGTCGATGGCACCAAACGCGTGGTCGAGGTACTGCGCGAACGCGGGGAGCAGATCGATTACTGCGTGGTCGGCGAACCCTCGAGCCAAACCGACGTCGGCGACACCATCAAAATCGGTCGTCGCGGCTCGCTCTCTGGGCGGCTCACCGTGCATGGCGTGCAAGGCCATGTGGCCTATCCGCAATTGGCTGAGAACCCCGTACACACACTCGCCCCAGCGCTCGCCGAGCTCACACTCTTGCGCTGGGACGAAGGGGATGAGTTCTTTCAGCCAACGAGCTTTCAGATCTCGAATCTCAATGCCGGCACGGGGGCACCCAATGTCATCCCCGGCGAGCTCAAAGCGCGCTTTAACTTGCGCTTCTCTCCGGTGCAGAGTATCGAGACTCTCAAAGAAATTGTAGAGTCGGTGCTACGCAAACATGGCGTACGCTTCAGTATCGATTGGTATGTTTCTGGGATGCCGTTTTACACGCCCCCCGGTGCACTCTCTGACGCGACAGTCGAAGCGGTTAAAGCCGTACGCGGTGACGCTCCCGTCCTGTCAACGGGCGGCGGCACTTCCGATGGTCGCTTTATTGCGCCGATGGGCGCTCAGGTTGTGGAACTCGGTGTGACGAATGCCACCATTCACAAAGTCAATGAATGCGTCGCGATCGCTGAAATCGAACAGCTCGAGAAGATGTATCGCGGCATCCTAGAGCGTTTACTGAGCCCACGCGGTTAGTCCGCGCGATTAGCACTCGCGATTAGCCCACGCCGATGGTCACCGCCGCGATCGCCGCGCCAATGAGTGCGCCGGCTAAGACGTCACTCGGGTAATGCAGGCCCAGCACGACACGCGAAGCTGCGACTAACAGCGCAAACGGCACCAACACCCAAGCGAGCATCGGCACGTAATGAATCGCAATCGCGGTAAAGGTCACCGCGTGCAGCGTGTGCCCCGAGGGGAAGCTGTAGCGATCCAAGGGCGGCATCGCGCATTCAATACCCATGAGCCCGATGAAGGGCCGCTCGCGGACCAGTCGCACTTTGAGCAGCTTGTAAAGCGCAAGCCCCACCGCACCGGCGAGCAACATTTTCAGGCTCACTTGCCAGGCGCTGAGTTCAAAGAAAGACAGCTCGGATGCGGGTCCGACTACCGGACCGATACTCCGCTTCCACTCGAGCCACTGCCAATATGGCAGGGTGAGCATCAAGGCGTACCAAAATATTCCATCACCGAGTCGCGAGACCACGCGAAAGAACTGTCGGATAGTCTGGCGCTGACACGCGGCGTTCGCGAACAAACATACTCGCCGTTCAAATTGATCCGCTCGTAAAAATAAATTCGGCGTTCGAATCATGATGAGCACCTCACGATGACAACACCCGATCTCGGCTGAGATCGGCTTCGATCACCCCTTCGTAGAGCCGTAGCAAACGTTCCGCCATGACTTTTGAGGACCAACGCGCCGCATCCTCACGGGCGTGTGCCGAGAGCGTTTCGCGTAGAGCGGGATCGCGTAGGACGCGGGCCGTGGCATCCGCGAACAAATCGACATCCTCAGGCACGACGATGCCACCTTGCACACCCTGCAACACATCCATGGTACCCATCACGGCGGTCGACACCACCGGCGTGCCTTGCGCGAGTGCTTCCAGTAGCACCAGGCCTTGCGTCTCCGTGCGCGAGGCAAATACAAAGACGTCCGCGGCTCGATAACAATCGAGCAAGGTCGTCGCGCGATCCATGTACCCCATGAATTTCACGTGCTCGCTGAGTCCCGCCTCAGCGACTAACTGACGGATATGGCTCTGCGCAGGCCCTTCACCTGCGATGACCAGCAGCACGTCGGGCACCCGCACCCGGAGCGCTTCCAACATACGGATCAAAAAATCGATATTTTTTTCGTGAGCGACTCGGCCCACAAAGAGCGCCATGGGGCGCTGTGCTGCGATCCCGTGATCCGCGCGAAATCGCGAGCCATTACCATGGGCGAAACAGCCAGGCGGTAGACCGGTCGGCAGCACCTCGATGGGCGTGCGTACGCCATACGCACGCAAGGCATCGGCCATTTGCCGAGAGGGCGAAATCACCGCCTGCACGTCATGGCATTGCGACACCGTAAAACGCCGCGCCATGTATTGCATCAAAGACGTGGGTAGCGCCGGGACGTAATGATGCAGGTAGTGCTCAAAATAAGTGTGGTAAGTCTCGACCACCGGCGCGCCTAAGCGTCTAGCGATTTTGACCCCCGCGTAATGCGCCACAAAGGGCGTCTGAATGTGGACGACATCAACGTCTTCAGGCTGCAAACGATCCGCCCAATCCATGAGCGCGCGCCATTTAAACAGGCGATCCTCGGGATCTCGTGGTACTTGCCGTGAGGGAATGCGTTGCATAGGCTCAACATCACTTGAGTGATCCGCGCCTGGGTACTCGGGGGCGACGAGCAGGCACTCATGACCGAGCGCCAATAAATCCGTGCGGTAGGTCTGAATCGACGTCGACACGCCGTTCACCCGGGGGAAGAAGACGTCCGACAGCATCAGTATTCGCATGAACTTACGATAGGGCCGGTCTGTTACAACTTGATTGCATCGCCGTCAAAGATGACGACGCAAGCTGATGCAGGTTCAACACACCGGCCACAGGCTGAGGCCGAGATGCAGGCCCTTCGAGCGGTAATAGCCGCCCACGCATGGCAATGAGCTCATCCTCTGCATCAAAAGTTAACCAGGTCTCGGGAACAAAGGGACGCATCCAAGGTGAGGCGGCGTATATACGCAGCCGCAACATACCCGCCCCCTCGGTCATGCTACCGACCAAAGGCCCTCCCGTGTCCCGCTCACGTTGGATCCTCAAGCGTAAGACGGCTGCTTGGTCAGCGATCAAATAATCGAGCTCCAGCGTCTCACCGGCGCGCAGCGTCGGTAAGGCCGCTTGTAGACGCCGAATGAGTAAAGGCCCCGCGACCAAAGGCGCTTTCAGAGTGACTTGCTTACGCTCAAAAACTCCGTCACGTTCGATATCGAGGGTTAACTCACGACCCACCACGGACCCGATTATTTTTTGATGGATGGTCGGACGCTCAAGGCGATAGCGCGACCAGCCTTCTGCCGTGAGTGCCACTTCTTCCCGAGCCGCGAGCTGCCCCTGCGCACCCCGCCACTCCACAAAAAGTCGCTGACCACACTGCCCGGCTGAAAAGGAGAATCGTTTTCCTGAATCGGCGATTGCCTCGCCCACGATGTGTGTGGACGCTGTCGTCGGCGATGCGCCAAGCGACTGAGCCACCCAGCCCAAAAATAGGGCCGTCAGTCGGGCCGCTCGACGGACAGGCCGCGGCATAGACTTACGCCGCCTTCGCTGAGGAGGGTTCAGCCGACCAGGCCACCTGCTGCTGCATCTCTAACCAGTTCCAGATACTTAATCGGCCATTACGATCCTCGATCAGCGCCGAGCAGCTCTCGACCCAATCGCCATCGTTGCAATACAAAATATCTTCAAAATGCGTGATCTCCGCGCGGTGGATATGCCCACACACCACCCCATCTACGCCGCGACGCCGTGCCTCTTGGGCTACGGCTTGCTCGAAGCTTGAGATGTAATTGACCGCGTTTTTGACTTTATGCTTGAGGTAATTGGCGAGCGACCAATACTCGTAGCCAAAGAATCGACGAACTTGATTGAAGTGTCGATTCATCTCTATCGAAAAATCATAGGCATGCGAGCCTAGCGCAGCGAGCCAAGGGCTACATTTGACGACACTATCAAACTCGTCACCGTGCAGCACCAAGAGCCGCTCGCCTTGTGCCGTGGTGTGAATGCAGTCGCGCTGGATCTCAAGGTTGCCAAAGAGCGCTCCCACAAACTCGCGCACGTCCTCATCATGATTACCCGGTACATACACCACCCGAGTCCCATGCTTGGCCTTACCGAGCAGCGTGCGTAGCACGTTGTTGTGTTCCTGCGGCCAATAAAAAGACTTGCGTAGACTCCAAAAATCGACGATATCTCCGACGAGGTACAAGGTATCCGTTTGCACTTCGCGCAAAAAGTCGAGTAACGCGGTCGCGTTGCAACCGCGTGAACCGAGGTGAATGTCGGAGATAAAAACACTGCGAACCGAATGACGGGGCGAGTACGACGGACTCAAGGGTTTCCCCTGCAATTCATGTTGCTCGGGGAGTCTGGGCTCGGTACGTGACGGCGCGATGACGGCGACGTGTCAGATCAATGAATCTTGCGTGGTCGCTTAGGACGCTTTGCTCGCGCGTTGAGCGGCGTGCCCCCCTCTGGCATTCACCCAGACGCCCCAGCCCGCGAGCGCCAACACACAGAGAAACACCCAGCCCGGCATCGAGAGACCCAAGAAGGCCCAATCGATTTTTTGACACTCGCCCGCACCGGTCAGTACTTTTTGGACCACCGTCATGAGGGGAAAGACATCCATCATGTAGTCAAAGCTGGCTCCACACGCCGCGACACTCCCCTCAGGGAGGTTTTGGATATACACATGCCGACCGGAGACATAGAGCGGAAAAGCGGCACTCAATGCGATCAGTCCTGCGTACACCCGCGCACCGCGTACGCCTTGCGGGCAATGGAGCGCAGCGATCAAAAAAATCATCCCGAGCCCGACCACGCCCGCACGTTGAAACATACAAAGCGGACAGGGCTCAAAGCCTAAGACGCGCTCGGCATAGAGGGCATACGCCATCATTAACACGCAGGCGATAAAACCCGCGAGGTTCACGGCGCGACGATCCGTCGCCCAACGCATGATTCCACTCATCGTTCGATCACGCCCGGCCGTGTCCTAACCGCCCTCGGTACGACGCTCGAGCACGGTCTCGACATCTTCGAGACGGATATGACGAATATCTTTGCCATGCACCATGAAGATCACGTATTCGCAGATATTTTTAGCGTGATCGCCAATGCGCTCGAGCGCCCGTACGATCCACATCACATCGAGTGCTCGACTGATATTGCGCGGATCTTCCATCATGAAGGTAATGGATTGACGCTGGATCGCTTCGTACTCTTCATCAACCGCCTTATCCATCCGCGCGACGCGGAGCGCCGCATCGGGATCAAGACGCGCGAACGCATCTAAGGCGTCATGCACAATACTTTGCACGAGACGCCCGAGATGCTTGACCTCGCGGTATTTGTTCGCCGGTCGCTCTTCGACGGCTAAGCGCGCCGCAATGAGACCAATCTTCTCGCACTCATCCCCCATTCGCTCCAGATCCGTGATGGCCTTGATGATGGCGACGATCAAACGCAGATCGCTCGCGGCGGGGGCACGGGTCGCCAAAATACGCGAACACTCTTCGTCGATCGTGACTTCCATCGCATTCACTTGAAAGTCATCCTGCACGACGGACTCGCCGAGCCGGCTATCGCCCTCAACGAGGGCGGTCACCGCTTTGGCGAGCTGATCTTCCACAAAGCCGCCCATCGCGAGCACACGACCGCGAATCTTCTCGAGATCTTCGTTGAACCGTCGTGAGATATGTTGTGACAGATCGGATTTTTCCATCGTCCTACACCCCCGGCGCCGTCTGTAGCGCCAACTTAGGCTTGCAGCATACCCAAAGCGATCAAGGATTGGCGACCGTACTGGATATCAATCGCGTGACAGGGAAATGACACGCGAACGTGCTGCCTCGGCCCTCTTCACTTGAGATCATAAGCTCCGCACCATGGCGTTGTAGGACATGGCGCACAATCGCAAGCCCGAGGCCTGATCCGCCCATATGACGCGCGCGGCCCTTATCGACTCGATAAAAGCGCTCAGTGAGTCTTGGGAGATGCTCGGCTGGGATACCGGGGCCCTGATCGGTCACCGTAAAGTGGCCGCCTTGCTTATCCACCCACCATCGCAACACGATCGTGCCGCCGCCCGGACTGTACTTCACCGCGTTATCAAGCAAATTCCAAAACGCCGATTGAATGAGACCGAGATCACCCCGTAAGTTCTCAGGGGATTCAATGCGCACATCGATACTGTGGATCATACCCTCACGCGCCAAAATATCTTTGCGCAACACCGCCATGAGCGCCGTGATATCGATGGTGGCCCCTTCCACCTGCTCATCACTCGCCTCGAGACGCGAGAGCTCTAATAAATCACTGATGATGGCGGTCATGCGCTCCGATTGGCGACGCATTTCTTCGAGTGGCGGACGTAGCTCGCTCGGTAATTCAGAATCTAACGCGAGCGTCTCTAAGTAGCCTGCAATCACCGTGAGCGGCGAGCGCAACTCATGTGAGGCGTTGGCCACGAAATCTTTGCGCATCCGCTCAAGCTGTATCTGGCGCGTGACATCGCGCACCAACAAAAAAACCTGACCCTCGCCATAGGGGACACCCTGAAACTCGAGCGCTATGCTCTCACCCACGCGAGGCGGTACCACGACCCCACGCGTGAAATCCCCTTTTTGTAAGTAGCGGGTGAATTCCGGCACGCGCAGCAATCCCGCCAAACTTAGTCCAAAGTCAGTTTTGCGCTTAAGGCCCAGTAATTCCGCTGCCTTACGATTGAACCACACAATCTCCCGCGCCTGATTAAGCGCAACAACGCCATCGGGCATCGAAGCCGTCGATCGGCGTAGCTCACGAAAGAGCGCCAGAATTCTTTGCTTGTGAAATTGCTTACGTCGATGCAAACGCGAGACTTGCGAGACGAGCTCGCCCCACAAGCCGCTACCATCGGGCGGATTACGTCGATTACGATTGCGTAGCCAATCTTCGAACTGAAAGAGATTCAACAGTTGCCGTGCGAGCTCGAGCGCAAAGACCAGCGCCATGCCGAGCCAGAAGGCCCCTAACGCCCAGCCCACGAACGCCCCGATGGCGCCCACCACCAAGAGCCGCCAAAAGGCGAATGCCCAACCCTCAAATCCGTTCAGATGACCTCACTCCACGCGGGTGGAGAATCGATACCCCGCGCCCCGCACCGTTTGCACCATACGATCGTACCCGAATTCTTCTAGGGCTTTGCGTAGGCGTCGGATGTGCACATCGATGGTTCGCTCTTCGACATACACATTACCGCCCCAAATACGATCGAGGAGCTGCTCGCGTGAGTACACGCGATCGGGATGAGTCATGAAAAACTCGAGCATCCGATACTCGGTCGGCCCGAGCGTCACCGGTTTCTCGTGAGCCAAGACGCGATGGGCGACCGGATCTAATTGCAGGCCTTCAAAATTCAGGACCTCGCCTTCGACCTGCGGGTCCGAGCGACGCAACACCGCATTAATCCGCGCAACCAATTCGCGCGGACTGAAGGGCTTCGTAATGTAATCATCGGCGCCCCCCTCAAGGCCTGCCACCTTGTCGGTCTCTTCGGCGCGGGCTGTCAACATGATGAGCGGGAGATCACGCAGGTTCGGGTCGCGTTTGATCTGCCGCGTGAATTCGAGCCCACTCATATCGGGCAACATCCAATCCACCAGCATGAGATCGGGCCGCTTATCCGCGAGCGCCGCCCGCGCGGTGCGTGCATCCTCAGCTTCTCGCACGTCGAAGCCTGCCCGACGCAACCCAAAGGCGATCATGTCGCGTATGGGCTTTTCATCCTCGAGGACAAGTATTTGTTTTGCGGCCATCAATGGAAGTCGCGTTGACCTAGTGACCGTCATATTCCATCCGACCGATGTTGCAAACGCATGACAGTGGGAGATTTTACCCGAGACGGCGCGGCTCACCGTGGGTGACACGATCCCGTACGTACACCGGAATCGCCTCCTGAGCACGTACCGTCTGCCCCGCAGCCAGAGCGCGACGCGCCAGCAACGCGACCTCCCGCGCCGACGGCAAGCAGCGATCGTCCACGCTCGTCACATGCTCGTTCGTCTGCCAGCGGTCCACGATCTCGGGATAGGCGGCAAGGCCCCTACCCGCCAACGCGACGCGACAGATCGGACCCGACTTAGCACTCGGCAGTGAGAGGGGCTCAACGAGGGAAACCCCCGTCGGGGGTGACACCTGCTCCCCACTCGCACCTAACTCGAGCTCACGATCAAAGATTGCCCAGTACACTTCACCCATCCGCGCGTCGTTACAAATTAAGGCGTGCGTCGCGTCAGCATCGCGCGCAAAAACCGCCGCTGCCACCGCTGCGAGCGTTGAGACGGGGATGACCGGGAGCGACGCGCCGTAGGCGAGCCCTTGCGTGACACTCGCCGCGAGGCGCACCCCCGTAAAGCTCCCAGGTCCGCGAGCAAAGGCGATCGCGGCGACCTGAGTGAGCTCGAGCCCAGCGTCGGTCAATAAATCCTCAACCATGGGCAGAATCCGCTCCGCCTGTGCACGCGGAACCTCTGCTTCACGCAGGCGCGGCAAAGATTCGCTCGGCAGCCAAAGCGCCGCCGAGCACGCCTCGGTCGAGGTATCGATGGCCAAAATCGCCCCAGCCACGCTTGCCCCAGCCACACTTGCCCCAGGCTGAATCGCTGTTGTCAAAGAGAGATTCTCCGCAAAAATCGCTGTGCCTCATCCGCATCCTGCGTGACGGGCATCTCAGGCAGACTCGCCCGAAACACTCGGCCATAGCCTTTCGTTAATAACCTCGGATCACAGATGACGATCATGCCACGATCCTCCTCACTACGGATGAGCCGGCCGACACCTTGCTTGAGCGCGAGCACCGCCTCGGGCAACTGGTGCTCACGAAACGCGTTAGCCCCTTGGTGTTGCAAGTACTCAATGCGGGCTTGTGTTAGGGGATCATCGGGCGAAGCAAAGGGGAGTTTTTCGATGATGACGAGACGCAGGGCCTGCCCTTTGACATCCACGCCTTCCCAAAAACTCGTAGTACCCAAGAGCACCGCATTACCGTGCTCACGAAACGCTCGCAATAATTTCTCTCGCGGCTCTTCGCCTTGGACGAGTAGCGGCTGCAGCGCCGCCCCATCCCAGCCTGCACGTAATCTTTGAGCGCCCTGTGCGAGGGCTCGATGGCTGGTGAACAAAATAAACGCTCCGCCGCCCGCGCTCTCGAGCAAGGGGATACTCACATCGATCACGGCCTGTACATAGTCGGGACTCGAAGGCTCAGGCATCTTCGTCGGCAGATACAGCATCGCCTGACTTTCGTAGTCAAAGGGACTCGCGATCGAGAGCGTGCGCGCATCCTCGATGCCGAGTCGCTTCGCAAAGTGTGAGAAATCCCCCCCCACACTGAGCGTCGCCGAGGTAAAAATCCACGAAGCCGGACGCGCCTCAATCAAGGCACGAAAACGCGTCGAGACATCAAACGGTAATAACGCTAACAAAAACCCCCGCGCGGTGAGCTCGACCGTGCGCGCGCCTTCTTCGGCGGCGAGTCGAAGTGTCTCGAGCGCCGTTGCGAAACTCAGTGCGCGCGCTGCCACCTGCCCGACAGCGCTCTCAATCGACGCGGAGGTTAAGGCCTCGGCAAAATCACGCAGGCTATCGGCGAGTACGGCAGCGGCCGAATCGAGATCAAGAATCTGCTCCCAACGCAACACACCGCCGCTTCGCGCGTAGTTCCCGAGCGAAGTCGATGGTGAACTTGGCACACGAATCGCGTGCTGGAGTGCATTGACGGCCGCTTCGACTGCACGCGAGGCCTCGCCCAAATCCGAGAGCGCCCCGCCTGCTCGCAGTACCGCCGCACGGCCCTCCGCGAGGATCGTTTCCACCTGTCGACTTGAGAGCTGCACCCCAAAGAATTGGGTCGCCAGATCCGGCAATTGATGCGCCTCATCGAGGATGATGGCATCGGCGGACCCCAAAAGATCGCCAAAGCCATCTTCTTTGAGCGCCAGATCCGCCAGCAATAAATGATGATTAACGATGACGAGATCTGCCGCTTGCGCTTCGCGCCGTGCGGCGACCACATGACAATCGGCATAGTGACTGCAACGGGTCCCCAAACAGTTATCACGCGTGGAGGTCACCCGCGGCCAAAGCGGGTGCGATTCGGTGAAACCTGGCACTTCGGCCAGATCCCCCGTCGCCGTGATCTTTGACCAGCCCTCAAGCTGGCGCAACAGCGGATCACCGCCTTCAAAAGAATGCTGCGCCCCTTCGCGCTGCAAGCGCTCGATACAAAGATAATTCCCTCGCCCTTTTAAAAGTGCGATCGTGATCGGTGCACCGAGTGCA
>RFOD01000090.1 GCA_009926865.1 Gammaproteobacteria bacterium | reverse complement strand
GCCTTCGAGCATTACATGCAAGAAGATAACGTAGGCCGTCCCTTTATTTTGGTGGGGCACAGTCAGGGTGCGGCGCATCTGGAGAAATGGCTGCGCGACTATCCGGCTGAGCATCCTTATCGAAAGCAGTTGGTCGCGATGTATGCCATCGGCATTGCGTTTAGCGAAGAAGTCTTGTCACGCGAGTATAAGATGCCGGTCTGTCGAGAGCCCGCTGATACGGGGTGTTTACTCAGCTGGAATACTTTTGATCGGGAGGGCGATCCGGCTGCGTATCGATCCGGCTCGCAGCAAAGAAATACGGCACGCTTTGGTGTGGCGGCAGACGCGCCACTCGTGTGCGTCAATCCGTTAAGCTTTTCGGTGACTCAGGCGTCGGTGTCGGCGGAGCAAAACCTCGGGGTCTTGCCGGCAAGTACCGGCGTGGGCGCAGATGCCGTTGCAACAGGCCAAACGCCTTCTTTGCCCTCGACGGTACCCAAGTTACTGGGTGCGCAGTGTGTAGAGGGTGTACTCGTGGTGGATACGCCCCCGCGCGAAGGTTATGCCGTGGTGCCGCTACCGGGTGGCATGCTGCACTTCAATGATTTCGATCTGTTCTTTGATTCGATTCGAGCCAATGCGGTACTACGCGCTCGTCAGTTTCTAGGGCGTTAAAGCGCTCTGCGGGATATTCATCACAGAAACATATCGCCGCCGTTGGGGCTGATGCACTGTCCTTGATAATGCCGTCCTGCGTCGCTCGCGAGAAAAACGTAGCTGGGTGCGATGTCTTCGACCTCCGCAAGTCGGCCAAGCGGGATCGCGGCGCGAATCGCTTCGAGCGTGTCTGCCCGGCGTGCGGGTCGCACCCGGTGCCACGCAGTTAACGGTGATATCGCCGGATCCCAGTTCGAGCGCAAGAGAGCGGGTAAAAGAGAGGATGCCGCCTTTGGCCGCGGTATAGGCCGAAAAGCCCGCTGCGCCCTTGTAGGCGAGTTGTGAGGCGGTGTTGATAACCCGACCGTAGCCGCGCGCGTACATATGCGGCAACGTGAATCGGGTGACCAGAAAAGTCCCCCGCAGGTGCACACCGAGCACCCGATCCCAGGTGGCAATATCGAGTTCGTGTACCGGGGCCGCTGCGGCGATCCCGGCGTTATTGACGAGAATATCGATCTCACCGAGAAAGTCTTTCGCATCGCGGACTAACTGTTCTGCTTGGACTTCGTTTGAGACGTCTGCACAGAGGGCGATCGCACGCCGCCCCTGCGCTTTAATACGTTCAACGAGTAACTCCGCCTCATCCCGTTCAGCGCGCGTCGGGTAATTGAGCGCCACATCAGCGCCTTCGCTCGCAAAGGCGAGCGCCACCGCCGCGCCAATCCCTGAGCTGCTGCCTGTCACGAGCGCACATCGATCAGAAAGTTTCGTTTTCATCTTGTTGACATGATGACTTAGACTCGGGGAGTTGACTAGTTGATCGGGGGTTAGGATGCAATATTCTTTGGGTCGCCGCGAATTCATGACGCAGGCGATGGCAGGAACCG
>RFOD01000089.1 GCA_009926865.1 Gammaproteobacteria bacterium | reverse complement strand
TTTTTCTTGCGGGAGATATCGCCGCCGTAGCACTTCGCGAGCACGTCTTTGCGCATGGCGCTGATGCTTTCGGAGGCGATCACGCGGCTGCCGATGGAGGCCTGGATCGGAATCTTGAACTGCTGGCGAGGGATCAATTCCTTGAGCTTCTCCACCAGCCCCTTGCCCACGTTGTAGGCCTTATCGCGGTGCACGATCGTGGTGAGCGGATCGGCCTTCTCGCCGTTGATCAACACATCCAGGCGTACCAGGTCGTTTTTGCGGTAGCCGATCAGCGAATACTCCATCGAGGCGTAACCCTTGGTGCGGCTCTTCATCTGATCGAAGAAGTCGGTCACCACTTCGGCCAGCGGCATCTCGTAGTGAAGGGTCACCCGGTCGGTGGTGATGTATTTCATATCGATGAATTCACCCCGCCGCTCCTGGCACAACTCCATCAACGTGCCGTTGTAGGTGTTGGGCGTATAGATCTCGAGCTTCACGTAGGGCTCTTCGATCGATTCACGCTTCTGCGGATCAGGCAAGGTGGCGGGGTTATCCACCATCACCGTGGTTTCATCGAGCATGTTCACCTGATAGATCACCGACGGCGCGGTCACGATCAGATCCAGGTTGTATTCGCGCTCCAGCCGCTCCTGCACGATCTCCATGTGCAGCAGGCCGAGGAAGCCGCAACGGAAACCGAAGCCCATGGCGCTGCTGGTTTCGGGCTCGTATTTGAGGGCCGCGTCGCTGAGCTGCAGCTTGTCGAGGGCTTCGCGTAGATCGGGGTATTGATCAGCGTCGGTGGGGAACAGGCCGCAGAACACCATCGGCTTCGCCTCGGTGTATCCGGGCAGCGGCTCCGGCGCCGGGTTGTTCACCAGCGTGATCGTGTCGCCCACACGGGCATCGGCCACGGCCTTGATCGAAGCGGCCAGGTAGCCCACTTCGCCGGCCTGCAAGCGATCCACCTTGCGCTGATCGGGGGCCATCACGCCCACTTCATCCAGTTCATAGGTTTTCTTGCTGGCCATCAGCAGCACCTTGTCTTTGGTGCCGATCGAGCCGGAGATCACCCGGAAATACACAATCACGCCCCGGTAGGGGTCGTAATAGGAATCAAAAATCAGCGCCCGCAGCGGCTCGTTCACCCGATCGGGCGGCGGCGGCACGCGATCCACCACGGCCTGAAGGATGTCGGGCACACCCAAGCCGCTCTTGGCGGAGCAGGGGATCGCACCGGTGCAATCGAGGCCAATGATCGCTTCGATCTCTTCGCTGATGCGCTCGGGATCAGCACCGGGGAGATCGATCTTGTTGAGAACCGGAATGATCTCCAGGTTGTTCTCAATCGCCAGGTACACGTTCGCCAGGGTTTGCGCTTCCACGCCCTGGCTGGCATCCACCACCAGCAGCGCACCTTCGCAGGCCTGCAGCGAGCGACTCACCTCATAGGAGAAGTCAACGTGGCCGGGGGTATCGATCAGGTTGAGGATGTAGGTCTCACCATCGGCCGCCTTGTATTCCATCCGCGCGGCCTGGAGCTTGATCGTGATGCCCCGCTCACGCTCGAGATCCATGTTGTCGAGAAACTGCTCCTGCATGTCGCGGGCAGCCACCGTGCCGGTGTCCTGCAGCAGGCGATCGGCCAGGGTCGATTTGCCGTGGTCGATGTG
>RFOD01000088.1 GCA_009926865.1 Gammaproteobacteria bacterium | reverse complement strand
CGCGCGCCGATCGTCGTGGTCGCTGCACCCACGCGATTTGATCCGCTGGCCTCCGCCGATGAGATTGATGATGCCACTCGCGCTCGCGATTTTCTGGCTAAACGCGGCATCTCCTACACCAACGAAGACCCACAATCAGGTAACGCCAGCACCCCTGCGCATATTTTAGAAATTCGAATAGGCGAACAGTCTCTGCAAGGATTTGCGCCGCAAGTGCTTGCGGAGGCATTGAAAGAGGCCGGCTATCCCCAACGCTCAGCGGTAACACCGATTTCGGGAGTAAGCGATCTAACCTCGACGCACCTCAAAATTGTTGGACTCATTTTATTGATGATCTTGGGAGCCGGCTTGACCTGTGGACCCGGCGCAGGCTGGTTATCAGAGATATTCCCAACAAGAATTCGCTATACCGCACTTTCCGTCCCCTACCACTTAACCAGCGCTTGGTTTGGCGGCTTTATGCCGCTCACCGCCACTTGGCTCGTCGCACGCTCAGGCGACGTGTTGGCGGGTCTCTGGTACCCCGTTATCGTGATGAGTGTTGCCTTCGTGTTAGGACTTTTCTTTATTCGCGAAACGCGTGGTCGCGAAATCTAAGGCCATGGTGATCGATTGAACTCACGTAATCGGCAATGGGTACTGGCTGCAAGACCACAGGGTGCCGTCAAGGTCAGCGATTTTCGTCTGACAGAATCCCCCTTACGCGCACTCGATCCGGGTGAATTCCGTATCCAAGTCCTCTACCTCGGCGTCGCTGCCGTCATGCGAGGCTATATGCTCAATACTGAAAAGTTTGAGCGGCCGCTCGAGTTAGGCGATGTCATGCATGGCCGTGGCGTGGGACGAATCGTCGAATCACGTAACCCTGAATGGTCTGTGGGCGAGATCGTTCACGGAAAAATGGGCTGGCAGGACTTTGCTATTGCGGATGGCTCACCCTATTTCTTGATGTTCAAAGTCCGTCAACGACAGGTCCCGCTCTCCACCGCGCTCGGCGTGCTCGGTCTCACAGGCTTTAGCGCCTATCTGGGTCTTGTACATGTAGGGGCTCTACGCGCTGGCGATCAGGTCTTGGTGTCGGGCGCAGCGGGCGGTGTCGGATCCTTAGTCGGTCAAATCGCTCACAACCTTGGCGCTCAAGCTGTCGGGATTGCAGGTGGGCCCGAAAAATGCCGGTTTTTGCAGATAAAGCTCGGCTATCGAGCTGCCATCGACTATCGAAATGAAGATCTGCAACCACGGCTTGCGGAGTTAATGCCTGAGGGCATCGATGTTTTCTTTGATAATGTTGGAGGCGCCATACTCGATACCGCTCTGCTACATATCAATCGCCATGCCCGTATCGTACTCTGCGGGGCGATATCCCAATACATCGAAGGCGAGCTCAAACCCTACCCACTGACCAACGCTTATCAAATTTTTAAAAAAATGGCGCGTATGGAGGCTTTTTTCATCTACGAATTGAGCGCCCACTTTGCCGAGGCCGAATCGCGTATGGCCGAATGGGTTGCCGAAGGGAAGCTGCACTATCAGGAGGATATTTTAGACGGCCTAGAAAGCACCCCTGAGGCCTTGATACGACTCTTTGCAGGACAAAATATTGGCAAGCAACTGGTGCGCGTACATGCCGAGTAAGCGGATAAAGAAAAAGGCCCGCATCGCTGCGGGCCTTTTTGTCTTGAAGCATGTGCTTCGCGCGTTACCAGCGA
>RFOD01000087.1 GCA_009926865.1 Gammaproteobacteria bacterium | reverse complement strand
AACCGCTAACACTGAAATCGTTGTCCCCGAGTCCGCTCTAGGCCTCTATACAGAGGCTATGGCGGAAATGGAAACGTCCGAGCGTGATCAGGCAAAAGAAGTCATCAAAACTCGCTTGCTTGAAATTCGACGCATGGAGGCCTGCTTGGAGAAAGCCAAGCGCGATCTTGCCAAACTGCTCGGCAAGGAAGTCTCTGAGATTGCAATGCTATGAACGGTAACTTTGTCGTCGCAAGCGGTGAGCAAATCGCCGCTTTTTTCTCAGAAACTCACGGAGTTGTGTGCTCAGCGTACACAGTAGAGAGCTTGAACATTGAGCATGATAGGTACGAGTTTGCTACAGCTCAAATCATTATCAAAGGAATCAACCCTCGTCACACAACCCTGGAGGAACTCGGGGTCGAACGCCCCGCCAGTGAGTTATCAGTCGATGAACTCATGAAAATCGTTTACCAAAAACTGGATGAACGCCAATGAACACACCACTTGAAGAGCAGCGATGCGAAAACTGCAGGTATCACCTTCAATCCTCAAACGAATGCCGTCGCTATGCACCGCGACCAAGCTATGAAGAGGATCCCAGCGCATGGTGGCCAGTCGTTGACGGTAGCGACTGGTGCGGGGAGTGGGTGCTGCGATGAAACTCCCCCGCCTCATCGGGCTTTACAGCCCCGCTCCTGGTTGCGGTAAGACGACCGTGGCCAATCTCTTGATCGAGCATCAGCGTGTGTCATTTGCGGCGCCTCTTAAGCGTGCTGTGTCGCACATGCTCAACGAACTCGGCCTTCCGGGCTTCTACGCCTACACAGATAAAGAAGCCATCATCCCCGGGCTCGACGTATCAGCGCGTCACATGATGCAAACGCTCGGCACCGAATGGGGCAGGGCTTGCATCCATCCGGATTTCTGGGTGATGATCGCCCGCGCAAAAACACAACGCATCATGGGTGATGGCAGATCCGTCGTGATCGATGATGTGCGGTTTCCCAACGAAGCCGCGATGGTCTTTGCCCTCGGCGGTGAGCTTTGGCGCATCGACCGCCCTGGTGTCAGTTACAGCGGAGATCACAGCAGCGAGGGCGGACTGGAAGATATCACTCCCGATCGGGTGATCGTTAACGATGGAACCATCACACAACTCAAGGAGAAGATTTATGGCTGAGCATCGCGCAACTGAATCGGAGTGGTATTGCATCAAAACCCGGACCTGTGGCGACAAGGCCGACGTGGTGACCTACTCCTGCCTCATCGAACTGCGTGACAGGCTTGAGGCACTAGAAGCTAGGGACGAGGATGACAAGGAGGCATGGGCCGCGAGATTGCGCAGACCAGGCCGCAGCCAGGCCGAGCGGATCGCTTCTATGGCCGAGCGGATTGCTTCTCTGGTGAAACGCATCGAGGCGTTGGAGGCCGCCCAGCCTGCCAAATCCAACTATCCGGCGAAACCAGATAGTTCGCTGGTGGAGCGGGTTGAGGATGCCATCCACAGAAACTGGAATGAATCCGGCCACGGCTTCCGCGCCGAAGCCCGCGCCGCGATCCGCGAGGTGGCAAAGTGGCTCAGCCAGGAGTCCTCGGGCCATCTGGGTAGTGGTACGCACTGGGCGCAACGCCTCGAACAGGAGGCCGAGCGATGAATCAAAAAACATTGCAGGGAGCAGTAAACATGCTCACTAAAAATTTCGAAGAGCTCAGGGTTTGTGTAGCTAT
>RFOD01000086.1 GCA_009926865.1 Gammaproteobacteria bacterium | reverse complement strand
CGGGAAATTAAACCTCCCACAGTACGATCGCCGATGGTAATCAAGAACGTCTTATCGGCGACCGCTGGGAAGCGCAACACGCGACGCAGCGCCTCGCGCGGATCCAACATCGTTAACCCAAAGATTTGCTCCGGCGAAGCCACAGTCGTGACCTCACGCCGCATACGCGGCGCTTTTCCGAGCAGAACCTCGAGCGGCATCTCGACCGGTGTTTGCTCGAGTAGCGAATCGTTGACCTGTAGTACCCCGTCATCCGTCAGAGTACCGATCACCGCATGCGGGCAACGCTCACGCGCGCAGAGCTCAGCAAAAAGATCGATCTGCTCGGCGGCCACGACGAGCACATAGCGCTCCTGGGATTCGTTGCACCAAAGCTCCATCGGCGACATACCGGGCTCGTCGCTCGGAATGGCACGCAAATCCACTCGCGCTCCGCGACCACTGTGCGCGACCGCCTCCGGCACTGCATTGGACAGACCACCTGCCCCGACATCGTGGATCAAAAAAATCGGATTCGCATCACCTAGCGCCCAGCAGCGATCAATCACCTCTTGGGCACGACGCTGCATCTCAGGATTGCCGCGCTGCACGGAGGCAAAATCAAGCTCGGCGGTCGAAGCGCCTGCCGCGACCGATGAGGCCGCACCACCACCGAGACCAATTAACATCGACGGGCCGCCGAGCACGACGAGCTTGGCACCCGCTGGACAGTCGTGCTTTTCCACATGCGGGCGGCGAATATTGCCAAGCCCGCCTGCAATCATGATCGGCTTGTGGTAACCCCAAGCACGGCCCGGAGGGTCGCCCGGCAGCGCGAGCTCAAAACTCCTAAAATAGCCACAGATCGACGGTCGACCGAATTCATTGTTGAAAGCGGCAGCACCGAGAGGCCCATCCAACATAATCTCGAGCGCCGAAGCGATCCGCTCGGGCTTACCGAGGCTACGCTCCCAAGGCTGCTCAAAATTCGGTATGCGCAAATGCGAGACCGAAAAGCCAACGAGACCCGCCTTCGGTTTCGCACCGATTCCGGTCGCACCCTCATCCCGGATTTCACCCCCTGAGCCCGTGGATGCGCCGGGGAACGGTGAAATAGCCGTCGGATGGTTGTGCGTCTCGACCTTCATCAAAATATCAATGGGTTCCGCTTTCGATGCATAGACACCCGTCGTGGGATCCACGAACCAGCGTTGACCCGTCGCCGTCCCCTCGATCACCGCCGCATTATCGCGATAGGCACTGAGCACGCCCTGAGGGGCGTGAGCGTGCGTATTACGGATCATCGAGAAGAGCGATTTATCTTGCGCAACGCCATCAATGACCCAATCGGCATTGAATATTTTGTGACGACAGTGCTCGCTATTGGCTTGCGCGAACATCATGAGTTCCACATCACTCGGGTCGCGCCCCAGTCGAGTAAAAGCCTCGAGCAAGTAATCGATCTCGTCAGCCGATAGTGCCAATCCGAGCTCACGATCAGCGTCAACTAGCGCTTGTCGACCCGCTTTCAAAGAAATGATGCGCAGAGGCCGCGCGGCTTCCTCACGAAAGATCACTTTTTCTGCCAACGCAGGATCGAGAGCGGCTTCGATCATGCGATCAAATAAAAGGGGCTTTAGGGCTACTCGCTCCGCTTCGCTCAGCGGCTGCTCACTTTGAATGAGATATTCGATGCCTCGCTCGACGCGGCGCACCTCAGAAAAACCGCACGCGTGAGCGATATCGGTAGCCTTACTCGACCACGGAGAAATGGTCCCCGGCCGAGGAACGACCAA
>RFOD01000085.1 GCA_009926865.1 Gammaproteobacteria bacterium | reverse complement strand
ACTTTCACAGCAGGCGCCGCTGAAGAACCGATGAGTCAACGCTTCCGAATAGACGGCGTCGAATATACGACGGATAGCCTGAGCCAAGAAGGCAGGGACCTTGTTGTGCGGCTGACTTTCGTACGCCTGCAACAGCAAGAACTCAGCAACCAAATTGCGCTGCTGACCAAAGCGAAGAACGCCTACATTTCCGACCTCAAGACGGAAATTATACAAGGCCGCACGGGGGTGGACCTCGGCTCCCTATTCAGTGAAGACTAAGTACAAAGGAAAAAACCGATGCCCAAGATCACGATCGACAACATCGACTACAACACCGAGGATCTGACCGAGAATGGCCGGGCCCAGCTGGTGTCTGACGTCAGCGCCTATGGGACAGAATTGATGTTTTCGTAACGGAGGATTTCTGGTTCATCGCAGCCATAATGGAGCGAAGATGAACAAGAAATCCGGAACGTCGAAGGACGCGGCTGACAAGTTGGTCAAAAGCATCCGCCGTAAGACGCGCAAGCAGTATTCTGCTGAAGAGAAGATCAGGATCGTGCTGGCGGGCTTACGCGGCGAAGAGAGCATTGCCGCGCTCTGCCGCCGTGAGGGCATTAGCGAGAGCCTGTATTACAGCTGGTCGAAGGAATTCCTCGAGGCAGGCAAGCAACGGCTGGCCGGGGATACTGCCCGTCAGGCGACCTCGCCAGAGATCAAGGAGCTGCGTTCGGAATCTGCTGCGCTCAAGGAGGTCGTTGCTGATCTGACCCTGGAAAACCGTCTGCTCAAAAAAAGCATGATCGGGGATGGGGAGTGCGAGGCATGAGGTACCCTGCATCAGAAAAGCTGGAGATCATTCGCACGATCGAAGCCTCTCATCTGCCCGTCCGTCAGACGCTGGCCATGCTCGGCATTCCACACACAACCTATTATCGCTGGTATGACCGCTGGTCCGAGGGTGGGCTTGATGCGCTTGATGATACGGCACCCCATCCCGGGTCTGTGTGGAACCGCCTTCCGGATGAGATCCAGGCAGACATTATCGAGTTCGCGCTCGAGCATGAGGATATGACGCCCCGGGAGCTGGCGGTGAAATACACCGACGAGAAGCAGTATTTTGTCTCTGAATCATCAGTTTACCGTATCTTGAAGGCGGAAGACCTGGTCACGGCGCCAGCCCATATCGTGATAAAGGCTGCCAATGAGTTCAAAGATAAGACGACGCGTCCAAACGAGCTCTGGCAGACCGACTTCACCTACCTCAAGGTACTGGGGTGGGGCTGGTTCTACCTCAGCACGGTCCTCGACGATTACAGCCGCTACATCATCGCCTGGAAGCTTTGCACGACGATGAAGGCCGGGGATGTGACCGCCACGCTTGATCTGGCGCTGAAAGCCTCCGGCTGCGACCGCGCAACCGTGGTCGCCAAGCCCAGACTGCTCAGTGATAACGGCTCGTCTTACATTGCAGGTGACCTGGCGGATTACATCAAAGATAAGGGTATGCAGCATGTCCGCGGCGCGCCCTATCATCCCCAGACCCAGGGCAAGATCGAGCGCTGGCACCAGACCATGAAAAACCGCGTCCTACTCGAGCATTACTTCCTGCCCGGCGATCTCAAGCGCCAGATCAACGACTTTGTCGACTACTACAACAATCGCCGCTACCACGAGAGCCTTGGAAACGTGACGCCCGCCGACGTCTACTTCGGGCGCGATCAGCAGATCCTGAAACAGCGAGAGGAGATCAAACGAAAAACAATGCTCAAGCGGCGCTTGCGCCACCAAACTGAAAACGCATAACCTCAAGCACGG
>RFOD01000084.1 GCA_009926865.1 Gammaproteobacteria bacterium | reverse complement strand
AGTCGATCGCCAAATGATTTACGCAAGCCCGACACTTCAATGACGAGATCACCCAATCGCTCGCCGGGTGGGATGTAAATTTCATTGGTCTCGTTACGCTCTTGGAATTCGCGCGAGGCGAGTTCCTCGTAGCGCTGCATACGAGCCTTGCTTTTCGCTTGCCGGGCTTTTGGGTTTTGGCGCACCCATTCCAGTTCGCGCTCGAGTGTTTTGCGCAGGGTCTCGCGCTCGCGCTCTTCTTGGGCAAGACGCTTTTCTTTCTGCTCAAGCCAAGTCGAGTAATTGCCTTGATATGGAATACCATGTCCGCGATCGAGCTCGAGGATCCACTCGGCGACGTTATCGAGAAAGTAGCGATCATGGGTCACCGCGATAACGGTCGAGGGATATTGCTCCAAATATTTCTCAAGCCACGCAATGGATTCAGCATCCAGATGGTTGGTCGGTTCATCAAGGAGCAGCATGTCGGGCGCTGAGAGCAATAGCCGACAGAGCGCGACCCGACGCTTTTCACCGCCCGATAGTTTTTCAATCTTTGAATCCCAAGGGGGTAAACGCAGCGCATCCGCTGCGATCTCAAGCTTACGATCGAGCTCCCAGCCGCCAGCCGCATCGATGTCATCCTGTAGCTTGGCTTGCTCTTCAAGCAGCTTATTCATTTCGTCATCGGACATCGGCTCGGCGAAGGCTTCGCTGATTTCATTGAAGCGCTGTAGTTTCGCGAACATGCCGCCGATGCCCTGCACGACTTCTTCGCGCACGGTTTTGGCGGGATCGAGCTCGGGCTCCTGCGGTAGGTAACCCACTTGAATACCGGCTTGAGGGCGCGCTTCACCCTCGATCTGGCTATCGAGTCCCGCCATGATTTTCAGCAGGGTCGATTTACCGGAGCCGTTGAGACCGAGTACGCCGATCTTGGCACCCGGGAAAAAGGACAGACTGATGTCGCGCAAGATATGCCGCTTGGGAGGCACGACCTTGCCGACGCGATTCATCGTGTAAATGTATTGAGCCATGGGGTAATTATCGCTTGTGCTAGGCTCCGCTGCACCTTCGAGGGAGCGAAATGAACGACGTGCTGGTTATTGCCGGTGAGCGACTCGCCCGCTACGGGTTCGGCGCTGCGCATCCCTTCGGGCTCGATCGCCATGATGCGTTCTATCGCGAGTTCGAGCGGCGGGGTCTGGAGCGTCGTACCTGGGTGGAAGAGACCGAGCGGGCGAGTGATGCAGAGCTCCTGAGTTTTCACACCGAGGCGTATCTCGCGCGCTTGCAGGAGCGCTCTGCGCGCGGGCAGGGGTATCTGGATGGCGGCGATACGCCCGCTGTGGCGGGCATTTACGAAGCCGCAGCAGATGTCGTCGGCGGGACGCTCAAGGCAGCGCGGTTACTGATGGAGGGTCGCGCGCGTCGAGCCTTCATCCCGATCGCCGGTCTTCACCACGCCGCACGCGACGGGGCGGCGGGCTTTTGTGTGCTCAATGACTGCGCCATCGCGATCGAGTGGCTGCGGCGTGAGCACGGCCTCTCACGCATCGCCTATGTGGATATCGATGCCCACCATGGGGATGGGCTGTATTACGGGTTCGAGCGTGACCCTGGGGTGATTTTCGCGGACCTGCATGAGGACGGTCGTTATTTGTACCCGGGTACCGGCAACGCTGAGGAGGTGGGTCTCGGCGCAGCGCGAGGCACCAAGCTCAATATCCCGCTGCCACCCGGTGCCGATGATGCGACCTTTGCCGCGGTCTGGCCGCGGGTGCTGACGCATCTGGAGTCAGCGGCACCGGAGTTTATTATTTTGCAATGCGGTGCCGACAGCGTGGCCGGCGATCCGCTCACGCATATGGCATTTACTCCAGCCGTACACGCGCAAGTGACGCGCGATTTG
>RFOD01000083.1 GCA_009926865.1 Gammaproteobacteria bacterium | reverse complement strand
CGCTGGATCGCCCTGCTGCGCACCCTGCTGGAGCAACTGCGCTGGCTGGCTCAACCGCGATCGCCAGCCCAGTGGATCGAGGGGCTACGCCCCCTGCTGCAAGCGCTGTTTGGCGATGGCGGCGAGCGGGCCTGGGAGCTGCAAAGCCTCCACGCCGTGCTGGCCGATTGGAAGGCGGTGGCCCAGGCCAGTGAGCTGGAGCTGGCGGCGCCGGTGGTGGCCGAGCTGCTCGGCGAGCGGCTGAGCGAGGGCAGCGGCCGCTTCGGCCACCGCTCCGGCGCCCTCACCATCAGCGCCCTCGAGCCGATGCGCGCCATCCCCCACAAGGTGGTGGTGTTGATGGGCCTCGATGCCGGCGCCTTCCCCCGCCAGCGCCAGCGCCCCGGCTTCCACCTGCTCGAGCAACAACGCCAGCTGGGCGACCCCAACAGCGGCGATCAAGACCGCTACGTGTTGCTCGAGAGCCTGCTCTCGGCGCGGCAGCACCTGTTGGTGAGCTGGAGCAACCGCGATGAACGCACCGGCGAAGCGCTGGAGGCCTCCACCCCGGTGCGGCAATGGCTGGAGTGGCTCAGCCGCGAACTGCCGCAGCTGCCCCTGCGGGTGCACTGCGCCAACCCGCTGGAGCGCGCCAATTTCCTGCCCGCCAAACCCTGGCCGCCCGCCAGCTGCGATCGCCGCCTGCTGCAGGCGCGCCAACAGCTCGAGCAGGGCCTCACGGCTACGCCCCAACGGGGCCTGGCCTTCAGCGCCATGCCTTCAGCAGCGGCCGAGCCAGCCGCCAGCCCCGAGCAGGCCTGGAGTGAGCTGCGCCAGTGGATCGAGCAGCCGCAGCGCAGCTGGCTGGAGGGGCTGGGCTTGCGGCCCCGGGAGTTCGATCACCCCGTGCTCGATCGCGATGCCCTCGAACTGGGCGAACGCGAACGGGCGGCGCTGCTGCGCCAACAGCTCGATCCCCTGCCCGAGGCGCTGCCCGATTGGCCGTTGATCGAGCGGGGCACAGGCCTGCTGCCGCCCCAGGCCGCCGGCGAGCTGGAGGTGCAGCAATTGGAGCAGCGCTGGCTGGCCCTAAGCAGCTGCCTCGAGCTGCTCGGTGAGGCGCAGCAGCGCCCAGCCAGCTGGGAGGGGCTGTCGGGCGAGCTGTCCTGGCGTGGCCGCCAGCTGGTGCTCGTGCACAGCGCCAAGCCACGCACGCCGCAGCGACTCGTGCTCTGGCTGGAGCTGCTGCTCGCCTGCGCCGCCGGCCAAGCCCCCGTTGGCGCTGCGCTGGTGGGCCGCGATGGCCATCGCTTCCGGGTGCTCGAGCGCCTCGAAGCCCTGCCCGCTGCGGAGGCAGCCCTGCAGCTCGAGCAGCTGCGCCAGTGGCACCAGGCGCACCGCCAGCGCTGCTGGCCCCTACCCCCCGACACGGGCTGGGCCTATGCCGCGGCCAGCGAGCAGCGGCGCTGGAGCGCAGCCCTGGGGGCCTGGGAGGGCCATGCCCTGCTGCGGGGCGAACGGCGTGATCCGGTGCAGGCGGTGTGTTTCGGTGCCGATCTGCCCTTGGAGCAGCTGCTCACCCCCGAGCTGCAGGCCCTGGCCTTGCAGCTGCATGGGCCCCTGCTGCAGCGGCGCCAGGAGGTGAAGAAGCGATGAGCCTGCGCCGCTTCGATGCCAATGCCATGCCCCTGGGGGCAGGCATCCGCCTGCTGGAGGCCAGTGCGGGCACGGGCAAAACCTTCGCCCTGGCCCACCTGGTGCTGCGCCTGCTCAGCGAGGGAAGCGCGCCGCTGGCGGTGGAACAGCTGCTGGTGGTCACCTTCACCGATGCGGCGGCGGCGGAGCTGCGCGATCGCATCGCCCGCCGCCTGCAGGACGCTCTGCAATTGCTCGAACCCGGCAGCAGCGCCACCCCCGGCGATGCACCCCTGGCCGCCTGGCTGGAGGCCCTCGGCCCCAATCCACCGGCG
>RFOD01000082.1 GCA_009926865.1 Gammaproteobacteria bacterium | reverse complement strand
TTTATGGACACGACGCTGGCCGTTCGAGGCGTTGCGCTGCTTTACACGATCGCTTTCATTGAGGCGATTATCATTTTCCAGTTACGCGGAGCCGTATCACCCGATACACGAAGCATTTTCAGCTCGTAGGGGTCATGCCGGGGCCGAACTCGCAGTAACTCTCTCTTTCGACGAGATCATAGGTGAATAAAAATTTCGCCATCCCACAAAGAACTCCCATTGTGACGCCGAGTTCAACGACTTGTTCGTCGTCAAAGTGTTGGCGTAACTCGGTGTACAGAGATTCGGAGACGGCCCCCTGTGCATTCGAGAGCGCCATTTCCATGGCAAGTTTAATGACGGCACGATCGGCTGAGTCCCAACACGCGGCATCGGGCTCATCGATGGCCATCAATTGGGTGTCTGTTAGGCCTGCTGCGGCTGCATCCAATCGATTGCCCTTGTTGCAGAAGGCGCAGCCATGCAGGGTTGAGAGCCGATACCGAGCAATTTCTTTGTAGCGTACCGGTACTTTGCCACCATAAAAAATCCGCTGATAAAAATCTGCATACCAGTTGAAGACGTCCGGTGCATGCGCCATCACTCCGATGAAGGTGCCATCACCGCGGATCTTGACTGCCCGGTCATGCGCAGCTTGGAGCTCACGCGGTAAGTGTTCACGAGAAATCGGGGTGATAGGCGGATGCGGTTGCATGCGGTGAGTCCTCGTAGGTAGTTACCTTGCTGGCCACAGAACGGTAGCTGAGGCATTGCGTACCGAACCCTATGGGTATCATGCTAACGAGAGTACCGCGTGGACGGGTCGATAGAAACCCGCGATGCGGTATCCATCAAGAGCACGGGGGGATGTATGACATGGGTTCGACGTCTGAGTGGGTGGGTGTTGTGTGCGTTAGGGGCGAGTGTGGTGATGCCAGCGTCGCCGGCTATCAGCCAAGATAGCGAGCTCACGCCCGCCGCCTCGCGAACTGCTTTGCCGGTGCCGAGACAAGGCCACGAAGTCACAGAGATCGGTCCTGGGTACTACAGCTTTCGGTATCTTGGGCTGCGCAATATTTTTTTGATCACTCGTGAAGGGGTGATTGTCACTGATCCCATTGAGCCTGCTGCTGCTGCGATCTTGCGCGAGGAGATTCGTAAGCTGACCTCGCTACCTGTTAAGTACGTCATTTACTCGCACCAACACTGGGATCACGTACGCGGCGCAAAAATATTTGCAGACGAGGGTGCCACAGTGTTTAGTCATGAGAACTGCCTCGCGCATTTTCGTGATTTACCGCACCCAGAAATTGAATTTCCGACGGAGACTTTCACGGGTACACGTCATGAGATTGTTCTCGGCGAAAGACGCCTACGTCTCGATTGGTTGGGAGTGAATCACGGCGACTGTTTAATTGTGATGACGCCAGATCACGTGGATATCCCTTTCATTGTCGATTTAGCGACCGCAGGCGGTATGCCGTTACCTTTTATCCCTGATTATTCGTTGCACCATTGGGTGCGGAGCTTACGAGAGCTTGAAGCGTGGAGTTTTGAGAACTATGTGGGTGGTCATGGTATTCCGGTGGCACCCAAAGCGCGTATTGCAGAGCGACGCGAATACATTGAAGCGCTGATGACAGAAACACGTCTCGCCTACGAGGCGGGCGTGCCAATCCGTGAGATACCCGATCAGGTGGCCGAGAAGCTACGCAAGCGATTTGATCACTTGCGAGGCTTCAACGGCATCGTGCGCGATAACGTCCGTCGCACCCTCTCTTATTACGCGATGGGATGGTGAGCGCAGGGGGGTACTCGCGACCCCCGTGTGTCCTATTTGCCCTTAAAAACTGCAGGCCGTTTGCCGGCGAAGGCCGTAAAGCCCTCGACCGCATCTTCCGTGTCGGCGGCGAGTGCCGACATCGAGCGCGACTCGAGTGCGAGTTGCTGCTCCAAAGAATTACTTAGACT
>RFOD01000081.1 GCA_009926865.1 Gammaproteobacteria bacterium | reverse complement strand
GCCGCCTCAGTCAGCGTGATCGATGACTCGCTCGCCATGAGTAGCGAAGACCCTAAGAGTCCGCAACAGGCCATACCCGCAAGGCGTCGAATCGGCGTCCGTTGAACTCGATTCAAAGATCGAGGTAATGGCAATTGCGTGCGGACGGTCATATCAGTCCTGAAGCGTACTTACCCTTGTCGCAACAAGTTGAGCACATACTGCGTGGACTGATTCGCCTGCGCGAGCATCGCGGTACCCGCCTGTGCCAACACCTGGGTGCGGGCGAGGGCAGCGGACTCTGCCGCATAGTCTGTATCGTAGATACGCGATTTTGCTTCGCTCGTGTTTTCCACTACGTTCATCAAATTACTGATGGTGTACTGCACGCGATTCATCGCCGCACCGAGTTTGGAGCGTTGCTCGTTGACGATATCTTGGGCATCGTCGATGACAGCAAGCGCTTTGGATGCTTCGGCCAACGTATCAATGCCGCTAGTGTCCACACTAGTTGTAATCGTTGCGGTAAATGTTGTCGAGCCGTGGGTCAGTACCAATGTATCGGTGTTCGCGACTTTAGAAAAAGTGAGAGAGTTGGTAGAGGAGTCAATATCGGCATTGAGCTTAGCGACTAAATCGTCGATATCCGTGACATCTTCAGCCATGATCGTGACAGATCGTCCGTTGGTGACAGATACCTGAACAACAAAATCTGTCCCTGGTGCGCTTGCCGAGGGAAATTGAGCGGTCAGCGCACTACTCGTTTGAGGGCTTGCGGCGGTGGCGCCGTCAAAATTGGTGCCCGTCTTGCCGACGTCCGATGTCTCAGTTTTGAGACCCAGCGCTCGCGGTGTTAGAGGACCGAGTGGGATATTTAACACTTCACCCGCATCGGCGCCCACCTGAATATCGACGGCTTGGACATCGTCATCTAATACTTTGAGATCTTTATCCCAAGCTGTTGATTTAGAGATGCGATAGAGTTCGCTCATCAAGGCTTGATATTCGAGATCTAGAAAGCTGCGATCGGTGTCGGTATAGGTGCCGTTGGCGGCCTGTACTCCGAGTTCTCGCATACGCTGCAGAATATTCTGCATTTCTTCGATCGAGCCTTCCGCTGTCTGGGCGAGGGATAAACCGTCGCTTGCATTGCGGATCGCCATATTAAGGGCGCGCATCTGATCGGTCATACGCGAAGCAACGGCAATGCCGGCGGCGTCATCTGATGCACTATTAATGCGTCGACCCGTCGCAAGGCGTTGCATGGAGGTTTCCATGGTCTCGCGGGTCCCCGCGAGCGCACGCTCGGCTTGAATCGATCCGATATTCGTATTGATCACCAGTGCCATGCACATACTCCAAAAACAGCATCGGCATTCGGCCGACGGTGATTGGGTACAGCAAACCCCGTGCCAACTTGGAAATCTCGGATTTCCGTGGGATGCAAGCGGAATTAGATCCGAATTCCGCCGAGATCGGGAATACCCCGTAAAAGCGGCAGGCAAGCGTTTGCCGCTGTGCCGGCAAAACCTTGCCGGTCGGTGCGTAAGAACCGCAACTAAATGAGGGAAAACGCAGTAGGCCTCGGAATTCCGAGTTGGCACACCCCTTGCTTACTCCCCGACACAAAGATCCGTTTTGGAGCTTTGTCGAAGACAGAGTCGGTTCCAAATCGGATTTCTTGAGTAGGAGTTAAGTGATGTCGCAAGTGGATCGTGTCCTCGGGATCTTCCCCAACGCTGCTGCCGTGCAGGCGCGGCGCCTGGAGGTGATTTCGGGCAACATCGCCAACGCGAGCACACCGAATTATCGCGCACGAGACATTGATTTCAGAGATGTCATGCGAGAGCTCGGCACGCACGAACGTTTGGCGGTCACGCATCCCCAGCACATCGAATCGCCAGAGCAGCTCACCCGAGATGCTTTGCGTTATCGGATCCCGCTTTCTCCTTCTCGCGACGGCAACACCGTGGAGACACACATTGAAGAAGCTGCCTATGGCGATGCTGCGAGCCGTTATCTCGCCGCCTTGCGTTTTGCGGAGAGCGCGCTCTCAGGACTGCGCAAGGCATATCGGGGCGATTAAGCGGATCGCTAACGGAGAATCCTCATGTCGTTATCGAATATTTTCAAGCTGGCGGGCGGTGCACTAAATGCACAGACCGTACGTCTGAATACGATC
>RFOD01000009.1 GCA_009926865.1 Gammaproteobacteria bacterium | reverse complement strand
ATCGGCCACGCGGCCTTTTACGATGGCAGCGTACTGGCCGTCAAAGAGAAGGTCATCGTGGTGATGATCAACTACCGCCTCGGTCCGTTTGGTTGGTTTATCCCCCCCTCATCTTCGGAGTTATCGGGCGACACGGCGTTCGCAAGCAACGTCTTTACAAACGACGCAAGCACGCTCGGTCAGCTCGACGCCTCAGGTAACTACGGAATCTTAGATGTCATCGCCGCCCTGCATTGGGTACAGCGTAATGCTCAGGCCTTTGGTGGCGACCCAGAACGCGTGACTGTTTTTGGCGAATCCGCGGGCGGCACGAACGTACTTGCGCTCTTGGTATCGCCGTGGGCAAAAGGATTACTTCACGGCGCGATCATTCAAAGTTTGGGCTTTGGTTTTAGCGGCATCCCAGAAAAGGACTCCCCCTACTCCACGGCGAGCATTCTCTCGCGTTTAAAGATCGAGGCGAGCGAGACAACCGCATCGGCTGCGGATCAGTTACGCAACCTCGATCCATGGACCATCTACGAGGCCTTTACCCCCGCACGAAATGAGTGGGAACGGCTGCCCACCGTCTTACAAGAGGGGGTCGTCGTCCCACGTGAGAACACGCTCTCGCTGTTGAGTGACCCCACCACTCACCACGATGTCCCGCTGATCGTCGGGACCAATCGCGACGAGGCCAAGATATTCATGGCCTTTGACCCAAGACACACTCGGCGCTTCGCGGGGCTACCTTATTCACTAAAAAACCCACAAGCCTATGAATTGGAGTCTCGCTACCGAGCGCGCTTGTGGGCGGCGGATGGCGTCGATGCAATCGCGTCAGTCATGGCGAGCGGACAACCCGTCTTTGCCTACCGCTGGGATTGGGACGAACAAGGTAAAGCTTTTGGACTGATCGACCTCAGCCAATTATTGGGTGCCGCGCATGCACTGGAAGTCCCGTTCGTGACGGGTCATTTTTCCGTGGGCAATCAAACTCAGCTCCTCTTCCATGACAATAACGCACCGGGACGGTTACAACTCGCAAGCCAGATGATGGGATATTGGGCGGAATTTGCCCGTCACGGTGACCCGCGCGAAGCCGGTGGTAGCGCCCAGTCGATCCGCTGGCCAGCCTGGCCTCAAACCGGTGATTCGGCGCGCCGCCTCGTATTTGACACGCTGGCCGACGGTGGACTGAAGATTTTAGAAGAGCGACTTTCCAAAGAAAGCGTCGCGCGCGAAATCTTTGCTGAGACGATCGAGGTCGATCAGCGCTGTGCTCTGTTTCGCGCGACCTTCCGAAACGCACGCGATCCGGCAGCGGATCAATTATGGGCTCAACTTAGTCCGGGTCAGTGCTCGGGACCCCGCTGGCTCGAACCTGATACACCGCCCCCGCGTAATCGTCAGTAATGTAAATCGTCCCATCTGCACCCTCAGCGACATCGACCGGCCGACCGATCAACTGATCAGGCTGACGAAAACCGGCGACGAAGGTCTGCTCGGAGATCTCGCCCCGATCATCAAAATGTAGCGCGACGACCTCATAACCTGACGGCGTACTACGATTCCATGACCCGTGCAGCGCAACGAGCGCCGTGCGGGCATGCGCAGCCGCGCGCTCAGGATGGCGTAAGAAGCGGATCCCCAACGGCGCGACATGAGCGCCGAATTCATGGGCGGGAGGCAAGGCGGCAGCGATGCGCTCTGCATATCCCTCGGCCCATTTGGGATCTTTGATGTCCTTCCCATGCACATGTGGCCAACCGTAGAAGCCGCCTTCAATGATGTGATTGAGCTCATCCGGTGGCAAATCGTCACCCAGTAGATCGCGGCCATTTTCGGTGGCGTAGAGGCGCTGATCCCACGGCGTCCAATCAAAACCATAGGGGTTGCGAGTACCCGACGCGACGAGGACGCCCTCCTCGCCCTCGAGCGTAAAGCGCATCACGGTCGCACGACGCGGATCGGCTTCCAGACACACGTTACAGGTTGAGCCTTGACCGAGATAAAGTTTGCCGTCTGGGCCTACCCGTACCGTTTTACGCCAATGCCCGCCGTCCGCCGTTAAGCCATCGATCAGGACTTCAGGCTCGCCAAGTGCAGGTTGCTCAGGATCAAAACGAAAACGGACCACTCGCGTCGCCTCGGCGATGTAAAGCCAACCCTCGTGATAGTCGATCCCATTGGGTCGATCGAGATTCGCTCGCAAGACTTGCTGACCATCCGATCGGCCATCGCCATCCCGATCGGCCTGTAACCACGTGACCAGTCCACCGCGCGGCTGGGTTAAAAGGAGGTCGCCGGTCGGTAGCGGTGTCAGAATCCGGGCGCTCGGCAAACCCGTCGCCCAAAGGGAAATTTCAAAGCCCTCAGGCACCGTAAGCAAGCGCGACACTTCGGTCGCGGCAGGAGGCTCGGCCTCGATCCCGCGGATCATACGCCACAGCATCGCCCGATCGGTCAGCGCAACCCCCCCTAAGAACACAAACCAAATGACGACGCCCGCAAGTAACGCGATCACTGCGCCGATCCCATAGGCGACTTTGCGCCATAACCGGCGCCCTGGCTGATTCATGGGAGACCTCTCTTTCGAGTACAAGCTCTTCAAAGCTTGAGTATCCCAGAGTGCGCCCATGAGCGCTAAACTTAGGACCATGATCGCTCGCAACATGCCCCGGACCAGGCAAATGGCCACCTCACGCGCGTTACTCTCACTCGCCGTCACGCTACTCGGACTGAGTGGCGCTGGGCTGCAGTCGCCGCTCGCGCATAGCGAGACGAGCGTTTGGCCCGGCAATAGCAAGGGCACGCCTGGCCGCGCGGATCTGCAGTTTGCACAACTGGAAAGTCTGCTACCGACGCCGAGCGTCACCCGCGCCGCCTCGGGGGCACCGGGCGCCGAGTACTGGCAGCAAAAGGTCGATTACGTTATCCAAGTGCGGCTCGATGAGCAGCGCCATCGCCTTGAGGCTGATCAGCGTATCAGCTACATGAACCGCTCACCCGATACCCTGCGATATCTTTGGGTGCAGCTCGATCAGAACATCTTTAAGAATGATTCAATCTCTCGACGCTCAGAGGTTGCAGCCAATAGCGGTACGCGCCGAGACTCCGTCGGCGCCGGTGATAGCTTGAGCTTTGCCGCTATGCGTCGACACCAAGCTTTTGAAGATCGCGAGTACGGCTTTGAAATTTTTGAAGTTACTGACGCTGCAGGGCGCGCCCTGACAACGACTGTCAATGACACCATGATGCGTATTGATCTGCCGACACCCATGCGTCCTGGCACCAGCATCGAGATCAAATTGAAGTGGGCCTCTAACATCGTGGATGAGGCCGCGATTGGAGCCCGTGGGGGATACGAGTATTTTCCGGAAACGGATACCTACCAGTACTTTCAGGCTCAATGGTTTCCAAGGTTAGCGGCCTACACCGATTACACCGGCTGGCAGCACAAACAGTTTTTGGGTCGCGGCGAATTCACTTTAGAGTTTGGCGACTATGACATCGCGATCACGGTACCGGCTGACCATATCGTCGCCGCCACGGGTGTTCTACAAAATCCCGCATCCGTACTGACCGCCGAGCAGCGCGCCCGCCTGAAGCAGGCCGAAACCGCAAGCTCGCCCGTTTTCATCGTGACGCCAGAAGAAGCACTCGCCAATGAGCGTGAAGGCACCGTGGCCACGCGCACCTGGCGATTCAAAGCACAGAACGTTCGAGACTTTGCCTGGGCGAGCTCCCGCAAATATATCTGGGATGCGATGGGCTATCGTCAGGACGACCGCGACCGCCCCTTTGTGATGGCGATGTCCTTCTATCCCAACGAGGGTGAGCCGATCTGGTCAAAGTACTCCACCCATAGCGTCATTCACACGATGGAGGTGTATTCGCGCTTCAGCTTCGCCTACCCCTATCCGGTGGCGATTTCAGTGAACTCGTGGGAACGCGGCGGCATGGAATATCCCATGATCACCTTCAACGGTTATCGGCCTGTGCGTGATGAGAAAACAGATTCTTTGACCTATTCCCGCAATACTAAATATGGGCTCATTGGCGTCATCATCCACGAAGTGGGTCACATTTATTTCCCGATGATCGTCAACTCCGATGAGCGCCAATGGACTTGGATGGACGAAGGGCTGAACACCTTTTTGGAATACATTGCTGAACTCGAGTGGGAAGAGAAATTTCCGACCTTTGGTGACAAGACCAACGTGCTGGATTTCATCACCGACTACATGCGTTCACCGGATCAAGTGCCCATCATGACGCAGTCCGATTCGATCATTCAGTTTGGCCCAAATGCCTATTCAAAACCGGCTGCCGCCTTGAGCGTACTACGCGAAGCGGTAATGGGACGCGAACTCTTTGATCACGCATTTCGTGAGTACGCGAACCGTTGGAAATTCAAGCGGCCGACACCCGCAGATTTTTTCCGCACAATGGAGGATGCGTCGGGAGTTGATCTTGACTGGTTCTGGCGAGGATGGTTCTACGGCACCGATCACGTGGATGTCGCGGTCGGCGATATCCGCGAATATCAAGTCTCGACTCAGGATCCGGACAAAGAATTCCCGTTGGCTCGCAATGAGTTTGCGCGTAGTTATCCTGACTCCTATTCTCAGCGCCTTAATCGTGAGTCAGGACTCAAGACTCGGGTGGAGCGCTACCCAGAGCTCAAGGACTTTTATAACGAGAATGATCAGTTTGTCCCGAACAATAAAGATCGCAACGAATATCGTGAATTTCGCGACAAGTTAAAAGATTGGGAGCGCACAGCACTCGATCGAGCGATTGAAGCCGGCGAATACATCTACTTCGTCGACTTCCATAATCTCGGCGGGCTTGTGACGCCACTGCCGCTACAACTGACCTATGCGGATGGCAGCATTGAAGAGCTGATGATCCCGGCAGAACTCTGGCGTTATAACGCAGAAGAAGTGACTAAGCTCTTTATTCGCAAGCGGCGTCTAGTCAGCGTGGAGCTCGATCCCAATCACTTGATTGCGGATGCCAACACCGCGAACAACATAACACCAAGACGCATTCAGAGCAGTCGGATTGAGCTTTTCAAAGGGCGTGATCCGACCCGAAACCAGATGCTCGACGCTTTGGCAGAACTCAAAGGCGAACCGAAAGATGATGACAAGGAACTGCCGCTCACGCCGGCGACGCCTTAACGGCGTCGCCTGAGGGGGTATCGGGCAGATATCTATCCTGATGACTGATCGACGAAGATTTCTGAGTCAGCTCGGTGCGGGTGGCCTCGCCCTAGGCAGTACCGTCTTCGGTGGCTTCCAGCCGCTTCTAGCGCATCGCTCTCATGTCACCCTCACTCGGCTGCTCTCAAACGCGCAAACCGGTCGCTGGGAACTCATTCACGCCATTCATTACCATGATGCCGCCACCGCCTTGCGCCGCCTTGCGCCCGGTTCGGGGTTAGTGCCAACGACTCCTGATGGTCAGGCACGGTTAATGTTCGAGATTGAGCAACACATTCGTTGGTCAGGCGCTAACGGTGTAATACAACCGGTCGCAGTGGGCGCAGAACTGGCGGGAGATAGCGTGCTCTTCTATCAAGAATGCTTCCCAGCGACGCCCGAGACGCGTGTTCAAATTGAAAGTCGCTTCCTGCATCGCGAGTTCAGCGATCAAGTGAATCACTTCAATATTGAGATCAATGATCCGCCACGTCTGCTGCGTCTTAATGCCACGAACCCAAGCGCCGAATTCATCGCCTGATCGGTGGCCTCGTCAAAGGCCAGATGAAAGGCCCAATCAAAGATTGAAGGAGATGGAGGCTGGGGTCGGAATCGAACCGGCGTACACGGCTTTGCAGGCCGCTGCATGACCACTCTGCCACCCAGCCGGGGTGTGGGCGTCGCTATTCCTTGAAACCAAACAGCCCTGGGGCCAAGGCCGCCAGGGCTGCGGAAAACTGGAGCGGGAAACGAGACTCGAACTCGCGACCCCGACCTTGGCAAGGTCGTGCTCTACCAACTGAGCTATTCCCGCCCGGAACAGAGGTCGGAGATTGTAGGGCGCGCCGGCCGTAAGTCAAGGCGCACGCATCAGTCGGCTTGGCGGCGCAGATCCGGCCAAGCCGCGCGCAGGTAACTCACCATCGAGGCCAAGGTGAGTACTGCCGCGATGAGCGTCAGAATCAACCCCAAGTTATAAGTGGGTATGAACCAGATATCCCATCGGTAGAGCATCATGGAGAGTCCGACGATTTGCAGAATCGTTTTCAATTTCCCGAGAAAGGACACTGCGACTTTTCTGCGCTGACCGATCTCCGCCATCCATTCGCGTAGCGCTGAAATGGCAATCTCACGCCCGATGATAATAATCGCTGTCATCACCACCCAGGACCGCGGATCTTTGCTCACCAGCAAGACGAGCGCGACCGCCACAATGAGTTTATCGGCGACCGGGTCGAGAAACGCGCCGAGCCGTGATGTTTGATTGAGCTTGCGCGCGTAATACCCATCCAGCAAATCGGTAATACCTGCCGCTGCAAACAGCAGTCCAGCGGCCGGATCCGACCACTTGTAGGGCATGTAAAACAAAACGACCACCAGCGGAATCGCGAGAATCCGCAGCCATGTCAACACGTTGGGTACCGTCCACAACATTTACATACTCAACCGAGCCACGACAGGAGGTCGCGCCTACTCGCCCGGATGCAAGACATCATAAAGGTTTTGGGCGAGTGTCGGGCCAATCCCCGGGGCACACTCAAGATCACCCCGCCCCGCACGCAAGACGCCCTGCAAGCCGCCGAAGTGCTGTAACAACGCGCGTCGCTTGGCCGGCCCGAGTCCGGGCACCGTTTCGAGAATTGACTCGTTAAACCGCTTCGCGCGCCGTCGCCGATGGCCCGTAATTGCAAAGCGATGCGCCTCGTCCCGAATACGTTGGATCAGCTTCAAGGCGGGTGAGTCCGTCCCAGGAACGAGTGGCGCAGCGGTCGTCCGACCGATGTGGATTCGCTCTTGACCCGCCCGCCGATCGACACCCTTCGAGACGCCGATAATCTGGATTTCTTTGAACTCTAACTCGTCCAGCTGCTCGATCACCGCTGCTAATTGAGTGGGCCCTCCGTCGATGAGCAAAAGATCGGGCGCCGCAACCTCCCCGTCGCGTATACGACGATACCGCCGAGAAATGGCGGTACGCATCGCAGCCAGATCATCGCCACCCGTGATGCCATCAATATTGAAGCGACGGTATTCTTTTTTGAGGGGCCCATCGGCACCGAATACTACGCATGACGCCACCGTCCCCTCGCCTTGCATGTGACTAATATCAAAGCACTCCATCCGCTGAGGTAACCGTGCCAGCCCCAGTAATGCTTGCAAGGCTTGGTACATCTGCGCGTAATCGTCCCGTCGGCGGATACGCATACGCAGCGCTGCGCGCGCATTTTCAGTCGCCATCTCTACCCACCGCGCGGTTAAACCGCGTCGCGCTCGACGGACACGCACCGCGTGGCCAGCCACTTGACTCAAGGCTTCAGCCAAAGAGGCCTCATCGGCAAGCGTGATAGGTGTATAGATCTCGGGTGCAGGCGGACGACTCGCGTAGTACTGCATCATAAATGAAGAAAGAATCTCAGGCGGCTCTGCAATCCCGACTGTGGGGAAAAAACCAAATGTTCCGAGACTTCGCCCGCCGCGCACACTCATCACCGAGATCGCGCAACCACTTTCCTCCGTCACAATCCCAAAGATATCCGCATCGCGCTCATCGTCCGCTGCGACCACTTGCTGCGCTTGTAATTGCTGAATAGCGGCAATCTGATCGCGCAAGGCCGCGGCTTTTTCATACGCTAGCGCATCGGATGCCGCCGTCATCCGCTCGGCTAACTCACGAACGACCTCATCATTACGCCCCTCCAACACGCGTACCGCCGCATCCACATCACGCTTGTAATCGGCAGCACTAATGAAGCCCACACAGGGGGCTGAACAGCGCTCAATTTGGTGCTGCAAACAAGGCCGGCTACGATGAGAAAAATAGCTGTCTTGGCAGTTTCGCAAGCGAAATACTTTCTGAAGGTAATGCAGCGTTTCACTGACTGCGCCGGCATTTGGATAGGGCCCAAAAAACCGACCGGGGATATTTCGGGTGCCGCGATAGACTGATAAACGCGCAAACTCATGCTCGGACGATAACCAAAGATAGGGAAAGCTCTTATCATCGCGAAGTAAGACGTTGTACTTCGGATGTAAAGCTTTGATCAGGTTATGCTCAAGCAATAACGCCTCGGTCTCAGAGCGCGTCACCGTGACTTCCATTGAGGCGATTTGCGCCACCAAAGTTTGAACTTTCGGGTGCACGTTCGAGGGTAAAAAATAACTCCCCACTCGATCGCGCAAACTCTTGGCTTTACCTACGTAGAGCAAGCTGCCATCAGCCGCCCACATTCGATAGACACCGGGACGACGCGGCAAGCTCGCGACAAACTCTCGGGAATCAAAATCGCTCATTCGGCTAGTGTTTTCGCACGCGCCAACACCTTTGTAAACATTTGCGCAGTCAAGCGTCTCGTCTGCGTGTTGTAACGACTGCAATGATACGAGTCGATGAGCCAGCGCCCATCGGGTAAGGCATGTTCAGCCGCGTGCCCAAAACGATAATGGCTGCGCGGTAATTGCAATGCATCCAACGTGGCATCGTGCGCAATACGACCGAGCGCCACCATGACCCGAATCGTGGAGAGCTCCCGCAGCTCGGCCTGCAGATACGCGTTACAGCTGCGAATCTCAGCGGGCAAAGGCTTATTGGCGGGTGGGACGCATTTAACGGCATTGCTAATTCTGACCCCGCTGAGGGCCAAACCATCGTCACGATGGATTGATTCACGCTCAGACGATACGCCAAGCTCATGAAGGGTTGCGTATAACAGAATGCCCGCATGATCGCCCGTGAAGGGCCGACCGGTTCGATTAGCGCCATGCATGCCTGGCGCTAGTCCAACAATCAGCCAACGCGGTGCTTCATCACCAAACGCAGGCACGGGCGCGGCATGATAGCCAGGATACCGCTCACCCGACTCGATCCGAAATTTTTGAAGACGCGGACAGCGCCTGCAATTTACCGCCGGTTGAGTAGGCACTAATTAATCATCCATATGTCGAATGATGGCTTCACCGAAGCCCGAGCAACTCATCAAGGTTGCCCCCGGGATGAGCTGCTGCAGAGACTCCTCCACATTACGCCGCGCCGCAAGCTCACGTTTACTCGCGCGAATGGCTTCACGCAAGCGCGCCAGATCATACGTTAATTCTTTGGCTGCAATGGTATTGGCGACGCCTTTGATAATGAGATCGGCTGCTTGTGACCACTTCAGGTAGCGCAGCATCATCTCAGCAGAAAGAATAATCGAGCCCGGGTTGACGCGGTCTTTACCGGCAAACCCGGGTGCCGTCCCATGGGTTGCCTCAAACACCGCCAATCCATGGCCGATATTACCCCCCGGCGCGATACCGATACCGCCTACCTGCGCGGCAAGCGCGTCGGAAATGTAGTCACCGTTCAAATTGAGCGTCGCAATGACGTCGTATTCTTCCGGTCTCAGCAAGACCTGCTGCAGAAAATTATCGGCGATGACGTCTTTGACAATAATATCTTTGCCAGTCTGCGGATTTTTAAACTTCAACCAAGGTCCACCATCGACCTCACGCGCCCCAAACTCGTCTTTCGCAAGCTGATAACCCCAATTGCGAAATGCGCCTTCGGTGTATTTCATGATGTTACCTTTATGCACGAGCGTCACCGAGACACGATCATTATCGATTGCGTATTGAATCGCCATGCGAATCAATCGTTGACTACCCTCCTTAGAGACCGGCTTGATACCAAGACCAGAGCTCGCGGGAAAACGGATGCCGTGTGCACCCAATTCCGACTGCAGAAAGTGAATGAGACGCTGCACCTGCTCGGAACCCGCCGCATACTCGATCCCAGCGTAGATATCCTCGGTGTTCTCGCGAAACACCACCATGTCCGTCAGCGACGCATCCTGCATCGGGGTGGCCACCCCAGGGAAATAGCGAATCGGTCGAACACAGGCATACAGATCGAGCGTCTGCCGCATCACAACATTCAAAGAACGAATGCCTCCCCCGATAGGCGTTGCCAACGGACCTTTGATGGCGACAATGTACTGGCGTAGCGCATGCAGCGACTCATCGGGAAACCAGCTACCCGTCCGCTCGTTCGCCTTCTCGCCTGCCAGCACTTCCAGCCATTCGATACGGCGCTCTTGGCCGTAAGCCTTGAGCACGGCGGCATCCACCACCCGCCGCATCACGGGCGTGATGTCTACACCGATTCCATCGCCTTCGATGAACGGGATGATTGGCGCGGATGGCACATTCAATGTGCCATCCGTATTGACGGTAATCGCCTCGCCGTTAGGCGGAATCTGCAGGTATTCGTACTTCATCGGAATCCACGACCGGAAACGGCGGCGGATTCTACCGCAGCGCGTCAGGCGGACCTAGCATTCGTCCGCGCGCGCGATCGCACGATGTCACGGGCTGCCGCTGTTGCGCGGTGCCGATTAGCCCGAGGCAAACTGCGCCCTTTCATCGCGGTGACCGATGACTGTCCGGCGGTCACGGCCTGCGTCACCTCGTCAAAATAACCTGCACCCACTTCACGTTGGTGCTTGGTCGCCGTGTAGCCCTCCACTTCCGCTGCAAACTCCGCCTCTTGCAGCTCGACGTAGGCGCTCATTTGGCGATCACGATAGCCGCGTGCCAAAGTAAACATGGAGTAGTTAAGCGCGTGGAAGCCCGCTAAGGTGATGAACTGGAATTTGTACCCCATGGCACCCAGCTCACGCTGAAACTTAGCAATCGTCGCGTCGTCCAGCTTCTTTTTCCAGTTAAAGGACGGCGAGCAATTGTAGGCCAACAACTTTCCAGGGAACTCGCGGTGGATTGCCTCGGCAAAGGCTTTCGCCTCATGCAAATCCGGAGTGCCTGTTTCACACCAAAGAAGGTCGGCATACGGCGCATAGGACAGGCCACGTGCGATGGCCTGATCCAAGCCGCAACGAACGCGAAAGAAACCTTCCGAAGTTCGATCGCTCGACTCAATGAAAGCACGGTCGCGCTCATCGACATCGCTCGTGAGAAGATTCGCACTCTCGGCGTCTGTGCGGGCAATCAGGATAGTGGGCACATCGCAGACATCGGCCGCCAAACGAGCAGCGACCAATTTATTGATCGCCTCTTGGGTCGGCACTAAAACTTTACCGCCCATATGTCCACATTTCTTCGCTGAAGACAATTGATCTTCGAAGTGAACCCCAGCCGCACCCGCCTCAATCATGCCTTTCATCAGCTCAAAGGCATTGAGAACCCCACCAAATCCCGCCTCGGCATCTGCGACGATCGGCTGCAACCAGTCGATTGAATCATTACCCTCTGCATGATGCAGCTGATCCGCACGAAGCAAGGTTCGATTGATCTTTTGTACGACCTGCGGTACCGAATTAGCCGGATATAAAGATTGGTCTGGATACATCTCACCGGCGAGATTGGCATCGCCCGCCACTTGCCAACCAGAGAGATAAATCGCCTTCAATCCGGCTTTGATTTGCTGCATCGCTTGATTACCCGTCAGCGCTCCCAGCGCGTTAACAAAGGGCAGCGTCGCCATATTTCGCCACAGCTTCTCTGCTCCGAGACGCGCCAAAGAATGCTCTACATGGACGGTGCCGCGCAGGCGGACGACATCCTCAGCAGAATAACCGCGTATGACACCCGACCAGCGGGGGCTTGACTGCCAATCGCGGGACAATTGCTCAGCGTTGCGCAAATTCATGGGCAGGTCCTCAGTTAAAAGTTCGGTAAGCGGACAAAGTCAAAAAGTCAGCAAAGTTATCAGCGGTCGTAATCTCATCGAGCAAGGCTGCTGCACGATCAAAATTACCTGCCGCGTATGCCTCGGCCCCGAGCGTCGTGCGCAAGCGCTGTTGCTCGGTCTCGAGCTCGTGACGAAATAGCTCAGCAGTAATTTTTCGTCCATCCTCCAGCACTCCCTGAGGATGTCGAATCCATTGCCAAATTTGGGCGCGAGAAATCTCTGCCGTGGCAGCGTCTTCCATCAAATTATTGATAGGTACACAGCCGTTCCCATTGAGCCATGAGGCCATGTACTGCAGTGAGACGCTGACGTTGTCCCGAAGGCCTTCGGCCGTAATCTCGCCCTTGGGAACCTGCAGTAGATCCTCTGCAGTCACGACGACATCTTCACGTAGCCGATGCCTTTGATTGGCATCCGGCATCAAACGATCAAAGACCTCCATCGCGATCGGTACGAGTGCGGGGTGCGCGACCCAGGTACCGTCATGTCCATCGCCCGCCTCGCGCTCCTTATCAGCACGGACTTTGCTGAGTGCGGCCTCATTCGCCACGGGATCATTTTTGATCGGGATTTGCGCGGCCATTCCACCCATCGCAAATGCCCCTCGACGATGACAGGTGCGGATACAGAGCAGCGAGTACGACCGCATGAAGTGGGTAGTCATCGTCACCAAGCGACGCTCGGGCAAAAGCGCGTCAGCTCGATGCGCGAACTTTTTGATGAAACTAAAGATATAGTCCCAGCGACCACAGTTTAGGCCAACAATGTAGTCACGAAGCTCGTATAAAATCTCGTCCATCTCAAAGGCGGCGAGAATCGTCTCAATCAGCACAGTGCATTTTATGGTGTAGGGTTCGATGCCGAGACGTTGTTCGGCGTACGCGAACACCTCAGCCCACAGGCGTGCCTCAAGGTGGCTTTCCATCTTCGGAAGATAAAAATAAGGCCCTGTGCCTCGTGACTTGAGTTCAGCATGGTTGTGCCAAAGATATAAGCCAAAATCGACCAATGCGCCGGGCACGGCCTTACCATCTTGAAGCAAGTGCTTCTCTTCTAAATGCCAACCACGCGGACGGACGATGAGCACCGCTGGGGTATCGCTCAATCGATAGGCCTTACCCTCTGGAGTTTCAAAATCAATCTGTCTCGCGACCGCATCGCGTAAATTGGCTTGACCTACAATCACGTTTTCCCAGGTGGGTGCCAACGAATCCTCACAGTCCGCCATGAATACTTTGGCGCCCGAGTTGAGCGCGTTAATAATCATTTTGCGATCCGTGGGACCGGTAATTTCCACGCGACGATCAAGTAGATCCGACGGTACCCCCCGAATGGACCAGCCCCCTTCGCGAATCTCACGGGTCTCGGGCAAAAAATCGGGACGTTCACCTATATCCAAACGACACTGACGCTGCCGCCGAGCCTCGAGTAGCGCCACAACGCGTGGCGTGAATCGCTGACTTAACTCGCCGATAAACGCCAGGGCTTCAGGGGTGAGAACGGACTCCTGATGGGTAGCGGCCTGCTCAGCGACAATTTCGATCGAAGACATGCCTATCACTCCTTGGCGCATGACGCTGTGACCGCACTCAAAGGCACCCACCTAGATCCTGCATCCTGCAGATCCGCGGTCACCTCGCTGACATCACTATTGCATTGTAGTCGCTTGATTGAGAGTATTTACACAATAGAAATTTCACAATGTGAATTTCACTCGAGGAAGAATCACTCGCACAGGGAATGGATAGACATGAGCGGCTTATTACGACAGGGCCACTTTCTTGGCTCCAAACTGCGTAGTCTGCGCAAACGCAATGGGCTGACGCTGGAGGAAGTCTCTGCGCGTTGCGTACAAAAGGATCCGAGTCACGCGCCCTCGGTTTCTTATCTGAGCATGGTGGAAAATGGCAAACGGGTACCCTCCGCTAGTATGTTGCAGGTCTTGGCCGGCGTATTTGGCAAAGATCCGCAGTGGTTCCTCGATCGTACCGACCCTCAGACCTCGAGCAGCCCGCCCACGCGAAGCGGCGGCAATGCAGCGATGCCGCTTGAACCCGCTTTTTTATTTTCCAAAGAATTACTGCAAAGTGCCTTACCCGAACTACTCGCCCAAACCGGCACCAGCGGTCGCCAGTTCGCACGGCTCTTAGTGAGAGTATTTCAGGAGACTCGGCTGAACGAGTTTCCCGATATCGAACGCGCAGCAGAATCGGTCGGCCAGCGACGGATGCCATTAAATCTTGCGGATGTGCTTGGGATCGCGCGCAATCTCGGTCTGAAATTACGCTGGTTTGATGATCGAAGCGAAGTCGAGGCGCGAATCGTTCGGGCGCGTTTTGAGCCCCCGGGCGTCATTCACATTAATAAGCGCCTGAAGTCACACGAGGCGCGACTGAAATACACGCTGGCCTTTTTCATTGGTCACAAACTCCTACATAACGGCGATGGCGTGGTTCCCCCGCATAGCTCGGTCAGTAGTCTTGAAGAAGCCGCTGAGGGGAGCGATCGCGGCGTCTCACCGCGGGATATTCTGCTCGCCTGGCGTGACTTCGAGTGCAGCGCTTTTGCGGCCGCTCTGCTCTGCCCGAAGCTACCATTTAGACAGTTTTTGGTGCGCGAAGGACATGAAATTGCCGCCTGCCAGCAGATCGGCGTCACCCCCGCCGTCATGATGCGACGTATGACGAGCATCTCGCCGTATCGCCACTGGCATTTCTTTGATGGCTATCAGCCAGGCTATCTGCGCGCTGTCTATCGTGGTAATGGGATCCCTCTGCCTTGGGGCAACATGAGTGTCGTCCCTGATCCCTGCCCACATTGGGCCGTCTTTCGCCTACTGCGTGAACCCAAGGCCGCCCGTGTAGCGCCCGTCACGCAGCTGTCCATCATGCACGTGGATGAGGCTCCACGACTGTACTGCTGTCACTCGCTACATACCGAAGATGCTGCGGGCACCTCGCACGTGCTCTCGGTCGGCGTCGATCTTGCACCGGCGTTGGAGGCACAAGGCCTCGATGCGCCCACAATTATTGAGAGCGTTGCAGAATCCTGTCGACGAGGCAGCGGCCTGGGCGCTGTGAACCCGGAAGCCGCGAGCGCGATTCGGACGGTCAGTCACGTGCTCAATATCGGCTGGGTGGCGCGTGCGTTACAACGCGAGGCAACGATTATCTGCCCCCGCAGTAGCCGCTGTCCGCGTAACCAACCCTGCGCGGGCGCATTGTCGTAACCGCACAGCCCCGGCCGCAGTCCTAATCGGACGCTATCTTAGGCTGACGCTGACTTGAGCTAACTAGCGCGCTGTCGTGCCGGGCGACGCTCAAGCACGCTTCGTCCCGCCAAGCGCAAAGCCAGTTCCAGCGACTGTTCATAATTTAGCCGAGGATCCACGCTGGATTTGTACGCACGCTGCAAATCCACATCAGACAAGCCTCGTGCTCCGCCTGTGCACTCCGTGACGTTCTCGCCAGTCAATTCCACATGAACGCCACCCAGATGAGAGCCCATCGAGCGGTGAATCTCTGCCGCCATCTCAAGCTCAGTCAAAATATTTTCAAACCGGCGAGTTTTGAGCCCACTTTGACTGTTCTCCGTGTTGCCATGCATCGGATCACAAATCCATAAAACTGAGTGGCCCGTTGCTCTGACCGCCTGAATAGCCTTCGGTAGAGCCGACTCGATATCGCGCGCACCGAAGCGGTGAATCAAGGCAAGCTTCCCGGGCTCGTTATTCGGATCCAGCGTGGTGACCAAGCGCTGTAGCCAGTCGGCATCCATTGCTGTGCCAATCTTCACTCCGACGGGATTTGCGATACCCCGGCAGTACTCCACATGCGCGCCTTCCAACTGGGCGGTGCGCATGCCGATCCACGGAAAATGGGTGGCGAGGTTGTACCAGCGTGACTGCCGCGGGATGTAACGGGTCTGAGCCTGCTCATAGTGCAGGATCAGCGCTTCGTGGCTCGCGTAAAATTCTGCCCTCAGGGATTGATGGACTTCCTTCGCACTGATGGTCTCAAAGAATTCAAGGCCATCTGCCACGGACGCAACCACTCGCTCGTACTCGACTTTCATCGGCGAATGACCCACAAAACCAAGATCCCAATATTCAGGATGGTGCAAATCGGCAAAGCCGCCCTCAATCAAGGCGCGCACAAAGTTCAACGTCAGCGCAGCTCGCTCATAACCACGCAATAGTAAATTCGGATCAGGGGTTCGATCCTCGGCCGTGAAGGCGGCGCGATTAACGATATCGCCCCGATAGGACGGTAAGGTCACGCCATCGCGGGTTTCTGTATCCGCCGAACGCGGCTTCGCGTACTGACCGGCCATCCGCCCCACGCGAATCACCGGCTTTTTGAGCCCATGAGTGAGTACGAGGCTCATCTGCAACAGAATCTTCAGTCGCTGCGCAATTTTGTCGGATTGGCAGTCATCGAAACTTTCAGCGCAGTCGCCGCCCTGCAGCAAAAAAGCCTCACCCCGCTCTGCGGCAGCTAATTGCTCGCGGAGTTTTTCCACCTCCCACGAGACCACAATGGGTGGTAAAGCCGCTAATTGCTCGAGTGCGCTACCGAGCGCTTGCGGATCCTGATACGGGGGCTGCTGTTGCGCGGGTCGCGACTGCCAGCTAGTGGGAGACCATTCTGTCGACATGCGTGTGCCTAAGCTCGCAGAAAAGAAAACCCGCGAATTCTAGCGGTTTCGCCATCGCAAGGGGTGGTTTTCTGCGGCCATCCCGGCCTAGCCAGCCTTCTCGATCGCTTTCGCCCTGACCCATAGGGCTTCCCACTCTTCGAGCGTGAGGCGATCAAGGGGTCGCCGCTCGGCCTCCGCTAACCCCTCCATACGCGCAAAGCGACTTTCAAATTTTTGATTACCGGCACGTAACGCCGCCTCGGGGTCTAACCCCAATCGCCGCGCCCAATTGGCGAGCGCAAAGAGCACATCGCCGAGCTCTTCTTGTTGGCGCTCGCGTGACTCGCCTAGGCTAACCGCCTCATCGAGTTCACCGAGCTCCTCACTGACCTTCGACCGAACGCCCTCGGCGGTCGGCCAATCAAAGCCGATACGTCCGGCTCGCTTACCCAGTTTACTGGCGCGGGTCAGCGCCGGTAGCGCCTTCGCGACACCCGCAAGCGCGCCCGAGGCGCCCCCCTTCGCGCGTTCAGCCGCCTTGAGCGATTCCCAGGATTCGGTTTGCGCCTCCGCTGTCAAAATCGTGTTTGAACCAAACACGTGCGGGTGTCGTCGCTCAAGCTTCTCGGCGATACTTGTCGCGACATCATTAAAGTTGAACCAGCCCGCCTCATCGGCCAAAGCCGCTAAAAACACGACTTGGAATAACAAATCTCCAAGCTCATCGCGCAGGGCGTTTGGATTTTGTTCATCCACCGCCTCAGCCACCTCATAAGCCTCTTCCAATGTGTGGGGCACGATGCTCGCCATCGTCTGTTCGCGATCCCATGGGCAGCCTGTTTGAGGATCGCGTAAAGCGCGCATAATCCCAAGTAATCGGCTCACAGGCGCGTCGTCATTCATTGACGTGTCCTCATCGGTCTTCACCTAACAAGAGTCGACGAAAAGTTAATAGCATGCCCGCGGTCGCTCCCCAAATATTGTGCTCGCCGTAGGGTAAATCGATGAGTTCCATATGCTCACCCTGAAACTCACGTTGCCGAGGAACGTGGTTACGCGGATCGAGCACAAACTGTAGCGGCACCTCAAACGCAGATGTCACTTCGCGTTGATCGAGCGTCAGAGTGAGCGGTGGCCGAATAAGCCCAACGACCGGCGTCACGCGATAGCCGCTGATGATCAGATGATCGGGCAAGTAGCCGATAACTTCGACCTGATGAGGCGACAAACCAATTTCCTCTTCTGCCTCGCGCAAGGCGGCCGCAGACGGATCCGCATCAGATGGCTCGCATCGTCCGCCCGGAAAACTCACCTGACCCGCGTGGTGCGTCAGATGACGCGCTCGCTCTGTCAGTAGTACCTGTAGCCCTTGTTCACGAAAAATAAGCGGTACCAAAACCGCCGCCGGTACGGGATTATCAGGAAAAAATCGTTGCAACGCCGCTCGCCGCTGTGGCGTGAGGGCGCCGTAGCGCCAATCCTCAAGTGGGCGCGCACTCGGCTCACCATAAACCCGGTTACGAATCAGGTCGGTAAGCGAATCGGTGTCGAGACTGAGAGGATCAATGAGGGTCATGGAGTATCATGCAGAGTTTAGCACCGAGCGAGAAAGCTGCCCCATGTCTCACGCCTCCTTGCATGCCTTGTCCCCTGTCGATGGTCGTTATGCGAGCCATGTCGATGCACTGAGAGCACACCTCAGTGAAGCAGCCTTGATTGTTGAACGGATCAAGGTCGAGGCCGAGTGGCTGCTGCATCTTGCCTTGGAAAGGCCGCCCGGCCTGCAGGCAGCCGCCCAGATCACCCCCGGCGTACTCGAACGCGCGCGTCAACTTGCCGAGCAACCGCCGAGCGATGCCCCTGAAATCGTCAAAACGATCGAGCGGCGCACAAATCATGATGTGAAAGCCGTCGAGTACTACGTACGCGATCAACTTGCCGCCGCGGGCGCGGATGCTGCAACGCTGGAGCTAGTGCACTTTGGATGCACCTCCGAGGACATCAACAATTTAGCCTATGCGCGTATGCTACGCGCCGCCCGTAGCACGCTGTTGGCGCAATTCGACCCCCTTGTTGAACATCTAAAAAAGTGGGCGGCCACAGAGGCCGAGCGAGGCATGCTATCGCGCACCCATGGCCAGACCGCAAGCCCCACGACCTTGGGCAAAGAAATAGCGAATGTCACACAACGCTTGACGCGCGCCTCGAATCGCTGGCGCGACGTTGTCATTTTTGGCAAATGGAACGGAGCCGTTGGCAATTTCAACGCCCATAGCGTTGCGGTTCCAGAGGCCGATTGGCCTGCTATTTCCCAACGATTCATTGAGGGTATGCGCCTTGACTATCAGGCCCTGACCACGCAGATCGAACCGCATGACTGGGTCGCCGAATACTGCGACGCGCTAGCGGCTATGCATACGATCGGAATCGATTTCGCTCGCGATGTGTGGGGTTACATCAGCTTGGGCTATCTCCGACAACGCGCGGTCGCGGGTGAAGTGGGCTCATCGACCATGCCGCACAAAGTGAATCCGATCGACTTTGAAAATGCTGAAGGAAATTTTGGGATCGCGAACGCATTACTACGTCATTTCGCAGACAAGCTACCGATTTCCCGTTGGCAGCGCGATCTCACAGACTCGACCGTACTACGTAATGTCGGCGTTGCTATCGCGCACAGCTTGATCGGTTGGCGCGCTCTGCACCGCGGACTCGGTAAGGTCGATGCAAATCCCGAGCGCCTTAGCTCAGATCTTGCACAAAGCTGGGAAGTACTCGGCGAAGCCGTCCAAACAGTCTTACGCGCTGAGGGCGTCGCGAATGGGTACGAGCTACTCAAAGATTTGACTCGCGGTCAATCTTTAGATGCCAACCGTTATCTCGAATTTGTACGCGGCTTGCCGATTCCCGAGTCACGGAAAGCCGCGCTCGCAGCGTTACGCCCTGAATCCTACTTGGGGCTCGCCTCCTCGCTCGTCAACGATACCATCGACGATCATGTCAAAGATCATCGTAGCGCTGTCCGGGGGCGTTGATTCGGCGGTCACCGCGGCGCTCCTGCGTGAGCAAGGCCATGACATCGAAGCGTTGTTCATGGCCAATTGGGATGAGGACGACGAATACTGCAGTATCGCCGCCGACCTGCAGGACGCTCGCGCGGTATGTCAGGAACTTGATATCGTTTTGCATCGGGTGAACTTTGCTGCCGAATATCGGCAGCAGGTGTTCGAATATTTTCTAGCCGAGCATCGCGCCGGTCGCACGCCGAACCCGGATGTACTCTGTAACCGTGAAATTAAATTTGGCGTGTGCTGGCAATATGCGCAGCGTCTCGGTGCAAGTCGCCTCGCCACCGGTCACTATGCACGGTTGGTGGAGGGCGTTGAAGGCGTCGAGCTACACAAGGGTCGCGATCACCAGAAAGATCAATCCTATTTTCTCCACGGTTTGACGCGCTCGCAGTTGAATATCGCATTATTTCCCTTGGGCGAACTGAGTAAAGATGAAGTCCGTACCAAGGCCCGTGCGATGGGGCTGCCTAACTTTGATAAGCGCGACAGCACGGGCATTTGTTTTATTGGCGAACGCCCCTTCCGAGAGTTTCTTGAACGTTACGTGCCGCCACATCCGGGGCCGATTCTAAGCGCCAGCGGCGAACGGCTCGGTACACATCAGGGACTGGCCTTCTACACCCTCGGACAGCGTAGCGGCCTGCATATTGGCGGGCTCGCCGGCCATGCCGAATCACCTTGGTACGTTGCCCGCAAGGATCGCGCGCGCAACGCCCTAATCATCGTTCAAGACCACGATCACCCACTCCTCTGTCAGCAACGGGTGCTAACGGAGCCCGCGCACTGGCTGATCACACCACCGTCCGCGCCGCTCCCTGCACAGGTCAAACTGCGGTATCGACAGGCCGATCAGGCCTGCGAGGTGCGAACCCTAGCGGAAGGTCGTCTACAGATCGATTGCGAGCATACTCAGCGCGCGGTCACCCCTGGACAGTTTGCGGTGCTCTATCAGGGAACGCGATGCTTAGGCGGTGCCGTCATCGACGCTCCACCGTCAGAGTCGCTATAATCGCGCGCCGAATAATCATCATCTTTGATCTTTTTTTGCCGAGGCTGGGGGTTCCATGAAGGATAGTTTTAAAGCACGTACCACGCTAAAAGTGGGTCAGCGCACATACGACATCTGCAGTCTCGCCAAACTGCCCAAGAAAAAAGTCGCACGACTACCGTATTCGCTGAAAATCTTGCTTGAGAACTTGTTGCGCTTCGAGGATGGCGTCAACGTCACGCGAAAGGATATCGATGCGCTCCTTAACTGGAAACCCGACGCCACACCGAGCCATGAGATTTCCTTTACACCCGCGCGCGTCATCATGCAGGACTTCACGGGCGTCCCCTGCGTCGTCGACCTCGCGGCGATGCGTGAAGCCATCAGTCGTTTGGGCGGTGATCCCCGTCGCGTCAATCCGCTAGCACCTGCAGAGCTGGTCATTGATCACTCGGTTCAGGTGGATCACTACGGCACTGCCGATGCGCTCGCGCAAAACACGAAGATCGAATTTGCGCGTAACGCCGAGCGTTATTCGTTTCTTCGCTGGGGTCAAACCGCTTTTGAAAACTTCAAAGTGGTTCCGCCCAACACCGGTATCGTGCATCAGGTGAACCTCGAGTACCTCGCACGAGTTGTGTTTGAGAATCGAAGCGGTAAACGTCCACAGGCGTACCCCGACACTCTGGTGGGCACCGACTCGCACACCACCATGATCAACGGATTGGGCGTTCTCGGTTGGGGCGTCGGCGGTATCGAAGCAGAAGCCGCCATGCTCGGTCAGCCGGTCACGATGCTGATTCCACAGGTCATCGGCTTCAAATTGATAGGCCAACTTCGCCCCGGCGCGACCGCGACGGATCTCGTGCTCACGGTCACAGAGATGCTTCGCAAGAAGGGCGTGGTGGAAAAGTTTGTCGAATACTTTGGTGATGGCCTCGCCAATTTACCACTTGCTGATCGCGCAACGATCGCCAACATGGCCCCCGAGTACGGCAGCACTTGCGGCATTTTCCCCATTGATGAAGAAACCTTGCGCTACATGCGCCTCTCCGGACGCCCTCGCTCACAAATCGCGTTGGTAGAGTCCTACGCTAAAACGCAAGGCATGTGGCGCTACAACGGCGCCGAGTCAGCCGCGTACACCGATGTCCTTGAACTGGATCTCGCGACGGTAGAACCCTCACTCGCCGGTCCAAAGCGCCCTCAAGATCGGGTGACGGTGACGCAGCTGAAGTCGGTTTATCGCAAGACGCATGAGCAAATGGCCGCTGAGCGTCGAAAGAAAAATGAGCAAGCGACCGGGGTCGGTCGGGTCGGCAACAAGAAAGGCTTCGATGTCAAAGATGGAGCTGTACTCATTGCGGCGATTACCAGCTGCACGAACACCTCAAACCCCTCTGTCATGATTGGCGCAGGTTTGCTCGCGAAAAAAGCAGCAGCTCGCGGTCTACACGCCAAGCCTTGGGTGAAGACGAGCCTCTCCCCGGGCTCGCGAGTCGTCACCGACTATCTCAAGAAAGCAAAACTCCTGAAGTCCTACGCGGATGTCGGTTTCTTTGTCACAGGATATGGCTGCATGACCTGTATTGGGAACTCTGGCCCGCTGAAGCCAGAGATTTCTGCAGCGGTCAAAGCCGGTGATGTCATCGCGACGTCTGTCCTATCGGGTAACCGCAACTTCGAAGGCCGAGTCCATCCCGAAGTCAAAATGAACTTCTTGGCCTCTCCGCCTTTGGTGGTGGCCTATGCCCTCGCTGGCACGACGGATATCAACTTGCACGATGAGCCGCTCGGCGTCGATCGCCGCGGCCAGCCTGTGTTTCTCAAAGATATCTGGCCGTCGCCCGAAGAAGTGGCAGACACTGTTCGCGCCTCGATTGACTCAAAAATGTTCCAAGGCAGTTACGGTGACGTTTTCGCAGGCGATGCAAACTGGCGCAAGATCAAAGTCCCAGCTGGCAAACTCTACGCGTGGGCCGATGATTCAACCTATGTACGTAACCCACCCTATTTTGAGGGTATGGGGATGCAGCCTGAGCCCGTCGCGTCGATCAAGTCGGCTCGAGTGCTTGCCTTGTTGGGCGATTCGGTCACCACCGACCATATCTCCCCTGCCGGTAATATCGCCAGTGGCTCGCCCGCCGCACAATATTTGGAAGCCCACGGCGTCAAAAAAGCCGATTTCAACTCCTATGGCGCTCGTCGCGGCAACCATGAAGTCATGATCCGCGGCACATTTGCCAACATCCGACTACGCAATTTGCTCGCACCCGGCACCGAAGGCGGGATTACCCGCTACCTACCGACTGGCGAGCAGATGTCGATCTATGAAGCCTCCATGAAATACCAAGCCGAGCACACGTCGTTGATCGTGCTGGCCGGTAAGGAATACGGCACCGGATCGTCACGCGATTGGGCCGCTAAAGGCACGATGTTGCTAGGGGTCAAAGCCGTAATCGCGGAAAGTTTTGAGCGCATTCACCGCTCTAACCTGATCGGCATGGGGGTACTACCCTGCCAATTCGAACCTGGTGAAAATGCCGCCTCACTCGGCCTCACCGGTGATGAAATCTTTGACTTTGGCGACCTACAGAATGCGGAGGCCCGTACGGTTAATGTAACGGCCACGCATCCTAAAACTGGCAAGAGCAGGCGATTCACAGTACGCGTACGCATCGATACACCGAAGGAACGCGATTACTACCGTCACGGCGGTATTTTGCAGTACGTGTTACGTCAACTCGCCGGCGCGGGCCAGTCCCAGCCCAAAGCCAAGCCCAAGGCTCAGGTCAAAGCCAAGCCCAAAGCTCAGGGAAAAGCCAAGGTCAAAGCCAAGGTCAAAGCGAAGGCGAAGACCAAGGTAAAAGCATCCTCCGGTGCGAAGCGCTCAGCTAGCGTACGTCGCGGTAAGTAATGCATCGAGCAATCTACCGATGAGCGGCGTGTCGTGATGACCCACGACACGTCTGCCCAGGTGGACTTAGTCATTTTTGATCTTGATGGCACGATTACCCGCCGGGATACCTTGTGGGGATACGTGCTGGGGTTTGCGCTGCGCCGACCTGCACGACTGCTACGCTTTCCTCGCGTGTTACCCACGCTAGTGCGATTCGCGTTTGGACGCGCGGATCACGGCGATTTAAAAGCCGCATTGATACGCGCGGTGATGGGTGGGAGTTCGCGTGACGAGATCGCTACCTGGACCGAGGATTACCTGCCTAGGCTCTTAGGTAATGGCGTCTTCTTTAATGCCTTAAAACAAATCGAGCAGCACCGCGTTGCGGGTGACCACCTTGTCCTCATGACGGCGACCGTCGATCTTTATGTCCCGGCCTTAGCCAACGCCCTCGGTTTTACCGAATGGATTTGCACACCTGTTACCTGGGCGGGTGATTACCTTGACGGAGCGCTATCAGGACCGAACGTGCGTGATGAGGAAAAGGCCCGGCAATTACGGGAACTCAAAGGTCGATTCCCAGGTCTTTCTGTAGTCGCCTATGGTAATTCAGCGCCGGATCTACCGCACTTACGTCTTGCGGACCGGCCGGTGCTCATCAATGCAGGCGCGTCGCTGCGCCGAGCCGCTGCCGAGATTCACGTTGAGTTTCGTGATTGGCGTTGAATAAGCCGGAAGGATCCGGTAAACCGTAGAGACTTGGTGAAGACCCGATTGGGTAGCGAACGACAGGAGTCAGCATGACACGGAAGCGAATGTCACCACGCGCGGGACATATCTTGCCCTCAGAGATTACGTCAGAGCGCGATTACTTTGATAAACCATCGCCCATCGCCCGTCGCGATGTCTTGAAGACACTAGGCGGCGGTATGCTCGCCTCCCTTGCTGCTGGCTCCGTGACGCCTGCCACGGCCGCCACGGAACGAACCGCCAAAATCGCAGGCGTGAAACCCTCAAGTCGGTACCGCTTGGATGATGTCAATTCTTGGGAAGACATCACCACCTACAACAATTTCTATGAATTTGGCCTTGATAAGTCTGATCCTGCGCGTAATGCAGGTCGAATGAAAGTGAAGCCTTGGTCAGTCGAGGTGACAGGCGAAGCGGACAAAACAGGCGTATTTACGCTTGAAGATATTTTACGACCCCATCCGTTGGAAGAACGTATTTATCGCTTTCGCTGCGTGGAAGCGTGGTCGCGCGTCGTCCCTTGGGTCGGGATCCCGCTCGCCGATGTGCTCAAGCGCTTTGACCCTAATTCGCGAGCCAAGTACGTGGAGTTCACCACGCTGATGGATCCGATGCAGATGCCTGGCCAGCGTCGTGCTGTTCTCGATTGGCCTTATGTGGAGGGCCTGCGGATTGATGAAGCCATGCATCCACTCGCTCTTTTAGTGGTGGGGGTCTACGGTCACTGGCTGCCCAATCAAAATGGTGCGCCACTGCGTTTAATCGTTCCTTGGAAGTATGGCTTCAAGAGCGTGAAATCGATTGTGCGAATTCGCTTCACAGCGAGGCAGCCGCGTACAAGTTGGAACCTAGCGGCCTCTAATGAATACGGGTTTTACGCCAATGTAAATCCGGCTGTAGACCATCCACGCTGGAGCCAAGCCAAAGAGCGGCGTATCGGCCAAAGTTTTCTAGCACCACGTGTCGACACGCTCGCCTTTAATGGCTACGCCGATGAGGTATCGTCGCTCTACCGTGGCATGGATCTACGTCGATTTTATTGATGATGGCGGTAGCGGGAGCTTGGCGCGCGCTGAAGCCGGTTGCCTTCATTGCAGCACTACTGCCGTTACTTGGCCTTATTGCCGCGCTTTTGCAAATGGGAAGCGCCTCACTGGGCCCAAATCCCGTACGAGAGCTCTTACATGCAACGGGTAAAGAATCGCTCAACTGGCTACTGATCACGCTGCTCATTTCTCCAATCAGAGAAATCAGTGGCCAATGGCAATGGCTAACGATACGTCGGATGCTTGGGCTCTGGGCTTTTTTCTATGCGCTCTTACATCTTGCGGTGTACGTCATCTTGGAGCTAGAGCTTGATTGGAGCGAACTCACACAAGAGATCATCCGTCGGCCCTTTATTTTGGTCGGGCTTGCCAGCTTGTTGGCATTACTACCCCTAGCTGCGACTTCCACTCAGCGCATGATGCGCCGTCTAAAGAAAAGGTGGCAGCAACTACACTACCTCATCTACCCCGCCACTGCGCTGGCCATCTGGCACTACTACTGGCAGGTCAAGGCAGATGTACTAGAGCCCTTGGTCTACGCATCCGCCCTCGTTCTCTTACTCAGCTGGCGTGCTTTACAACGCTCGAACGCGTTCGGACGCTTAGATTAACCCTCAAAGATCCACCGAGGGACCCGCTGCCAACCCTGGCTCAGCTCGCGATCCAGCTGGCGCCAATCCCGACAACAGCTCGCCACAATGCGCCAATAGGCACGCGAGTGATTCATCTCACGGGTGTGCGACAGTTCGTGAAGCAATAAATAATCCAGCACGGCTGGCCGCTGAAAGGCAGCAGCCACATTTAAGCTGATGACACCTCGGCTGGAGCAGGACCCCCAGCGCGTCCGCTGCCGACGAATCTGCAAACTATGAAACTCAAAGCCGTGTCGCTCGGCAAGCTGTTTCAAACGTTGCGCAAATCGCTCGCGTACGTGCTCGGTCAGCCAGCGTTGTAGAGAGTGTCGTTGCGCCGTCTGGTCCCCTTGCCCCGTCAACACAAGTAACTGCTCGCCCTGCGCGCGGCAACGCAAAGATCCTGACCCACCCGCAAGATGAACGCGCCAATTTTCGCCAAAGCCCGCCAGTGCAATCACCCTCGGCGGAAATGGCTCCACCACCTTGGGCCGGATTTGGAGAACGCGCTCCGTGATCCAATCGCGATGCCGAGCAATGAAATCGTGTACGCGTAAATTTGAAATCAACGGGGGGACGACGATCTCGACTCGACCATCCATATGCACCCTCGCTGAGAGTCTGCGAGCCCGTCGACTACGACGAATCTGCCAGGCCTCGGGATCGGTACGCTCATGCTCAAGCGGTAACGGGAAAGAAGAGCGAGAGGAAGCTGACATGTGAAGCGAATGATACCGCCTTGAGGTAGCATTCGCGCTGTCTATGATGTACTTCAAGAGTGATAACACAGCAGCCGTCGCGCCCGAAATCATGGCGGCGCTACACGAGGCCAACCAAGGCTTTGCCTTGGCTTACGGTGACGATCCCTGGTCGGCGCAATTACAGGAACGTTTTAGTGCGTTATTCGACCATGAGGTGAGGGTCTTTCCGGTCGCCACGGGCACCGCCGCCAACGCACTCGCACTGGCCACGCTCGTCCCACCATGGGGTGCGATTCTGACTCATGAAGAAAGTCACATCGTGCGCGATGAATGCGGTGCCCCCGAGTTCATGACGCACGGAGCTCGTTTACTGCTTGAAGCCGAACCTGGCGCCAAAATCACTCCGGTCGGCTTACACCGCGCTCTCGACGCACTACCGCTGTCGGTACACACCGTGCAACCACGGGCACTCTCCATCACCCAAGCGACTGAACTCGGTACGGTCTACTCACCCGATGAGCTACGTGCGCTGACGAGTGCGGCCCACGAACGCGGACTACGGGTGCACATGGATGGCGCGCGCTTTGCCAATGCGGTGGCCCATCTCGGCTGTACCCCTGCGGACTTGACTGCACGTGCGGGGGTTGATGTGCTTTCGTTCGGCGCCACCAAGAACGGTGCAATGGCGGCCGAGGCGGTTATATTTTTCAATCAGGATCTGGTTGCCGATTTTGAATTTCGACGTAAACGTGCCGCCCATCTTTTTTCGAAAATGCGCTTTCTATCAGCGCAATTGCTTGCCTACATTGACAATAATCTGTGGCTGAAGCTGGCGGCTCGCGCCAATGCGATGGCAGCCGAGATCGGCGCTGCGGTACCGTCGCGCCTTCTCCAGCCCGTTCAAGCCAACGAAATCTTTTTACGCTTAGGCGAGCAAAAGATTAAGCAGTTACGAGAAGCAGGCTTCGCCTTCTACGACTGGGGATCTGCGCGTTCCGGTGAAGCACGTTTTGTGGTCTCTTGGCATCAAGACCCGAAAGAGGTGGAAACACTCGTGCAGTCTTTGCGAGCCCTAGAGTCAGAGTAAGCGGATGGTTGATGAGTGGATTGATATCGGGGTAAATCTGACCCACGACAGCTTCGATCACGATCGACTGGATGTGATTCGACGCGCCGCCTCGCTAGGTGTTCGCCACCTGATCGTGACGGGAGCCAGTCTAGAGAGCACCGATGCGGCGATCGAGCTGGCGACGCAGGTTCCGCACGCTCTGAGAGCCACCGCAGGCTGTCATCCACACCATGCGCTCACGCTCAACGATGAGGCGATGCAAGCGTTGGCGCAACGAGCGCAGGCGCCTGAGGTGGTCGCCGTGGGTGAATGTGGCTTGGACTATCACCGCAACTTTTCCTCGCCTCAGGAGCAACGTCTCGCCTTTGAAAAACAATTAGCGCTCGCGATTGCGGTCGACAAACCGCTTTTCCTGCATTGCCGAGACGCCCAGCCAGACTTTATGGCGATACTCAAAGCGGCTGGCCGACAACTGCCACGCGCCGTCTTGCATTGCTTCACCGGGAATGCAAAAGAACTCGATGAAGCCCTAAGTTTTGGTCTTTGGATCGGGATCACGGGCTGGATTTGCGATGAACGCCGCGGACACCATTTGCGCGATTTGGTGAGACATATCCCGCAGGGACGTTTAATGGTCGAAACAGACGCACCGTATCTGCTACCGCGAGATTTAAGTCCCAAGCCGTCCTCGCGACGCAATGAACCCTATTACTTACCGCATATCGGCTGCGTGATTGCGCAAGCCCGACACGAAGATCCGAGTGAACTTGCGGCCCATACGAGCTCGACCGCCCGCGAATTCTTTGGCCTCTCAGCGTGACTTACCGGGCGACACACTCAGCTTTAAATTTGACTTCAGCATCTCCCAAGCGCCACGCCATGGGTCCACTGCGCGTTCGGCGAGATGCCGCTCTCCAAAGAAATATTCCGACTCTAGATGCGACTCAAGTATCGTGAAACGCGGCATCCCTTTCGGAAACACAGCCGTATCCGCAAATACAATCCGGCCCTCGACAGGCACTTCACCCAGCGTGGCACGAAGCATCGCAAGGCGATCATAGAGAGCGGCTTGAGGGTTTGGGAACGTATGGCGATGCGTCGTTCGCGTTACCGTCCAATCGGTCATCGGATCAGAGCCGAAGACATTACCGACGACATCCCAAAAATCGAGGATCAAGACCCCTCGTGGCGTCAGCAGTAAATAGTCAATGTGGAAATATCCGCCCGCTCCGTCGCCTATCGCGACGTTAGTCAAATGTTCCACCGCTATATTACGCAAGCGTTTTTGACGTCGTATGCGCTCCCGATATGAAAGATAACGTGGCCATCCCAACCAGATAGCCACCCCCATGATAAGCACCAACGCGCCGAGCCCGATCCACCATTGTGGTTGTTGCAGAGACGGCATGGTGGCGCTCAGCCTTCGCTCGTCATTAACGCAGAGCGAAGTGCGGCCATATCGGCAGACAATGACTCAACATGGGTGGGACGATCCAAAAGCTCAGCAAGTGACACTGGCACGGGCACCTCCACGCCAATCAAAGGTTCAACAATTTCGGGAAATTTGGCGGGCGATGCGGTCGCCACTAAGCACCAGTTACCGCCCGTCTGCGCGATATGCTGATGCCATACTTCAGCTGCCACGGCTGTATGTGGACACCAAATCTGACCGAGAAATTGGTAGTCGTGACGAATGCGGGTACGAATCTGCTCATCGGTCACACTGAATGCTCGCAATTGCTGACGCAAGTGGTCGACATCCGGCCAAAGGGTTTGCAAGCGCTCCATGTTAGAGGGATTACCCACATCCATCGCCGACGCCAGCGTTGCGACGCTCGGTCGTGGCCGCCACAAGCCGGAGATCAAATAATCGGGTACGGTTTTGTTCGCGTTATGTCCAAGCACGATCTCACCGATCGGCAACCCTAGCCGGCGAGTCCAAACGCATGCGGCCGCATTACCAAGATTGCCGCTCGGAATGATGAAGTTGAGCGAACTCTGGTAGGTACGCCAGTGCTCAAGACTACTCATCGCGTAGTACACCATCTGCGGCAAAAGCCGACCGAGGTTAATACTGTTGGCAGAGGAGAGCTGACGATGCGCGAGAAGTTCCGTGTCGAGGAACGCGGCTTTGACTAGGCGCTGACAGTCATCAAAACTTCCCTCCACCGCAAAACTGCGAACGTTGTCACCCCAACAGGTGAGCTGGCGTTCTTGGGTTGGCGAGACGAGACCTCTTGGGAATAGGACCGTCACCTCGATATGGGGCCGACGATGAAACGCGGCGGCTACGGCGCCACCCGTATCACCACTCGTGGCGACTAAAATATTGAGTGTGCTGGCTTCCACCGATCGAAGTCGGGAAAAACAGGCGGCTAAAAATCGCGCGCCAAAGTCTTTAAATGCAGCCGTGGGCCCGTGATGCAACTCCAGTACGCTAAGCGTTGCATTCGCGGCCGCCGGTAGCGCACGGAGCGGCGCCAAAAAGTTAAAAGCCTCCGAGACAATGTCACTGAGTTCGGGTGCGAGTGGATCATCAACCAAAAATGGGGCCAATAAGATTTCAGCGACCTGCGCTAATGACTGTGCACCGTCAAAGTCGCTGGCATTGAATGCTGGCCATGTCTCCGGAATATAAAGGCCGCCATCTGGCGCCAAGCCTTGCTGCAACGCGTCGGAAAAACTCAATGGCGCGGAATTGCCGCGCGTACTGAAAAATTTCATGGTTTCAAAATCAACGCGTCTCGACGACTCGCGCCCCCTCCGACTCTACCGGCACGACCCAATGATCAGTCTCAACGCCATTGCGCGCGAATTCTTCAACCATGATGCTTCGGACCGCCTCGGCATGTTCTGCCAGTGTCCAAGCAAATAAGGTGGGGCCCGCCCCCGAAATCGAGCAACCGAGCGCACCGGCCTCGAGTGCTGCGGCACGCACGCCTGAAAACCCCGGGATCAACTGCCGTCGCTGCGGCTCGATGACCACGTCATTCAACCCCTCACGAATGAGATCTAAATCATTGGTGTAGCAACCGGAAATAAAACCGGCAAGGTTCGCGGTCTGCCAAACAAAGTCCGCCATCGCCACTTCATGCTTAAGAATCGCGCGTGCCGCACGGGTCGATACAAACATGTGAGGATGAATAATCACCGCGCTAATACCCACCGGCACGGGGAGCTTCTTGACTCGTGGATTGTCGATCCCTACCGTCAAGACCAGCCCCCCAAATAAGGAGGGTGCAATGTTATCGACGTGTAGCGAACCACTCGCGACCGCCTCCCCTTGCATCGCGAACTTCAATAAATCGAGCTTTTCAAAAGGCTGTTCGAGTAAAGCGTTCGCCGCGACCACCGCACCGACCGCAGAGGCTGCCGACCCTCCCAAGCCCGAGGCGAGCGGAATCCCTTTCTCGATCACCATTTCAAACCCAAAATCCGCACGGGCTGCTACGGCCAGCGCCTGCAGTGCGCGTCCTGCGGTGTTTTTTTCGGGCTCTCGGGGTAAATCATCAATGAGACCACCACACCCCGTGATACGAACACCCGGTTCGGCCGCGCGCGTCACGGTTATACGATCGCCAATCGCATCAATCGCGAAACCTAAAATATCAAAACCGATGGCCACATTACCCACTGACGCAGGAGCAAACGCAGTCGCTTGATTCATCAGAGCCGTGCTCCCAGATACGCAGACAAACGCAGAAGATCCGCAAAGATACCGCCCGCCGTCACCGCGGGACCCGCACCGGGTCCTTGGACGATGAGGGGATTAGAGTTGTACCGACTCGTGGCAAATCGCACCACATTATCCGTCAGGGCAATGTTGGCGAAAGCATGCTGGGCATCGAATTCCTCCACACCGACACGCGCTTCACCGTTTGCAGTGAGGCGACCGACGTAACGCAGTACGCGTCCTCGCGATCGCGCTGCCTCATGTCGAGCCTGAATCGCTTGGTCATATTCGGGTAGGCGCGCCAAAAATTCCTCGATGCTGCTGCTAACCAAGTCAGCCGGCACGAGACTTTCAATGGCTACATCATCCAGTTCCAAAGATAAGCCCATCTCACGACCTAAGATAATGAGCTTTCGGGCCACATCCATCCCAGATAGATCATCCCGAGGATCCGGCTCGGTATACCCAAGGTCTTTGGCCTCACGGACGATAGCGCTAAAGGCGCGCGTGCCATCATAAACATTAAACAGATACGCGAGCGTTCCCGAGAAGATCCCTTCGATACTGTGAATTTCATCGCCCGTCTGTTGTAGATCGCGCAAGGTCTGGATGACCGGCAACCCCGCTCCGACCGTCGCCTCATACAAATAGTGCGTACCGCCTGTCGAACGAGACTCGCGAAGCGCACGGTAGTCACCTAGGTTGCCGCTATTGGCTTTTTTGTTAGGCGTCACAATATGGATGCCTTGCGCTAACCAATCGGCATAATGCGCGGCCACTTCGCCGCTTGCAGTGCAGTCAATAATCACACGATGCGGTAAATAATCGACTCCCACGTGCGCTGCGAACGCCTCGAGATCCGCTGGCTGGGCCGAGCGATCAAACTCCTCGCGCCAAGAATCCAACGCAACACCACGTTCCGACAAGAGCATTTGTCGGGAGCTACTGATCCCGCGCACGCGTAAGTCGAGTTTAAACTCGGACAGCAGTCGCTGACGTTGGGAGGCCAACTGCTCGAGTAAGACGCGACCCACCGTCCCGGGTCCGATCACGCCCACCGACAGCGTGTGCGCGGACAAATAAAAACTTGCGTGCACCGCACGTAACGCGCGTGTTGCCGCCCGAGCAGGTACGACGACGGAGATATTACGTTCAGAGGCGCCTTGAGCAATCGCGCGAACATTGACCGCTGCATTTCCAAGCGCCCCAAATACTTTGGCGGCTACCCCTGGCATACCCGCCATGCCATCGCCCACCACCGCGAGGATCGCCAACTCTGGGTCCGTCTCGACCGCCTGAATCTGTCCATCCTGTAATTCGCGAGCAAACGCTTCGCGCAACACTCTAACGGCGCGCTCGGATTGTTCTTTGGGCACCGCACAACAAATAGAATGCTCGGAACTCCCTTGCGAGATAAGGATCACCGAAATCCCCTCTTCGCGTAGCGCACCAAATAAACGATGCGCTGTGCCGGGCACGCCAATCATGCCGGCGCCTTCCAAATTGATCAGCGCGATATTCTCGATACTGGTAATCCCTTTGACGGCCAGCTCTGAGCTCGGCTTGGCGCAAATCAACGTGGCTGGATGATCTGGCGCGAACGTATTACGAATCCATATTGGAATCTCTCGACCCACCGCCGGTGCCATCGTCTGTGGGTGGATCACCTTCGCGCCGAAATAGGCTAACTCCATCGCCTCGTTGTAGGACAACGCGTCGATCACCTGCGCATCGGGTACTCGGCGCGGATCGGCGGATAGCACACCGTCTACGTCGGTCCAAATATGAATCGCAACGGCCTCAAGCAGCGCGCCAAAGATTGAGGCTGAGAAATCACTGCCGTTACGTCCGAGCGTGGTCGGCACACCTCTTGGATCAGCTGCGATAAAACCCGTGATCGCAAGCGTACCGGGATGGCTATCCGTGCCAAGCGCAGTCTTAAGGCGCAACGCCGAGGCGTCCCAATCGACCCGAGGACCAAGTGGACCCCACTCTACGACCACAACTTCGCGTGCATCTAACCAGCGCACCGCCCCGGAGCGCTTCTGTCGGTGCGCGAGATACGCGGCAAAGAGTCGGCTTGACCAAATCTCGCCAAAGCCGGCCACAAGATCAAGCACCTGTCTAGACGCAGAGCGCGTCAGACGCACCGCTTGGAGCACGCCCTCGATATCCGCCAATTCGCGCTCGAGACGAGCGAGATAGTCCACAGCTGCCGATGCACTCAACAACGTTTGCGCAAGACTTTCGTGTCTTAGGCGCAGTTGGGCAAGCTGCGCTCTAAAGTCCCCGTCTGGCTCCTCCGCGAGGGACACCAGCCCAAGTAGTTGATCGGTCACGCCTTTACAGGCCGATAGCACCACGCCCACAGCGGGTTCGGGTTGGGATTCGATGATGTGCGCGACTCTTTCGAAACAGGCCGCGTCGGCCAGACTAGAGCCACCAAACTTGTGAACCGCCCACGCGACGTCGACTGGGGAAGACATACTTTAACGCTGCATTCGATGGGGCCAAAAGCGGCCGGGTTAACCGCCGCACATTATCGGTGAGTCTGGACACGACGCAAGCAGATCCGAACGCCGCACCGTGATACGAGCTCCATCCTTCTGAGGACCCCACGGCGTTGATCGCGTACACTCTGCGCTCATCATGTCGCTGTCGCTCCTGCTGGAATTCTGGCCGCTCGCTCTTGCGCTTCTGGCCACCGGCTTGTTTGCGGGCTTGATCGCAGGCTTACTCGGTATCGGCGGTGGCATTGTGCTGGTGCCCGTCCTGGAATACACCCTCAGCCTCTTAGATTTCCCTTCCGCTTGGCGGATGCACGTAGCGGTCGCCACCTCGCTCGCGACTATCATCCCAACGGCCATTGCCTCCTCGCGAGCGCATCACGCCCGTGGTGGTATTGACTGGGCACTCGCCCGCGCTTGGGCCCCAGGGATGCTCTTGGGCGGCCTACTCGGCAGCCTAGTAGCCGCTCGCGTGGATGCCGCACTGTTGAGTGCCGTATTCGGCATCATCTCGCTGTTCGCGGCCATCAAGCTCGCGCTCCCGCTCGATCACATCCGACTCCGGGATGAGCCCCCACGAGGCCTCGGCGGAGTCAGCATCGCCGCAGGAATCGGCTCGGTCTCGGCCATGATGGGTATCGGCGGTGGCACCTTGTCAGTCCCCGCCATCACCATTACCGGTGGCCCGGTGCATCGCGCTGTCGGCACGGCGGCCTTCTTCGGTCTCTTGCTCGCTTTACCTGGCACCGTCGGCTACCTACTGGCAAGCCCGACTGAAGCTCTGCCCGGGATGACAGTGGGGCTCGTGAGCTTTGGGGCCCTACTGCTCGTGGCGCCAGCATCAACCCTGATGGCACCCGTCGGCGCACGCTTAGCGCACCATTTAGCACAGCGACGACTCTCGCAAATCTTTGCGTTATTTTTGCTAATCGTTGCCACGCGCATGTTCTATAACATCATGCCCTTTGGGCTATGAAAGGATTTTCTCAAAGATGACGACTCATGAGCCCTGCGAAACGATAAGTGGTCCCTGGTTCGAAGATTTTCAACCGGGACTCGAATTTGACGCGCCCGCGGTGACCCTACACGCAGGTCATGCGACTTGGCACCAAGCTTTGTTTGCCGATCGCCTTCGCTTGCCGCTGGATCATCACACGAGCACCCACGTGTGTGGTGACAGGCGCGTATTGGCGCACCCACTGCTCGCGATCAATATCGCAATCGGCCAGTCGACCTGGGCCTCTCAACGAGTCAAAGCCAATCTTTTTTATCGCGGGCTCGCCTTGCGACGACCGGTTTACTTAGGCGATACCCTGTACACACGCACGCGAGTGGTCGGCCTGAAACAAAATCGCTTACAAGCGGGTCGGCCTGCGACCGGGATCGTCGCCCTCGAGATGACGACCACGAATCAACACGGCGATGATGTCTTACATTTTTGGCGCTGCCCCATGATCCCCTGCCGTGATCCCGCGGCAAGCTCCGCCCATGCGGATGATCTAGAGCGGATTGGGGTTGCTGTTACCGCACAGTCTGTATTCGATCATGTTCCCGCGGGTTGGCAGCTCCAACCCACCGATCAGTGGAGCGGACAGCGCGCAACGGACATCGCGCTCGGACGGACCATCACGATCGAATCGCGCGACACGGTCACCTGCGCGCCCGAGTTAGTTCGCTTATCTTTGAATATGGCGATGGCACACACGGATTCCAAACTCTCTTATTTGGGTGAGCGACTGGTATTTGGTGGGCACACGATTTTCACTTGCTTTGCACAGATCACTCGCGCACTCCCCAACTTACTCACACTGCTTGCGTGGGAAAACTGCGATCACGTTGCACCCGTGCTGGAGAACGATAGACTCAGGACCTCCTTTGTGGTCACGGATCGTAAAACGCTGCCGACTGAACAAGGCGGGGGCTCTCTGCTTCGTATCCACGCCGAGTGCTTTGCCGCCCGCGGCGAACCTGAGCAGGAAACGCGTGTACTCGATTGGACATTCTGGGTCTGGAGTGTGTGATCCCCGACCTTACTTCATCGCATCGATATCTTGCTGCAGTACACGCAGCAGACGAGAAATGTAGTCAATCTGCCACTGACCACGCTCTTTAGCCGCCGACGCATCTGGCCGATACGTCTCGATCGCTCCACGATCAAATACCTCTCGCTCAGCCAGTAAGCGCTCCACCGTATCCAATCGCTCGCGCGTGACCGCAAGCTCAGCCGCCATCGCCCATACGATGGCGAGCAGACGATCCACATCATGATCCTCAAAAAAATGAGGTCGCTTACCGCGACTTGCGGCATTGATGAGCTGTTGAAGCTTATCGGGATCTGTCATGGCGACCAGCGATCATTGATACGACCGGAGCCGCAGGCATACCATTTACCTCCGCGCCCGTAATCTTCCACTTCTTGACCGACTTTCGGCATGACCTCTTCCACGAGCGCATGGATCTCGGTCTCGAAAATCTCATCCTGAGAAAACCCCAATTCTGCGAGCAAACTCGGTAGATGCGTGTCATGCAACGCGGACCAGAAGGGTTCGTTATTGTGCTGACAATCCCAGTCCCGCAAAAACTGCTCAAAGATAGGCATGTTGTGATAGGGCGGCTGCTCAAGATGCAGATGCAACCCGTCGTCTGCCAGCGCCCGACGCACCTCACGCAGAACATTACGCAAAGCCGAGTGCGAGGTCTCATGGAGAAACATGGTGCTGTAGATGAGATCAAAGAATCCATCCGCGAACGGCAACGTTTCGACGTTGGACTGTTGAAAGATGATGTTGTGGATTCCAAACCCAACGGCACGCGCATGCCCAAATCGCAGCATGGGGGCGGCTGTGTCCAGCGCGTAAATCTGTGCGTCGGGGAACGCCTTCGCCAGCGGCAAGGTGTTGTGCCCAAGCCCGCAGCCCACATCTAAGATTCGCTTAGGCTGCCAATCGGGCCGGACCGCTTGCACCCAATTTGCCGTACCACGGCCCGCACCATCCAAGAACTGCCCGAAGAGCCCCGTGGTGGTCGCGAACATCCCCGCGTCATAGTTAGCTGCTGCCGAGACGTCACCGTCAAAATATTCAGCGAAGTATCCACCCGGCATGCAATGGTTATCGACTTCGCTTTGATACCGCGGTACGGGAGTCGGTTGGAGCTGCAGCGTGTCTCGACCGCTGTTAAGTGCGGCCGCGCGATCGCGCAGTGCACCCGCCTGGGGTAACACTAAAGACCGACCCGCCTGCTGGCGCATTTCCATACCGGTTCGTCTCAAAGCGCTCCACATGCGGTAGTAAGGGTCCTCGCTCATCGCGGCACGAATTTCTCGTCGATCCGCTGGCCATCGACCGTGACTTTGCTCCCAACGTGGTCCCGCACGATGTTCAAATGCGATATGGTTGCCGGCGACCACCACGTTGGCCATGTATTTATTGAAGTTCGCCAAGAAGTTAAAACGCGCCGTGTCATCGTGGCTAGCCTGCGCAGACATGGCATGCTGCCCTGCTTCGCTCCAGGCCGGCGCCGGCTCAAGCTGTGTGGCAGGTTTCATGCGTGAATTGTAGCATTCCACTCATGATGTCCCGATCCAAGCCATTCACCCACCGCCTCGTGGAACACATTGTCAGCACCCGTTTTGACGGACTGCCCCCCAGCGCCATCGAACAGACTAAAACCTTTGTACTCGATTCGCTCGGTGTCGCCTTATCGGGAACGCGCGTGCCGATGGTGAACACCCTCAAAGAAGTCGCCGCCGAATCGGGTAGTGGCCGCGAAGCACGGATCTGGGGCACGGGTGAATCGGTACCGGCCCCGACGGCGGCTTTCATCAATGGTTACCAGATACATAACCAAGAATGGGATTGCGTACATGAACCCGCCGTTGTCCACCCCATGGCGGTTGTTCTCTCCACCTTACTCGCCTTCGCCGAGGCCGAATCCATCCGTCAAAGGATGCAAGGTGGCGCATGGCGCCCGTCTGGCGCGGATTTTCTGACGAGTTGTGTGATCGGCGTTGATGTCGCAGCGCTCCTAGGACAAGCCGCAAAAAACAAACTGCGTTTTTTTCGACCGGCGATGTGCGGCGCTTTCGGTGCCACAGCGGGCATGGCCGCTTGGCTCGGTTGGGATGAACATCAAACACGTAGCGCCTTGGGCCTCGCCTACTCCCAACTCTCTGGCACCATGCAAGCGCATCTCGAAGGCTCCGCTGTGCTACCCATGCAAATTGGTTTTAACACTCGAGCAGCACTGACCGCGATCGCTCTTGCACGACGCGGCGTACAAGGTCCTGTGGATTTTTTAGAAGGCCCGTTTGGCTATTTCACATTGATTGATCCCGAGTGGGAATCGAACGCTATCGAAGCGCTCGGCGCCCCTCATGGCGTCTGCGGTCTCTCGCACAAGCCATTTCCCAGCGGCCGAGCCACACATGGCGGAGTCGATGGCGCGCTGAGCTTACAAGCCGAGCACGGCTTTGACGTAACCGATATCAAAGAAATTCGAGTCTTCGCGCCGCCTCTGGTTCGGCAGCTCGTTGACCGGCCACCCTCGCCCGGCATGGCCGCCTCGTATGCACGGCTCTGTTTACCTTATGTCGTCGCCACCGCACTGTTGCATGGCACGGTCGAGGTCGCGGACTTCGAGCGTGCCGCACTAGATGATCCTTCACGTCATGCCCTCGCGCATAAAATCCAGGTCCATGCAGATGGCAGTTCCGCCCCTAACACGCTTGCCCCTCAGAGGGTGGAGGTTGACCTGACGGATGGTCGCAGCTTAGGCATGGACTTAGCGGCCGTACTTGGCGCGCCGGGCAGACCGCTTAGCCGCACGCAACATCTGGATAAGTTTCATCGCGCAGCCCGTTCCGGTCTGCGGCCAATGAGTGACTCGTCCGTAGCCAGACTGATTGATCTCACTGACCATCTACCTGAATTGGAGGATGTCACTGTGTTGATCGATCATATGACGTTCCAGTCGTAGCGCGCGCCCAGGCGTCTGAGGTGAAGATGAGCTTTCCGAATTATTTTGAATCGTTCGATTACGCCCAGATGCGGCGTGAGTTTCCTTTGGGCGATGCGTTCACTCAAGACTTTGCCCGTCGGTCATCCGATGCGATCCACGCGCATCAGGAGCGGCTCTTCCTACGTTGCGTAGAACGTGCCGCCCAAATCCCCTTCTATCAACGATTGTGGGCGAATGCTGGCATCGATGCGCGGGATATCAAAGGTCTCGACGACTTACCCAAATTACCCATCTTTGACAAATCCGCGTTGATGCAAAGCTTGGCTGAACATCCTCCGTTTGGCGACTATCACGGCTGGGACAAATGGTCGAATGATGAGCGTCCTGTCACCGTGCTACACACCACCAGCGGTACGACAGGTAAACCACAAGTCGTACTCTTTAGCCCCAAAGCCCGTGAAGTACAGGCTTTACTCGTCGCTCGGATATGGCGCATGCAAGGCTTGCGCTCGGAAGATGTTGTCCACTCCGTCTATGGCCATGGAATGATCAACGGTGGCCATTTTGTGCGTGAGGCCGCACTTCATTACACCAATTCATTGTTCTTATCGGCCGGCACCGGCAAAGAAACACGGTCAGTCACACAATTGGAGCTGATGCGTAATTTTGGCGTCACCGTACTGGTCGGTTTTGTCGAATACATTCGTCAACTCGGTGAAACTGCCCGCGACATGGGTCTAAGCCCTGGCGTCGATCTACCCGTTCGAGCCATCTTTGGTCATATCGGGCGGGAATCCCGATCTGCGCTATCGGAGGTATGGGGCGGCGCAGAAATTTTTGATTGGTACGGGGTCGCCGATACGGGGCCGATCGCCGCCGAGGGACCAGATCGGGACGGGATGTATGTGATGGAGGATGCGCAATTTTTAGAATTAGTTGATGATCAACATCAAGCCATTACGCAAGTCGATCAGCCAGGCGATATGGTCGTGACCTCGCTCTACCGAGACGATGTGTACCCGCTTATTCGATTTAATACTCACGACTTATCGGCCTGGAAAAGTGGGCATTCCGATCTTGGCTTCACGCTCCGTCGCACAGTGGGTGTGCTCGGACGCAGCGACAACATGGTCAAGTTGCGCGGCATCAATGTGTACCCACTCGCCCTATCAGGCATATTGAGCGAGCGTAGTGAATTTGCCGGCGAGTACCTCTGCCGAGCCTATCGCGAGCCAAACGGGCGCGATGAAATCTGCGTACTGCTCGAAGTGCGTGCAGGGTCTGATCCCAATGATCCAGAACTAAAAGCGGAATTTGCGCAGCTACTCACTCGACGTATTGGCGTTGAACTGGACGTTCAATTGCATGCAATTGGCGGCACGGCTGCACTCACGCAGTTAGAAAGTCGACAGAAGCCCATTCGACTCATTGATGAGCGACCGAAGGCGTAAGCCTCTCATCATGGATAAACGGCATTGAGCGTATTGGCGTGATCCCCAGGAGTGCGCTAGCGCGTGTCACGGAGGCGCTCGATAAAATCGAGCGGGATCGATCACTCAACGCATGGTCTTACGTTGACCGTACGGGCGCACTCGCCTCTGCCCAAGCCAGTGATGAGCGCCACGCGCACGGCCAAGCACTGGGAGCCCTCGATGGCGCCTTAGTCGCGCTCAAAGCCAACATCGCTGTCAAAGATTGGCCATGGGATGCAGGCATTGACCGACTGCGATCGCGGATGGCGAGCGAAGATGCACCTCTCGTAACGCATCTGCGAGCAGCGGGCGCCATTCTGCTTGGGCTCACCCAGATGGACGAGGCTGCGCTCGGCGCGAGTGGTCTGAGCATTGACGGCCCGATCGGGCTTCCCCACCGTGTCGATTACTCACCCGGCGGATCGAGCGGTGGCGCTGCCGTCGCGGTGGCTGCAGGTCACTGCGAGGTCGCCGTGGGCACCGACACCATCGGCTCGGTACGAATCCCCGCTGCCCTGAGTGGTCTTTGCGCGCTGAAGCCGCGCCGACAGGCCCTGAGCTTGTCAGGGATAGAGCCGCTACATCCAGACTATGACACCGCGGGTCCCATCGCCTCCTCGGTCACCGAGGTGCTCAGGCTCTATACAGTACTGAAGGGTACGGAGGTGAACGGTGACGTGTTAAAGCGCGGGCCGACTCCAGCGTCAACGCTTGTTTATCTTACTGGCAACACCCTTACCCGTTTGCCGCTGGCAACGCGTCAAGCCTACACGCAAGTCGTCGATCAATTACGCCAGCGAGTGACCGACCAAAGTAATGCAGTCAGCCAAGTCGTTGATGCGAGGACGCTCTGCAACGGGGCAGAGTTGGAGGCGTTGATTGACGCCTTACCGCTCGCGCGTCGCGCGCTATTTACCCTCTGCGAAACCCGACTCGCCGATCATTGGCGTGAGCGCGACAGTACCCGGCTCTTGGAATGCGCTCGTCTCGGAGAAGCTCAGGGCTTCTCGCCGTCGCTTCAGGCCATGCTCGCCTACGGCGCAGGTCTTACCCTAAATCGACGACAAGAATTCGAAGACGTCCTCGCCTCCTTTCGCACTCATTGGGACGCCTTGTCGATGACCGTTCGTCGACAGAGCGACGGACCCGTAATCTGGCTCTTACCGACTACTCCGGTCGGTGAATTTCGCCATCAAGACGGCGTTCCCAAAGAATTAGCAGACTGGACGTGCTTAGCGAGCATCACCGGCTGGCCCGCACTCAGCATGCCCGCCGACAGTCTCTGCGCACCCACCGACTCCTCGGCTTGCGGGCAAACACCGTCTCTCAGCCTACAGTGGGTGAGCGCTGATCTTGATGATGAGCGCCTATGTCGTACAGCGCTCGAAGTGTCGCGCGATCTGCTCGCGAGTTGCGACCCAAACACCCTCGGCTCGACTGACGTGTAATAAAAACCGCTCCAGTGCGCCGATACGACCCGGCCGACCAATAATTCGAAGATGCACTCCTAAAGACATCATTCGCGGACGAGCCACCGATTCTTTGAGCAACCAATCAAACGTGTCAACGGCATACTGTAGCCAGTCGTTAGGGGTGAGCGCAGGCGCGTTCCACATCTTCATGTCATTGGAATCGAGTGCGTACGGTAAAACGACCATCGGCTTCACGAGGCTATCGTCCCAGAACGGCTCATCGCGACTGAAGTCATCCATGTGATATAGATAACCCGCCTCCTGCAAAAGACGTCGCGTCGAGTCCGTGTGTAAGTAACGCGATAACCACCCGAGTGGCCTTTTTCCTGTGCTCTTAGCGATACTTTCAGTTGCTTTGTGAATGAACTCGCGCTCGGTCTCTTCTGACATCCCAAGCTGGTGGGCCCAGCGATAACCATGAGCACAGACTTCGTGTCCACCGGCCATAATAGACTGGGCAAGCCAAGGCGCTCGCTCGAGCGCCACGGCGGCGGCCGTGAAGGTGGCTGGCATGCTGTGGCTGGCGAGGACCCCCAATACCCGCGCAGCCCCCTCATTGATACCGTACGCGTAGTTACTTTCGTTACCGTGATTTCGGACGGGCTTTTTCAAAGAAATACCGAGCTCATCAACAGGCTCAGGACCTCTATCCCCATCAAGGACATTGAACTCAGCGCCCTCTTCCACATTGACGACGACCGAGAGGGCTAAACTCGCGTCGTGTGGCCAGCGATAGCTCATCAATGATATTCCTCACCACCGGATACGTTCATCGCCTCACCGGTGATGTAAGCGGCTTGCTCAGACGCGAGGAATGCACAGGCTTTGGCAATATCCTCTTGCAAGCCGGGCCGGCCCAACGGAATCCGAGAACGCATATCGGCCAAATACTTCTCTTCGCTGCGACCGGTCGCGGCACTGAAATACTGGTTTTGCCACGCACCGAGTCCCGTCGTGACGTGATTAGGGCAGATCGTGTTGACCGTGATCCCATGCTGACCGAGCTCAATGGCCGCGGTGCGCGTTAAGCCCACCATACCGTGCTTGGATGACACGTAACCTGCGGCAAAGGGGAAACCTGACTTCGAGGCCTGACTGCCGATATTAATAATGCGACCGCCGCCACCCTGCGATAGCATCTGTTTGGCAGCGTGTTTTACGCCAAAGAATGCACCGCGTAAATTAACGCCGAGAACGGCATCCCAATCAGCTTCCGACATCTCAATAATGGGTTTCATGATGTAGCCGATACCGGCGTTGTTCACCATGATGTCTAGCCGGCCGAACTGCTTTACCGCCGCTGCGACCAACGCCTGCACATCTGATTCCACCAATACGTCGCAGGCGACGCCGATCGCTTCCCCGCCAGCGGCATTGATGTCCGCTACGATTTGCTGCATCTCATCGCGAGTACCGATCGCCTCTTTCGGCATCGCCTCACCTTTAGGCTGACCGATATCACTGACGACCACCCGACAGCCCTCGGCTGCCAAGCGCTTCACCATCGCTTCGCCGAGCCCCTTGGCTCGCCCAGAGCCCGTCACGATCGCCACCTTGCCCGCTAAATCTGCATACATACCCATGGGAGCCAAACCTCCTGCTCTTCACTGACAACGACGGGTAACCACACCTGCTAACATCATCGCATGAGTGAACTCATCACGAACATTCTGTCGCCCTTGGCGGAGGTCACCCTCAATCGACCCGACAAGCGTAACGCGATTACGAGCCGGATGTGGCAGGGTCTACTTGAAGCCGCCCATCAGTTGGGTCGCGACGAAAGCGTGCGCGTTATTTTGCTAAGCGGCGCAGGTACCGAAGCCTTTTCGGCGGGTGCCGACATTGTCGAAATGCAGAGCTACTTGGCAGACCCCGCACGCATGAGAGCGATGCAAGATATTGTGCTCGAGAGCCAAATGGCTTGGGAGCGCATTCCCATCCCGACCATCGCATTACTGCAAGGCGCCTGCACCGGCGGAGGGTGTGGTTTGGCGCTCGCCTGCGATTTACGTCTTGCCACACCCAACATGTTTATGGCGATTCCTCCGGCTAAGCTGGGACTCGCTTATAGCTTGGCTGACAGCAAGCGCCTCTACGATCTCGTGGGCCCCTCTCGCGCCAAAGAGATTTTATATACCGGCCGACGGATTATGGCTAGCGAAGCGCTTGATCTCGGACTTATCAATGAAATTGTACCTGCTGTCGAACTGCGTGAGCGGGCACAATCGCTCGCCGAAGAGATCTCTCTCAATGCCGGTAACTCAGTGCGAGCAGCGAAAGCCGTCATCGATATGTTGAGCGCAGGGGTACTTGCTGAAACCCCAGAGTCGCGACGTTTCTATGAACAAAGTTTCGACTCGCCCGAGTTTCGCGAAGGCGCGAAGGCCTTTTTGGAAAAACGCCGCCCCAAGTTCTAGTGTGCTCGCGTGCGAAGACACTCGCGCTCTAGCGTCCCGGCGTTTCCCTATCGAGATAGCGTGCGATGATTGCAGCACTCTCTTCCGGCGCTTCTTGCACAAGCATATGACCCACCCCCGGTAACACCTCAAGCTCTACCGAGGGTGACGACTCAAGGAGGTCTCGCGTCTCGTAGGCGAGCGCCAAAGGCACTCGTCGATTTTGCTCACCCCAAATCAGCAAGACAGGGGCCTGTACCGCACGAATTTTATCTTCAACACCGCCCGAGACATACTGACGAAGCAACGACAGCATCGCCATGCGGTTACCCTCACGCATCCACATGGCGTACCACTCGTTGACAATTTGGGGATCAAGCCGCTCAGGGTTGCCAAAGTCATTACGTAAAAGAAATTCGGTAAAGGCGCGGGGCAATATATAGGCCAATACATTGGCTGCACCGGGTACCTCAGCGGGTGTGGTGCGGCCTCGCACTCGCGGTTCCAAGGACCCGGGGCTGATCAAAATCAAACGTGCAACCCGCTCAGGGTAATCGACCGTATAGCGCATCGCGACCGTGCCGCCAATCGAGGCGCCCGCAATGGAAAACTGATCGATCTCCATGGCATCAATGAATTTTTCAAACAGAAACTGAATACGCTCGAGCCGATAGTCGCCATTGGGCTCAGGTCCGGTCAGACCATGTGCAGGCAGATCCACGCGAATGACTCGATAATGATCGCGTAATCGAGTCACCCACGGCTCCCACATGAACAAACTCGCATAATTCGCGTGTAGTAGCACGAGCACGGGACCCTCGCCTTCGTCGCGATAATGTAGACGCACCCCATCGATCTCGAGGAACTGAGAGGGTGGCGTTGCCCAACGCGCTTCGACCGCTGCAGCCGGTACGTCCCGATACGCCCAAAGCGCCAGCACGATGATCGCGATCGCCATCCCGAGCACGCCTCCCAACCAGCGCCAACGCTTCTTCGCCATACGCCCTCCTAATCGGCTTGTGTCGATGAGCGTCACTTCTCAGCAATCGACGCAGCACACCCGTAACAGGACGATATACTCGTCCCCTTCTCCCATACCAAGTGCGGGGTGAGTCTGTGTCCACATCTGAAACCCCCTCATTCCGCCCCGCCTATGCGTGGTTTGTGGTGGTCGTCCTCGCGCTGGCCAACTGCGTGTCATTTATTGATCGGCTGATTATTTCCTTGCTTGTACAGCCCATCAAAGCGGATTTGGGTATATCGGATACCGCGTTCAGCCTGCTCGCCGGTGCGGCCTTTGCGATTTTTTATTGTGGTATGGGTCTCGTGATTGCGCGCTGGGCCGATCGCTATAGTCGCAAGTGGATCATTACAACTGGCATCGTTCTTTGGTGCAGCATGACAGCGCTGGCGGGTACGGCGCGAAGTTTTCTCCAGCTCTTTGTGTATCGAGTCGGAGTCGGCGTTGGCGAGGCGACCCTATCGCCGTCGGCCTATTCCATGCTCGCCGGGTACTTCCCACCGCAACGACTGGCGCTCGCCATCGGTGTGTTTAGTGCCGGCGTGACAGCCGGTACGGGTATTGCCTTCTTATTAGGCGGTGCACTGATTGGCTGGCTATTTACTTTGGGTGCCGTGTCGATTCCTCTACTAGGGGATCTTTCCGGCTGGCGACTTGTGATGTTGACGGTCGGCTTACTCGGCCTGCCTGTCGCGCTCCTCATGCTCTTTGTGCGCGAACCAGCGCGGGGACCCGGATTTAGCCCCGCAGCCTTCCAAGAAGTCTGGGCTCACTTCAAAGCCAACGTCTCCACCTACGGCTATGTGTTTGCAGGCTACGGCACGACGTCGATCACAGCCTTTGCAGTCATGACTTGGACCCCCGCGTTTTATCAACGTCAATACGGGGCGAGTATCCCGGAGGCAGCCGCTGTCATCGGCACAGTCGCGTTACTAGGGGGACTTCTGGGTGCGTTCTCAGGAGGCGCACTCTCTGATTTTCTCGAATCGCGGGGCGATCGTCATGCCAAGCTACGAGTACTCTTTGGCTGTAGCCTAGGGCTACTCTTGCCTTCCATCGTTGCGCCTTTTATGCCAAGTATGTGGGGGCACGCCAGCTGGATATTCTTCACGTTTTTCTTTGGCTCTGCGGCCACGGGACCGGCAGGCGCCTACGTACAATCCATCACGCCTGATCGCATGCGCGCGCAATTTGGCGCCGCCTACCAACTCTCTTTGGTGCTCGTCGGAGCCACCTTAGGCCCGTTCGCCGTCGGCTTCACCACGGATTTTATTTTTGCGGATGAGCTGCGACTCGGTTGGTCGATGGCACTGACCTCCGCGCTCGCCAATCCGCTTGCGGTCTGGTTACTGTGGCGCGCGTTCAGTCGAGCCAGTGCACAGCCTTAAGCTGGGTATAGCTTAAGAGTTCATCGAGGCACTCCTCGCCGCCAAGCCCGCTATCTTTCCAACCTGCGAACGGAGCACCCACAAAATGCTGACCGGACGCATTCAGCCATACCGTGCCGGCTTCAATTCTTTGTGCCATACGCTTGGCACGACCGAGATCACGCGTCCATACCGAGGCCGTGAGTCCCAAGTTCGAGTCATTGGCCAGTGCGAGGGCTTCAGCCTCCTCGCGAAATGACATTGCACACACGACCGGCCCAAATATCTCCTCCCGCACGATTCGCATGTGCGGTTGGACATCCGCAAATAGCGTCGGCGCCACCCAATACCCCTTCGCAAAGCAGCCTTCGCTAAATTCTTTGCCAGCTGGTCGCCCACCCCCTGTGCACAGACGCGCGCCGTCAGCTTTAGTCTGCTCGATAAAGCCCATCACCCGCTCATACTGTCGCTGTGAATTAACGGGCCCCATCTGTGACTCGGGATCGAGGGGATCGCCCAAGCGCAATGCCGCCATGCGCTCAGCTAATCCGTTCACCACAGCCTGATAGATTGACTCGTGAACCAAAAGCCGGCTCGTTGAACCACAGGATTGACCAGCCCACGAAAAATTCATCCCGGCTAACGCTGCTTCAATCACCCGCTCGACGTCTGCATCGTCAAAAGCGATCAAGGGGTTCTTGCCGCCAAGCTCCAATGAGACATGCTTAACCCCGCTCTCAGCCGCCGCACGTTGAATGGCCAAACCGGTCGGCACAGAACCTGTGAACCCGATGCGCCGCACACGCGGATCGCGCACCAATGAATCGCCTGCAGGCGACCCGTATCCATGCACGATATTGACAAGTCCTGCGGGTAGATGCGCTTGACACAACTCGCCGAGCAAACTCCCACTTAGAGGACTCGTCTCAGGAGTCTTTACGACCACAGCGTTACCCGCCATCAACGGTGCGGCGAGATGGGCCGCCGCAAACATAAACGGATGATTAAACGGGACAATCCGCGCGACCACCCCAAAGGGCGCTCGCAACGTGAAGTGCAGGCCGTCAGCGCTCGCGGGAATCGTCTCGCCTTTCATCTCTGAGCCGAGACCAGCAAAGTATTCCAAATATCCCGCTGCGATCTGTATGTCGGCCTGGAGTTTACCGATCGTGTTGCCGGTATCCTGAGCCTCTAATTGCAAGATCTCAGACCCCCGTTCACGAATCGCGGCAGCAAGTCGACGTAACTGCGTGGCCCGATCCCAGACCGACCGACTCGCCCATGCCCGCTGCGCCACAACGGCCGCGCTGACCGCACGCTCAACGTCGCTTGCAGTCGCTGCGGGAACACGTCCCGTGCGCTCTAAGGTTGCCGGGTTAACAGATTCCACCCACAAATCGCATTCACCCGCATCACCGGCGGTCATCTGACCATCAATTAGCATCAAACCCTGCATACTCAGCCCCCTGGCTCTTCGGTGGGCTCGGTGACCACCAGCGTCTGGTTGCTCTCCGGCTTCGTAACCACTTGCTCTTGCCCCGACGGCCAAAGAATTCTCACTTCATCAACGTCATGCGCACCAAGGCCGAAATTTAATACCGGATCGTTGGTCGAGTTATAGCCATGAGCGCTTTGTTTCTCCTGAGTTTGAGTGAACCCGCCGGCAACGACACTGACCCGAGCGCCCATGGCATCCCGATTACTACGTGTCCCTACTAGCTGCACGCGTAGCCAACGATGATCGTTACCTTGATTCATCAAAAGTTGCGATTCACCCGCCTCGGGGCTGACTTGCTGGCCCATCGCATAGTAGGTGCGATTGGTCACATACAGATCGACAAAACCATCGCCATTCAGATCTGCCGCACCCACACCCGAGCCGATCCCCAGGCCCTCTGCACCGGAGCCATCGGTCACGTCCACAAATTGCGCCTGACCGAGATTACGCAGCAAGACATTAGGCGCCTTCTCCCAAGCGATATAGAACTGCACGAACGGCGGGAACCCGGCAATCACGTCGTTGATCAAGGTGTTGGAGGGTCCTCCGTTATTGAGATAGAGATCCACATGCCCATCGTTATCAAAGTCCGCAGCAACGCAGCCGCGCGCACCGCCAATCACACCCGCCCCCGAGCGTATCGTCGCATCGTCAAAAGACAACGCCCCTTTTTCCTTAAGTTGGTTCAGTAATAGGCGACTCGCTTGATCCGCCATCGGTAAAAAAATATCCATGTCCCCGTCGTGATCAAAATCCGCGATACAAGCCCCTTGGGCATAGCCAGGATTTAATAGCGGCAATGCGTTGGGCGCTCGCCGCGCGAGCGTAATGTCTTCAAATCGCCCATCGCCGAGGTTGCGCAGCAACAGCTTTCGATCGCCCTCATTGGTGATCAGTAAGTCTGGCCAACCATCCTGATCAAAGTCCACCCAGTTTGGCGAGCCCTGTGCATTGGAGTCTTTGAGCTTTTCTTGAACCGCAACGCCAGACGTGTTCGTGACATCCAGAAACTGCCAATTTCCCTCATTGCGGAACAATGCATTCTCAATTTCACCGTCAGCATTTTTCCAAAAGATATCGAGATCCCCATCGCGATCGTAGTCGGCGCAACCCACGCCGCCTGCCGTATCACCCATACCGCCAATTTTTTCATCCTCGGCATTGCCGGCGCGCATTAGACCCGACTCTCGAGTCACATCGATGAAGTTCGGCTCGCCTTGCTCGCGTAATAAATTACGAAAAAGCGTTGTAGGTATGTGTCGCTGACGAGACTGCCCAGGCGGCATAGTGGCCGACACAAGATCCGCATCGCCATCATTATCGAGATCACAGAAGACCGCGCCTCGACTAAAGCTTCCCGGATTATCGACCCCGCGCAGCGTAGATACATCCACGAATCGACCATCACCCTGGTTCTCAAATAGTCGGTCGTGTAACCCCGGCGCGAGATCCTCTACCGGTACAAAGATATCGAGATCGCCATCGAGATCGTAATCCCCAAACGTCGGCCCTGTGGAATTGACCGCAGGGTCAGCGACCCCGCGAATACTCGCCTCGTTTACAAACCGGACAGGAGAGTGCTCAGCCGCTTGCGAGACCACTCCAAGCGTCCCGACGAGAAGCGCGACGACCACATGTCGATAGTTGGGTGCGAATAAGTTCATGATGACCCCCGTGGCTTTGCCGTCAATCGCTCAGGGTACTCGCGTTCGGCGCGAGCCAAAAATTCTTTGGGCACCTCGGTCAAAGAGGATAATTTTGCGCCCGATGCATGCCATATGACATGCCCTGGGTAGTCTCTCATTCGCATCCACTTCAACCAACCCATAAAGACGGTGGAGCTAAACACACTCGGCAGCGCTACAAAGCGATCATCAAAGAACTCAGTGCGGCGCACAAACATACTTTGACGTTGCCCGAACATACCAGGCAGTCGTGGGGGATAGACGGTCTGGTGCTGAAGCCACACGTGAGGGCCTTGCTCCTCCCATTGCACACGTAAACCACTACGCACAGGTTCAGAAAAAGCGCTCCCGTCAAGCCGCACTGGCCAGATACCGTCTTGCGAGTATTCGAACTCTAAGTTGCCGCCTTGAACGGCAGCAGTCACTTCATCAGTCTGCCCCGTCCACGGGTTGTCGTACTCATATAAAAATTGATTAGTCTCATAGTCCCTAAAATAGGTGACCGTATGGCCGCCTAAACGAAAACCATTAGCGGTGTGAGAGAACCAGTAAGTTTCTAAGCCTTCGAAACGCACTAAGGGTCGAGGGCTTTCTTGCGAAGACGGCACGGCAAATATCACGCCGGTAAACCACCAGGGGACATCCTCCTCGCGTAAGCTGCCTTGCATCCGCACCAGATTGCGCAAATTTAGAGCGGGATCTTGCACCTCGCCCCAACCCGGCAATGACCCTTGCTCGGAAGTAGATGTCGGTAGAGACGGTAACGGGCTCGATTCGGCACCGCCCCACAGCAGCCCTGCGCCGGCTAAGAATCCGCCACCCAACACGTCTCGTCGCGTTCGCGTGCCCTCATTCCGCACAGGTGTTGCCATACTGCCCCCGTCAAAGCATCTCACTAGATAAGCCCAGCAAAGAAAAGGGGCCGCCTGATAAACAGGCGACCCCACATGGTGCACCGACCCTGAGGGTGCCTGCGCGATCAGAACTTGTAGTTCAGACGCAGACCGATCACCCGAGGATTCGGTAAGTTCGCAAAGATCGTGGTCGGAATGCTTGGCGGGAACACACCACGAGAGAGCGGCGCTCCCGGCGGACCAGGCGGAAAGTAATTGAAGAAGCCCAGTCGGAAGTCCGACGCATAGATGGCAGGTCCCGATCCGGCTGAACGGATCGTTCGGTCGTCCATCACATTGTCGGCATACAAGATGGCTGACCAGTTCTCGCCTTCCAAACCGATGCGCACATTCGCGAGCCAGTAGCTGTTGAGGTAAGCGGTGTTGTCGTCCTCCAAGAACCGCTCATCTTCCCAGTTCGCATCCACGTCGATCAGAAGATCAAGACCGGTATCGCCCACCGGTCGGCGATAACCCACTGACATCGCCATCGCCAACTCCGGCGTATCTTCAATGTGATTACCCGTCCGGTCGAGCTGGCAAGTCAAAGATCGCGTGCTGGTCGTGCTACCCGGATTGAAGGGTACTGGGTTATTACCCAGCGCGACGAACGTAGAGCCATCGAGATAACCTACGGTGCAATTACCCACGCGCGCGATCTCACCCGCACCCGTTGAAGTCGTGCGGTAATCCGTGTACTCGTAGGTCGAGAAGTAGGTTAGCCCAGCGGCCACCTGCCAACGCTCAGCGGGCTTCCATTGCACGCCGAGCTCCATTCCCTCTAGCAAGGCCTTGCCGGCATTGGTCACACGGTTACTGATGGTGTTACCCACCAAAATCTGTGTGCCTACCTGCTTATCGGTGAAGTCAGTCTTAAAGAGCGCGCCTTCAACACGTACCCGACCGTCTTCCGAGCGCCACTTCGCACCCAGCTCATAGACCTTAAGCTTCTCGGCTTCAAAGAAAATATCATCACCACTGGCTGGCGCGCCGGTGCCCGACAGCGTCACCGTCGAGTACCCGCTGGGCTTACGCGCCTGCGCATAAGAGGCGTAGACATTGACGTCGGGCGTTGGCATCCACTGCACCGTCGCCTTCGGTGTGACGTAGTCCTCTTTGAGCGTCGGATACACGATCTGACGTGTGACATCCGGCGGATTAAAGCCGCTCGGCATCAAGATGGGTGGGAAACCCGGCGCAGGCACGCCTGCACCGTTTAAACACGGCCCGTTCTGGCCGCAAAGCAAAATAGTGCCAGGACCCGTGCTGCCATTCGTGAACCCTGCCGAGACATCGTTTTCTTCTTCAACCCAGCGAGCCTCAGCAATTAACTTCAGGCTGTCGGTGGGCTCCCACTCCACATCGAGGTAGAACGACTTATGGTCGGTATCACGCGTTGTGAGGTTAAATTCGCGTTGTCCGAGCACGCTTGCCATGAAAGGCGAAACGTCGGTTGATGTGAATCCGCCCGTGGGGTTGGTGCAACTTCCAAACGGCACCGTGAGCGGGCCTGCAGGCCCTGGAGGAGTTTGGATTACTGGTGCAAACCCAGGCAGGTCAATCGCGAAACACGTGGTTCCTTGGCCGATGACCGTAATATTCTTCTCTCGCTGCTCAATGCTTTCTTTCCAGTATTGCAGCCCAGCAAAAAAATTCAGCGGACCATCAAAGTCTGAGGTGAATCGCAACTCTTGACTAAATTGTTCTGTCTGACCGTACGTTTCGAGCGTTTGCTGAATCGGCAAGAAGCTCGTTTTGTCGATATCAAAGAGCACATCGACATCCGCCTTGGTAAAGCCGGTCAGCGCACTGAAACGCCCGAACGAGACATCAAAATTCTGTACAAGTGAAAATCGCTGTACTTGACGATCGCTACCTGGGAAGTTCGGTGCTGTTAAACCACCATCTGTCGATAGCGAATTATTGGGGTTGAACGACGGCCTCAAGCCGTCCGCATCACCGACCGCCCCCGTAAACGCGGGGATCAGCATGTCATCAAAAATACCCAGGTTCCCCGTAAGTCGCTCAAGCTCTCGGTAAGCATGTAACCCGATCGCAGTTGTCGCCGCGTTAACGGGGCAGCTCTTGTCGATGATAAAGCCGACAGGCACGGCGCCGCCCGCCGCGTTCACACCAATATTGCAAATGGATACGTTTGCAGGCACGGCATTGAAGTCATTAAACGCAAGGGCTGCCTGCGCGGGCGGATCGAACTGATCATCCGTAATCTCACCGCGGAACTTCGCACTGTAACTTTCATTGGGCTCCCACTTTAAGGACAAGGCCACACCCTGCCCCTCACCCCCACCGGCAGACTGATTGGTCACATCATTGGTGTAGAAGCCGTCGTTATCAAAAATATAGGCACTCAAGCGATAGCCTGCCGTGTCACCCAAGGGGCCCGAGGCATTACCCTTGAGCTCGTACTGGTTTTCGTTGTTCACATCCATCGAAAACCCAGAGGTGAAGCTACTCGAAGGATCTTGGGTCGTGTAGGCAATCGCGCCCGCGAAGGCGCTACGACCAAAGAGTGCGCTTTGCGGACCTTTGACGATTTCAACCTGCGCGATATCGAGAAGACGTGGGTTGATGAGCAAGGATCCGCCGGCCACACCAATCGCCTCACTCGACACGTCAATGCCATCCACCAAAGTCGCCACGTTAGGACGACCTCGAGTGGGCGACAAACCACGAATCACGATACGGGTATCATAAGGAGCGAGACCTGTATCAAAGTTCAAACTGGGGTCACGCGAGATGAGACCCGAGACATCTTTGACGCCTTGACGTTCCAGTTGCGCGTTCGTAACCGCCGTGATCGCCAGCGGAACCACGAGTAAATTTTCCTCGCGCTTACGCGCCGTCACCACAATTTCTTCTAGGGCGATACCTTCATCAGGCGCTTGCGCAATAACCGGTGAGCCGATGGCCATCGTCAATGGCACAGCTAAAAACCGCGAGAGACCTCGATTCAGTCGATACATTGTTTGACCCCCGAATATGAGCATTTTCTTCAAAGGGCTGTGGCATCAAACCAACACCCATTTGAAACCCATGCAGCATGTCCCTGCCGCTTATGTGGCTTTTCTAACATTAAGCTTTATGAAAATTGGACCGTTTGCCCCGATCAATCCACCTAGCGGACAAACCGTCACACCTCGAAGCCGTATCAATTCACCAATTTGACCGTGATCTTACCCTCGGCATCCAAGTCCGACACCTCCCAACGCACCCCCAACGCTTGCGCATAGCCCAGCAACCGCGGACGTAGCCAAATTTCATGCACCTCTTCGTCAGTCATATCGAACTGACCGATCCTTTTTGAAATCGCCAAAACCGTACTAAAGGGAAACGTGAATCGTCGCTGCCCGGGAGCCTCTTCGAGGTCGAGACAGAGTTGATAGAAGGCGCTGGTGCCATCAAACACCCCCCTTAACGAGTCCTCGGGATCGCCCGTGGCATCCATTCTTGCCTTTATCCTCTCGAGTGTGGGGCCCATCGTTTGGATATCGTGGGCGACGTACGCTTGCATGAGACCGGCATTTTTCGCGAATTGCACCGAATTTAAATGCATTTTGACCAGCGCATCGTTGAGTTCGTGCTGGTAGGGCATCGCATCTTTGAGGGTGCGAATCGCCAAGGCGACCGCCTCCCCTAAGCGCTGCTCTTGGCCCTCAAAACCGCTTTTGACACTGTCACTGACACTCGACTGGGACACGGCGCTCTCCCCTAGTTTGTTCTGTGCTACACCGCCTGAGCAGTGCCTGAGTAAGCCTTGAGCGTGGCGAGGTCGCCGTCGCAACGCATCAAACAGCCCGCTTACCGTCCAATAAGTGGACGAAACCACCCTGCTTCGCTAGGCTCGGCGCTTCGATTGACGTAAAAAGACTGATTATTCAAAGGCACTGCGGCCAGATAGCAGCGGTGAGGACAAACGTCCAGCAGGGAGTGCGAGACATGTTCATGAACTTTTGGTACCCGGTAGTCCGAGCGGAAGACCTTGGTCAAACCCCACAACAGGTTCGTATCCTCTGCCACGACTTTGTGGTATTTCGAGACGAGCAAGGTAACCCAGCGGTGTTGTCAGACACCTGTATCCATCGCGGGGCCTCTCTCTCGCGTGGTAAGTGCAAAGAAGATGGCACAGTCCAATGCCCTTACCATGGCTGGCGATTTGATCGCGATGGGGTTTGCACACGCATCCCCTCTATCGGCAAGACGACGAAACCTCCTCCGCGTGCGCGCGTGGACTCCTACCCTGTTCAAGAACGATACGGCATCGTTTTTGCGTTCCTCGGTGATTTACCGGAAGAACAGCGCCCGCCCATCATGCCGGTCGATGAACACGGCACGGATGACTGGCGCTCCACGGTTGTTACCTTTGACATCAACTATCACTACGAGCGCTCAATCGAAAATGGCCTAGACCCTGCACACAACGAATATGTGCATCCGACGCATGGCTACCAAGGTGAACGTGAAGACACTTACTTGATGACAGAGCTGCGGCCGCACCAAAACAATCCTTGGGGCTACGGCTTCCTCTCGACTTTTGACGCGCCACCGCTACGCAATCCGATCATGCGCTTTTTCAAAAAAGAAGCGGGCAAAATGGAAGCAGGCTCTGGCACGTACGGCCCGAATCATATGTGGACCTACATCCACTTCACGCCCACGACCGGCATGCATCAATATATGTTTGAAGCGCCGATCGATGAAAATCACACGCGCGTATTCTTACTCAATCAGCGTAACGTGGGGTTTTTCCCAGCAAGATGGGCTTCGTTGGAAAATTCATCAAGCCCCGTATCAATCTTTGGTTAGACAAGAAGATCAACGAGCGCAATATGTTTATTGCCTCGCAGGACATCAAAGTCATGAACCATGTCAAACCTGCGTTGACTCCGCCGTCGCGCGCGAAAGAGCTCATGATGCCTGCCGATAAAGTCATCCTCCAATATCGTGACAAACTCGATGAGTTCGAAGCACGCGGTTGGCGAATTGATCTGGCTGCCTTGCGTGAAGCTCGCGAGCGTGGCGATGTGATCTTTGCGATTCCGAGCCCCGCTAGACGACAAACGAATGCCTGGGTACTTGATGAAGTGCCGCGCGTTCAGGCAAAAGAGCCCACTCGCACCGCAACCTTGCATGCGGCGGGCGGCAATTAAGCGCACTAAGAACCCCTTAGGCTGGGCTTAGCTCTGGCTCGTATTGCGACTCCCTCACCTGCTACGCCGCAGGTTGTGGTGTTGGCCGCGGGTGCTGCGCGCCGTTTTGGCAGCCCCAAGGCTCTCGCCCCGTGGAAAGATCACTGCGTGCTTGCCGAGGTCATTCAGACTGCTAAGAACGCAACAGGGGCTGCTCCCTGGGTGGTTTTGGGTGCAGAGGCGGACTTAATCTCACGCCGCCTCGAGGATCTTGGTATCCCATGCAAACAGCTCGTTTACTCTGAGTGGCAAGAGGGCTTAAGCGGTTCGCTTCGGTATGCGCTTCGCATCATCAAAGAATCTGAACCGACTCCGGCTGCGCTACTCGTTATCTTAGGTGATCAGCCCTTAGTGAGCGCCCATGAACTGCAACAGCTGATTGACCTTTGGCGATTGGATCCAAAGCGGATTGTCGCCGCGCAGTATGGGGACGGCGCTGGCGCACCGGGTATCTTGCCCGCTCGTCTCTTTGCGAAGATCGACGCGTTACGCGGCGATCACGGCGCCAAGACCCTATTACAAGCCGACCCAGACCGTCGCCTACTCCCCATGCCATCGGCTGAATGGGATATTGATACCCCACACGATTTAGCAAATGCGCAAGCTCATCTCAAAGAACTAGGGTGAGACCAAAGGTGGGCGCGATAGAGGCCGCCATGCGCGAGCCTCCGCGCGAAGTGGAAATCCACCCGTCGCAAAGCAAAGCGCATCGAACGGACCGAGATTCAACCAACCTGCCAACGCTCCAATGAATTGTTTAGCGGGCGGAAAATACATGGGCCGACACCAACTTGCCTGCAAGCGAATTTCTTGTACGCCCAACACTCCCTCACCGCCGACGATACGACCTGATTGAAGATTTAAGCCAAGTTGATCGGGTCGCAATGCGAGAGCTTGCACGGCCACGGCCGCACTGACAGTGCTCTGGGAACTGGCGTGCCCTGGCGGACCGGTCGATGCGGCCGGTAACAGGTGATGCGCGAGCACGCGCCGCAGATGCAGCGATGTCGCGCTGTCATTGCCGACTTCACTGCGTTCCGTTGCACGGGCCGTCTCAGCGAGCGCATGCTGCAAACCAAATCGCGCAACGGCCAACTGTGAATACTCTAAAAGAGCGGCGCACAAGGGTCCAATGACTAACACGAGCGCGATTAAGACTTCGAGCATGCTCGCACCTTTTTCTTGTTCCTGATATAAACATTTTCTTTGAAGACGCATGGATGTCACACAAGGTTTTCCCTGCACCGATTGCTCGACACCTGGCACCTGACCTCCGACCCTGAAGCCCAGACGCCGGGCCTCGCCAGCGCGCAGCTCCCAGACTTCTTTGGCCGCACCATTTCGCAGGACTCGCCAAGCCGGCACCGATTCACACACCTTCAAGACGAGTCCGCTTTCGCCGATAAAGATAATGTCAATCGGCACACGCATGGCGAAGGTATGAACGCAATTACATCGCGGCAGGCGCAAAGCATCCTCTCCCGAAGGCGGAGGCTTTGGCCACCAACCGCGAAGTCGCTCAAAGAATGAGGCTGCTGTACGAAGTCTCATATCGCGTGACGCGCTAAGGCGTACATATGACTCGCCAGCGTAAATTCATTGGAAAGCGCTCAGGAACCGCAGCACAATCGGAAACGCCAAGACCACAACTGTACATGGAAATATACAGAGCACGAGAGGTAATAACATTTTGACGGGTGCCTCCATGGCGAGTTTCTCCGCTAACGCATAACGCTCATTCAATCGCTGCTCAGACTGCGCTCTTAATACCGCCGCGAGCGAGCCGCCGCTCGCATCGGCTTGAATTAAAGCGGCGATCAACGGGGTCATCGACGCGATATCCAAGCGCTCCCCCAGCGCGCGCAAGGCCTCAGCTCGGCTACGACCAGCGCGTAGGTCGCCTTGCACGCGTAGCAGCGCTTGCTTGAGTGGACTTTCGACTGCGCGATCTGTCGCCACCCGTAACGCGACGCTGAGTGCACCCCCCGCCTCTAATGCCAGCGTCAACATATCGAGATACATCGGCAGGTCGCGCAAGATTTCATGCTCGCGTCGCCGCCGAGTATCGCGCAACCAAAGCCACGGCAGACTCATCACGACGATGGCACTTAACCACCCAAAGATTCCAAAACGACCAAGGATAAGCGGTACCAGTCCCCCTAAAACCGACCATACGAGCGATAACATCAACCACTCCTGTGGTAGGAGCTCTTCATCAAGACCCGCTTGTCTCAGGATCGTTTGACAGCGTGCGCGCACCACCACGGGTAAACGCGGCCCGGCATGCACTGCAAGCACTCGCGCGATCGGCAGCCACAACCGCAGCCATCGTGGTAGCGCCGGACGAGCCACCAAAGCGATTGACTGGCCACGTCGCCAAGCACGTAAAAGCTCCCTAGAACTGCCTAACAGCAGCAAAACGATGATCACTACCGTACCGGCTGCGCTGATCGCAATAAACTGAATCGAAGGCGTAGAGAGCATAGCTCACTCCACTCGCTAAATTCGGATATCAATGATTTTTCGAATCAGCAAAAATCCGAGTAGCTCAAGCACTGCTACGGCTGCCAAGGTCAGCCACCCAGAAAGGGTCGTAAATAGCGGCTGCATCCACAGGGGGTCGACCATCATCAGCGCCACTGCCAAGATCACTGGCAGCAAACCCATCACAATCCCTTGTAAGCGCCCTTGCGCCGTCAGCGCACGTATCCGATCCTCCAGCGTCAAGCGACGTCTGACGCTTTGCGCATATCGCTCCAGCGCTTCAGCAAGGCCACTACCGAGGTCTCTAGCGATCGCTAGGGTCGAGACGAGTAAATCAAAATCACGCAGACGAATCCGATCGGCCATGGCCGCAAGCGCACGATCCAGCGGTACGCCAAGCCGATGTTCACGCATCATCAAAGAAAATTCTTGTGAGATCGGTTGCGGCTGATATCGCACCACCTGCTCCAGTGACTGAGATAAGGACAAACCGCCACGTAACGCGGTCGCGAGCGCAGACGCAGCATCGGGTAACTGCCGCTGTAGAGTTGTGCGACGGCGTCCGCTGAGTACTCGATAACCAAAACTCGGCGCGACCAGCACCAAGGCGAAAGTGGCCAGTGCAGCACCCCAGCCCAACAGTCCCCACACCAGCAGCGGCACCACCAAAGCGGCCAACGCGTTCAGACGCCAAAAGGTTTGCCGATCAAGAAACAAAAAAATTCCAGCAAAACCGACCTCACTTAGGTGAGCGAGCCGCTGCCGATGACGTCTTGAACCCCATCGCAAACTCATCGTGATCGCGATCGCACTGGTCATCGCGGCGATCGCCGCCGCGAGCGCAATCCACGCGGGAAGACTATTAATCATGGGTGGGACTCACTGATTAGGACTCACTGACTCGGACTCACAAACAAAGCTCACTCAGCGATTTACGATCGCGGCCGTGTGAAACGGCGTGAGATCCAGCTCGACACCGCTGCGCGCAAGCGTTTCGTAGAATTGCGGCATATGCCCGGTGGCCTCATAACACCCGGCACTGCGGCCCTTGGTATCAACACCCACACTGCTATAGCGAAAAAGATCCTGCGTTTGGATGGTGCGGGCGACGAGACCAGTAACTTCGGTGATACGCGTGATTCGACGAGCACCACAGGGAAATCGCGCTTGATGCACGATCACATGAATCGACGCAGCAATCTGCTCTCGGATGGCTGTAATGGGCAGATCGACCCCAGACATCAAGACCATCACCTCAAGACGTGACAAGAGCTCGCGAGGGCTATTGGCATGGACCGTACTCATAGACCCCTCGTGTCCCGTGTTCATGGCTTGCAACATGTCGAGCGTCTCCCCGCCGCGACACTCGCCCACAACGATTCGATCCGGGCGCATACGCAAGGCGTTACGGACAAGATCTCGAACCGATATTTCACCGCGTCCCTCCAAGTTCGCGGGCCGAGTCTCAAGCGCTACGAGGTTCGGATGATCAAGCGACAGCTCGGCGGAGTCCTCGATTGTGACGACACGCTCCTGACGAGGAATCAATGATGACAGTACATTCAGTAGTGTCGTTTTCCCTGAACCGGTACCGCCCGATACGATGATGTTCTTTCGTTGCTCAACACATACCGCCAAAAAATTAAGCATGAATTCATTGAGAGATTCATA
>RFOD01000080.1 GCA_009926865.1 Gammaproteobacteria bacterium | reverse complement strand
ATGCACCACTCATCGCCATCGCGCAAAGTGACAGGAGCACCAGCTTTCAAGATCTCGGCTGGCGCCACCTCGGAGCGGTCGCAGTAAGCCCAGCGGTCCTTGGCCACCATCTCATTGCAGTGCGGGCATCCGAGTGCAGACCACGCGAAATGCGTAACGCGGCTCACGCACTCGCAATAAGGGCAGCGGATGAAAGCTCCCGCCTTGGGAGCACGGGTGTGACGGGTGATCAGCTTCATGCAACCACCTTCCAGCCGCGCTCCATGTGAGCTTCGATCTGTGATTCAGCAGTTTGAGCCGAAACCCGCGTGTAAAGCTTCATGCCCGGCTTGTCAGTAAAGCCATAGCTGCAGGCAACGATGTCGTGGCCGCATGGCAACCAAGAGCAAAGCTCATTGCCGCGACAGAGAAGGATCGGAGGGTTCATGAGGGTGAAAGGTAAGCGGTAAGCGGGGCTCGTACCCCATGCCGTGAATTATGCCATGGATTTCGCAGAAGCGTCAACCCATGCCGTCAGTCTCATTGAGACTCACTCTGGCGCAGTGAGTCTCACTTACACGCCAGCGCCCACCAAGGCGCACGCGACGACTCACCCATCTGGAACTGCACTTCGCGGTCGATCACCTTCACCACCACGCCATCGGTCGGCCACGGGCGATCCCACAGCTTCCGCTCGCGCCATTTCGCTGCAATCCCTGCACCTCCTGCAGCCGCGTGCAAAGCAGCGAATCCACGCAGTCGAAACCCAAGTCACCAAGCCAAGCCATCGCATCGACCTCTGTGCGCTCCTGGAAGGCGCCTCCGAACGCTGCGTAGGCCAACCCACCCGAAACCGCCTTACCGCGCCTTAGAGCGGCTGCTGGCGTGCTCTGGCGGCCATCAAGCCCCCACAGCTCACCACGCACCTCAAACTCGTCCGTCACCACCACCTGCTTCGGCACCACATCACGCAGTACCTCGGTGCAATCAATCCCGCTACGGGTCCACGCAGCAACCAGTCGCCCGTTGAAATACCGCAGCGCCACACTCGCGCCATCCACCTTCGGCTGCACAGCAACCAGGCCACCACTCCTCGACGGGCCGGTTATCGAGTGACAACAGCGCACGACCACCACCAGGAACCAACAGCTCCGGTGCATGCGGCGCAACAGCACGCAGCTCCTCGACCAATGCATCGAATGCGGCATCAGTCATCACGGGCATACCAGCCCTGTAAGCCGCATCAGCGCGACGCACCTCAGCCCTAAGCGAAGAAACGGACATAACCGTTAAGCGATAACGGCGTCAGCGTAGCGCATAATTCGCGCCGACGCCACCCCGCGAGTTAGCGCAGGGCGTCCGCCAGTGCCTTGCTCAGTAGCGACGGCAGCAAGTCGTTCGCCTTCTGCTCAATCAGATCACCAAACGGGAAGATCACAGGCGCAGTGCGGGTTTTCGCGATGCCGAACAACATCTGGATGTCATTGCGGCCCTTCACCCGGTAAATGCCAGGCGGGAAGGTCTTGCCCTTCTGGCCGCGCTTCGATCGCGGATCGGGAGTCAGGAAATACCGCCACCCACTACGCATCCGATCGTCCGCCAGCACGCCCGCCAACGCCTCGCGGTATTGCGCGGGAATCATGCGGCCATTGCGCGTCCGCACACCACGACCGCCCAGATACGGCACCAAGAACGAGCTGCTGTCAATCAAGCCCATGTTGCGCAGCTTCCTAGTGGCAACAGTCGGATAAGCCTCTCTGGTGCCACCAACACCGCGCTCTGCTGTCACCGGGTACAGGTAGCTCGCAGGGTCGCTGCCCTTGGCCACCTTGTCGGGCTTAATCGAGATCGCCATCTCAAGCCCATCAATCCGCAAAAACGGCGAATTGAGCGTCAACGGGACTGGAGCGCGGAACCGCGAACGCATCTCGTCCTGCAGCGCACCACGCAGCTTCGGCTTCAGCGCCCATAGCGCCCGATTACCGGCATACGGGAGCTGAACCTTCTGCAGCACATCGAGCTTGCCGATGAGCGCCTCTACGTCGAACTCGATGGTGCGTGCCATGGCCACCAGCGTAGGCGGGATTTCGTTGAAGGCGGGCCTTACGCCCTTACACCCGCCTAACATTGGGCGTAAGACCGAAATCCTTTGCAGCGCAGGGGATCTACCCTACTTACTTAC
>RFOD01000079.1 GCA_009926865.1 Gammaproteobacteria bacterium | reverse complement strand
TGTCGAGAGTTCGAACGTGCAGGTCGCCCGATTGTGGGATCAGCACCCGTAGGTTATGACGGCACGGCGACCTGGCTCGAAGCGATCGGCCAGGCTTGTAACGTGTCACGCGAGAAAATTGAGCTCGCCAAGGATAAAGCTTTACCAGCGATTCGAGCGGCCCTCGATGCCGCACCTATAAAAGGTCGGATCACGCTTTCTGGCTATGAAGGCTCTGAGTTACTCGTGGCTCGTCTTTTGGTCGATAGCGGTGCCGATGTGCGCTACGTGGGTACGGCTTGCCCCAAAACACCGTACTCTGAGCTCGATGCCGAGTGGTTGAGTGCGCGCGGTGTACAAGTTCAATTCCGTGCATCGCTCGAGCAGGATCTCGCTGCGATGCAGGAGTTTACGCCGGATCTGGTCATCGGTACGACGCCCGTCGTGCAAAAGGCCAAAGAAATCTCGATTCCCGCGCTATATTTTACGAACCTCATCTCGGCGAGACCCTTAATGGGTGCAGCAGGTGCGGGTTCGCTTGCCCATCTCATCAATACCCAATTGGCGAGTCGCAACCGATTTGCAGAAATGAAATCGTTTTTTGGCGCCACCGGTAGCGGTGAGGTTGCGGGTGTGTGGCCCTCAAAGCCTGAGCTCCATCCCGACTTTAAGGCAGCGTATCGCCGAAAATTGGATCGTGCAAAAGTACGACCGACCGGGGAGGGCCTCTAATGCTCGTTCTCGATCACGATCGCGCGGGTGGATATTGGGGTGCGGTGTACGTGTTCACAGCCGTTAAAGGCTTACAGGTCATCATCGACGGCCCGGTCGGCTGCGAAAACCTGCCGGTGACCTCGGTCCTCAATTACACCGATACCCTGCCGCCCCATGAATTACCGGTGGTCGTGACAGGACTCGCCGAAGAGGAGCTAGGACAACACGGTACCGAGGGCGCGATGAAGCGCGCGCATGCTGTGCTGGATCCGGATCTACCTGCAGTGGTGGTCACAGGGTCGATTGCCGAAATGATCGGGGGCGGGGTGACGCCTGAGGGCACCAGCATTAAACGCTTTTTACCGCGCACGATTGACGAAGATCAGTGGCAGAGCGCGAATCGGGCGTTGTGGTGGCTATGGACGGAATTCGGCCCCAAAAAAGTTCCTGCGCCGCCGAAGGAGCGCTACAAAGGCGAGCCAGGCGAGTATCGTCCTCGAGTCAATATCATTGGTCCGGCTTACGGCATGTTCAATATGCCGTCGGATCTCGCCGAGGTGCGACGCCTCATTGAGGGTATCGGCGCAGAAATCAACATGATTTTCCCGCTCGGAAGCCATCTCGAAGATATTGCCAAACTCGCGGATGCGGACGTCAATGTCTGTCTCTACCGCGAATATGGCGCACTACTGTGCGAGGGGCTCGAGCGGCCTTGGTTGCAAGCTCCGATCGGCCTACATAGTACGACTAAATTTTTGACAGCGCTTGGTGAGCTGGTGGGACTCGATCCGACAGCGTTCATCGAGCAAGAAAAACACACCACGATCAAACCTGTGTGGGATCTGTGGCGTTCAGTGACGCAAGATTTCTTTGGGACTGCAAGTTTTGCAATTGTCGCCAATGAAACCTACGCCCGTGGCGTGCGTCACTACCTCGAATCCGAGCTCGGCCTGCCATGCATGTTTTCGTATGCGCGGCAGCCCGGTGTCAAGCCCGACAATGGCGCTGTACGTCAAGCGATACGCGAGAAAACCCCCCTCGTGCTATTCGGTAGCTACAACGAGCGCATGTATCTGGCCGAGCTCGGACCTCGTTCGATGTTTATCCCCGCCTCTTTCCCGGGAGCCATCGTACGACGTCATACCGGCACGCCCTTCATGGGCTATGCCGGAGCCACGTACCTCGTGCAAGAAGTCTGTAACGCGCTGTTTGACGCGCTCTTCAATATTTTGCCGCTGGCAACCGACATGGATCGGGTGGATCCAACACCTGCCAGAGCGGTATCGGAAACCTTGGATTGGGATGAGGCCGCGTTGCGCCGCTTGGATGAGCGCGTCGCGAATGAGCCTTATTTGGTACGAATCTCCGCGGCTAAGCAGCTGCGCGATGCGATTGAACGATCCGTAAGACGTGCTGGGGCGACGCGTGTCACGCGTGAGAACGTGGATGCAGTCGAGAGTTTTCAGGCGGGAGGGCGTGCGGCATGAGGCTAAGCTCACGCGTTACCGGTCTGCAAACCGTCAAAGATTATTGGATGGGGGGAGAAGAATTGTCAGCGGGAGCGATCTCGGTCGTCGCCTGCAGGTTGCGGTATTTACCGCAGCCGGCAATCCCTTCCGCGCGGGAGTGCGCGGTGTTGATGGAAACATCTATGGAGGTGAATAGCAATGTCTAGTCTTTCGGGACTCACGGCCGA
>RFOD01000078.1 GCA_009926865.1 Gammaproteobacteria bacterium | reverse complement strand
GAGCTTGCTCGCTTGCGGCGCGTGCGATGTGACGGATCAACGCCAACGATTCGAGCGTTGGTTACGTGAGGGGGTCCCGTCAGCGACCGGCGAGTGTGTGGGCATCAGTGCGGGGACTGCTCGGGCATTAGGAGCCTCAGGGTGGGCCTCGTCGCAGCCGTCGTCGCAGTCATCACCGCAGCGCTCAACGGGGGCTTCCGATGGCCCTGATTCCATCTCGCGTTTAGCACCGCTTGTGATGTGGTCTGCAGGTCGCCCCGAGCGACTTACGCTTTATTTGCGTCCAGTCCTCATGGTCACCGCTCAGGAGTGGATCACCTTGCAGGTCGCTGAGCAGGTGAGCCGTGCGCTTTTGCGTGCTTTGCAGGGCCAGCCTTGGGCGTCCGTATTGAGCGAGGCGCCAGATCCCGCGTGGTCAGCTCAGGCTGTCGCGCAAGCCTGGCAACAATCCTGGAGCGCACTTTCCGCCGGCGGTGATTGGAAGACGCGCGTCTTGCGCGCGGTGAATGCGGGGGGGCATGCCGATGCGGCCGCGGCGGTCACCGGTGCGATCGCTGGAGCCGTGGTGGGTGAGGACGGGATTCCTTGGGTATGGCGTGAAGCGCTTGTGGACGCTGCGCAAATCGCGCATCTTGCAGATCGGCTACTGGCCGAGGTACTGCTCGATGAGATCGCAAGCACAGAGCGTGCGACGTAACGCTGCGAAGAGTCGATCGCGCAAGGCCGGTAAGGCCACCTGGGCGCGTCTAAGTGATTTAGCACTGCTACAGACTCGATTTTGCGATCTCGGTTTGGGTGTGCCCCGTCGCGCAGGTTTGCAGCGTGCGATTCGTCGTCTATATGCGGAACTCGCAGAGCGGGGCATTCTCTTTAAACCCCACGTCTGGTTTGCCGAAGAGTGGTTTTCACCGGATGGTATCCCGGGGATCGCGATCCCATTTTATTTGGCTCATCCTCGTCTTGAGCGCTTGGAGCGTCGGATGAACAAATGGGTGGATGGTGGACAATCGGAAACCTTGATGCGAATTCTGCGGCACGAAGCCGGGCATGCGATCGATACCGCCTACCGTCTGCGTCGTCGAAAAATTTGGCGCGATATCTTTGGGTCACCGAGCACACCTTATCCCGATCATTATCGGGCACGCCCTCTCGATGAAGCCTATGTTCAGCATCTCGATAATTGGTATGCCCAGTCACACCCAGCCGAAGATTTCGCGGAGACTTTTGCCGTCTGGCTGGCCCCCCGAAGTCGCTGGCGGACTCGTTATCGCGACACACCCGCGCTTGTGAAGTTACAGGCGATGGATGCGTTGATGGCTAGTATCCGAGATCAGAGTCCGCCGATTCGCTCAGTCGCTCGCGTGGAATCGGTTGCACGCAGTACCCATCGTCTACGAGATTATTATCGACGCGGCCTCGCTCGTCGCGCAGGGCGTGATTATTCTTTGCTAGATCGCGCTTTGGGTCGGACCTTTAGTGCTAAGCCTGAAACGGGTCGAGCGTATCGCGCGGAGAGTCTGCTGCGCCAAGAGAAATCCGAGTTCATCGCGGACTTGGTGGCCGCAACGGGTGTAGAGGCTTATGTGGCGCGACAGTTGGTTGAGTTAGGTATTGAGCGCTGCCGAGCGCGTCATCTCTGGCTCAAAGGATCCTTGCGCGAGTGCCGACTCATCGTGCGCAACCGACTCATTAAAGCCGTCAGACTTGCACGGCAGGGGGCGGATGTGGGATTTATTATGTAATGAAAGCACGTTCGGTCTTGGTGGTGGTGCACGAGAGCCTAGTGCCGCCCAGTGATATCTCAGGGCTCAGTGAGCAAAAAATCGATGAGTTTCGTACCGAACGCGATGTCATTGAAGGCTTAAGAGCGCTCGGTCATCAGGTTGAGGTGCTCGGCTTACTCGATAGTCTTTCCCCGCTACGCCGGGCCTTAACCGAGCGTAAGCCCGATGTCGTTTTCAACTTGCTCGAAGAGTTCAACGGCATCGTCACCTACGATCAACATGTGGTGGCGTACCTTGAGCTCATGCGCCAGCCATATACCGGTTGTAATCCACGCGGGCTTTTACTTTCCCGCGATAAACCTTTAGCAAAAAAATTACTCGCCTATCATCGTATTCCGAGCCCTCGCTTTATGGTGTTACGTAAGGGTGCTCGCTTTCGTTTGCCTCGAGAGCTCGCCTATCCTTTGATCGTCAAATCCGCGACCGAAGATGCCTCGCTCGGGATCGCGCAAGCGTCTGTGGTGAGTGATCCGGTGCACCTGAAAGAGCGGATGGAATTTATTCACAGCCAGATCGGTACCGATGCGTTAGTGGAAGAATTCATTGACGGTCGAGAGCTGTATGTCGGTGTGATGGGTAATGATCGGTTAAGCACTTTGCCACCCTGGGAGTTGCACTTTGGTTCGATGGGCGATACGCCCGGTGCAGCCACCCATCCGATCGCGACCCGTAAAGTGAAGTGGGATCGCGGCTATCAGACTCGGCACGGCATCACGCGTGGCGCCGCGACCGATTTACCCAAAGCGGTCCTTGAGCGTTTACAGCGCGCGGCGAAACGGACTTATCGCACGCTTGGG
>RFOD01000077.1 GCA_009926865.1 Gammaproteobacteria bacterium | reverse complement strand
TCGATGCAGAGCCCGTTGATCCTGAGTCCACGTTCGCCGTCAGTAGTAATCTCAGGCTGATTTTGGGCGATCAGGTCAGCCTGGAAAGTTTTGGGCTCAGCGGCCGCCTGCAAGGAGATATCAGTATCCAAAGTGCGCCTGCGACTCCCACGCGCGCCGCTGGCGAATTACGCGTCAGCGAGGGTCGATACGCAGCGCTCGGGCGACAACTGGATATCGAACGCGGACGTTTACAGTTCTCCGGTGGGCTGCTTAGCGATCCCGCTATCGACGTCCGCGCGGTCAAAGTTTTCCCCGATGTCAAAGCAGGCGTCAACGTGCGTGGCACCTTGCGTGAGCCGCGTTTGACGTTTTTCTCCGAACCATCTTTACCGCAATCTCAGGTAGTCTCACTGATTCTCGCGGGTGGTGGACTTGAGAGCACACAGAGTGGCGATCCCAATAAAGCGGGTCGCGACGCGTTACTGGCCCAAGGTAGCGCTATCCTCGCTCAGCAACTCGGGCAGAGAATCGGTATCGAGGATGTGGGTATCGAACAAAACTTAAGCAATGAAACCTCGCTGGTGTTCGGTAAGTATCTCTCGAGTCGACTCTATATCAGTTATGGTATTTCGCTTGCCGAAACCATCAACACGCTGAAAATGCGCTACAGCATTAATGATCGCTGGACACTACGTACAGAAGCCAGCAAAGAAACCAGTGCCGAAATCGTCTACACGGTTGAAAAGAACTGATCCCATGTGGCAAGCCCCTGAGATCCGGGCAGTCATCGTCATCTTTGGTTTACTCTGGTTAGGCTTAGCCTGGAGCCCGATCGACCGAGAAACCTGGCTACTCGAAAACATACTGGTGGTACTCGGGTTTACGACGCTATGGGCGCTTTCGCGGAAGACGCCATTTTCTAAATCGGCGATTTTATCGGTGCTTTTATTTTTAAGCTTGCATACGATCGGCGCTCACTTTACTTACTCCATGGTGCCGTACGATGAGGCCTGGATATCGCTCGGCGGTGACTCCATTAACCAATGGATGGATGCGCAAAGAAACCACTATGACCGGTTGGTTCATTTTGCCTACGGTGCGCTTTTGATGATGCCGCTGCGTGAACTCATGGTACACCGCTCTCAGGTAAGCGGTTTTTGGAGCTGGTTTCTGCCCTTTAACGTGATCCTATCCACCTCGGCATGCTATGAAGTCATCGAATGGGGTGCCGCCGAAATTTTTGGAGGAGAACTGGGTACCGCTTTCTTGGGTATGCAAGGCGATGAGTGGGATGCTCAACGTGACATGGCGCTGGCCGCCCTCGGCGCGGCGCTGGTGATTTGCTTACAAATGGTGAAGGATTGGCGTTCTACGTCGGAACGATCCACCATGGATAACTAGAAGCGAGTCCATCAAATATCAGTATGAGCACGAGGATTCTTTTAATTTACGCCGGACATCAAGGCGGACGAACCGAGATTTTGCGCACAGCCGTAGCCGACGGAGTCGAGCAAAGTGGCGCGGACTGTCGACTAGAACAACGTCATGCGCTGCAGACAGGGGTGGACGATCTGCTCCAAGCTGATGGAATTTTAATTGGCACGCCAGAGCATTTCGGATACATGGCAGGCGCACTGAAACATTTCTTTGATACCACATTTTATCCGAGTGACGATAGAACAGCCGGCCTCCCCTATGGACTCTTCGTCAGTGCCGGCGACGATGGGCGTGGCACGATCGCTGCCGTGGAGAAAATCGCGACCGGTTACCGCTGGCAATCCATCGCCCCCCCGCTGAGGATTGTGGGCGACCCTAAAGCGGATGATCTTCGCGCCTGCCAAGAGCTCGGAGCGACGCTTGCCCTAGGACTCGAAGCCGGTATTTTTTGATCGCGAGCCCGCAGTGCGCCGCACCCTCCGCTGATCGTACGCGGTCGCGCTCAGGGTGTAGCCGCTTTGACCGCTCGCTTAAAGCTGGGCGCCAATTGGGCTGAGCGAGCGAATGCCGTGGCGGCCGTAGCGGTATCACCCGCATCGCGCGCGCAGCGACCTTTGAAGTAGTAGGCTTCTGCTGCACCCCAATCATGACCCCCGAGTGCCGCAGCACGGGTCTCAGCACCTTGCTCGAAAGCCGTTGCCGCGCCAGCAAATAGCTGACAACCCGCTGCTTTATCTCCGCCCACAAAAGCCGGCCGGAAGTACACACCGAAACCATTGATTAAGAGTACGCGCGCGTGATCAGGCGCCAATGCTAAGGCTGACTCGATAGCTTTCCCACTGCGAGAACCGTTACGGATCGCCGCAAATCCGCCTAGATTAGCGAGATACCCATAGCAGGCCGATAGTAACGCGTGCCCTTCGGCAAAGTCCGCTTTGGACTTGAGCAGGCGCTCAAGGGTATCCACACAAAGCCCCCCCACCTTTTTCGCGCGCTTTTCATCATCGCCAAGTAAGGCGAGCTGTAGCTCTCGAAATTGGACGTACGCGTAAGCATAGGCCTGCAAAGTCTGCGGACTCTCCGCCCAGGCGCTCGCACGCTTGCTCAAGGCATCCAAGGACGATATCGATTCAGTGAAATAGGCGGTTTGCGCATCGCTCATCACCGAGGCC
>RFOD01000076.1 GCA_009926865.1 Gammaproteobacteria bacterium | reverse complement strand
CCTCCAGCATAAATCCCGCTCGCACCCGATCCATGAGATCGGCAGGACCCTGTGGCATCTCAATCAGCGTGGAGGGCGCAGGCGTCAGGCTCGACGCGGCGTTTGCGATAGCCTCCGTCTCGGACATCTTGGCAACCGACCCTGAATTCGTTTCGGTACTTTCCCCGACGGCTTTGGGTGGGCGAATGGGCGATGAGTCGGCACGAATAGGGTCGGTGGGGAAAGCCGCGCAGGCGCTAAGCGCGAGGGCCAAGGTCGTGGCTATCGAGAGCCGTGTCACCAACTGTGTCATTGGCCGCGTATTTAACCGATAGCGGAAAATTGCTATCGTTTCGCGCATGAGTTCAGCACTCTTCCCATGGCTCAATTCCGCTCAAGGGCGCGCCTTGCGTGTCACAGAGGCTCAGCTGCTCGATGAAGCCCTCGAGGACTGCTTTGGTTGGGAAGCACTACAGGTGGGTGCTTGGGGGGCTGATCGAGATTTATTGCGTGCGGCGCGGACGCGCTCGCAGACCTTGGTCGCATCTCGTATGACCGCTCGATCGCAGATGGGCGTTGATCAGTCTTCAGATATAGAGTGTCGACTGACGCAGCTTCCGATTGTGAGTGATTCCGTCGATGCCGTGATTTTGCCGCACACCCTCGAATTTGAGTCTGATCCGTATGCGCTCTTGCGCGAAGTCGATCGAGTGCTCACCGGAGAGGGGAAATTATTGATCTTGGGATTCTCGCCTTGGAGTCCATGGGGACTTCGCGCCCAAGCGAGCCGCAGCGGCTTTCCGCCCGGGCTTCGGCGACTGATTTCCGAGCGTCGTCTTCGTGATTGGCTCAAGCTCTTGGGCTATGACGTGCTCGAGCAGCGCAAATATTTACATGAGCTTCCTTGGGGCGAGCCGATTGAGCCGAGTTATCGCATGCAGCGCGGCATGTTCTATCTTTTGCCCGGTGGGGCCTACTTGCTGAAGGCCAAAAAACGCTTACACACGTTAACGCCGTTGCGCCCACGTCTTTTGGAGCGGCGGCGCAGTTCGGTTCTCGGCGGTCTAACTGAGCCTTCTTCGGCGAATCGCAGCAAATCCTGATGTCGCGGGTACAGATCTACACCGATGGCGCGTGTCGCGGTAACCCCGGTCCCGGAGGTTGGGGGGCGACTCTCGAGCTGGGCGAGCACTTGCGAGAGCTCTCAGGCGCTGAATCTTTGACCACTAATAATCGGATGGAATTAACGGCCGTCATTCGCGCGCTCGAGGCGCTCAAGCGCCGAGTGGCCGCAGATATCTATACCGACTCTGAATATGTTCGACGCGGTATCACAGAATGGCTCCCCAATTGGAAAGCCCGCGCATGGCGGACCGCCGATAAAAAGCCCGTCAAAAATCAGGATCTTTGGCAAGTGCTCGATACGCTAGCCGCTGAACACGATATTGCGTGGCACTGGGTCAAGGGTCACTCGGGGGTGCCGGGTAATGAGCGGGTCGATCAACTTGCCAATCGAGCGATTGATGATCTTTTGGCTTCTGCAAGGACCTCTGCCTAATGCGTCAAATTGTGCTCGATACCGAAACCACAGGCCTTGAGGTCAGCGAGGGACATCGGCTCATTGAAATCGGCTGTGTTGAGCTTGTGAGTCGGCGCCCAACCGGGCGACATTTCCATCGTTACTTGAACCCTGAGCGCGAGATCGATGTGGGCGCCACCGAGGTCCATGGGTTCACGCTTGAGAAGCTTCAGGGTGAGCCACGCTTTGCCGATGTCGTTGAAGAGTTTTTAGCGTTTGTCGAGGGGGCCGAGCTCATCATTCATAACGCACCCTTTGATTTGGGGTTTTTGAACGCAGAGCTTGGCCGTTGGTGCGAGGCGGTGAGTCGCAAGCGCCTAGTGATGGAGCGACAATGCACGGTGGTGGATACGCTTGCGCTCGCGCGATCGCGTCACCCCGGTCAGCGCAATAGTCTCGATGCGCTCTGTAAGCGTTATGGGGTGGATAATGCGCGACGCGATCTGCACGGGGCGTTACTCGATGCGGAGATTTTGGCTGAGGTGTATCTCGCCATGACCGGCGGGCAGAGTGCGCTTGAGCTCAAAGAATCCATCTCCGCAGGAGCGGCGATCAAGCAATCATCGCCCCTCCAGCGCTGGGTGCGGCCAGCGGGGGTGATTCCCGTCATCGAACCCTCGCCCGAAGAGCTCGCCCTGCATGAGGCGTTGATGGTGAACGTTAAATCATGAGCGTGTTAGTGACGGGCGCTGCGGGTTTTATCGGTATGCACGTATCCGCTCGGTTGTTGGCGGAGGGTCATGCGGTCATCGGGCTAGATAATCTCAATGATTACTATGAGGTCAGTCTAAAAGAAGCGCGACTCGCACAGTTGCAGGGCCAAAGGGGGTTCGCTTTTCATCAGCTCGATTTGGCCGACGATGCGGGGGTCGCGGCATTATTTGCTAGGACCACACCCACTCAGGTGATTCACCTCGGCGCGCAAGCGGGGGTGAGGTATTCTTTGACGAATCCGCATACGTATGTCGATAGTAACGTCCGCGGTACTTTGAACGTGCTCGAGGGCTGTCGCGCACAGGGTGTTGAGCATCTCGTCTTTGCATCGACGAGCTCGGTTTATGGGCTGAACGCCCGCATGCCTTTCTCGACCCATCGCGGAGTGGATCACCCCGTGTCGCTTTATGCCTCAACCAAACGGGCCGGGGAACTCATGGGGCATAACTACGCGCATTTGTTTGGGCTACCCGTGACCGCTTTACGATTTTTTACGGTCTATGGCCCCTGGGGGCGGCCCGATATGTCGCCCATGCTGTTTGCACGTGAAATTCTCGCTGGCGAGCCGATTGATGTCTTCAATTACGGTCAGCACCAGCGCGACTTCACGTATATCGACGATATCGTCGAAGGTGTT
>RFOD01000075.1 GCA_009926865.1 Gammaproteobacteria bacterium | reverse complement strand
CATGGGGCGGATGTCGATCGGGTGGATCATTGGCTGGAGGCCCTAGAGAGCGCCCATGGGCAGGCTGTCGGGCAAACCCAATTGATTCCGATGATTACCGAAACCGCAGGTGCGTTGCTGGCGATCTCATCCTTTGCCAGCGCCCCAGCTCGGGTGGTAGGTATGACTTGGGGAGCTGAGGATCTCGCCATCGAGCTTGGGGCATCGGGTAACCGCGATCCTGACGGCCACTACCTGCCGCCTTATCAATGGGCGAGCAGTCAATGTCAGCTCGTCGCGGCAGCGGCGGGGGTGCTCGCGATCGACACCGTGGATACTGACATTCAGAACACCTCGGCCGTTGAGGCGCGTGCTCGAGCCTCTCGCCGCGCGGGCTACCATGGAAAATTGGCGATTCATCCGGCGCAGATCGCACCCATTCACGCAGCCTTCACCCCGACTGAGGAAGAGCACCAATGGGCCGAGGCGGTCGTTCAGGCCTTCGCGGAGACCCCCCGATCGGGCGCTTTTCGTTTGCAAGGAAAACTGATTGACCGGCCTCATCTGCAACAAGCCGAGCGGATATTAGCGCTCGCGCGTCTGTCGACCTAGGCAGGTAAGGGTGATGGATCATCGGGGTAATAAGTCGTACTTACCGAGTAAGCCCTGTGTCGCCTGTGGTCGATCTATGACGTGGCGGAAGGCTTGGGCGCGTAATTGGGGCCAAGTCCAGTACTGCAGCGAGCCCTGTCGGCGTGCTGGGCGGGCCGCGCGGCGTGCGGGGGATCAGGCGTCGGCCACTTCTCGAGATATTTCTCGGGATATCTTTTAAGAGGCGCCGAGGGTGTCGGATATCGGCGTCGTCTGGTTTCGTCAGGACTTACGGCTGACCGATCAGCGCCCGCTGCACGCGGCGATGGCGCGCCACTCCCGAGTCCTGTGCGTCTATGTGCACGATGCACGTCAGAATGACGAAGCGACCGTCGGTCCAGGATTGGGTTTTTGCCGGATGGGGGTGCTGCGGCGCCAATGGCTGGCCGCGGGTTTGCTCGATGTGGCGACGCAGTTGGCTGATGCGGGGCAAACGCTTTGGGTGCTCGCGGGTGAGGCGAGCGTTGAAATAGCGAAACTGATGTCTACCCTCGGTGCGTCCGTCCTCTATTGTGAACAGATCGCGGCACCTGAAGAGCAAGATGATCTCAATAATTTAAAAAGGCTCGGTGAGTCACAAGGCTTTGAGGTGGTATCGATTTGGCAATCGAGCGCGCTCGAGCCTGATGATCTCCCTTTTGAGATCGCCCGACTACCTGCCGTTTTCACTCGCTTTCGTCGTGAGATAGAGCGCGCCGGTTGCGTACCGCGAGCGCCACTCGGGATTCCGTCGCCGCTCTCGCCGAGCCCGCATGAGTTATACGAGTGCATTTCAGCGCTTGGTTGGCATCCTGCTGAGCGAGGATCAGTGGATGCTTTGCTCACGCTGAGTGCGGTCTCTGAGTCGGTTGAATCTCGAAGTAGTTTCGTGATCGCGGGCAGGGGTGGTGAGCGCGCAGCGCTCGCGCATCTCCAGCGCTACTTTGACAGTGATCTTCCGCAGCACTACAAAGAAACCCGTAATCAGCTGATCGGTATGGACTACTCCACCAAGTTCTCACCCTGGCTTTCGATCGGAGCGTTGTCAGCGCGAACAATATGGCAGGCTTTGGTCGCCCATGAGCAGCGCTATGGGGCTAACGACAGCACTTATTGGATTGGCTTTGAACTTTGGTGGCGAGACTACTTTCGGTTTTTACATTTACAGCATGGTCGACAACTCTATCGCCCGGAGGGGTTGTCTGATCGGCCTGTACCACGACATGCGCCGGAACGTTTGATGATATGGCAACAAGGTCAGACAGGTGTGGATTTCATTGATGCAGGGATGAGGGAAATTCGCGTAACGGGATATCTCTCGAATCGTCTTCGGCAAAATGTTGCAAGCTACTGGGTCAATGATTTAGAGGGTGATTGGCGCACCGGCGCCGCTTGGTTTGAGCATTGCCTCCTCGATTACGATGTCTATAGTAATCACGGTAATTGGTTATATCTCGCCGGGCGGGGAACCGACCCGCGGGACGGGCGACGCTTTGACCCCGTGAAGCAGGCTCGCGTCTATGATCCCGCGGGCACTTATCGGCGTTTGTGGCTGAGTTAAACTCGACCTGTGTAAGCTGATGCGTACCTGCATTCCAGTTCAAGTTTTTCTGAGGAGCAAAGAGCCTCTATGAGCCAACTGACAAGTCGATCGCCGATTGATGGCAGCACAGTGGTGAGCGTGACTGAGAGCTCACCCTCCGACGTGGCGAGCTGCATCGAACAGTCCGTATCAGCCTTTAAGGTATGGCGCGAGGTTCCGGCTCCTCAGCGGGGGGAGTTGGTTCGCTTATTTGCCGAAGAATTGCGTCAGGCCAAAGATGACTTGGCTGCCATGGTGACCCTAGAGGCAGGCAAGATCGTTTCCGAGGGTCTCGGCGAAGTCCAGGAAATGATCGATATCTGTGACTTCGCCGTCGGGTTATCGCGTCAGCTTTATGGCTTGACCATTGTGAGTGAACGTTCCGAGCATCGAATGATGGAAACCTGGCACCCCATGGGGCCTTGCGCGGTAATTTCGGCGTTCAACTTCCCGGTAGCGGTCTGGGCATGGAATGCGGCGCTTGCCTTGGTGTGCGGCAACCCCGTTATTTGGAAGCCTTCGGAGAAAACTCCGGGTTGTGCCGATGCGACTCTCAAAATCTTTGATCGTGCGCTAGCGCGTTACGGGCGTGCTCCCGCGGGGCTGGTGCAGTGTGTACACGGCGGGTCTGAGGTGGGAGCGACACTAGTAGATTCACCACAAATACCTATCGTCTCAGCGACAGGTTCGACCCGTATGGGTGCGCTGGTCGGTCCAAAAGTGGCCGCACGCTTTGGGCGATCGATTCTCGAGCTCGGGGGAAATAACGCGATGATCGTCGCTCCGAGCGCTGATTTAGATTTAGCGGTACGCGCGATTGTTTTCTCTGCGGTCGGCACGGCAGGGCAGCGTTGCACCACCCTGCGCCGATTGATCGTGCACGAGAGCGTCCGCGAGGCGTTATTGCACCGCTTGCTTAAAATCTATCCCGCGCTGCGGATCGGCGATCCGCGCGATCGGCAAACTTTGATCGGCCCTTTGATCGACGCGGAGGCGGGCGAGCGTATGCAGCGCTCGGTGACGCAGGCCATTGAGCAGGGCGGGC
>RFOD01000074.1 GCA_009926865.1 Gammaproteobacteria bacterium | reverse complement strand
TATCGATGACAAGATCATCAAGCGCGCGGCCGAGCTCGGGGAGCCCATGGGTACGTTTACCGAGCGCTTTATCGAGGCGATGCACGAAGACTACGATCGTCTGAATATTTTGCGCCCCGATCATGAGCCGCGCGCGACCCAACATGTCGCCGGCATGATCGCGCTCACGCAGACACTGATAGATAAAGGCCACGCCTATGTGGCGGGCAATGGCGATGTGATGTATTCGGTATCGAGCTTCAAAGATTACGGCAAGCTCTCGGGCAAGCGCTTAGAGGATCTTCGCGCCGGGGCTCGCATCGAGGTCGAAACCAGTAAACGCGATCCCCTTGATTTTGTGCTCTGGAAGCAGGCCAAGGCGGGTGAGCCGTCGTGGTCCTCGCCTTGGGGGGCAGGAAGACCAGGGTGGCATATCGAGTGCTCGGTGATGTCAGCAGAGCTCTTAGGCGCCGAGTTCGATATCCATGCGGGTGGCATGGACTTGAAATTCCCACATCATGAAAACGAGATCGCCCAATCGTGCGCCGCAACGGGCGCGCACTTTGCACATCTTTGGATGCATAACGGCTTCGTCAATGTCGACAATGAAAAGATGGCGAAGTCTCTCGGGAATTTTTTCACGATTCGAGAAGTGCTCGATTCGGGAAAGATCCGTCATCCCGAGGTGCTGCGTTATTTTTTGATTTCGAGTCAGTATCGGGGACCGATTAATTATTCGCTCGATCAGTTGCAGCAAGCCGAGGCCGCACTTGAGCGACTGTACACAGCGCTGCGGGAACTCGATGCGCCTGCGATGACGCAGATCCCCGTGATGGCCGCTGCGCGCACTGGCCACGATGAAAGCGCTGCCTGGCAGCGTTTTCATGCGGCCATGGACGATGACTTCAATACCCCCGAGGCGATTGCGGTGTTGCAATCGCTTGCCGGTGAGATCAATCGTGCACGCGTCGCGGGTGACTCGGAGGGCGCTACGCAGCTTGCGCGGGGCTTGCGTGAGATGGGCGCAGTCCTCGGTATTTTGAGTCTAGAGGCCGACGCTTGGTTTCAATCGGGCGGTGCGCCGGGGGAGACGGCTGGGGCACTCACGCCTGCCGAAATCGAAGCTGCGATTGCCGAGCGCAAAGCCGCGCGTGCAGCCAAAGACTTTGCACGCTCCGATCACATTCGCGACACACTCGCTGCGGCGGGGGTGGTGCTCGAGGACAAGCCAAGCGGCGAGACCATTTGGCGACGTAGTTGATTCCGTTTCGGTCTTTATTTCGGAATCGACCCGAACTTCGGCGAAAACGTCGCGTGTTAGATTTCCCACAGTTTATACAACGCGCCAGGCGAAGCCGTAGCTGTGATCCAAATAAAATCTCTGTCCTCAAATAATCTTTGGCGATCGCAGGCGATCAGCGCGAGTGTCTTCGCCGTCACACTGGCTTTTTTGCAGGGCTGTACGCTCGGTTCTGATCCGATCCGTTATGAGTCCGACACCAAATCGGTCGTGGAATTCATGGCGTTTGATATGCCGCTACCCGATAGCGCGGAACTCGATCTCGGCGGTACCGTCATCGCGGGCACCGGACAAAATTGGTCGGGGCGGATCGCCATTGTGGATGATCAAACGCGGGGTGAATTGCTCAAATTCTTTGTGGAGAGGGGGGTCGAGACCGGCTGGGAGCTGCGCTCCACGACGGTATCCGATCGCATGACGGTGGTGATGGAGAAGAGCGGTCGTGTGGCGACCATCGAGATCGGCGGTGGCTCGGCACTCGATCGGGGTGGTCTCTTTGGGGGTGGCACGGCTGAGGGTCGTACGCCCGTCAGCATCACGGTCAACCACGAAAACGCGGTGGAAAATCAGCGCCCGTTTGGCACAGTTCCGGGGATGTTGTTGGAGTTGTTGCCGTCGTTGCCGACGCCTGCGCCCACCCCGACGCCGCCAACCTCCTCAAGCGCAAATCCTGCAGCCAGCGGCCCTCAAGCTAGCGTCCCTCAAGCTAGCGCGTTTTAAATCTTTTTAGGCGTACCGAATGGTTGGCGGCGAAGGCGGCTCAGCCGAGTCGTAATCTCGCTTCCAAGGTATTTTGCATCAGCATCGCGACCGTCATGGGTCCCACGCCACCTGGGACGGGCGTAATCCAGGCCGCGCGTTCGGCGGCTGCGGCAAATTCCACATCACCACAGAGACTGCCGTCTTCGCGTCGATTGATACCGACATCGACGACCACCGCACCCGGCTTCACCCACTCGCCTTTGATGAGGCCGGGCTTGCCCGCGGCTGCGATCAAAATATCGGCGGTACGTACGTGCGATTCCAGATCCTGAGTAAAGCGATGTGTGACCGTGGTGGTCGCACCCATCAGTAACAGTTCGAGCGAGAGGGGACGACCCACAATATTCGACGCGCCCACGATCACGCAGTGCTGACCCTTGACCGAGACGCCAATGAAATCGAGCATACGAATCACGCCAAAGGGCGTACACGGTCGGATCAGGGGGTTACGTTCGGCGAGACGGCCGATGTTGTAGGGGTGGAAGCCATCCACGTCTTTGCGCGGGTCGATGCGTTCGACGACTTCCGTTTGCCGAATGTGATCAGGTAGCGGTAGCTGGACCAAAATGCCATCGATGGCCGGGTCAGCGTTCAGGGTATCAATCCGAGCGAGGAGTTCGATTTCACTCGTGGAGTGCGGTAGATCCATCGCGAGGGAGTGAATACCGCATTCTTCGCAAGCTGCGCGCTTGTTGCGCACATACACTTTAGAGGCGGGGTTATCGCCCACCATGATGACGGCGAGCCCCGGCGCTCGAGCGCCACTGGCGCGCAGGCGATCGACGCCCGCGCGCACTGCGTCCTTCACTTCGCGCGCGATGGCGCGGCCATCAATGAGCTTCGCCAAATGCGAGCGGGCGAGGGGTCTGACGGTGCGCGACTCATAGGCTGCGTATTACACCGACGTCGCGCCTGAAAAGCCAATGCGGATACACTCTCGACCCATGAAAGCACCTTTTCGAGCATCCGCTGGGGCTCTGGTTATGTTGGCTTGCGTCGCCCTCGCAGGCTGCGGACCGATCAAATTCAGTCAGCTCGAGACGGCCAAGCGCATCACCCAGCCTTTGGTGCAGCCGCTTGTGGGGGCGGTGACGCCCGGCGAAGCGACCGCGTCACCTGAGCTTTTAGCGCAATACGAATGGCGATTTATTTTTAATGACACTGAGTTTGCGGTGTATCCGGTCGCTCAGCAGGGGCGTCGGACGATTTTCGCCAATGCCGATGGGCTCAAGCTCACGTGGGACGGTGAGAGCCTCATCATCATCGAGGGGATGCCTGGCGCTTTTGGGTATTACGAGCAGGGTATTGAACCGGGGAGCGTGAACCCCTCCGGTTCGCGCCGCTGGTTTGCGCGCGCTGGCTGGCCCGTGCTGTATCTCGATTGTGTGCCGCGACGCGACTGGCGCCTGACCTCTGATCGTTATGGATGGCGCCAAGAGTGTGAGGGCAACCTCGAGGGCGTACGCGTGCGCTCAATGCACAGCGTCGAGCGCGATCGCGCGGGCAACATTCGCGAGATTCAGGCCACGCTCTGGCCGACCGTGAGGCCCATGCGTCTGCGTCGCTTACGCGATTAAAAGCGCCGTCCTGTTTGACGCTTTCCCGCTACTCCCCGTATCATTCGCGGCCCCGTGGCTGGACGCGGACGA
>RFOD01000073.1 GCA_009926865.1 Gammaproteobacteria bacterium | reverse complement strand
TAAGTCCAGCGTGACTTTCCAGGCGTTTGATAAGTGCTTGGCCTAACAAGGAGGCGGGGGTCCAAAATCCTCCGCCTCCGGCTGTCTGGGGAACATCAAAAGCGAGGCACGCCGCCGCTTCACCGATCATCTTCGCTGTCGAGCCATAGCCAGGGTCCCGATCGCCCGTCACTTTGCCGCGTAGGCGGCGACCGTCATCTGTTTGTCCAATAAATCGGAGATCGAAAAAACCTTTGAGTTGAGCCTCTGGGCTAGGCCCTTCCCCGGGCTTCGGTAATGCAAATCGCTCAAGCAGGGAGCGCGTTGGGCTGAATGCACTGGCGAGCATGAACAAAGATAAGCCCAATGTCGTCATCTGGGCGGCAATACGACCCTTGAAACCTCGGCCCGTCAGAACCGCTTCGGAGTAACGAAACTTCTCGCCATAGGCGTGTTTAGCCAGTGCATTACTGCGGTGAACGATACGCGTGTTAATTCCCGCCATGATAAACGGTGCGGTCCAGCAGTTGAACTCTTGATCGAAGGCGGTACCGCCGGAACGAGGTTGTCGGGGGCCGGAGCCTGTCGGGCATAGCGAGAAGGGGTTCGCGAGCTCGCGGCGTAATGCAGGATCTTTGCTCGCTTCTTTAGCCACATTGAGCAGACTTGCAGCGGTACCGCCTGAAAATCCCCCACGCATTGCTTTAACGCGCATCGAGATAGTCTCGCAAGGTTTGCCAAATCTTTGGACAGCTGCTTGCTGTACGGCGTAAACACCGAGGTCCGAGGGAATGGAGTCAAATCCACAGCAATGAACGATTCGTGCGCCACTTTCTTGGGCTAAGGACTCGTAGCGTTTTAGCATGCGACGAATCCATTGGACTTCGCCCGTTAGATCGCAGTAGTCCGTTCCCGTCTCTGCGCACAATCGGACCAGTGTTTCGCCATAGAGTGCATAAGGGCCGACGGTTGAAATCACCACTCGTGCTCGCTCGCATAGAAGGCGCAACGCCGACTCATCATTCGAGTCCGCAATGAATGAGGGGACTTGGTCTTCCGTCAGGTTCAGTTCTTGCCGCAGCCGTTGCAGCTTTTCGGGTGATCGCGCAGCGATGGCCCAACGCATCTCCGAGTTGCCGTATTGTTCGTGTAGATAATTAACGAGTATCTGCCCTACGAAGCTCGTTGCACCGAATACGACGACATCAAGTTCTTTCAAGTTCTGTTACCTCAGGTGATTCGACGCTTGTATGCACGTCGATAGCGATCTCGTCTGTCGACGTAGACGCCTGTAATACGCCATCAATAAATTGCCCGTGATATTGCTGTCCGTCCGGGACGGTCAGCGTGCCCTGCCCATGGTACTTGCCCTCGCGCCACCCACCTATATAGGTCTCGCCGTCTGCAAAACGGAAGGTGCCGTGCCCGTGCGGCTGACCGTCCTGCCAGTCCCCCTGGTAGTCGCTCCCATCGGCCATCCTAAGATGACCGTATCCGTGATACTGGTCGTTCAGCCAATTCCCGTCGTAGACCGTACCATTTGGCCGTTGCATGATGCCGTAACCCGTGGCTTTCCCCTGTACGAAATCTCCAATATAGAGCGCCCCCTCATGGTTTCTGAGCGTTCCTTGGCCTTGGAATTTCCCTTGCGAAAAGCCGCCCGCATAGTGTGAGCCGTCTGCGAAGCTCATCGTCCCTTGGCCAGATCGCTCGCCGGTTTGCCACTGGCCGGCGTACTTTCGCCCGTCAGCAAAAGTCAGGATCCCTTGGCCGTGGTGCTGGCCCCCACTCCATTCCCCAACATAGTGGCTGCCGTCGGCGTAGGACATCGTGCCCTGTCCATGTGGCTTGTCATATTGCCATTCGCCCACATAACTACTGCCATCAACGAGTGTGAGAGCGCCTTGGCCATGGTGTTGGTCGTCTCGCCATTCCCCCACGTATTTAGTGCCATCGGCGAAGGCAACCATACCGGGGCCGTGGGCCTCTCCGCCCTTAAATTCACCGATAAACGTTGAGCCCTTATCCTGATCCATCGTGTGGGACGATCCTGATCATCCAAGCTGAATATGAAGCCAGTGTAACGGCTGACTCCGTGCTGGCAAACGCTTGACGGTATGATCTTAGACTATGTCCAACGAGTACTACCCTCATGCATTGCTGCTGTGTTTTGCCGTGCTGTGGTCCGTACTAGCCATCCGTCCGAAAGATCGTCAGGTCTGGTTGGCGGAACACGTGCTGACGATCACCTCGGTAATCACTCTCGTCGCCACCTTTGATAAGTGGCCGCTTAGCCATCTTTCCTACACGCTGATCAGCGTTTTTCTCGCTTTACACACCATCGGCGCGCACTACACGTATGTACGTGTCCCTTATGACGAGTTGCTACGTGTTTTGCTTGGGCTCGAGATCAACCGGTTATTTGGCTGGGTACGTAATCATTATGATCGATTGGTTCATTTTGCTTACGGAGCCTTGGTCGCTTACCCTTTCTTTGAGCTACTGGAGCGGTATGCAGAGCCCTATGGGGCGTGGAGTTATGTACTGGCTCCTGCATTAATCATGGCAACGAGTATGATTTTTGAAGTACTCGAGTGGTGGGCGACTGAAATCTTAGGGAAAGGTGCTGGAACCGCCTATCTGGGTTCGCAAGGTGATGAATGGGATGCTCAGAAAGACATGGCTTTGGCTGGTGCGGGATCTGTTCTTGCGATGGTGCTCTTATTAGTCTTAAGTTGACGTGGACCATAGGCCCAGAGGATCAGATTTCAGCGCGTTAAAACTCATCTCCTTGCATGGTGAGCGGGGTCGTCTCCATCAGACCGACCGTGTCGAGCTCGGCGCAATAGCGAGGTAGTTCATACAACCTGAAATATTCGCAGGCTTTGATCTTGCCCCTCAAAAAGCCATTGATATCTGATTCTTGTTCACGCGTCGTGAGTCGCTGGGTCGCAACGAGGCTACGTACCAGCCAGCGCCAGCCGACAGTTACCCCTCCAAACGCATCGAGATACAGCGTCGCGTTAGCCAGCGATTGTTCTACATTGCCATTTTTTTGAGTGAGCACTAGCGTTTCGGTGACCTTCAAAAGCTTGTCCAGCGCGGAGCGTAGGTCTTGGCACATTGGGAGAAGCGATGGATAAGCTTCGCTGGCCGCGAGAGTCTTTTCGATTTCCTGCTGCCAGGTTTTGATCGCCTCGCCGTCATGCATGCTGACTTTACGGCCTAAAAGGTCGAGACCATGAATACCGAGCGCGCCCTCGTGAATGGGATTTAAGCGGTTATCCCGATAGAGTCGCTCCAAGGGTAGGTCACGGGTGTAGCCCGCACCCCCGGCAATTTGAATGGCGAGCTTGTTCGCCTCCAGACCATACTCGGCCGGCCAGCTTTTGGCGATCGGAGTGAGTAGGTCCAACAATAGTGCTGCCCGCTGCTTTTGCAACGCGTCAGCACTTGATCGCAATATATCAACAAGTTTGGCGCAATAAATAACTAGGTCGAGTCCGCCTTCTACATAGACTTTTTGTGCCAACAGCATCCGCTTGATATCGGCATGCTCGATGATAGGAACTTGCTTGCTGTCAGGATTTCGTTCGCCAAGCTTTCGCCCCTGTCGACGTTCATGCGCATACGCTAACGAATATTGGTAACCGGCGAAGCCAATGGCAGCTGCGCAGAGTCCAACCGTCACTCGCGCTTCATTCATCATCAGGAACATGTAGGTGAGTCCCTGATGTAAAGACCCAATTAACTCCC
>RFOD01000072.1 GCA_009926865.1 Gammaproteobacteria bacterium | reverse complement strand
AAGCCACTCACGGATCTTGAGGTTGACCGACCGTCCGCCGACATTACCGATGCCGATTTGGAAGCCATGCTCGAGACCATGCGTAAGCAGCGCCCCGAGTTCAATGCCGTCGAGCGCGAAGCGGGCGAAGGCGATCGCGTCACGGTCGATTTCGAAGGCCGTATCGACGGTGAGACCTTTCAAGGTGGCACGGCGACGGGGATCCCCTTTGTCATCGGTCAAGGCCGGATGCTCAAAGAATTCGAAGACGGTGTGAAAGGCGCCAAGGCGGGGGATGAAAAGTCCGTGACGGTGAACTTCCCCGCGGACTATGGCAGTGAGCAGGTCGCGGGCAAGACCGCGATCTTCAGTGTCAAAGTCACGGCCGTCGAAGAGCAAAAATTACCGGAGCTCGATGACACTTTTTGCGAAGCCTTTGGCATCACCGAGGGCGGCGTGGAAGCCTTGCGCAAAGAAGTCCGCGAGAGCATGGAGCGAGAGATGGCGAACGCCATCCGTAATCGGGTGCGCACGCAGGTGCTCGATAAGCTGCATGATGCCAACCCGATTGAAGTGCCGAAGGGCATGATCGCAGAAGCCGTGCAGAGCATGCAGGTCGATATGGCGCGCCGCATGGGCATCAAAGATCCGAAGCAATTGCCGGCCTCAGACGGCTTGCAGGAGCCGGCGCGACGTCGCGTGGCACTCGGTCTCGTGGTCGGTGAAATCATCCGTGATCAAGATCTAAAAGTCGATCGTGCGCGTGTGAACGAGCGTTTGACTGAGCTCGTGGGTGACTACCCCAACGCGGATGAGATGCGCCGGCAGTATCTGCAAAACGCCGAGGCGATGCGTCAGATTGAATCGGCCGTGCTCGAAGATCAGTTGATTGACTACGTGCTCACTCAGGCCAAGGTCAACAGCCAGCCGAGCACGTTCAGTGAGCTCACCGGTTTTGGGAAAACGGGTAACCCAGCATGAACGAACAAAATTTGAATCTCGTACCGATGGTCGTCGAGCAGACTGCTCGCGGCGAGCGCGCCTACGATATCTATAGCCGCCTCCTCAAAGAGCGGGTGATCTTTGTGGTCGGTCCCGTTCAGGACCAGATGGCGAATCTCATCGTCGCGCAGCTCTTATTTTTGGAGTCTGAGAATCCGGACAAAGATATTTCGATCTACATCAATAGTCCGGGCGGCTCGGTGAGCGCGGGGCTTGCGATCTACGACACCATGCAGTTCATCAAGCCGGAAGTGTCGACCATTTGCATTGGTCTTGCGGCCTCGATGGGGGCGGTGCTGCTGGCGGGCGGCCAGAAGGGTAAGCGCTACATGCTCCCGAACTCTCGCGCCATGATTCACCAGCCCTGGGGCGGGTTTCAGGGGCAGGCGACGGACATCAGCATTCAGGCGCGTGAAATGCTGCTCACCCGCGAGCGTTTGAACAAGATTTTGGCCGATCACACGGGTCAACCGATCGACAAGATCCAAAACGACACCGAGCGGGACAATTTTATGGGGGTTGAGGCCGCCATCGAGTACGGTCTCGTGGACAAGTCGCTCGAGAAACGGCTATAAAAGCTGCATGACAGACGACACTCGGGGCCGCTCGGGCGACGACGGCAAACTGCTTTACTGTTCCTTCTGCGGCAAAAGCCAACATGAGGTCCGCAAACTCATTGCGGGACCCTCGGTGTTCGTGTGCGACGAGTGCGTCGAACTCTGTAATGACATCATCCGCGAAGAGCTGGAAAGCCGCGCCGAGAAGGCGCGCGACAAGCTCCCGAAGCCCGTCGAAATCAAAAAAGTGCTCGATGACTATGTCATCGGTCAGGATCGCGCCAAGAAAGTGCTCTCGGTCGCGGTTTATAACCATTACAAGCGCTTGCAGACGCGCTCGGCCAATGGCGGTAAGCCCGCCAAGGACGAGGTCGAGCTCGCCAAGAGCAATATCCTCTTAATCGGCCCCACGGGGTCGGGTAAGACGTTGCTTGCCGAAACCCTCGCACGGTTACTCAACGTACCCTTCACCATTGCCGATGCCACCACGCTCACCGAAGCGGGCTATGTCGGCGAAGACGTCGAAAACATCATCCAGAAGCTTTTGCAGAAGTGTGATTACGACGTTGAGAAGGCGCAGACCGGCATCGTCTACATCGACGAAATCGACAAGATTTCGCGTAAATCCGATAACCCCTCGATCACGCGCGATGTGTCGGGCGAGGGCGTGCAGCAGGCCTTGCTCAAGCTGATCGAGGGCACGATTGCCTCAGTGCCGCCTCAGGGCGGGCGCAAGCATCCGCAGCAAGAGTTTTTGCAGGTCGATACCTCGAACATCCTCTTCATCGTGGGTGGCGCGTTTGCCGGCCTCGATAAAGTGATTTTGAACCGCACCCAGAAGGGCGGCATCGGCTTTACCTCCGAGGTGCGCCAAAAGGATCAACGGCCGCATGGCACCGACATCTTCCACGATGTGGAGCCTGAGGACCTGGTGAAGTACGGGCTGATCCCGGAATTTGTGGGTCGTTTGCCCGTTGTCGCGACCCTTGAAGAGCTCGACGAAGAAGCGCTGATGTCGATCCTGCAGGATCCCAAGAACGCGCTCACCAAGCAGTACAAGCGCCTCTTTGATATGGAAGGCGTCGAGCTCGAATTCCGTGATGAGGCCGTGCGGGCGATTGCGCGCAAGGCCATGCAGCGTAAGACGGGCGCCCGCGGCCTGCGCACCATCATGGAGTCCGTGCTGCTCGACACCATGTACGACCTGCCGTCGCTCAAGGGCGTGCACAAGGTGGTGGTGGATGACACCGTCATCGAGGGCCACAGCAAGCCCTATATCGTCTTCAAGTCCGAAGGCAGCGAAGAGACCAAGCCCGCGCGCCGCGCATCGGGTGGGGCGAGCTAGGCCCCTGCCGCAGGACGAGCTCGCTCGTTGGTATGGGGACGCGCCCTCCACGGACGCTTGAGTCCCCAAGGTTGATCCAACCTTGCCTTGATTTGCCGGCCAGCGCCCCAACAAACCCTTCTAGTCTCCATTATGCTTAAGGCATGCCCGCAGCGGGTTGCTGCGGGTGGCTCTTTGCGCCGCTTGAGGTTCCGCCTGTCATGACTGACGTCACAACGATCTCTGCCGCCCCCACCGAGAACATGCCCGTGCTGCCTTTGCGCGACGTGGTCGTGTATCCGCACATGGTGATCCCGCTTTTCGTGGGGCGCGAAAAATCCATCCTGGCGCTCGAATCCGCCATGAAAGGCGATAAGCGCATCATGCTGGTCGCGCAGCGCCAAGCCGACATCGATGATCCCAAGCTCGATGATCTGTATGCGATCGGCACCATCGCGACCATCCTGCAGCTTCTCAAGCTGCCCGATGGCACGGTGAAGGTGTTGGTCGAAGGCGTCGATCGCGGTCGCATCGAAGCGCTCTTGGGCGGGCCCTTTTACACGGCGCAGGTGTCGCCTGCGATCGAAGTCGATCAATACGAAGAAAAAGAACTCGAGGTGCTCTCGCGTTCGGTGGTCTCGCAGTTTGAGCAATATGTAAAGCTCAATAAAAAAGTGCCCCCTGAGGTGCTGACTGCTTTAGCGGGCATCGAAGATGCCGGGCGTTTGGCCGACACCGTTGCGGCACACATGGCACTCAAACTGAGTGACAAACAAAAAGTGCTTGAGATCTTGGATGTGCGCGCGCGGCTTGAGCATATTTTGGTGGCCATCGAAGGCGAGATGGATGTGCTCCAAATCGAAAAGCGGATCCGCGGGCGTGTCAAAGCGCAGATGGAAAAATCCCAGCGCGAGTACTACCTGAATGAGCAGATGAAGGCCATTCAGAAAGAGCTCGGCGAGATGGAAGATGGCGTC
>RFOD01000071.1 GCA_009926865.1 Gammaproteobacteria bacterium | reverse complement strand
CCCGTAAGTTGCTCTTCAGCGATGTGCGTCCGACCTTTGCGGATCTTGAGGGCTTACTCAAAAATAAAGCTAAGGCGTAATTGAGTCATGGGCAACTCGGCAGGCAAGGACGGTGATGCGCTGCGACCGGTCATTATCCGGCGCAAAAAAATGATGGAAGAAGCGCATCACGGTGGCACTTGGAAGGTGGCCTACGCGGATTTTGTCACCGCACTGATGGCGTTTTTTCTGGTCATGTGGCTGGTGGCAGCGGCCAATGACTCACAAAAGGCCGCTATTTTTAGTTATTTCAAAGACCCGAGCGCAGAGCAAGGTATCGTACAAACGGTCTCGCCAGGCATCGATGGTCCGGGCGGCGCCAGCAGTAGCCCGATTGATCTGGGAGGTGGACTCGATGAGCCGCCTACACTAGAGGAAGTCAAAGAATTTGAGCGGCAACAATCCGAGCGATTACGCCGCGAGCTCGAATCGCAAATCGCCAAAGTGAAAGCGCTAGAGCCCTACAAAGACCAGCTCCTCATCGATGTGACGGCTGAGGGTCTAAGAATCCAGATCGTTGATGCTCAAAATCGACCCATGTTCGCCCTGAGCGGAACGGAGCTGATGCCTTATGCTCGGGACATCTTGATCGAGGTGGGTAAATTCTTAAACACCGTTCCCAATCGAATCACAATCACCGGTCACACCGATACCGCGCCGTTCATGGCCGGGCGTCCAAATTACGATAATTGGGAACTCTCGGCGGATCGAGCGAATGCCGCTCGTCGAACCTTATTACGCGGAGGCCTTGAGCGTGGCAAAGTCGCTCGCGTCATTGGCATGTCATCGTATGTGCTACTCGACTCTGCCAATCCGCGTAACCCGATGAACCGTCGCATCAGTATCGTGGTACTCAATAAGAGCACCGAAGAAGCGATCACCAAAGAAAGTTCAGCTTCTGCGACGCTGAGCGACGATGTGATTGGCGCCAACTAGCGTCGATCGCCGGGCGCTTCGAGCGAAGCCATAATTTCGGCAATGAATCGCTGCCGCTCGGCCTGCAAGGACTGTTGTAGAGACTCATCGGGCTGATGAGCATCGAGCATTGCGGACACCGACTCGCCCTTGGCGCTGAGCACCGCCTCTAGGGTCATCAAGCGATCTTTGACCACCCATAATTCACGCGCGAGCATGAGTGCGAGTTGTGTGCTGCGCTCGGCACGCACGGCCGAATCAATCGGCGTCAATTCCAAGGGTGCAGCCATCGATGGACTCTCTCTAAAATAATTTGATCACTTAGATCATTTGACCGGGGTCGCGTGGGACTTATTCCGGTTTGCGTCCGTACACATACCAAGGATAAACCGCGCCCTTAAACCCTTCGGAGCGGACCTGTGTGAAGCCGGCTGCCTCCGCCGCGGCGGCCAAATCAAGACTCGCCGACTCGCGCCAAAAAGGCTCGCCGCCATGCACGGCCTGATAGTCGGCCCAGCGCACGCTCGCCTTGTTGAGCACACCATAACGTGTGACATCGCTAAAGAGCACATCGCCACCTGGGCGTAATAACCTAAAAGCCTCGCGCAACTGCGCATGGATCGCTTCAGCGGGAATCTCGTGTAGCACGATGTACGAGGTCACCAAGTCCACGCTCGCATCCGGCAAACCCGTATCTTCGCCCGCGCCCACGAACAGCCGCCATTTCAGCCCGCGCTCGTTCGCCGCACGCTGCGCCTGCTCCAACATCCGCGGCGAGACATCGCAGCCCCATATTTCGGCCTCAGGAAACTCGGCGGCAATCTGTAGCGTATAGTGTCCGCTTGAGGTCCCAATCTCAAAGACGCGCTGATAATCTTTGCGGGGTAGCACACTCAAAATCATTCGACGTTGAGCAAAGATATCGCCGGGGTAAGTACGCGCAACATATTCGCGATGAATCAGCTCACCGTGGATGAACCCCTGATAGTCATGACCATCCCACCCGCCAGTGGTGCGATGAATCCACGCGGCATCCGCGTAATCCGGGCGGCTACCACTCGGCATGGGCTCAATGGTGGTTGGGCCCTGCATGAGTGCTTGCAAGCGCGGCTCAAGCTCTGGTCGTACCTCGTCAAAAGCGGCCGCCGCAACGCGACCGTGGTTGACGCCGCTGTGCTCGCTCAAGATCGCAAGCGCCGCTGCCGAGGGTGAATCCGCGAGCGCCGCATCAACCTGTAGAAGACGCTGATCCAGATCGGCCGCCAAATGGGCCTCATCGAGACCTTTGGCGAGCACATCCGCATCCACCTGGGCCTTGAGTCGAGCGCTGGCCACCGCCAGATCCGACAAAAAGTGCATGGAGGCCCGACCACGTTGCTTGAGTTGAAAGTCCATGACTCTGATCTTAGCCCCGCGCCCGGCGAGCCCGCACGCCTGAGTGGCCGCCTGGCGGGAGCGCGCGCATTGATGTTGGCAGCCCTCGCTGAGCTGCCACATTAAGCTGCCCGATCACATTGAACTGCCTGATGAAGCCTCTGTGTTAGCGTTCACACCCGTACCCAGGTGCCCCGACTAAAACGGTGCCGGTCGGTCCAAGGAGATGCCTTATGACGAGTCCTCGCGAAATTCGTGCCCGAAATCCCCTGACGGGCGCGGAAGATTTCACGTTTGCCTGCGCGGGTACCGAGGATGTCGCGGCGGTCTGCGCACGACTGCGAGCGCAGCAGCCCGCTTGGCAAGCGCTCGGGGTCGAGGGGCGCGCTGCCGCCTTACGACAGCTCGCCGCTCAATTTATTGAGCACCCCGACTCACTGCGTGAGGCTTTACAAGTCGATACCGGCCGCATGCGCATCGCAGAGGTCGAACTCGGTGCGGTTCAGGGCATGATCGCGCTCAACCTCAAGCATGCTGAGCAGTGGCTCGGGCCAATGATGAACGACACCGACTGGCAGCCCGCCTCACAGCCACAGATCGTTGGCCGACAGCAGTGGGTCCCTTATCCGCTCGTGGGCATCATCGCGCCTTGGAACTTCCCCGTCGTGCTCTCAATGATTGATGCGATTCCTGCGCTGCTAGCGGGCTGTGCGGTTCTTTTAAAGCCGAGCGAGGTGACGCCACGCTATGCCGAGCCACTGCAAAAGCTCTTTGCGTCGGTACCTGAACTTGCGGGCGTGGTCGGCGTTGTGCTCGGCGATGGCGCAACGGGTTCCGCGGTCGTGGATCACGTCGATGCCGTCGTTCTGACTGGCAGCGTGGCCACTGGTCGCAAAGTCGCCGAGCATGCGGCGCGGCGCTTTATCCCGGCATTTTTAGAGCTCGGAGGCAAAGACGCCGTGATCATCACTGAGGATGCCGATCTTGATCGCGCCGCGGATGCCGTACTTCGGGCCTCGGTGCTCGCCACGGGACAAGCTTGCCAGTCCCTTGAGCGGGTTTTAGTCCATCGTTCTATTTTTGATGCACTCCGTCAAAAATTATTGGATCGGCTACCTGCCGTACGTCTCACCTGCGATGACCCCGCCGGTCACATCGGCCCTTTCATCATGGCCCGTCAAGCCGAGATCGTCGCCGCTCAATTGAGCGATGCCGTGGCCCACGGGGCCAAGATCGAATTTGGTGGGCAGCTGCGCCACGCGGGGGGTGTTTGGTGCGAGCCGACCTTAGTGACCGGCGTCACGCCCACCATGCGCTTGATGCAAGAAGAAACTTTTGGACCGGTCATCCCGCTCATGGCCTTTGATAGCATCGATGAGGTCATCGCGATGGCCAATGGCACGGACTACGGGCTCTCAGCCAATGTACTCGCAGGCAGTGAGGAGGCGGCACTCGCGATCGGCGAGCGCTTGGAGGCTGGATTCATCAGCCTCAATGAAATCTCGCTCTCG
>RFOD01000008.1 GCA_009926865.1 Gammaproteobacteria bacterium | reverse complement strand
ACATGCAGAGCTTTGTGGGATTCCTGATCGTGTCCGCGATTGCCCATTTCCTGATTTGGCAATGGCAACCGTGGTTCTGATCATCAAAGTTAAGGAGTAACTGAACATGTGGCGTATATGGATGCTTTTCGACCCGCGCAGAGCGTTGGTCGCGATGGCCATCTTTGTGTTCACCATTATTTTGGTGAATCACTTTGTGATGCTGACCAGCAAGTACGCGTTCTGGCTCGAAGGGCCAGGGGCGGGTGGTCAGGCGGTGGCAATGGTGCAACACAACGCACCGCTGCCGGCCTCCGTGAACTGATCACGGACCGCGAAAGGCGGCGGGCCCGATTCTTTGGAGTCAGGTCCGCTGCCGGACGCGGGTCGATAGTCAGTAAGAATAACGACGACCCTCAAGACGAGGAATAGTCATGGCGATGCTCAGCTTTGAAAGAAAGTACCGCGTTCGCGGTGGGACCCTGGTGGGAGGCGACCTATTTGATTTTTGGGTCGGGCCTTTCTACGTCGGATTTTTCGGCGTTACGACTGCCTTTTTTGCGCTGCTTGGTACGGCACTGCTCGTATACGGCGCGGCGCTTGGCGATCACACCACGGGATTACAAACCTGGAATCTTTGGCAGATCAATGTCGCGCCCCCCGACCTCAGCTACGGCCTTGGGCTCGCGCCTTTGGCGGAGGGCGGGATCTGGCAGATTGTCACCATCTGCGCGATCGGGGCGTTTGTGTCCTGGGCGCTGCGTGAGGTGGAGATATGTCGCAAGCTCGGCATGGGATATCACGTCCCGATTGCCTTTGCATCGGCAATTCTCGCTTATGTCACATTGCAGGTGATCCGACCGGTGCTGCTCGGTGCCTGGGGACATGCATTTCCCTACGGCATCTACAGTCATCTTGATTGGGTCTCGAATGTCGCCTACCAGTATTTGCACTTCCACTACAACCCAGCGCACATGGTGGCGGTGACGTTCTTCTTCACCACGACGCTAGCGCTCGCGTTGCACGGTGCGTTGGTGTTGTCGGCCATCAACCCCAAAAAAGGTGAAGTCGTGAAGACCGCTGAACACGAAAACAGCTTCTTCCGCGACAACATCGGCTACTCGATTGGCACACTTGGTATCCACCGCTTCGGCCTCCTACTCGCGATCAACGCGGGTGTCTGGAGTGCGATTTGTATCGTGGTATCAGGGCCGTTCTGGACGCGTAGCTGGCCGGATTGGTGGGCCTGGTGGCTCAACCTACCAATGTGGAATTGAGGGATCAATCATGGCTGACTATCAAAACTTATTCACTCGAGTGCAGGTCGAAGCGCCGCACTATCCGGGTATTCCCCACGAGCCACAAGGCTTGTGGAAACGCGGGACCAAAGCGAGCGCGAGCTATTGGCTCGGCAAGATCGGTGACGCACAAATCGGTCCGTTCTATCTCGGAGCGACGGGTCTGGCGTCAATCGTTTTTGGCCTGCTTGCTTTCGAAATCATTGGCCTCAACATGTGGGCGTCGGTCGGTTGGGATCCGGTGCAGTTTGTCCGCCAACTTTTCTGGTTGGCACTCGAACCCCCAGCGCCACAGTACGGCCTGAGCTTACCGCCACTGAAGGATGGTGGCTGGTATTTGATGGCGGGATTCTTTTTGACAGCCTCCATCTTGTTGTGGTGGGTACGCACATACCGTCTTGCGCGTAAGCACAAGATGGGAACGCACGTCGCATGGGCCTTCGCCTCGGCGATCTGGCTGTTCCTCGTGCTCGGCCTATTCCGTCCGCTTTTGATGGGCAGCTGGTCGGAGTCGGTACCCTTTGGGATCTTCCCGCATCTTGACTGGACGGCAGCGTTTTCTTTGCGCTACGGCAACTTGCTCTATAACCCGTTCCACGCCTTATCGATCGTCTTCCTGTACGGTTCGGTGCTGCTCTTTGCGATGCACGCCGGCACCATCATGGCGGTCTCCAAGTACGGCGGTGAGCGAGAGATCGAGCAGACCATTGATCGCGGTACCGCGGCAGAAAGAGCGGCTTTGTTCTGGCGTTGGACCATGGGCTTTAACGCGACGATGGAATCCGTTCACCGCTGGGCGTGGTGGTTTGCCGTGCTCTGTACGTTAACGGGTGGTATCGGCATCTTGTTGACGGGAACTGTGGTCGATAACTGGTACCTCTGGGCGGTCAAACATGGCGTGGCGCCAGCCTATCCGTACTCATTCGACCCAGTGGTAGATCCCGCAACTCTTACGGGAGCAGGTCAATGAAAACACGCTATGGAATGTGGTTGACCGGGCTAGCGAGCGCAGTGCTGTTGGTCGCCTGCGGTGAACGGCCGCCGGTGGATACCGTGCAGGTTGGGTATCGCGGAACCGGTATGGAACAGGTCTATAACCCGCGCTTACTACAAGAGGTGGCTGCGCGTAACCAGGCCCCCGAGGTGGTATTGCCGATGGCAGACCCAGAGGGTCCACTCGCCAAAGACATTTATCAAAATGTCCAAGTGTTGACCGATTTGAGTATTGGTGAGTTCACACGTGTCATGACGGCGATGACTCAGTGGGTCGCACCCGCTGACCAACAGTGCTTGTACTGCCACGTGGAGAACAATCTGGCGGATGACAGTAAGTACCAGTACAAGGTCGCCCGGCGCATGCTCGTCATGACGCGAGATATCAACACGGAATGGCAGTCTCACGTCAAAGAAACGGGTGTGACCTGTCATACTTGCCACCGCGGCAATGCCGTACCGGCGAACGTGTGGTACATGGACCCAGGTCCACGCAAAGAGCGGGGCTCGATCGGGACGAATGCAGGGCAAAACACCCCTGTCACCGGTCTCGGTATGACCACGATTGCTCATTCGAGTCTGCCGTTCGATCCGTACACGCCGTATCTCTTGGATGCTCAAAACATCCGTGTCGAGACGACAACTGCGTTACCCGGCGACAATCGCGCCTCCATCAAACAGGCCGAATGGACCTATGGGTTGATGACCCATATGTCTAATGCATTGGGCGTCAACTGTACCTACTGTCATAACACCCGCGCTTGGGGGGATTGGACAGACGGTAACAGTCGGCCGCAACGTGTGGTCGCGTGGCATGGCATTCAAATGGCCCGCAGCTTGAACAATAACTACCTCGTTCCGTTGACGGATGTATTTCCGGCGGTCGGTAGTGATGGTCAAGCACGACTGGGACCGATGGGTGATGTGGGTAAGGTGAATTGCCAGACCTGTCACCAAGGGGTGTATAAGCCCTATTTCGGAGCACCTGCGGCCAAAGATTATCCAGAGTTGCGCAAGAAGCCCGCGCCGGTCGCTACCGAATCGGATGGCGAAAGTGCGGGCGAGGGCGACAGTGCTGGCTCCGCCATGGCGGAATCGGTAACCGCTCAGCGCAGCGCGCCGCTACCGAATGCCGTGACACCCGTGGTCAACGCCGCCTTAGTGGCGCGGCGCTGATCTCAGGTGTCTGAGCGCTTACGACAGATTGTGTACAGTCAATGAAGATCATGCTCGCCCAACCGCGCGGATTCTGCGCGGGTGTGGCGCGCGCGATCGACACGGTTGACACAGCGCTTGAAAACTTTGGCGCACCGGTATACGTCTATCATGACATCGTTCATAACGAGTCCGTGGTAGCGGATTTAGCGAAGCGCGGTGCGGTATTTATTGATGATTTAGCGACGGCCCCCCAAGGGGCCGTTGTCATTTTCAGTGCGCATGGCGTCACTCGTGCTATTCGTCATCAGGCAGAGTTGCGCGGCCAGCGTATCATTGATGCAACCTGTCCACTTGTCAGTAAAGTGCATCTGCAGGCGAGTCGTCTCGTTGAGCAGGGCGCAAAAGCACTCGTCATTCTCGGTCATGCTGAGCATGACGAAGTCGTGGGACTCGTGGGCGCCGTGGATGTGCCAGTAATGGTGGTGAGCTCTGCGGCAGAGATTGCTGCACTCACCTTCGATAGAGACACGCCGCTTGCCTACGTCACCCAGACTACGTTGGTACCCCAAGATACAGAGCCTCTACTGACTGCTTTATTTCAAAAATATCCGTTTGCACGCGGAGCCGGCACAGAGAGCATCTGCTACGCGACGCTTAATCGTCAGCGTGCGGTACGTCGCCTAGCCGAGCGGAGTGATCTCGTCCTCGTGATCGGCTCGGCACGCAGCTCTAACTGCCAAAGATTGCAAGAAGTAGCGGCTGACTGTGGAGTACCATCTCGGCTGGTCGAGCAAACATCGGACTTAGATCTCGCTTGGTTTGAGGGTGTTGAGGTGGTGGGTGTCACCTCGGGGGCGTCGACCCCTGAATATTTGGTGCGAGCCGTGTGTCGTCGGCTGGGAGACCTGGGTGCGACGCAGCTTGGTATCTTGCCGGGTTTAGTCGAGACGACACATTTTGCGTTGCCTGAAGGTCTACAACGTCTTGAGCCCAGCGCAAAGCGTCTCTTCTCCTAAGACACGCGTTATCAGATCACACGGCGAATGATTGCTTAGCGCATGCGAAAGCGCGTCAGCGATCGAGTCACTCCGTTGAACATCGTATTGCGGCTGAGGCTGAGCTGGTTTCGATTAACAGCGGATTGACGAGGGCGCAGCGTTGCTGAGCTCGACTCGAGCGTGGCGGTATAGCGAGCGATCGTATCAAAAATACCCGGAACATCCAGTCCAGCCTCTTGTAAACATTGTTCGCGGGTGCCGTGCTCGATCGCCCGGTCAGGCAGACCTATCTGCAGCAAATGAGCCGGATGGCCCCAGCGCTGTAGCGCTTCACCCACCGCGCTCCCTGCACCGCCAGCTATGACATTTTCCTCGATACTGACGAGCAGTTCGTGACTGTTGGCGATATCGCGCAGCAAGTCCTCATCCAGCGGCTTCACAAATCGCATATCGATGACTGTGGCATCAATGATTTCGCTGAGTTCGCGTGCTTCTTTTAGCAAGCTTCCAAAGCACAATAAGGCGATTCCCGAACCATGCCGCTCAATATGACCGCGGCCGATGGGCAGTGCAGGCGGCAGTGTTGCGGAGAGCATGCCGGGGACGAGTGCAGTGGCTGCCGGTGTCACCCCCAGAGCGGCACAGCGTGGATAGCGAATCGCCGCAGGCATCCCAGACTCGATCCCAGTGCGTAACATCGCCCGTAATTGTTGGGCGTCCGCCGGTGTCATAACGGTGATGCCAGGCACTGATCTGAGGCTACTGAGATCGAGGCTGCCATTGTGAGTCGCGCCATCCGGACCGACCAAGCCTGCCCGATCAATGGCGAAGGTGACCGGCAGACCCTGCAAGCAGACGTCATGAACTAACTGGTCAAAGGCTCGTTGTAAGAACGTTGAATAAATGGCGACCACCGGCCGTAATCCCCGCGTGGCGAGGCCCGCCGCGAAGGTCACAGCATGCTGCTCGGCAATACCCACATCAAAAAAACGCTCGGGGAAGCGCTTTGCAAACGCGTTCAATCCTGAGCCTTCGCGCATCGCAGGTGTGATCACGACTAACTTAGAGTCATGCGCCGCCATCTCACATAACCAGTCGCCGAAGACCTGCGTGTACGTGACGGGTGAGGGACGACTGACGAGGCCCTCGGCTGGATTAAAGGGGGTGACACCGTGGTACCGAATAGGTTCGGCTTCAGCGCGTTCGTAGCCCGCACCCTTGCGGGTACGAAGATGCAGAAGGCGTGGGCCCGATAGGCCACGCATGCGCTTTAAAATGCCAACTAGGGAGGGCAAGTCATGGCCATCGACTGGGCCCTCATACGCGAAGCCCAGGGTGTTGAAAAAACCGGTGAGGCTCTGACCTGATTCAGCAAAGCCCAAAGATTTCGCTAAGGCACCGACATTTTCCGAGATCGACATGCCGTTGTCATTCAAGATCACCAGTAAGTCCGCTTGCATACCACCGGCGTGATGCAGGGCTTCAAAAGCCATCCCAGCTGTTAGTGCACCATCCCCGATGATGGCCACCGCTTTCGCGGGGGATTCGCTCGCTAAGCTCTCTGCGACGGCAATACCGAGTGCCGCCCCGATAGAAGTGCTGGAGTGCCCTGCGCCGAAGGCGTCATAGGGGCTTTCGTCGCGACGTAAAAAACCCGATAAACCCTCGCGTTGACGGATACTCGCGAGTCGATCACGTCGTCCCGTTAACATTTTATGCGGATAGGCTTGGTGACCGACGTCCCAGACGAGTGCATCGCGGGGTGTGTCGTAGACATAATGTAGGGCGATCGCGAGCTCCACGGTGCCGAGACCTGCCGATAGATGTCCACCGCTACGCGAGACTGACTGCAATAACTCGGAACGTAGTTGCTCAGCGAAGGCGGGTAGTGCGTCCTCCGACAATCGCCTCAAGTCCGATGGGTCCACTACGCGTGCTAGTAGGGAGGTTGGGTTTTGATCGATCATGATTTGACCCCTTGCGCGGAACACTCGCGGGTCTCGGCAGAAACTGCGAGGGTATGTCCGTTGTCGTCACGATTTCTAAGGCTCCAGCGCCACAAGACCTCTGCTGGGATGGGTAAGATCATCAGCATGTGCTCGAGCATGGCGAGGGCGCTCAGTGTCGCGAGCATGCTAAAAGACGTTGCAACAAAGATATCGGTAGCTTGAATCGCTGTCATCGTCAGTTGCCAGGTCAAAGCGCTACCTAAAATGAGTGAAAAGGGAAAGAGGAGATTCATTTGGCGGTGACGCAGAAAGCCCAATAAATGTTGTAGATGTCGTGGTAAAAAGACTTCACCTAAATTGCGCACTCCAAGAAATAGGTTTAATTTCGCGCTACTGCGCATGATCCATAAAAGGAGCAAGGTAAAAAGCGCAGTACGGTTTGTGGCGGAGCCTGTCAGCCAGGCACAGAGCGCTATCGTTGTGATGATGACAAGCTCGTGCCACAAGATCGCGCGAATCGCATCCCGAGCGTGAGCGAAACCCTCGCGAGGGGTGTGGCGAGGGCGGTGCGGCCCCGTGATCGTGCCAGTAAGGAAGGTGACCTCAATCCACCCCCAAAGCGCTAATGCGGCGCTAAAGCTGAGCCACGCACTCAGCGCTGTAGATTCGGCCGCGAGTAGCACAATCATGCCCAAAGAAATCACGGCAACGATGGATGATCCAAACAATGTCAGGCGATAGCTCGATGGAGGCTTGCCGATCAGCCAGGCGATGAGTCCGGTGGCACCCCACCACGCCATTACCGTGAACAGAGCGGGGCCTAGGTGCCAGGGCCACGATAGATTGCCCACGACGTCGGGCATCGCCCTGACTTAGTGACCGCCCGCAAGACTTGCGAAGCGATCAGACTCGGTGGTCGATGGCGTGGAGGAGGTGGTCATCAAGTCATCGCTGATTAGCCAAAGATCAACGAATGTTTTGGCATTAGTGGGTCCGAACACATCGATGACGACCCGTTCCAGGGTTGCTGTATCTTCTAATACCAACTTGCCATCCGTGTAGCGAATCAAAGAAAAAGGAACATCTCCAGGGACTTTGGCGAGCGATCGACCGCGCGAGAACCCACGTAGTACGCCACTGACAAAACCCGCCTGTTCAATTGGGAGATGTCTGACTAAGGTTCCATCGGTGAGATACACATCGATGGTGCCGTTGCCCTGTGGGAGTAAACGCAACTCATAGGCCGCAACCACCGCGCTTTCTGCGACGGTGATGCGGCCGATCCCGGTCTGGCGCCCCCAATAGGCGAGTAGCAATGAGCCGACAATCAAGAGACCCGCTGCGAAAAGGAGCGGTTTAGGTAGATCGAGATTGTGATCTCCGCTCACGCCGTGACGCCCGCCGAGGGTGAGTCCATCAACGGCGTGGCCTCTTGAGTCGAGGTCGTCCGCTGCGGGCTTTCACGCCCGGCGACTTGCTCTTGTTGGGTGAATGCACGAGCCAGTAGATCCCCCACCGCTTGCACGTCATTGATCGATCGCAATGCAGGCTGCGGATGCGTGATCCGCCAAGGACGAACATGTGGCCATAGCCAAACGTAGGAGACCCGATCACCACGGCGAAGCTGCAGGGCAATATCCCCTGTGCCATTACTACCTTGTTGTAGGTTGGCCGAGTCGATTACGGTGAACGGCAGATTGATCGTACTTTCGAGTGCGACACCCTGGCGGATGATCACACGTTTGCTCGTAATGCTATACACCGTACGCTGAGCGGACATCGCCGCGATACCCAGCAAGATACCAAGGGCGATCAAAGAAAAGATCGCTGGCCCAGTCATGCCCGATAAAGCAGCCGGTAGACCGACGCCGGTGGACAGCAGATAGACGCCACGAGCCATCACCATCAATGCGAAATACACGCCTAACGCGCGCACCCGATAGGCATTGAGGGCGAGGGATAGCCACTGCGGCGATCCCTGCCACAACAAGTGCTCATCTGATGGCAACACACCCGGCAATCCTCGCACGGGCTCGTAGTCGTATTCGGTGAGGGTGGTGGGCCCGGGCATGGTTACAGTACCGGGCCGAGGCGATCAGGTGTCGCGTAGAGCGTACCGCCACCGTAGTAGCCGGTAATGCGGTCTTCCTCTAAGCGCGTGACCTGCTCGCTGCTGGCTGTTCTTGGGACCTGCGCAAATTGAGCGCCCGTGAGCGCGTTGACCTTTGCGAGGCGGCGACCTGCGTCGTAGACGATGAAGCCGTAGGGCACGAGCACCGCACCACCGCCATCGGCGGGCTGCATCTCAAGGTACCGGATTTGCGGCTCGGCCTTATCGACCCACACATCGCTCACCTTGCCGGCCGCCACGCCGTCACAACCGACAACGGTCATGCCACGCGGGTCAGGGTCACGTGAGTTAATGTGCCAGCCACTGACGGTGCGCATCGGCACGATCATCGGGCTGCCATCGACCATACACTCGGGCACATCCTGTCGTTGTGCGTAAGCGGCCGGGCCCACTCCATCAACCATTGGATTGCCGGTCGGTTGCAACGCAGCTCCCTCACCGTTTCCGAGAGGTGTCGCCGCGATAGTGCGACGATCCGCACCATCGGCGCGTGGTGCCTGAACGCTGCTACCGTCCGCCAGCAAGAATGTTTTGGGTGAGGGCACAGCCGGAAAACCTTCGACCTTAACGCGTCCGCCTGAACGCTCCGTGCGATCCGAGTCGAGTGGATAGCCTTCGCGCTTGTCCTCACGATGTAGATACCAAATTAAGCCTGCAAAGAAAATCCAGAAGCCGTAAAGGGCGATCTGGGCCACGTCAATGTATTGGGTAAATCCACCGGTTTGCATGACTGTATCCTCCTTAACCTTTTCGATCCTTCAAAAACACATGGCTTTCAGTTAGTGAAAAAAAATCATCTTCCATCTTTGGTCATCAATATATTTGCACTCAATTATCCAGGCATATCTGCTAAGCCCAGTCGTTCGGCAACCAATTTTGGCCCAGTAGTGCTACGCACCAGCGGGCCAATCGCGATCAGGGCGGCGAACAGCAATCCGAGCTCGACGTGATACACAAACATATAGCCAGATACTTTTGAAACCAGTGCAGGGCCGAGAAGACCCTGTTCGGCGTAGCTGCCGATCAGGTCACAGAGTGCGCCACCTGCGGCGATGGCTAGACCAGCCGCTGTCGCTTGCACGGCACCCCAAGCGCCGAGTGCGAGGCCGTTGTCGGTACGCTCTAGCGCCATGGCGGCGAGCAAAGTGCCGACCGAGAACAAACCACCCCCAAAGCCAATCAGCAATGCACCGAATTTAAACAAGGTGGGAGAACCGAGTGGGTCGGCGAGCACCACCGCGGCGAAGGCGAGGAGTCCAGTCAGTAGTCCACCGGCTGCGACGCGCAAGGGATCAGCGCCCACGCGTAAGCGACGCGCTGCCAAACCAAAAGCAAGTAGTGCACCCAAAGCCCAAAACGCGGTCAGCAAACTCGTGGCACCCACCGGCATCCCCAGGATTTCGCCGCCATAGGGTTCGAGTAAGACGTCTTGCATGCTGAAAGCGGCCGTGCCGAGTCCGATCGTCCAGAGCAGGCGGCGCGTACTTTGCGGCGCCGTGAAACGCTGCCAAACGTCCCAGAAAGCGGGCGTGGCGACGGGTTCACGTGCGCGATCTGGATCGCGCGGCTCTTGGCGCCACAGCGCGATGACATTGAAAACAAAAGTTAAGAACGCCGCCCCTTGGATGACCTGTACGAGTCTTAAGTGCGTGTAATCACTCAATAGCCAACCAAAAATGACTGACGCGCCTACCATGCCCAGTAAAAGCATGACGTAGAGTAAGGCCACGACTCGTGGGCGGGTTTCTTTGGGGGCAATGTCTGTGGCGAGCGCGAGGCCCGCCGTTTGGGTGGTGTGTAAACCCGCGCCCACCAACAAAAATGCCAGTGCAGCACCGATTTGTCCGTAAATGATAGGGCCACGTCCCGTGCCGCTTAGCACCAATAACGCAAACGGCATGATGGCCAGTCCACCGAACTGCAACAGGGTGCCGAACCAAATATAAGGCACGCGCTTCCAGCCGAGAATCGACCGGTAATGATCGGATCGATGACCTAGCAAGGCGCGAAACGGCGCAAACAGCAAAGGCAAAGCGAGCATGATGCCGACCAGCCAGGTCGGGACATGCAATTCAACGATCATGATTCGATTGAGTGTGCCAGCTAGCAACGTAAGCGCCATGCCAACAGAGACCTGAAATAAGGCGAGCCTCATCAAACGAGCTAAGGGCAGGTCATCGCTCGCGGCATCTGCAAAGGGCAGCATGCGTGGGTCGCTTAAAATACGGGTAATGAGATTCACGTGCCAGGCGACCACGCAGTGTCTCGGGCCTCTTCAGATGCGCCAGTTGCGCAGCGCGAGCGCCGAGCTAAATGAAGTTTGTAAAAGAATTGGCCCGCATTGATCAGGTAGAGCGCATAGGCGCTCAGGGCTAACCACATTTGCTGTTCGATGCTAAGGCTTTGGGTCAGTAACGCGTAGAGATAGGCCGTGTGTAAGGCGATTACGCCCATACTGACTACGTCTTCCCAAAAAAAGCTGGGAGCGAATAGCCATACGCCAAAGATCTCTTTTTCCCAGATCGCGCCCGTCACCATGATGGCGTAGAGAAAGCCCGTCTTTATGACAATGCTGAGAGTCGCCATTTCCGCGCCTTCACCGGTGCGAAGAAATCCGACGACTAACCAGACACTGATGAGAAATGCGATGAGCTGCAGGGGAGCGAGGATGCCTTGCACAACCGTCCATACCGAACGATCACGCCGGAGGCGCTCTTCGGGGGTATAGAGGGGACGGCGGATCGCCGTCCGATGAGGTTGAGGCATAACTGTACTCACACTACCGGACAACACCGAATCTAGAGAAGCGGCGCCAAACTGTCAATTAAAGTTTACGTCAGTCCAAATTGACATTTGACGTAGGGGGGCCTATATGTGCGAAGGTGCGACGAACGGGGCTAGCTGAATAGGACACGGGCCCTTTTTAGGTACACGGAAGTCGTCGCGCGTTGGTGGCCATTGGAGACTCAGTCAGGGACTGGGTCAGGCGAGGGTGACGACATGACGGACCGAAAAATCCGACCGGCCGTATCGGCCAGCAAGCCCTCTGCGCTGCTCAGAACCATTGAGAGCGAAGTGATCCCGCGATTGGTGCTTGCGCACCGGCGTCAGGGGCTTTTCCCAGACCGCGACGCCGATGGGTCCACGCCTCAGATTTCCTCGGCTCAGGTAGAGCAGCTTTGTGGCATGTTGCGTCTCGGCCATGATGCTGAAGCACTGGCTTTCACGCAGGAATTGCAAGCCTTAGGCGTCGATCGTGACACGCTTTATCTCGATCTCTTAGCGCAAGCTGCTAGGTGGTTCGGCGCCGCTTGGGAGAACGAATGCGCGGATTTTGTCGAGGTGACGGTGGGCTTGCGTCGGTTACAAAAGCTCGCGCGCAGTCTCTCGGCCGAGGCAAGCGACGGCATGGAACTGCCGCTGGCTGGGCGTCGTACGCTGATCGCGGCGTTGCCGGGTGAGCAGCATGTGTTTGGCACTCAATTAGTAGTCGATATGCTGCGCCAGGCCCGCTGGGATGTCTGGGACCTGCCGGGTGCGACCGAAACGGATATAATTTCGCTCGTACAACACGAATGGTTTGCGGTGGTCGGCCTATCCATCAGCAGTTCTGAACAATTCGACGCCCTGTCGGGCCTCATACGGAGAATTCGTCGTCAATCCCTGAACCGTGAAGTGCGAATTATGGTGGGCGGGCGACCTTTTCAGGTGCGCGGCGATTGGATTGCATTGGTCGGTGCAGATGTGGCGGCGACGGACGGGCGAGATGCAGTGAGGCAAGCGGAACAACTAATCCAGCTCTTGTGATGGGGCCTTTAGTCAACGGAACTGACACGGACAAAAAGTGAGAAAATTCAAGGCGCCAAGGAAGGCCCTAACCGGACTCTCAGCGGAGACCGTATCGGGTCTGGTGACGGCAGCGACGGATCTGGCATTAGTGTTGGATCGTCGTGGGGTGATCCGTGACCTTTCCATCCACAGCGATGAACTGGCTACCAGCGTGGGCGATCAATGGTTGGGTCGCGCGTTGGTCGATGTCGTTACGAGCGACAGTCGAGGCAAGATTGAACGCTTGCTCGAGGGGGCCCGCGACGCAGCGGTCGATAGCCGGGCGCTGGGTCGTCAAATCAACCATCCGCTCCCTGGCGGTCAAACGCTGCCGGTGCAATACCACATTCAGCGATTGGACGATGAGGGGCGTTTGTTGGCTCTGGGGCGTGACCTGCGGTCCCTCGCCGACATGCAGCAACAACTCGTGGCGGTCGAACAGTCATTGGAACGCGACTACTCGCGTTTACGTGCGGCTGAAACGCGCTACCGTTTGTTGTTACAGTCAACGACTGAACCTTTTTTAGTGGTCGATCTGGCGGCGCAACGTATTACGGAAGCTAACGCGGCCGCAGCCGATTTTTTCGGTGTCGAGGCGAGAAAATTACTCGGCAAGCCACTGCAAGAATGGGTCGATTCGGCGAGTGCTCGGCCGGTTGCAGAGTGGCTCCTGGCGTTGCAAACCACGGGGAGAGCGCGTGAGTTACGCGTGCGTTCATCGAACGGTAATGCCTCGGCCGCGCGTCGCGAGTATCGCTTGCACGGGGCTCTTTTCCGTCAAGAGTCCCTCTCACACGTTTTGATTAGATTGCAGCTGGTTGAGGCAATAAAAGCCTCTGCGCAGCAAGCGCCTGCCGGTTTGGATAGGCAGGTTAATGAGTTTTTTGCTCAGTTACCGGATGCGTTAGTGGTCCTCGATCAGTCCGGCAAAGTGACTTTGGTCAATCAAAGTTTTCTTGAATTAACGGAGCTGGCCAGCGAAGAGCTTGCACGGGGAGAGTCGCTGGATCGATGGTTGGGCCGTCCGGGTGTCGATCTCGGCGTGATGCTGTCAAATCTTAAACAGCACGGCGTGATTCGGGCCTTTTCAACTACCGTTCGCGGCGAGCTCGGTGCGTCGACTGAAGTGGAAATTTCGGCGACGCAACTTGGAGAGGGTCCGAGTCCTCATCTCGGGTTTTCGATCCGTAACGTCGAGCGACGTCGAGTCGGTGAGGCGCGGGTCGGCCGTAGCTTGCCTCGCTCGGTCGAGCAATTGACCGAGTTGGTCGGGCGAGTCACTTTAAAAGAGTTAGTACGCGAAACGACTGATGTCATTGAACGTCTTTGCATCGAGGCTGCACTCGAGTTGACTCAGGATAATCGTGCCTCCGCCGCGGAAATGCTGGGACTTTCTCGGCAAAGTTTGTATGTGAAGCTGCGTCGCTATGGCTTGGGTGAGCTGGAGACGGACTAACCGCTTCTTTGCACCGAGGTGAGTTGTAAACCTTAATTGACACCAAGGGGTGTCATGGTTATGTTGCCCATATGACCGAAGGCGTGGGTAACCTGACCGCAGGCCGTCGTCCCGCGTGGCCGGCGATGCTTGAATTGCTAAAGCCTGTCACGTGGTTCCCTCCAATGTGGGCATTTCTTTGTGGTGTTGTGGCAGCAGGCGCGGCGCCAGACGGCCGCTGGCATATCATTGCCGTGGGTTTGGTATTAGCAGGTCCGCTCATTTGTGGCACCAGTCAGGCAGTCAACGACTGGTTTGACCGTCATGTCGATGCGATCAATGAGCCCCGTCGACCGATTCCCTCCGGGCGTCTGCCGGGTCTGTGGGGTTTGTACATTTCCATTGGCTGGACTTTTATTTCATTGGTGGTTGCCTATTTACTGGGGCCTTGGGTATTCGCAGCCTCCTTGCTGGGTATGGCCTTAGCGTGGATGTATAGCGCGCCACCGTTCCGACTCAAAAAAAATGGTTGGTGGGGTAATTCTGCTGTCGCACTTTGTTATGAAGGGGTGCCATGGTTGACTGCTGTGGTCGTGATGACCGGCGTGCTACCCGACTCCCGTCAAGTGGCCATTGCCTTGCTATACAGTTTTGGTGCTCACGGCATCATGACGCTCAATGATTTCAAGTCAGTCGCCGGTGATCAGCGTATGGGCGTGGGTTCTTTGCCGGTCCGTTTAGGGGTGACGCGTGCGGTGTGGGTCGCTTGTATCGTGATGGTGCTCGCCCAAATTGGCGTGATCGGGTGTCTCGTGTTCTGGCAGCAAAATATCTATGCGCTAATTATTTTGGCTTTACTTATCGGACAGTTATTGATGATGAGGCGTTTGGTGCAGCGGCCTGCAGAGCTTGATGTCTGGTACAACGCGCTCGGTGTGCCGCTCTACGTTCTTGGCATGATAGTCAGCGCCTTAGCGCTGCGTAATTTACAGGTTGCAGGTCTTTAACATGCACGAAGTTCCCAACGGATTTGAGCGCGAATACGACGTTGTGGTGGTCGGTGGTGGGCCGTGCGGCGCGACCGCGGCGGATGATTTGGCCCGAGGTGGATGGCGAGTAGCGCTGTTGGATCGGGCAGGGCGTATCAAGCCTTGTGGAGGCGCCATTCCTCCTCAACTCGTCAAAGATTTTGAGATACCTGATTCTTTGCTAGTCGCACGTATTCATGCAGCGCGTATGGTCGCCCCGAGTTCGCGTACAGTCGATATGCCGATAGAAGGTGGCTTCGTGGGTATGGTTGACCGCGAGCATTTTGATGAGTGGCTGCGCGCGCGGGCAGCGAGCCATGGAGCCACGCGCGTGACGGGCGAGTTTCTGCGTATTGAGCGTGATACGGATGGCGATGCGATCATCTCGTTTCGTGACAAGAGCGGGACGACGGGAGAGGGCGGATCGGAGCAGCAGTTACGTGCCCGAGTGGTGCTGGGTGCCGATGGCGCGCGTTCGGAAGTGGCGCGCCAGTCCATTGCTGGCGGATCTGAAGTGCCTTTCGTCTACGCTTACCACGAAATTCTACGTACGCCCCAGCAGGCACCGGCGAGCTACGATGGCGAACGTTGTGATGTCTATTACCAAGGTGAGTTGTCGCCGGATTTCTACGCCTGGGTCTTTCCTCACGGCGAGACGATCAGCGCAGGAGCCGGTACAGCCATTAAGGGATTTTCGATTCGACACGCGGTCGATGATTTAAAGAGAATCGCCGGACTCGAGCGGGCAGAGCTCGTGCGTCGCGAAGGTGCGCCGATTCCTCTCAAACCTTTGAAGCGTTGGGATAACGGTCGCGATGTGCTCGTTGCGGGCGATGCCGCAGGCGTGGTGGCGCCCGCGTCGGGGGAAGGTATCTACTATGCGATGGCTTGCGGCCGAATGGCCGCCGAGGCGATTCATAAATGTTTGGCCACTGGGGATGCGCGGGCATTGCGCGAAGCACGGCGCCAATTTATGGCGGCGCATGGTCGTGTGTTTTGGGTGCTCGGACTTTTGCAGCGCTTTTGGTATACCAGTGACCGGCGTCGGGAGCGGTTTGTCAAAATGTGCCTGGATCCCGATGTGCAGCGCCTTACCTGGGAGTCTTACATGCACAAAAAGCTTGTGCGTCGCAGCCCCATGGCGCATATCCGAGTATTTTTTAAAGATGTAGCGCATCTCCTAGGCCTTGCCCCCACGTGACAACCTTGGCGGCGCGATTTGCCGATGGCAGCGTGCTACTGTGGATCGTCGCCTTGGTGGTGGTGGAAGCGGCGGTACTCGCGTGGCTGTGGGCCAGCAAGCGAATCGGATGGGCGCCTCGCCTACTCTTTGGTCAGTTAGCCTCGGGCGCCTCGCTCATGCTGGCGGTTAGGGCGGCGATTCTTGATCAGCCGTGGACACAGATTGCCCTGTGGCTGAGCTGCGCGCTAATCGCTCACGTGGTGGACTTGATACTGCGCTATCGCGCTCAAGCGTAATCGATGTAAGAAGAACATGATATTTTTCATACTATCGATTAGCAGATGGGTTCGACCATGCGGATTTCGCAGTCAGGGGTGCTGTGTAGCCTGATTTTAGCCGGCTTGATGGGCGGCCAAGCCCACGCCCACGGTTTGAGGCTGAGCGCCGAGACCGAGGGTGATCGCATTGTCGGTGAAGCCCGTTATATCGATCAGACGCCCCTCGTGGGTGTGTCGGTCCAGCTACACCGAACGGATCAGGGTGAGAGTGATGCCGAGATCGGTTGGCAGAGCGCCACTGATGCACAGGGCGCGTTTCGCTTCCAGAACCTACCCCCAGGTCACTATCAACTTCGGCTCAACGATGGGTTGGGTCATCAGGCCAAAGTACAACTGGAACTGACGCCGAGTGCGTCTACGTCGCGTGTCTGGTCATCCGCGGCACCTTGGCAACTACGCGATCTAGTTGCGGGGCTGGGCTACATCGTCGGTATTTTTGGGCTGCTCAGTGTGTGGATGTCGCGCCGTCGGTCGCGAGTCTAATTAAGCAGGTTTCAGCGTATGCATCTATCAGAGGGGGTGCTCGAATGGCCGGTGTTGGCTTCAGCGGCTGCGCTGTCGACATTCGGTGTGGGCTTGGGTATGCGTACCTTATCTCAGGATCGTTTGCCCACCGCAGCGGTACTTACCGCCGTTTTCTTTGTTGGTGGCACGGTGCATATCCCCATCGGGATCGGTAGCGTACATCTCGTATTGACGGGCTTACTTGGCGTATTGCTCGGGTGGGCTATATTTCCGGTGTTATTGATTGGTCTTTTTTTACAGGTTTTGCTGCTCTCGTTCGGTGGTTTTGCCGTGTTGGGGGCTAATTTATTGGTACTAGCCTTGCCTGCGGCATTAGTCGGCGCTCTGCTACGACCCGTTTTACGATCAATGATGACGGTTAATCGAACATCCGTCAGCCTACGCACTGCGATGGGCTTGGGAGGCGTCAGCGCAGCCCTCAGTATCGGTGGATCTATTCTGCTAGTAGCTTTGCTGCTGTGGTGGTCGGGGGGTGAGCAGTGGTTATCTTTGATGTATGTATTGAGTGTAGCTCACTTACCTGCATTGCTGATTGACGCGGCGGTGACGGCGCTGACTATCGGTACCTTGTTTCGCGCGGCGCCCGACTTGTGTCAGCGCTTGCTGGAGACGCCGGAGCATGTTTGACGTGTCTGCTTCAGGATCGGTGGTCAAAGCCGATGAGCGTGCGCGTCTGTGGATGGCGATATTAGGTAGCGTACTCATTGCGAGTATGCGCGACTTTGAAAGCACTTTGGCAGCGTTCTTGGTCACGTTGATCGTCGCTTGTACGGCAATCTTTGCACCAAAGATGTCATTACCTCCGCTGCGCGTGGGGCGTGTCGGGCGGCGTCTTCTTCAGATCAATTTATTGTCAATATTTATCTGGCTGACTCTGCCCTGGGGTTGGACGGTCTCGCAGGGCTGGAGTTGGCAGCCTGAGATGGCGACTCAGGCTGCGGTGGTGACGCTGCGACTGAATGCGATCGTATTGTGGTGCTTAGTGTGGCTTTCGCAGATGGAGCCCCAAGTCCTCGCCAGCAGCTTTCGTGCGCTCGGCGCCCCCGCTCGGCTGGCTTTGCTGCTTTATTTGACCTTGCGGCTGCTCGAGACTCTGACCAGTAGTCGTAAACGTTTGCAGCGCGCGATGCGGGCGCGCGGATCAGCATACAGCCTATTGCGACGTTTGCAGGGTATCGCGCAGTTGTTGGTGCTGTTGATCGCTGAGGGCGTACGACGCGCAGATATCTTTGTCGCAGCGCTAAGAGCCCGTGGTCTCGATTTGCAGAGCACCCACTTTTATCTGCCGTCATCAGTGTCGCGACCACTTCCTTGGCGCCAGCGGTGGACGTTTACCGCAGCCATTGTGTTACTGCTGGTTGCGGGCTGGGGTCTGTAGCGAGATGGGAGTGCAGGCGCGTGAGGTCATCCCCGAGCATGGGCCCCTGTTGCAGATTAAGGGTCTCTCTGTGCGTCGGCAAAATCACGACGTATTACATGCGATTTCTTTGGAAATCCACTCGGGCGAGCGCGTGAGTATCGAGGGCGCGATCGGATCCGGTAAGAGTACGTTACTCTGGGCGGCAATGGGTTTGATCGAGCGGCAAGCGGGCGAAATTCAAATATTTTCTAAACCTTGTGTCACCGAGCCCGATTTTGCTCGGGTACGAGGGCAAATCGCGCTTATGTTTCAGGACCCCGATGATCAGCTAATCGGGCCGACTGTGTTGGAAGATCTGGAGTTTGGTCCGCTGAATCTTGGCGTCGATCGGCGACAGAGCCGCGATCGGGCGCGGCAGGTCTTGAGTCAGTTGGGGATTGAATCATTGGCTGAGCGCGCGGTTGGCACCTTATCCGGTGGGCAAAAGCGATTAGTTGCCTTGGCAGGTGTGATGGCGCTAGAGCCGCGCTTGTTGTTGCTGGATGAGCCAACGGCGTCACTGGACCGAGCAGCCGCTGAAGGCATGGTGGAAGTCTTGGCGTCGTTGCCCTGCGCGCTAGTGCTCGCGAGTCATGATCCGCTGTGCATTGAGGCTTTATCGACGCGCCGGCTGACGCTACGCGAGGGGGTGCTTGGCTCGCGTTCGCTTACAGGGTGACTGTGGTTTCAAAAACCTGAGCGGCATGCCCAATGATCCACACCGCTGACAAGCCGCCGTCTTCGAACTCCAACTCGACATCAATCTGCCCCGGCCGATTTTGGAAATGTCCCTGCGCTGCCGTAAAGGCTGCACGTTCTCCTTCGCGTTGCAAAATACCGTGCTGCAATAAGTACGCGCCCAATAAGCCGTGAGCATTACCACTAACGGGATCTTCAGGAACGCCGATCGCCGGGCAAAACATGCGCGAGAGACTTAAGCAGCCTTCAATTTGTGAGTCCAGCGTGAATACAAAATGACCTGTGGCACCCAATTGAGCCGAGAGTGTATTCAACCGATTCATATCAGGTTTTAGCTGTTTCAATTGTTGAGGGCCCCGCACCCCAACCAAGAGGCGCGTACGTGCGCCGCCTGCTGCACCGCCCACGATGCGTAAATCAAAGCGCGGATCCAGATCACTGCTAGAGAGTGCGAGCGCATCGAGCACGGCCAATTTTTCGCGATCATTAAGCTCGCGCCCGATGGGAGGAATGGGTTGTCGCACGGCAATGCGCCGAGCAGCACCCGTGCCCCGTATTTCTATATCAAAGATTCCGGCCTTCTGTCTTTGTTTGAGACGACGAGGTGCGGTGTCATGACGCGAGAGGACGTATTGCGTCGCAATCGTGGCGTGCCCCACAAAGCTCGATTCTGTCCGGGGGGTGAAAAAACGGACCCACACGTCATGGTCGGAGGCATCGGCAGGAAGGACGAAGGCGGTGTAGCCATTATTCAACTCGCGAGCGATGGCGAGCATCTCATCATCGCTTAACACCTCGGCATCGAGCACGACGCTCGCCGGATTACCCGCGAACATTTGCTGCGTAAATGTATCGATCTGAAAGACGCGAACTGATCTGGCCATGATGTACCCCCATCGGATGGCAGCCGATTAGTGCTCGGAGCCGCGAGGCGACGAGGGGCGCGATTGTAGGCAAGTCGGCAGGAGACTGCACGAGGAGCTTGCAAGACACTGATTTGTATGGATAATCCCGACCTGCCTTGGGGTGGCCGAAAGGCCTGAGATGTCGCATGGGGCGACGAACCCGTTGAACCTGATCCGGCTAGTACCGGCGGAGGGAGTAGGTGAAAGCGTCTTATTTAGCTGCGTCCGCGGCTGTCATCATGTCCGTCTTTATTTTGAGTGCCTCGACCGAGGCCGCCGAAGCGGATCGTTTGGAGGAGGTCGTGATCACGGCGACCTTGCGCTCAGTGACTGACTTTGAGGTACCGGCGAGCGTGACGTTGCTGAGCGGCGATCGCTTATCCGCAGCGGGTGTGCAGCACCTCGAAGATCTGTTGCCGCAGGTCCCAAATTTGAACTGGGCGTCGGGTACCTCGCGACCACGTTATTTTCAGTTACGTGGTATCGGTGAAACGGATCAGTGGCAGGGGGCTCCCAATCCGTCGGTTGGGTTTTTGATTGATGGCATGGATTTTTCTGGGATCGGTATGCCGGCGGGCCTGCTCGATCTTGCGCAGGTGGAGGTGTTGCGCGGACCGCAGGGTACGACACTCGGCGCGAATGCATTAGCGGGACTCATCAATCTACAGACACGGGTACCCGATGGTGTATCTGCGACCGAAATCTATTGGCAGACAGGAGAGCGAGGGCTGCAGTCGGTTGGCGCTGTGCTCGCGGGCGGTTTCTCTGACGCTGACGAGGGCGCCTTATCCGAGGCGAGCGGTTGGCGCCTTATCGGCCAAAAATTAGTTGACGATGGGTCGCGAATTAATCGAACCCTTGGACGTAAGGACACCAACGGACTCGATGAAACGACGGTCCGATGGCGTAGCCGTCATCAAGTGCTTGATCACTGGCAAGCAGACCTATCGGTTTTGTGGGTTGATCAACAAAATGGGTTCGATGCGTTTGCGATTGACAATAGTCGCGAGACTCAATCGGATGATCCGGGTGCCGATGAGCAGCAAAGCCGTGGCGTTTCCTTGCATCTAATCAGACCGGGACAGGTCTTTTTTTCCAGCCAATCCTCGCTCGTCGAAGCCGATATGCTCTACAGTTTTGACGGCGATTGGGCGGCAGATCCCAGCTATGATTTCACATCGCGTTTTTTGCGAGAGCGTCAAACGTGGACTCAAGATTTGCGATGGAGTTCGACGGTACCGAATGCAGTACGCGGCGCGAGAGCGAATAACGCGCGTGTAGTGGGAGAGCTTTCTTGGGTTGCCGGGGTTTATGGTTTACGCGTCTCGGAGACCAACGATCAACTTGATCTCTACGGTGGCGAGGTGTTTCGTGCCTTGGTGAGTGATTATCAAGCAGATCATCTGGCGGTTTATGGAGAGCTCGCTTGGGGATGGTCACCGTCTTGGCAGTTGACACTCGGACTCCGAGCCGAGCGACGCGAAACCCGCTATCAAGATAGTGACGGGAGTGATTTCGATCCTGCCGAAAACATGTGGGGCGGTAACATTTCGCTGAATTATGAGTCGAGCGCCGAGAGCCGTTGGTATCTCAGTCTGGCGCGCGGCTATAAGGCGGGTGGATTCAACTTGGGCGCGGCGATTCCCGAAGCACAACGGGAGTTTGGAGCAGAGCGTCTCGTTAGTGCGGAGCTTGGGCATAAGCGTCGCTGGGGTCAGGATCGGGGCTCAGCGTCGATGATATTTTTTTACATGCGTCGTCTCGACCAGCAAGTAAGTACTTCTGCTCAGCTTGATCCGGGTGATCCCCTTTCGTTTATTTATTTGACGGCTAACGCGGCCGAGGGCGCCAATTATGGTCTTGAGGCGGATGCGTCGCTTCGCCTAGGGGAGGGGTGGCGCCTCACGAGCTCGGTGGCTTGGTTGCGGGCGACATTCAAAGATTATCAGACCGTGGAGCGGGATCTTCGTGGTCGCAAACAAGCGCATGCACCTGAGTGGCAGGCTATGACCGCGATCTCTTATTCGCGACCGACTGGATGGTTCACACGTTTGGAAGCGCAATATCAGAGTGGGTTTTTCTTCAGCGACAGCCATGATCAGCAGGCGAGTTCGCGTTTGTTAGTGAACCTCGCGGCAGGATACGAGTACGATCGCTGGCGGGTCGAGTTATGGATGCGCAATGCGCTTAATGAGGATTATGCGCAAAGAGGATTTTTCTTTGGTAACGAGCCACCTGATTTTCCGGATCGTCTCTACATACAGTTAGCTGAGCCGCGGCGAGCGGGTTTGAGTGCGCGGTGGGCGTTTAATTGACATTTTCGCTCGAGATCATCGCGCTACTGACCGGTATTGGCTATGCCGTCGGAGCGGTGCTTAGAAATCGCTGGGCGTGGGCGAGTGGTGCTGTGTCATCGGCACTGCTGGCGATCCTTGCCTTTGGCGCGTCACTTCCGCTACAGGCGATCTTGCAGTCGGTATACGTTTTGATGGCATTCTATGGGTTTTGGCATTGGTCGCGTAGCACGTCGTCAAGTCCGATCCGCGTGAGTCGATGGTCTTGGTTAGCGCATGGGCTAATATGGATAGCCACCTTAACGGTGGTGCTACTAGGAAGCCCATTCTTTGAAGCTTCGCTAGGCTCAGCTTGGCCTAGACTGGATGCAGCAGTGACCTGCCTGAGTCTGTGCGCGACCTTCATGACGGCACGAGGGGTACTCGAGAATTGGGCGTATTGGTGGTGCGTCAATTTGGGGTCGATTTGGCTTTACAGTAGTCAGGCCCTCTGGGGGGTGACAGCGCTCTATCTGGTTTATTTTTTGATCGCGATCGTGGGTTGGCGGCAGTGGTGGCGGGCTTATCAAGCGCAGGAGTCGTGATAGTGCCCGAGTCGCTGCAAACAGGGGTTACGCGTATCCAATATGTGACGGTGGACGGTCGCCGACGTGTACGGCGTCATCCGCTGCCGTCCGAGCAGGCGCGGCTTCTCGGTAGTGACGCAGAGACAGAGCTAGTGGCGCATCGTTTGGCCGTGCAGGCGGGACTGTCACCGGCAATCATCGAGGTGGAGCCCTCTGGGCGATGGCTGGATATGGAGGCCGTGGTGGGTCGCGCGCTGCCAGATGGGTGGCTGGAAACTCGGACGGGCTGTACTCAACTATTGGGCGTGTTAGCTCAACTTGGAACAATTGGCTGTGAGCAGCTGCCGACCGTCTGCGTCAGTGCGCGTTGCCGCCAGTTACACGTGTCTCTCGCTGAGCGTGATGCGCCGCGGGCGCGACGCACCGAGGCGCGTGTCAGAGCCTTAGCCGCGCAGAGTGTTGGGACGGCTGATGGTTTAGTCGCCGATCGACTGGTCCACGGAGATTTACACGCGCAGAACGTGTTAGTCCGCCCTGAAACGGGTCGTTGGTGTCTCTTGGATTGGGAGTATGCGCATCGCGGCCACGCCCTAGAGGACCTTGCGGGCGTCCTCGCTGATTACCCAGATCAACTCACAGCGCTCGAGCAGGGGCAAGGGGAATTAGCCGTCGCGCTTCGAGAGGCCGATTGGTCGATCTCGATGAACCAGTTACGCACAGCGGTCGCGCTACGATCGTTGTTGAACGAATTGTGGACTGATCTTTACACTCTGCTGCAAATCCCGTCCACGACGCTGGAATAGCCGCTCCCGGCGCGGCACAATAACTTCCTTCTCAGGTTATGGTCTGGGTCATCGATGGCTCGGGTCTTCTTTTGAATCATGTTAGGAAGTCATCATGCCCGTTCTTAAAGTAATCGATCGTGACGGTGCGGAGCACGAAGTGCCCGCGCGCTCTGGCCTCAAAATTATGGAAACGTTGCGCGAGCTCGATTACGGCATCGCTGCTATTTGCGGGGGTATGTGTTCATGCGCGACCTGCCATGTGTACATTGACGAGCCCTGGGCAAATAAAATTCCGGCGCCGATGTCGGACGAGACGGAGTTGTTGCAGGAGCTTGCGTACTATAAAACGGGCTCTCGTCTTTCATGTCAGGTGGATATGACCAATGAGCTGGATGGGATGCGCGTCACGATCGCACCGGATGAGTGATCGAGCCTTCTTAGGCGATTGAGCGAGCTCTGGCGATTTGATGCGCGCGTAATTCGAGGCGTTTATCTCAGCGAGGCGAAGCCATGGATCTGTTGTATCTCTTTCTGGTAGCGGGTGCGGCGATCGCTATTTGGCGCATTGTGACTCAGGTACGCCGTGGTGCCAGTCGGCCGCAGGATGATTGGGATCAGCGCATGATTGAAAACTTGCGACGTAGCGGTATCAATCCTTTTCAGCCAATGGAAGTCGATTTCTTTGTTGCCGCGCCGTCGCTCGAGGCGGCCAATACGCTCGCGCAGACCCTACAGGGTGAAGGCTACGCGGTTGATATTCGCGAAATGCCAGAGGGTGCAGATCAGACCCACAGTGTGCATGCGCTGAAAACCATGCAATTGCACATCGAAGCGGTGCAAGCTGTTTCCAGACGTCTGACTGAACTCGCTGAAGCGGCCGGTGGACGCTACGACGGGTGGGCGCCGGGCGCTGAAAAACAAGCCTAAACGTCTTTACCCGCCCTTTATTTTTGTTCTGTTTGTCGCTTGACCGCGTCTGCGGCTGCGCGGATCGCCTCTGCATCGCCCAAATAACGTCTTGATAGCGGTTGCAGCGCGTCGTCCAATTCATAGAGGAGCGGTACGCCGGTTGGGATATTCAGCTCGACGATATCCGCCTCGGGTACGTTATCCAGCATTTTGACCAAGGCCCGCAAACTGTTGCCATGGGCCGTCACGAGTACGTTACGTCCGGCTTCAAGCTCAGGTGCGATACGTGACTCCCAGAACGGTTTTACGCGTTCCAAGGTGGTTTTGAGCGACTCTGTGGTGGGTAGTAATGCAGGATCGATACCCGCATAGCGCGGATCAAAACGAGGATGCCGAGGGTCATCCGTGGTTAAGGCGGGCGGAGGGATGTCGTAACTGCGCCGCCAAATCTTGACTTGTGATTCGCCATGCTCGGCTACGGTTTGGGCCTTATTGAGCCCCTGCAAGGCGCCATAGTGCCGCTCGTTCAGGCGCCAGCTGCGCTCGACCGGGATCCACATCCGATCCATGCCATCGAGCATGATCCACAAGGTCCGAATGGCGCGTTTGAGTAGGGACGTAAAGGCAATATCAATCTCGATGCCCGCCCGTTGCAGTTCGATCGCCGCTTGGGCCGCCTCTGCGCGACCCTGATTGGACAGATCGACGTCGGTCCAGCCAGTGAAAAGATTCTCGACATTCCAAATACTTTGGCCATGACGGGCCAATACCAGCTTACCGGGCACCCTATCGACTCCCATCAGTGCTAGATTCAGGCGGGGGATGGTAGCACGCCCTAGGGTGGCCACCGTCCGGCCACGGCCCCATTCAGCCTGCGGTCATCGACCACGGAATCGGTTGGGCGATGCGCTGGCGCGAAGTAGGGTCGTCTGAACAAGAACATGTGGACGCGCTTTTTCCCACCACGGGTTGGGGTTGGCGCAAACGGGGGTGTTGCTATGAGTGTAGAAGTAGATTCTCTCCCTAAACCGGGTGGTGGTCTGAAGGGGTTCTTCTATCGACCGCCTTGGGTCGGTCTGTTGGCTTTTATTGTTGTGTTCGTGGTGCAGGCCCTCGGTCACACGGTCATGATCATGATGGAAGATATTTGGCCGGGCCCAGGCTACGTCTATGAATCTGCCTTTGCGATGGGCCTGTTCGGTGCGGTGCTACTTTGGCTGGGCATGCGACATAAGAATGAAGTCGCGGCGACCTGGTACGGCTTTTGGGCCGGAACCTTTTTGTGGACCGGTTGGGTGGAGTTTTCATTTGTTTGGTCAGCCCAAGTGCTGGGTGTGCCCGATCTCATGGATGCGACGAAGCCAGGCGTCATTGCTACTAAGGCTGAATACTTGGTGATGATGTCATCAGTAGGTGTCCTAGGTTCTACACTGGTTTATTTTTTGTTAAACAAAGAAACCAAATGTAATTTCTTCATCTGGTTTCAGCGCAATTTAGGTTTAAAAACAGGGAAGCCAAATCCTGCCCACGAGCGAAACTTTGCAGCGATTACGGCGCTAGAAACCGTCTACGTGATTTGGTTTTTTTACTTGGCGCTACTTTTCTTGTACGACGAGAGTTTTCTGGGGGATCGGCATCCTGCCACTTACGCTGCGTTTTTCCTGAACACGATTTGGGCGGTGTATCTATTTCGGCGTCTGATGAAGTTTTGGCGTGTCACCACAGCGATTCGCTACGGTATTCCGACCGCTATCATCGCTTGGAATTGTGTCGAACTGGGCGGCCGCTGGCATTTATTTACCGAGTTTTGGGAGTACCCTGAACTGTACACGCTAGAGCTGATCGCACTGACGATCGGTATTGTGGGAGCAGCTTGGATGGCCGCGCGGACACCGTTACACCAAAAAGCGGAGATCTCGCGGCAGAAACTAAATCAAGGTCCAGAGGGTGATCAAGCCCCGTAAGCCTGATAAAACTTTGTCAACCTAGCAGTGACGATCGACGCCGCATGCACAACGCATGCGGCGTTTTTTTTGAGTCTCTCTGAAGCGTTGCAGATTGATGGCTGCTTGATCGCGCGCCGCTGGCGGATGATTTAAATGGTAAGCGATACCGCCCGCGAGTAAGCCTTGTCTTTGAACGCCGGCAAGCTCAAGACGCCAGCACAGATCTTTGTCTTCCGAGCCCCAGCCTGTGAAGGCTTCGTCGTAGCCATTAATTTTGAGTAAGTCCTGGCGCCAAAATCCCTGATTGCAGCCCTTGATGGCCAGGATCCTGCGGCCTAAACCGCCTAGTAGGGGCTGCAAGATAGGCGAGTGAATCGCATGTAATCGACGGCGACCTATCGCGCCACGCCCAAAGACACCAGGTGGCGATGCACCTTGTATCACCGCTTGCGTAGTCTCTTTATCTAAGGGGATTCTCGCGCCTTGTAGGTAGAAGTCGGGGCGGGCGGCACGACAATGGTCTGCCAGAAACTCAGGATGGAGCACCATGTCGCCATCAATGAACACTAAATATTCTGCATGCGCGGTCGCGAGCGCAAGATTACGTAGACGTGCGAGACGAAATCCTTGGTGCTCTTGTCTGACATAGTGCACAGGATAGTGAACCTGTCGCGCAAAAGCGGCGACCTCGAGTCGGGTATCAATACCCGAGCCATCGTCCGCGATGATTAACTCATTCGGCGGTCGACGCTGAGCACGTACGCTGCGCAATACACTCGCGAGCGCCCTCGGCCATTCATAGGTGGTAATGATCAGGCCCACCCGCATGGGGTTAACTCTTGGTATGTCCGGTTGTCAGAGTCATCGGCGTCCGGCGGCAAGGGTATGCATGGCGCTTACGACGACCGACAGCATCGCATGGTCGAGTTTTCCAGTCGCTTGCGTTTCAGTAAGTGTCTCTTGCCAGCGCTGACGGGCCTCTTCCGAGGGCGCATGGCCAGTCAGCATTGCCGCCACGAGTTCCCTTCGGGCATCTTTCGCACGCGAGCGCAATTGTCGTCGCGCGGTCGCGTGTAAGGAGCTCGGTGCAGCAAGTGCATCAATTTGGTATTCAATCCAATCGAACTTAAGCGTGATCGGTAATCCGAACCAAAGATTGGCGACTTTTTCGAGCGGCTGACGACGAGACTGCGCGAGGTCAATAACCTCGAGCATCCACTCGAGTACAGGAAAGTCCGCGAGCGTCTGCGCATCCTCGGTCTTCATACCCGCGTGGAGTAGTTTTTGCTGTTCGTGTAGATGTTGCGAGGCGAGTTCGCCGACCAGCAGCTGAGGCAGCGCCTGTCGCAACTGGCGTATGCCTGGTCCGTAGTGCGCCACTGCAGCGGAGACGCTTAGGCGAGCGTCACTGTCCGTAGCACCATGTCGCGCCAGTAACCACATGCTGGCATGACGCAGCGCGCGCGCGATGCTCGCGTAGTGGTGATATTGCAGAGCGGTATCGAGTCGCCCATCCCAAGACTCCAGTCTCGCCCAAGCGTCCCGCGCGTCAAAGATCTCTCGCGCGATACTGTAGGCGCGCGCGACATCGATCACGCTACATCCGCTTTCCTCGGCAGCGCGAAGCGCGAACGAGGGACCCATTCGGTTGATGATACTATTCGTCGTGGCGGTCACAATGATTTCGCGCCGTAAGCGATGCAGCTTAATATCCTCGGTAAATCGACGCTGTAATGCAGTCGGAAAGTAGCGGGCGAGCTCTTGGGCGAAGTAAGGATCTTCCGGTAAGGCTGAGGCGGATAATCGTCGATTCAAATCTAGTTTCGCGTACGAAAAAATAACAGCTAACTCAGGCCGAGTCAGTGCTTGGTTGCGCTTCTGTCGCTCAATGAGAGCGTCTTCATCGGGCAGACGCTCGACTTTGCGGTTGAGCCCAGCGTCTCGCTCAAGGCTACGAATCAATACCCGAAGTTCATTCGCGCGCACGTGAGCTTGCGATTGCAAAATCGACAGAGCCTGGCTCTGTAGGTAGTTATTTCTTAGCGCAAGTTCAGCAACTTGCGGTTCTAGCTTTGCTAATAGCTGTTTACGGGCGGAACGCGCTAAGCGCCCGCTGACCTCGCGACTCGCTAATAAAATTTTGATATTGACTTCCAGATCCGAAGTATTGACACCTGCTGAATTGTCAATGAAATCGGCATTGATTCGCCCGCCCTTTAAGGCGAACTCGACCCGCGCGAGCGGGGTAAGTCCAAGATTTCCACCCTCGCCGACGATTTTAGCGCCAAGATCCTTGGCATCCACACGGACTGCGTCATTTGCGCGATCACTGGCATCTATGTGCGTCTCATGCGAGGCTTTCACGTAAGTACCAATGCCGCCGTTCCAAAGGAGATCCACCGGCAATCGCAGGATGGTCTGAATTAGCTCATTAGGTGTAATCGTGGATGAGGGTAGGTCGAGTAGTGCGCAGGCTTCTCGGGACAGTTGTAGTGTCTTCGCGCTACGTGCGTAGACACCACCACCCTTCGACAGAACGGTCGTGCGGTAGTCCCCCCAACCTGAACGGGGCAGATTGAACAAGCGCTCACGCTCACGAAAACTTCGTGCTGTGTCTGGATTTGGATCAATGAAAATATGCTGATGGTTAAATGCTGCGACGAGTTGGATTTTTGGTGACAGCAACATGCCATTGCCGAACACGTCGCCTGACATATCACCAATACCAATGGCCGAGAATTCTTGAGTTTGCGTGTCGATTCCAAGCTCTCGGAAGTGACGCTTGACACACTCCCATGCGCCCCGGGCGGTGATGCCCATTTTCTTATGGTCATAGCCGACTGAGCCACCGGATGCGAAGGCATCGCCTAACCAGAAGTTCCGCGACAAAGAGATCGCATTGGCAATATCAGAGAATGTCGCGGTACCTTTGTCTGCGGCCACCACTAGATAAGGATCATCGTTATCGTAACGGGTTACATTTAGTGGAGGGACGATACGACCCTGATCGATATTGTCCGTAATATCCAGTAAGGCGCCGATGTAGGCTTGATATGCGGCGACCCCTTGAGCTAACCACTCTTCACGTCCGAGCCCTGCCGGATGTCGGCGTACGACGAACCCGCCCTTCGCACCCACGGGCACAATCAAAGTATTTTTGACGTGTTGGGCTTTCATGAGGCCTAAAATTTCGGTCCGGAAGTCCTCGCGTCGATCTGACCAGCGCAGTCCGCCACGGGCGACACGGCCCATCCGCAGGTGTACGCCCTCGACGATCGGACCAAACACCCAGGTTTCGATTTCTGGGCGTGGGAGTGGCAGGCCAGGAATCGTGGCCGGGTCCAGTTTGAGCGCGATGGTCGCGGCCTCATCTGTTAGACGTGCGTGAAAATTGCTTCTTAAGCAGGCATCAATGACTGCCAGCAGTGCTCTTAAAATACGATCTTCGTCAGCGCTCTCTAACGAGTCCAAATCTTTTAGCAAACGTTCTCGTACCGCGTTTGCCTGTTGCGCTCGCTTCCTTGTACTGGGTGAGGGTCGATGTCGGAGATCAAAGTAATGCCAAAGATCGGCTGCGATGTCTGCTTGGCGAGAGAGTGTCTCGGCGATGTACTGCAGACTAAACGGCAATCCTGTCTGTAATAGGTACCTACACAGTGCGCGAAGTAGATTGACTTCGTGACTAGCCAGAGAGGCGCGTAGCACCAGTTGATTGAGCGCATCATTGTCATAAGTGCCGCACTGGACGACACGCATGGCCTTCAGGAGGCGCTCCGCGTCATCGCCTTTGGCGAGGTAGTTCGCCGCAGCCGGATCAATCTCAAATCCTTGAATCCAGCCTGACGGCAGAGTTTCGGTCGCCAGAATCGGCCATGGGTGTTCAGCCAGCAATCGTAAGCCAAAGTTTTCGAATAGCGGCATCAAATCGGCAATCGGTAAGGGTTCACCGTGACTCACGACGCGTAACTCAAGATGCATGCGGTCACAGTTCTCGGTGCGCACAATGCGCCAGTCCGAGTGCTCTGTGGCGCTCAAACTTTCCATGGCAGCCAGATCGCAAAGCGCGGTCTTGATATCGATATCGTTCTGGTAGGACGCAGAGAATCGCGATCCGTGACGGCGCTTAAGTTCTGCGGCTTGCACAGCGGGGTAATCGGCGTCGATCCCCCTCTCGAGGCGATCGAGCCAGGTGAGCGCCGCTTCGCTAATCGCACTTTCTAATGTGACGCGTTCGGCACGACCGAGCGTGCGTAGTGCGCCGCGCAAAGTGAGTTGTAGGCGTGCGTGTCCAGCGCTGGTGAGTTGTGTTTGAGAATCTATTTGGGCGGCCTGTAGTGCGGCTTTCAATAAATTTTCAATACGCAGTCGGACTTCGGTGTTGTAGCGATCGCGCGGTATAAAGATGAGGCAGGTCCAAAAATCCCCGACCGCATCAAAACGTAACAAGGTACGTGTGGTACTGCGATCGTAAAGATTCACTGCTGCCCGGACGAATTGCTGTAATTCGACGGTGCTACTCGCAAAGAGCTCATCGCGTGGCCAGTTCTCCAGCATCGTAAGTACCGCTTTGCCATCGTGGCTTCGCGAGTCAAGACCAAACTTCTTGATGAGTCCGTTAACTTTTGTGCGGATCAATGGGATCTCATGGGTAGAAGCAAAGTACGCACGCGATGTCCAAAGACCGATTATTCGGTACAGTCCAACGACGTCGTCTTGTGGATCGAATTGTTTGATTACGATCTGATCGAGATGGCCTGCTCGATGGATGCGAGATTGTTGTGACGACTTAGTGATGATGAGAGGTCGCTCATCGTGTTGCAGACTCGAGACAGCATGATCGGTGAGCCAGAGTGGGTCTGCTGCGCTTCGGCTTAGGATGCCGAGCGCGCGCCCGTGCTGTTCGCGCTTTTTCCAGCCGCGTAATGAATCTATGCCTAGTAAGACGAAATTGCCTGCTTCGACCCAGTCAAGTAAAGCCAGTGCTTCGCGGTGATCGTGCTGTTGGCTACTCGACAGGCTGTCAATCGGACGACGGGCGAGCTCTGCAGAAATATCTTTGATACGCGATCTCATCGCCGCCCAGTCTGTCACGGCCTTTTCCACCTCGATGAGGACGTCGTGTAATTCTTGGGTCAGTGCACTAATCGTGGCACCGTCAAATTGCCGATCGATCTCGATCAATTGCCAGGACTCGAGCGCGCTTTGGGCCGCGGTGGTGGCAGGCTGTTGCGAGATTCGGCCGAGCACGGGATGGATCAGTAGATGGACCGCAATGTGGTATCGCGCCAGTGTCAGTGAGACGGAGTCCACCAAGAATGGTCGATCATCCGTGACGAGCAAGAGGTAACTACGACGCTCGTTAATACCCGCGATGTCGCGGCTATCGACAATGTCGATGATTGGCTGGCCGAGTGGCCGTCGCCGCCCGAGCTGCCAGTGGCGCTTGGCGAGCTGGGCGAGTTCCAGGGGGGGTCGAGCTTGCAGATCTTGCTCATCCACTCCCGCGAAGTAGCGCTCAAGCCAGTCGCTGGGAGGGCGCTGCGGAAGGCCTCGAGCCGCGGCGACGATTTTAGCGATGCAGCGAGCACGCGCCGGCGGTACGACAGCGCGGACGCGTTTAACTGAGTGTTTCATGGGCGTACTTTGGTGCGCATCCGAAGACTTGTCGAGATCCGAAGCTAGGGAAGCCGGTCAGCCAGGTTGGCAAACCGAGTCCGCCACGGTTAAACTTGCAAAGTTACGCAAGACTGTAATTATGCAAGACACTGACTCCATTGTTCGTACGCTACGAGCCGTGGCCGATCCTGCTCGGCTGCGTCTGTTGCGTTTGTGCGTGGAAAAACCCGTGAGTGTCTCTGAGCTGGCCGTCATGACGGGGGACAGTGAGCCAAACGTCTCTCGCCAGTTAAAACAGTTGGCTTTAGCCGGTCTGTTACGGCGAGTTCGTCGCGGTCAACGGGTGGAGTACCAGCCGGTCGAGTGGTCAGCCGACACCCAAGGACAGTCAATGGGTCAGCTTCTCGTGCAGTTATTGATGCGACAGCTTGATCCGGAGGAGGCGAGTTTGCGTGAGGCGCGTGCGCGCCTGCGCGGGATCGAGGCGCGCCAACGAGCCGCGACGCCGCTCGTGGGTCGCGGGGGTCAGGAACCTCTGCAACGAGGTCGGCTTGGGATGACGTGGGCAGTCGCCGCCGGCGAGTCTTTGACCGCGGATATCGAGGGTCAGCGGGTCTGCCTGCGCGTTGCGCAGCGTGAAATTTTTGATGCAGTGGTCAGCACTGCGGGGGAAGTGGTCCTGCGGGTCGAGGGTCGGCGCGAACGTGACGCGGTCAATGCCTGGCTGGAAGCCGAGGCATTACCAGGGTCCGTCCAGACCGCGAGCGAGTTGCGTACCGCCCCGCACTTTGACGCGTGTGTGGATGTAGCTCTTGATGGAGATATCCGTGATGAGCGTCAACTCGGCAGCTTGCTCTTACGAATACGAGCCTGTTTGCGAGCAGAGGGCGTGACGTATTGTGCGGTCCCGTACGACGTACTCGCCTCCAGCAATTCACCCCTGTCGCATTGGCGTCGCATGCTCGCGGAACGAGGCTTCGAGTGTCTTGGGCTGCACCCCATTGAAGCAGATGGTCAGCATTTATTGCTGACTCGTGCCCGAGTTAAGAAACAGTAAATCTGCAGCGGAGTCACTGCGCCATGAAAAATCCCCCGATGGTTTCCTTTGAATTTTTCCCGCCAGCGGATACGGCGATGGAAGAGACGCTATGGGCGTCGGTTCAAAGATTAGCGCCATTGGCGCCACGTTTTGTCTCTGTGACCTATGGAGCGGATGGGTCCACCCGAGATCGGACGCATGCTTTGGTTAAGCGCATTCAAAGTGAAACCTCGCTCACGGGTGCGCCCCATTTGACCTGCGTAGGCGCGACACGCGAAGAGGTGTTAGAGGTCGCTCGAGGGTATTGGGCGGAGGGAATTCGTCACATTGTGGCGCTGCGGGGGGATGCGCCACAGGGTGCTACCTCCTATCAGCCGCATCCAGAGGGCTTTGCATATGGTGCGGATCTGGTCGCAGGGCTACGCGCAGTTGCTGACTTTGATATCTCGGTGGCCGCCTATCCAGAGGGGCATCCCGAGGCGTCGTCCCCTCAGGCCGACTTCGATAACTTCAGACGTAAAATCGATGCGGGCGCTACTCGTGCGATTACCCAGTTTTTCTTTGACAACGCCGATTATTTACATTTTCGCGATCGTTGCGCAGCCGCGGGGATCAGCGTGAGTATCGTACCTGGGATTTTGCCGATTACGCGCTTCGGTCAGGTCGCTCGCTTTGCGGCGCGCTGTGGTGCGAAGGTGCCTAATTGGTTGGCAGAGCGTTTCGCTGGGCTCGAGGATGATGCCGATACGCGTCGCATGATCGCTGCCAGCGTGGCGATTGAGCAGGTGTCAGCGCTACAGCGCGAGGGAGTCGAAGAATTTCATTTTTACACGCTCAATCGTGCTGAGCTCACCTACGCGATTTGCCATGCGCTGGGTTTGCGTGCGGAGGCCTCGGCATGAGCTGTTGCGCAACATCGGCTTCAACGGACTCAGCGGGATCAACAGCATTGCGCGCAGCAGCGATACCCTTTGCCATCACCCCGCTGGACGAATCAGCGCGCATAGAGCGTGTCAAACGTTTGCGAGCGCTCGCCGCGGAGCGCATTGTTCTACTCGATGGTGCCATGGGAACGATGGTCCAGCGCCACAAGCTCGACGAGGCGGGATATCGCGGTGCGCGTTTTGAGCATTATGGGCGCGACCTGCGTGGCAACAATGATCTTTTGTGCCTAACTAGGCCGCAGCTGATCGCCGATATCCACCGCGACTATTTTTTGGCGGGAGCGGATGTCGTTGAGACCAACACTTTTAATTCCACTTGGGTCGCCCAAGCCGACTATGGGATGGAAGCACTGGTCCCGGAGCTCAATTATCAGGCGGCACGTATCGCGCGTGAAGTCGCTGATCGCGTTGCGCAGGAAACGGGCGAACCGAGGTTTGTCGCAGGCGCCCTCGGTCCGACGAACCGCACCGCATCGCTGTCGCCAGACGTCAACGATCCGGGCTATCGCAACATTAGTTTTGATGAGTTGGTACAAGCCTATACCGAGGCCACGCAGGCGCTCATTCAGGGTGGGGTCGATCTCATTCTCATCGAAACCGTTTTTGACACGCTGAATGCCAAAGCAGCGTTATTTGCGGTTCGACAGACACTGGAGTCGATGGGTCTCGATCTGCCCATTATCGTCTCGGGCACGATTACTGATGCATCGGGACGGACCCTTTCTGGGCAAACGACCGAAGGGTTTTGGAACTCGGTGCGTCACGGTGAATTATTTGCAATCGGTTTGAACTGTGCGCTAGGCGCCAAGGATATGCGACCGTACGTCGCCGAACTTGCGCGTTTGGCGGACTGTCATGTCTGTGCGTATCCCAACGCGGGTCTCCCGAATGCGTTCGGTGAGTACGATGAAACGCCGGCTGAGACGGCAGCGATTCTCGCCGAATTTGCCGAGTCGGGCTTATTGAACATGGTCGGCGGCTGTTGCGGCACGACCCCGGAGCATATCGCTCTGATTGCTCAAGCGGTCAAGGGTTCTAAACGTCGCGTTGCTGCTAAACCCGAACGTAAATGTCGTCTGTCGGGGCTGGAGCCTTTCAATATCTCGCCAGATACTTTGTTTGTAAATGTGGGTGAGCGCACCAATGTCACAGGATCCGCTCGGTTTCGAAAACTGATTGAAGCAGGGGATTACACGGCAGCTCTCGATGTGGCGCGACAGCAAGTTGAGGCGGGTGCGCAAATCATCGATATCAATATGGATGAGGGCATGCTCGACTCCGAAGCGGCGATGCATCGCTTTTTGAGTCTGATCGCGGCCGAGCCAGATATCGCCAGGGTACCGGTGATGATCGACTCCTCGAAGTGGTCAGTGATCGAGACGGGACTTAAATGCGTGCAAGGTAAAGCGATCGTCAACTCGATCAGCCTGAAGGAGGGCGAGACGGCATTTATCGAGCAGGCTCGCAAAATACGCGCGTACGGAGCCGCCGTTGTCGTGATGGCGTTCGATGAGCAAGGGCAGGCCGATTCCATCGCACGCAAAGTCGCGATATGCGAACGATCCTACAACGTACTGACTGAGCAGGTGGGCTTTGCGCCTGAAGATATCATTTTTGACCCCAATATCTTTGCAGTTGCGACCGGCATTGAAGAGCATGCTAATTACGGTGTGGATTTCATCGAAGCGACGCGTTTGATCAAGGAGCGCCTCCCGTATGCCATGGTGAGTGGTGGGGTAAGTAACGTTTCTTTTTCCTTTCGCGGAAATGAACCCGTACGCGAGGCGATGCATAGCGTCTTTCTTTACCACGCAATTCGCGCCGGTATGGATATGGGCATCGTCAACGCAGGGCAGCTTGCCATTTACGAGGATATCGATGGCGAACTACGGCATGCCGTTGAGGATGTGATCCTAAATCGTACGCCCGAGGGCACGGAGCGCCTGCTGGCGGTGGCCGAGCGCTTTAAAGGCGGCGGTGCAGCCAAGCGGGAGGTCGATCTTGAGTGGCGTCGATGGCCGGTTACCAAGCGATTGGAACATGCCCTCGTCAAGGGACTCGATGAGTTCATTGTGGAGGACACGGAGTCGGCGCGCTTGGAATTTGATCATCCTATCAAGGTCATTGAAGGGCCCTTGATGGATGGCATGAACGTGGTGGGCGATCTCTTTGGCGCGGGAAAGATGTTTCTGCCTCAGGTCGTTAAAAGTGCGCGGGTAATGAAAAAAGCGGTCGCGCACTTAGTGCCCTTCATTGAGGCGGGTAAAGCGGCTGGCGCAGCGCGCAACAACGGTAAGGTCGTGCTCGCGACCGTCAAAGGCGATGTGCACGATATCGGTAAGAACATCGTCGGTGTGGTTTTGCAATGCAATAACTTTGAGGTGATTGATCTTGGCGTGATGGTGCCGGCTGAGCGGATTTTAGAGGTAGCTCGGCGAGAGGAGGCGGCCTTGATTGGGCTCTCGGGATTGATTACGCCATCACTTGATGAGATGGTGCATGTTGCCAAAGAAATGCAACGGCAAGGGTTTGATATTCCTTTGCTGATTGGTGGGGCAACCACTTCACCTGCGCATACTTCGGTGAAGATTGCGCCGCAGTATCGCGAGACCGTCGTGTATGTGAAAGATGCGTCTCGCGCTGTTGGCGTCTGTCAGTCTTTAGTGACAACTAGCTTGAAAACGGACTTCGCGGCACGTATTGCGGCAGAGCACGAAACTCGTCGTGAGCAGCATGCGAGTAAGACGCAGAAAAAGCCCGCGCTCTCCTTGATGGCAGCTAGATCCAATCGACGTCGTATCGATTGGCAGGGCTATCGGCCGATCGCGCCCCTGAAGCCCGGCGTACAGCTCATTGAGCAGCAATCATTGACAGAATTACTTGATTACATTGATTGGATGCCATTTTTTAATGCGTGGGAGTTTGCTGGGAAATTCCCTGACATTCTGACCGATGAGATCGTGGGTGAGGCAGCGAGTACCTTGTACGCGGACGCCCGACGTATGCTCAAAACATTAATTGCCGAGGACTGGCTACAGGTGCGGGCGGTCGTCGGATTTTTCCCCGCGAACTCGGTGGGCGATGACATTGAAGTCTATGCGGATGAATCGCGCGCGACACCCATCTTGACGCTTAATCACTTGCGGCAGCAAAAAGCCAAGCCGCCTGGCCAGGCGCACGAATGTCTAGCGGACTATGTGGCGCCAAAAGATTCGGGCATACGTGATTATGTCGGCGCTTTTGCGGTGACAGCCGGCGTCGGTATCGAGTCGGTCATCGAGCGCTTCGAGCGTGCACATGATGACTATTCGAGTATTATGCTCAAAGCGCTTGCCGATCGTTTTGCCGAGGCGGCAGCGGAGTTTTTCCATGAACGCGCACGTCGAGAGTTTTGGGGTTACGCCACCACCGAGCAGCTGACGAGCCGCGAGCTAATCGACGAAGCTTATCGCGGAATTCGTCCTGCTCCTGGCTATCCCGCCTGCCCGGATCACAGCGAGAAAGCCAAATTATGGCGGTTGCTGGACGTGGAACGACGCACGGGTATTACGCTCACCGAAAGTTTTGCCATGTATCCGACCGCATCGGTCAGTGGCTGGTACATCGGTCATCCGGATAGTCATTACTTTGCCGTTGGCAAAATAGACCGAGATCAAGTCGTCGACTATGCCGCGCGAAAAGGAGTCCCCTTGGAGCAGGCGGAGCGATGGCTCGCTCCAAACTTGGGTTATGACCCCGCGGGCTGATCGTTGCGCACCACCGAGAGAATGAAGACATCCTCTTCGGGGACATCGTCATGGCCGCGGCGTCGGGTGGTGGGTTGTTGCGCGATTGCATCGACCACCTCCATGCCTGCGGTGACTCGACCAAAAACCGCATAGCCTGCGTTACCGGGGCTCTGATTCAAAAAGTCGTTATCGACCAGGTTAATAAAAAACTGCGATGTCGCGCTGTGTGGGTCGCTCGTACGGGCCATTGCGAGCGTGCCACGAGTATTACCGACGCCATTACTGGCTTCGTTGCGTATGGGGTCATGCCCCTCCTTATGCTCCAATCCCGCGCTGAAGCCGCCACCTTGAATCATGAACCCTGGAATGACGCGATGGAAGAGTGTGCCTGCAAAGAAACCCTCATCCACATAGCGTAAAAAGTTTCCGCTGGTTTCAGGCGCCTCCGCTTCAAATAATTCAACGGTAAATTCACCGGCACTGGTGGAAATAGTTAACATGGTATTGCGTCCTCACGTCATTAAGGGATACGGCCCTCGGATGCGCGCCATTGACCAGCGAGATCCCGATGAGACTGGACCTCAGTGTAACCCCTCGTCAGTAGTTCTGCGCGCACCTCGCTAGCTTGGGTGTGACCGTGTTCGAGCAGTAGCCAGCCTCCGGGCGATAAGTGTCCCGCTGCCCGAGCGATGAGGTGACGTAAGTCATGCATCGCATCGGCGCCTGGGGTTAGCGCAAGGCGGGGTTCATACCGTAGGGAGTCTCGATGCAGACAGGGATCGTCCGCCGCCACGTAGGGTGGGTTGCTGATGATTAGGTCGAAGAAGCGTTGGCCAACGGGCTCAAACCAACTTCCGTGTAGAAATTCGATATCTTTGAGGGCAAGTTTTTGTGAATTTCTTTGAGCAACCACTAAAGCTGCTGACGAGAGGTCGACCGCCGTCAGGTCCCATAGTGCTTGTTCCTTGCGAAGTGCGAGAATGATTGCGCCTGAGCCGGTGCCGAGTTCGAGCACGCGAAGGGGGCGCGTCAGCGTCTGACAGAGACTCCTGCCGCATTGCAGCGCTCGTTCCACGAGAAGCTCCGTCTCAGGTCGTGGAATCAGGACATCTTGGGTGACCTGCAGTGATAACGACCAAAATTCACGATGACCACTCAAATAGGCGAGTGGCATCCCGGCTTGGCGTTGACGTGTCCAATCGGCGAGTAACGCTTGCTCTGCCACGCTAAGTTCGCGATCGGGGTGCTGATAGAGCGTTGATCGCGCGAGCCCTAGCGCGGTCAGCGCTAAGGTTTCAGCTTCGCGGCGCAGCTCAAGGCTGTCGAGCCTGTGCAGTTGGGAGTCGACTCGCCCGAGCGCGGTACTGATCTCGGCGATGGCGATTGCCAACGTTAAACCGGGACTCGAGGAGTGAGCAGTCATAAACGCGTGTGTGGGTTGAGGGTGATAAAGTGCGCAGCGTGATGACCCAGTATGCCTCTTCGCGAGATCCCTTGCTGCTCGGCGTTGATCTCTTTATCGACTCTTGGTGGGTGACACTCCCCGCAGCGCTGTTTGCGGTGCTGGTCGGTCAATTGCCGGCCGCTTATTCCGCTTGGCAGGGGTTACCTTTGGCGCTCAACGAGAGCAAAGATGTTGGCTGGTGGCTGCTGATGGCGGCCGCCATTCTGATCAATCTTTGGGCCTGGTTATTTATTATGCATCGTCAGACGATGCGCTTAATTGGGCGCTCTACCACCGTCGGTGCGGCGATGCTTGCGGCGGCGAAGGCCATACTGCCCGCAAGCCAAGCCCTTACTTTGATGTCGGTACTGATCGCGATCGGGTCGCTCGCGCTCGTCATACCCGGTATCTATCTTTTGGTGGTCGGTTGGCTTGTGTTGCCGGCGGTGGTCAGTCGCGAGGGTTCGGCGCGTGTACTGATCGATGGTTGTCTACAGTCTGCGCGAGGGCAATGGTGGGTCTTAGCCAAGGGCCTGCTACTGACCTTAATTGGCATCATGGCTCTATTTGTCGTGGGTAACTTACTCGGCCTGTTGTTATTTGAGTTGAGTTTGCTGTCGGGTCTAGGTGCCATCACCCATGATGCGCTAGGGCAGGCCATGATGAGCGTGATTGGCGGCATGTTGGGCGCGCTATACATGCCGTTCGCCTCCGCCATGGCAGTTGCGCATGAGGCACTGCTCAGCGCAAGACGTCAAAGCTCAGCCAAGAGCTCGCTTTGATATTCCTGCGAGAGCGGGCCGATCAAGGGGTCGAGCTCACCGTTCATCAATGCATCAAGTTGGTAGAGCGTGAGATTGATACGGTGATCGGTCACGCGTCCTTGCGGAAAATTATAGGTACGGATTCGCTCTGAGCGATCGCCGCTACCGACCTGTAGTTTGCGGCTACGCGCTTGTTCACTCGCTCGTTTTTCTTGTTCGGCTGCTTGCAGCTTGGCTTTCAACAAAGACATCGCCCGACTACGGTTTTTGTGTTGTGAGCGTTCATCCTGACATTCCACCACGACACCGGTCGGGATGTGCGTGATACGGACGGCCGAGTCGGTTTTGTTGACATGCTGTCCTCCCGCGCCCGAGGCGCGAAAGGTATCGATACGAAGATCTGCAGGATTGAGTTCCACCGCTTCCATTTCACCGAGCTCGGGCAGAATGGCAACGGTCACCGCAGAGGTGTGGATTCGTCCTTGCGCTTCGGTCGCCGGTACCCGTTGGACTCGGTGGGTGCCTGACTCAAATTTAAGCTGTGCAAAGACCTGTGCGCCGCTCACCTTACAGATCACCTCGCGAAAGCCGCCGTGTTCGCCCGGGTTTTCATTGAGGGTTTCGATCGCCCAACCGCGCCGCTCTGCATAGCGTGCGTACATACGTAGCAAATCCCCTGCGAAGATGGCGGCCTCATCGCCACCCGTTCCCGCGCGGATTTCGAGGTAAACATTCAGGTTATCGCGTGGATCTGCAGGGATTAAGAGCCGACGCAGCTCGAGTTCTTGCTGCTCCAGTAGCGCGGAGAGTCGCTGTTGCTCCTCTTCCCCGAGCGCCCGCATCTCGGGATCCTGATCTCGGCTCAGTTCCGCGGCGGCAGTTTGCTCGTGTTCGGTTTGCAGATAGGCCCGATAACTCGCCGCCAGCGGATCTAATTTTGCAAACTCCATGGATAGCTCGCGAAACTGATTTGAGCCGCCATCGAGCGCGGGGTCAGCCAGTTGACGGCCAATTTCCTCGTGGCGTTCGTATTGTCGCTGTAGGCGTTCGCGAATGGATGTTTTCATGGGTGGGCGCGATTCTCTAGGTCGGCGCGCGGGCTGACAAGTTATAGTGCGGAGATCATGACGGATCAGCGAGATAACACCCCAAAAGTCGCCGCTCCTTCGAGTATCGCGAAGGTCGCAGCGCGCACGTATCTGCGTCGCACCGGCAGAGTGGTGGCTACACTCGTCGGTGGTATGTGGGCCATATCAGGCTTGGCGATTGAAGCGGATCAGGGCGCCATGTCGACCCACGATGAGGCGCTCATGGCCGGTGATTGCCGTACGGCCTCTGAGGGGTATGTCTTGGAGGCGATGGCGGATCGAGATCCGCGGGTGGCAGTGCGCGCGATTGAGGTCGCTCGTGCCTGCCATCACCTGCCTGCGGCGTGGCAGGCGGCCGAGCGACTGTGGGCCCTTGATCCGGAAAATCCAGAGGCCTTGCGTTTGGTCGGTGTGGTCGCCCTGGAAACTTGGCGTTTGGCGGAGGCGCGCCGCGCCTTCGGTGAGTTGATCGCCAAGCCTGATGTCGATCCAGAGCTTGCCTGGGAGGACATCATTCCTTCACTGGCAGAGGGGCAGGTCGTTGATGCCGCTTGGCAGGTACTCAACCCGCTTGTCGATCGCTCGGTCGTAGTGCCAAATACTTTGGGTGCGCTCGCTCGGATGGCCTGTAATGCGGATAGCCTGCAACAGTGTCGGCTTTTGATTGATGCGGCGCGCGAGGCGGGTATCGCGCCCGACGCACGGCTCGTACGATTATCGGCGAGTGTTAATGCAGCGCTCGGTGATGGGGATGCTGCACTCGCCGAAGCCGGAATGCTGGCCAGAGCAGATCCTCGCGATCATGCGTTTGCAGCTGTCGATGTTTTGATCTTTTTGGATCGGCTGGAAGATGCCCGTTTGCTGCTTCAGGAGATCCAGCGGTTGGCAAATGAGGCGTCCGTGTCGCCCATCGTACACGAGGCGGATCGACGTCTTGCCTTGCTCGCGCAGCAGCAAGGGCAGTGGGCACTCGCCGAATCTTTGTGGCGAGCTCGGCTTGAGCGCGATCAAGGATCCGGTGAGGCCATCTATTATTTGTCAGTGCTCGCCGAGAGGCGTGGCGATTCCGAACGGGCACTACAAGGCTATCAGCAGCTGATTGCCGCTGGCGCGGGACTTGCGCCGCGAGCGCGGGCGGCCCGTTGGCTGCTTACGCAAGGCGATGAGGCGCAGGTCCAATCGCTCTTTGATGATTGGGCACGGGCGGGTCGGAATGATTCGGTTGCGATAGAGGTCACCCGATCGCGGGTACTGGCCGAGTCGGGTCGGTTTGAGCTTGCTTTGAAGAGCTTAGAGTCTGCCCTTGAGCGTTATCCGGATCATCACGACTTGCGTTATCAGCGCGCTATCGTCCACGACTTGGCGGGCGATACTTCCTTGGCAATCAAAGAATTTGAAGCCTTATTGGTTTCACGTCCAGAGGATGCAGGGCTTTTGAATGCCTTAGGGTACACGCTTGCAGATCGTGGTCAGGACTTGCGACGCGCTGAGCGCTTGATACGGCAGGCCTTAGCGCAGCGACCGGACAATGCCGCCTTTCTTGATAGTCTCGGATGGGTTCTTTATCGTCGCGGACAACTGAAGGCCGCGAAGCCCGCGTTGGAGCGCGCATGGCGATTGTCGCGCGAGCCCGAGATTGCCGCGCACCTCGGTGAGCTTTTGTGGGTGCAGGGTGAGCAAGAGACGGCGCGCCGACTGTGGCGTCGGGCACTCCAGGCTGCCCCAGATTCAGCCCTGGTGCGTCGTACAATCGATCAATTCTTGGATGAAGCCCCCTGAGACTTCCGGCGGACGGATACGATCGATGATGTCTTTGGTTCGTCTATTACGCCACGTCGGGCTTGCGACGGCCTGCGCTCTACTATCCGCGTGTGCGACATGGTCACCACGCATAGACCTGCCGAGTCGGACCCTGCCGGTTCAATGGCCGGAGCGCGCAGCCGCACTTGCCAAGTGGGATCGTTATTCTTTGCGTGCGCGTGTCTCGGCAGTCCGTGGCGATGAGGTCGTGACGGCACGACTGGTGTGGTCTCAGAACGGAGCGCTCAGCCGCCTGAACTTAACAAGTCCACTCGGCATCGGTGGCCTTGATATGACAGTGACCGAGGACATTGAGCAGCGACTCAATGAGGCGTTGGGCTTTGAGGTGCCGGTCAAATCTTTGCGATATTGGTTGCTCGGTGTTCCCGATCCAAGGTTGCCCGTGTCAGGACTGAGCCCTATGGATGAGTGGGATTTGGGCTTGCCACGAAGCTTCCAGCAGCAGGGGTGGCAGATTGGCTTACAGCGTTACAGTTCCGTACCCGGTACGTCCTTGCGGATGCCGAGTCTTTTGGAGATGCGGCACGAGGCGGTGCAGCTCAAGATTTTTATTGAGAGCTGGGGTACCACGACCTTAGGGACGTCTTCGGTCAGGGCCTCGACCCGAGGAGGCGCAAAGTGAGTGACTCAGTCGACCCAAGGTCATCGATCGAGTGGTGGCCTGCCCCTGCGAAGTTGAATCTTTGGTTGCACGTCACAGGTCGGCGAGACGATGGGTATCATGATTTGCAGACGCTATTTCAAATCATTGATCTGTGTGATGAGCTTTCGTTTGAACTCACGGATGATCCGCGCATCCTTCGGGTCGATGATCAAGGTGCCGAGCCTGGCGCGCTACAGCAGGTGGCGACAGATGACGATTTATGTGTCCGTGCAGGGCGGCTGCTGCGTGAGCAGGCGGGCGCCGCGGGGGCGTCCTTGCCCGGTGTGCAAATCCGTGTCCGAAAACGCATTCCCATGGGTGGTGGGCTCGGTGGGGGTAGCTCCGATGCGGCGACCAGTCTGCGCGTATTGAACCACTTGTGGGGCTTGAAGCTGGATCGGCTCGCACTCGCTGAATTGGGCTTGCGCTTGGGGGCGGATGTTCCTGTGTTCATACACGGCCAATCGGCCTATGGCGAAGGTCGTGGCGAGCGTTTAGAGCCAGCGGAGCTCTCGAATCGCTGGTATCTGGTACTTCAGCCGCCGGTCACCATTTCCACTCGAGAGATATTCCAGGCCCCTGAATTGACACGAAATTCCCCGGTGCTCACAATAGCGGGCTTGATCGATGAGGGGCGTAATGACTTCGAGCCGGTTGTTCGCCAGCGTTACCCTGAGGTGGCGCGGGCATTGGACTGGTTAGGGGCATTCGCCACAGCGCGGCTCTCCGGTACCGGAGCCTGTATTTTCGCGCGTTTTCACGCTCGTGCTGAGGCCGAACGTGTGCGGGCGGAGGTGCCGGCGGGTTGGAGAGCATGGGCAGTGCAAGGTCTGCAATGCTCGCCGCTGGAGTCGAGACTCGACTGATCAGTCGATTGCACCGTCTGCTGGGGTGTCGCCAAGTGGTAAGGCAGCGGGTTTTGATCCCGCCATTCGGAGGTTCGAGTCCTTCCACCCCAGCCAATTGACGGCTTGCCGTTTTGGGAGAGGGCCGCGTGGACGATCAAACGATGGTGCTGTTTTCCGGCAATGCCAACCCGGCATTGGCGCAGGATATCGCTCGGCACCTGCGTGTGCCGCTCGGTCGCTCGGTGGTGGGTCGATTCAGCGACGGCGAAGTCAACGTTGAATTGATGGAAAACGTTCGCGGTCGCGATGTGTTTTTAGTTCAGCCGACCTCACCGCCGGTCAACGATCATTTGATGGAACTTTTGATCATGGCGGATGCCTGTCGCCGAGCTTCGGCAGCGAGCGTCACGGCAGTCGTACCGTATATGGGCTACTCGCGACAAGATCGTAGACCGCGCGCGACGCGCTCGGCCATCTCCGCAAAATTGGTGGCCAATATGCTCGCTGGGGCGGGGATCAATCGCATGCTAACGGTGGATTTACACGCCGAGCAGATCCAAGGCTTCTTTGATATTCCGGTCGATAACGTCTATGCCTCGCCGGTCTTACTGGGGGATGCCTGGAAGCAGGGCTACGCGAACATGATCGTAGTCTCGCCGGATGTGGGCGGCGTGGTGCGCGCTCGCGCCTTAGCCAAGCGTCTGGATGATGTGGAGTTGGCGATCATCGATAAGCGTCGACCGCGACCCAATGAGTCGAAGGTCATGAATATCATCGGTGATGTGGAGGGTAAGACCTGTGTGCTGATCGACGATATGGTTGATACCGCAGGAACCTTATGCCTGGCGGCCCAAGCACTCAAAGATGAGGGTGCGGTCAGGGTGGTCGCCTACATTACCCATGCTTTGCTCTCGGGCAAGGCGGTGGAGAGGATTTCGGGCTCAGCGCTGGATGAGTTGGTGGTCACCGATACCATCCCACTCAGCGAACAAGCTCAAGCATGCGGGCAAATCCGTCAGCTTTCGGTGGCGGGTTTGCTTGGCGAGACGATACGGCGGATACGTGACGTGGAGTCCGTGAGTTCGTTGTACGTCGATTAACCGTTCTGGTCGCGGAACGGATCTTTCACACTTCAGGAGTTGTAGTCATGAAAATCTCTTTTGAACTGGTTGCGGATCTGCGCAACGACGAAGGCAAAGGTGCGAGCCGCCGCCTGCGTCGCGCAGGCCAAGTGCCAGCCATTCTGTATGGGGGGCAGGCCGCTCCGCAGTCGCTATCACTCAAGCACGAGAAGCTGATCATCCTGGTGGAGAACGAGAAGTTTTACTCCACGATTCTCGGCATCAAAGTGGGTGATGCGCTACAGCCGGTGATTCTCAAAGACCTGCAGATGCATCCGGCCAAAAATCAAGTCTTGCACGTTGACCTGCAGCGTGTGGTCGAGACCGAGAAGATCCGTATCCGACTGCCTGTTCACTTCCAAGGTGAAGCCGTGTCGCCGGGCGTGAAGTTGCAGGGCGGACTGGTCTCGCATCGCTTGACCGATATCGAAGTGCAGTGTCTGCCTAAAGACCTGCCCGAGGAAATTGTCCTCGACCTTTCGCAGATGAATCTGAACGAAATCAAATATGTGTCAGATATTCCTCTCCCGGAAGGGGTCATCTCAACCATCGTCCTGCAGGGTCGTGATGAGGTGGTGGTCTCGATGACCAACCCACGCGCGAACGAACCTGAGACGCCCGCTGCGGCCGAGGGTGCCGCAGCCACGGCGGCCACGGCGGCCTGCCTACCCATGCCTGGTACTACCGGTCCCGCCGATGTTCTTCGGTGCCTCAACTCTCCAACATTCCGCTGCGGCTACTGGTCGGACTGGGAAATCCAGGGCCGAAGTATCGTCATACGCGACATAACGTGGGGTTTTGGTGGGCGGACGCGTTGGCTGAACGCTGTGGCGCCGCGTGGCGTGAGGAGTCCAAGTTTCGCGGCGAGCTGACACGGGTACGAGTGAGCGGTGCTGCAGACGCGTTGTGGCTACTCAAGCCTCAGACCTTCATGAACCTGAGTGGGGAGTCGATTGGGGCGCTGGCGCGTTTCCATCGCATCGAGCCCGCTGAGATTTTGGTGGTTCATGACGAGCTCGATTTACCGGTGGGTGCTGCGCGGCTGAAGTTCGCGGGTGGCCACGGCGGGCATAACGGTTTACGCAATACGATCTCGCAGATCGGCGCCGATTTCTGGCGTTTGCGTTTGGGTATTGGGCATCCAGGTCATAAGGATCAGGTGCTTGACTACGTATTGAATCGGGCGTCTCAAGAGGATGAGCGAGCGTTAGACGAGGCGATCGTAGCGTCGCTCGACGCACTCAGCATATTTTTGATCGAGGGGGGTGAGAAGGCCATGCAAGCGTTGCACAGTCGTACGCGAGCGTCGACCGAATCATCCGCCGTAGATGGGGCCAGAGGACAGTAAGTTATGGGTATCAAGTGCGGCATCGTGGGTTTGCCGAACGTGGGAAAGTCCACCTTGTTTAACGCGCTTACGCGCGCGGCGATCGCGGCTGAAAATTACCCGTTCTGCACGATCGATCCCAATGTTGGCATTGTGCCGGTACCGGATCCGCGGCTACAGCAGCTCGCAGAGATTGTTCACCCGGAGCGCGTCATCCCCACCACCGTTGAGTTTGTCGACATCGCTGGCATTGTTAAAGGCGCTTCGACGGGTGAGGGACTCGGTAATAAATTTTTGGCCAATATCCGTGAGGTTGATGCGATTACCCATGTGGTCCGCTGTTTTGTGGACGAAGATATTGTTCACGTGGCTGGGCGAATCGCGCCGCTCGAAGATATTGAGATCATCAATACGGAACTCGCCTTAGCGGATCTCGAAACTGCTGAAAAAGCGCTCGCCCGCGCGGAAAAAGCCGCCAAGGCGCAGGACAAAGAGGCAGTGAAAGCGCGCGAAGTCATTCGTCGCGTGCGCGATGCATTGAACGCCGGTAAGCCTGCAAGGAGTCTTTCATTCGATGAGACGGAGCGCCCCATCGTTCGTGACATGCAGTTGCTGACCTGGAAGCCTGTGCTCTACATCGCGAATGTTGAAGAGGGTGGGTTCGATCAGAACCCCATGCTCGAGTCCGTCCAGGCGCTGGCAGCTGAAGAGGGTTCGCAAGTCGTCGCTGTTTGTGCCGCCATTGAGGCTGAGATTTCTCAGCTTGAGGATGCTGATCGAGCGGAGTTTTTAGCTGAGCTCGGTCTGAGTGAGCCGGGGCTCGATCGGGTGATACGAGCTGGCTATTCTTTGCTGGGCCTACAAACCTACTTTACGGCAGGTGAAAAAGAGGTACGGGCGTGGACGGTCAAAAAAGGTGCGACTGCACCGCAAGCCGCAGGCGTCATTCATACGGATTTTGAGCGCGGATTTATTCGAGCCGAGGTGATCGCGTTTGATGATTACGTGACACTCAAAGGTGAGCAAGGCGCCAAAGAAGCGGGCAAGTTGCGCCTCGAAGGTAAAGACTATCTGGTGCGCGAAGGCGATGTGATGCACTTTCGCTTCAATGTTTGAGTGACGTTAAGTTGCCGCTTGCGAACTATCTATAGTGATGATTGAAGCGTTTCTCATTTCCACGGGTGTCGTCGCGCTCGCGGAAATGGGCGATAAGACGCAGTTGCTCGCGTTGGTGCTCGCGGCACGGTACCGAAAGCCAGTCCCGATTATTTTAGGAATATTAGTGGCCACGATCGCGAATCACGCTATCGCAGGGGTGGTCGGCGCTTGGATTGCGTCAGCATTGGGTGAGGAGCTGCTGCGCTGGATACTCGGTGTCTCCTTTATCGCCATGGCCGCATGGATGCTCATCCCCGATAAACTGGATGATGATGAGCAGAAGCCTGCTCGCTATGGCGTGTTTGTGACGACGCTGGTGGCTTTCTTTCTGGTCGAAATGGGCGATAAGACCCAGATCGCAACCGTTGCGTTAGCCGCACACTACAGCTCGTTGATCGCGGTGGTCGTCGGGACCACTTTAGGCATGATGATTGCCAATGTACCGGCTGTGTATCTGGGCGAAGTCGCGGCACAAAAACTGCCCATGCGGATCGTGCACAGCGTGGTGGCCTTCGTATTTGTGGTACTGGGTGTGGTGATCCTGGTCGGTTGATCATCAACGAAACACGCGTCTTGATACTAAACAAGGCCCAGTGGCAATTCAGTCGTGTTTTTCGTCTCTTCACTCACAATGCGTGAATCGACCGATTGAACTCCTGGGATCTGAGCGAGTTTTTGTTGAACGAAGTGGTTGTATTCCTCGATCGTGCGGGTGGCGACCAGCAAAATAAAATCAATATCCCCCATCACCAAAAAGCACTGTAAGACCTCGGGGAAGCTCACGACCTTTTGTTTAAATTTTGGCAAGGACTGCCAGCCGTGACTGGCGAGCTTCACATGTACAAATACCAGTACCTCAATGCCGAGCTTACGCCGCGCAAGGACCGCCACTTTTCTCTGAATGATGCCGGCTTCTTCGAGTTGATTGACCCGTCGCCAGCACGGTGATTGTGATAGCCCAACCCGTTCAGCGAGCTCAGTACTCGATAAGCTCGCGTCTCGCTGTAACTCTTTGAGGATGGCAATATCCTGTTGGTCAAGTTTCATCGATAAGTGCCTCGCTATTAGGTCTTCTTAAGAATAGATTATTCTAGATTTTGAGGTTTTGTGTGATTTCGCGCCTTTTGGTGTCAGTTGGGCTGTCGTAATGTGAGTACTCATGACACCTCAGCTGTATGTCCCTACCGTCCCTGCGCGACCCGGTGACACGCCGGATTTCAGCTACGTGCAAGTATCAGCGGCCGGCGAAATTGCTCGCCCCTCGCCGGCGGCGACGGTCGCCGAGACGGCCTCTTTAGCGGAAACCTTGATTCGAGTGCTCGATGAGTCAGGTCAGGCCTGCGGGCCTTGGAATCCTGGGCTCGACCCGGATCAGCTACGCAAAGGGCTAGAGCTCATGTTGCGGACGAGAATCTTTGATGACTCGATGCAACGCAGACAGCGGCAGGGCAAGATTACTTTTTACATGCGCTCGTATGGCGAGGAAGCGGTGTCAGTGGCTGCGGCCATGGCGCTTCTCGCGGACGACATGTTGTTTCCGTCGTACCGTAATCAAGGCTTGTTTTTGACGCGTGGTGTATCGCTCGTCGATTTGATGTGTCAGTTGCTCTCGAATACGAGGGATATGTGTAAGGGGCGACAACTCCCCGTGATGTATCACAGCGGCGAGCGCAAGATCTTTTCGATCTCGGGCAACCTAGCGACCCAGTTTCCTCAAGCGGTGGGATGGGCGATGGCAGCAGCCATCAAAGGTGAGTTAAACGTCGCGGCGGCGTGGATGGGTGAGGGTAGCGCTGCCGAGGCGGACTTCCATCATGCGCTACTGTTTGCCAAGGTGTATCGCGCGCCCGTGATCTTGAACGTGGTCAATAATCAGTGGGCGATTTCCACGTTTCAAGGCTACGCGGGGGGTGAGCAACGCTCCTTCGCGGCGCGAGGCCCAGGGGTAGGCGTTGCCGGGTTACGCGTCGATGGTAACGATTTTTTAGCCGTGTACGCCGCCACGGCGTGGGCGGCCGAGCGCGCTCGCGCTGGTCACGGCGCGACGCTGATCGAATGGGTGACTTATCGCGCCGGCGCGCATTCAACGAGTGATGATCCGACGCGCTACCGACCGCGCGAGGAGTTCTCGCAATGGCCTTTAGGCGATCCCGTAGATCGGCTTAAGCGCCACCTCTGTGCGCTCGGGCATTGGGATGAAAAAGCACATCAAGAACTCATCCATTCTTTGGAAGAGGAAGTTGCTGGCGCCTGGCGTGATGCTATCGCGTACGGCAGTTTGAGCGAGGGGGTCCGTCTGGATCCGCATCTCATGTTTACTGATGTCTACAAAGATATCCCACCCCATTTACAAGCTCAGTCCGCTGCGCTCGCCAAGGAGTTGCGCGAGATCAGCGCCGAGACCGGCGTGCGTTCACCCTGAGGGCTACCCCGTCATGAGCGATCCGGCGACAAAGGGCATGAGTATGATTCAAGCGCTCAATTCCGCGCTGGATGTCATGCTGGCGCGTGATTCAACGGTCGTCGCCTTGGGGGAGGATGTCGGCTACTTCGGTGGCGTCTTTCGGGTTACAGAAGGGCTACAAAGAAAATACGGTACTCATCGGGTGCTGGATACGCCGATTGCAGAGGGCGGAATCATCGGCGCAGCGATTGGAATGGCCGTTAACGGCTTACGACCGGTCGCCGAGATTCAGTTCGCGGATTACATTTACCCCGCCTATGATCAGATCGTGAGTGAGCTTGCTCGTCTACGGTATCGCAGCGGCGGTGCGTACACGGCTCCCGTCACCATTCGTACGCCTTGCGGTGGGGGGATTCGCGGCGGACAGACCCATTCGCAGAGCCCTGAAGGTGTGTTTGCGCATGTCAGTGGCTTGCAAACCGTGATGCCGTCCAATCCTTATGACGCTAAAGGCTTACTCATCGCGGCCATTGAGAGTGATGATCCTGTCATATTCTTTGAGCCGAAACGGCTTTACAACGGCCCGTTTGATGGTGACCCACAGCAGCCGGCTACGTCATGGGCCGATCATCCACTGGCGGAGGTGCCTGAGGGTTATTACTCCGTGCCGATTGGTCAGGCGGCGATACGTAAAGCGGGTGAGGCTTTGACGGTCGTCACCTACGGCACCATGGTGCATGTGTGTTTGGCCGCCGCGGCCCATACGGGGATTGATGCTGAAATCATTGATCTACGTAGCATGGTGCCGCTTGATATGGATACCATTGCCACATCGGTTGAGAAGACAGGCCGATGTTTGATTGCCCACGAGGCGACGCGATTTGCAGGCTTTGGTGCAGAGCTTTCCGCGTCGATTCAAGAGCGCTGCTTTTGGTCGCTCGAAGCGCCGATCGTACGTGTTGCGGGATGGGATACGCCTTACCCGCATGCATTCGAGTGGGAATATTTCCCCGGTAAGGTACGTGTTGCGCGCGCGTTACAAGAGCTTGCGCAGACGGTGTCTTGAATCTTTGATCGCTGAGCGACAGGACATTTGCCCATGACTCAATACGTGATGCGGCTACCGGATTTAGGTGAGGGCTTGGTCTCAGCCGAGATCAGTGAGTGGCATGTCCAGACGGGCGATATCGTCCGCGAGGATCAACCCCTCGTTGAGATGTCCACCGATAAAGCGCTGGTGGAAGTGGCAGCACCTGTGAGCGGCCGTGTCGTATCGTTGAGCGGAGCGCCGGGTGAGAGTATCGCTGTGGGCGCCCCCTTAGTGATCTTTGATCTCGATGAGCTGAGTGCCTCGACCCCAGCGGCGGCTTCCACGCAGTCCCCCACCCAGTCCTCCACCCATATCTCCACCCATCAGCCACAACGTGTTCGGGCTTCGCCCGCCACACGTCGGCTGGCTTACGAGGCAGGGATCAATCTTCAGACGATTAGCGGATCGGGCCCGGGCGGGCGCATTGTGCGCGGGGATCTCGTCAGAGATGAAAGCACGTCCAATCCATCCGTAAAAGAAGAGGTCTCAGACGTGCTGGGGCCCTATGACGAGATCCCCTTGGTAGGTGTGCGTCGCGTGATCGCTCAAAGAATGGTGGCCGCCAAACGGAACGCTCCGCATTTTGCCTACGTGGAGGAAGTCGATATCACCGCACTGGAATGTTTACGTCAAACCTACCATGCAGAGTCTGATGCGAGGGGGGGCACCGCTGATTCGTCTGCGCTTCGTCTGAGTTACCTACCGTTTATCGCGCGTGCCTTGATGAACGTGTTGGCGGACTTCCCCCAATGTAATGCGCACTTCGACGAGGCGCGTAATGTTTTACGCCGATTCCATGCGGTTCATCTCGGCATTGCGACCCATACGCCGCAGGGTTTAAAAGTGCCGGTGGTGCGTGCGGCACAACGATTGGATTTATCTGATTTGGCAGCGCACCTTCAGCGGGTGACGCAGGCGGCTCGCGAGGGGACCGCGGCGCGAGAGCAATTGAAGGGTTCCACCATCACCCTGACGAGCTTAGGCAAGTTGGGTGGAATTGTTTCGACACCCATTCTCAACCTCCCTGAGGTCGCGATCATCGGTGTTAATAAGGCGGTTGAGCGAGTCGTCGTGCATGATGGCAAGATTGCGGTTAGGCGAATCATGAATCTGTCATCATCCTTCGACCATCGCGTGGTGGATGGTTATGATGCAGCAGCGATGATTCAGCGGCTGAAGTCGGAGCTCGAGCAGCCCGAGCAGATTTTTCGTAGTGGAATGAGGTAGATGACTCAAGCTCGCAATGCGCCTTTTGGCAGCGTATTGGCCCCCACCATGGCCGTGGCGGATTTTGGTGCGGGTGTCTGGTCGCAAGTGGACTATCCCGACACGGGTCCAGTCTCCATACATCCGGCGGCCCACGTGCTGCACTATGGCAGTGAATGTTTTGAGGGCTTCAAAGCCTATCGTCATGCCGATGGGTCTTTGCACGTGTTCCGTTTGGATCGGCACATTGAGCGTATGCGCCAGAGTGCGCGCTTACTGCTCTTACCCGAGCCCCCCGTCACGTTGCTGACCGAGATGGTGCTCGGTCTCATTGATCGAGTCCGTCACGAGGTCCCAGAGGCCCCCGGTGCGTTGTATGTCAGACCGCTACTGATTGGTACGATGGCCAATATTGGCGCAGCGGCGGTGCCGTCTAGTGAGGCCAAGCTGATCGTCCTGGCAAGTCCAGTGTGGGATTACTTTGCCGGGGGGGTGAAGCCGCTTCGGATTTTGGTGGAGGAGCAGGGGCAACGTTGCGCAGCCCATTTGGGGATGGTGAAGACGGGCGGTAATTATGCGGCCGCCATGGGGCCCACGTTGGCGGCACGCCAGCAATATGCCGTTGATCAAGTTCTCTTTTGTCCCGGTGGTGATGTGCAGGAAACGGGGGCGGCAAATTTTTTGCTGATCCGTGAGGGTGAAGTCTTAACGCGTCACCTCGATACCAGCTTTCTGCATGGTGTGACCCGTGATTCCTTGCTGATGTTGGCGCGCGATATGCGTTGGCAGGTCCGCGAGCAGCACGTTACCGTTCAGGAGATGCTCGATTGGGTACGCGACGGGGAGGCGGCGCTGTCCGGTACCGCTGCCGTACTGGCGGGTGTGGGTACGCTGATCCGTCAGGGTGTGGAGCATCAGGTCGGTGATGGCCAGGTGGGTCCTCAGACGCGAAAATTAAGGGCTGCGTTGGTCGCGATTCAACAGGGTCTTCAAGACGATACCCATGGTTGGCTGACCCCGGTTTCTTGACAGCAGGGGAGCGCCCGACCAAACTCGCGCCGCTGCCAAGGGCGCCATGAAAGCGCAGCCTTGTGATTTACACGCTTGGAAAGGTAGCTCAGCTGGTTAGAGCACGGCACTCATAATGCCGGGGTCGAGGGTTCGAGTCCCTCCCTTTCCACCACTCCTGCTCAGTGGTCACTCACTTCGTTTAAGTTCGCGCGCTGGGTAATCCGCAGTTCGTCATCGTGTCGTCCGAGCAGAAAGTCTTCGAAATCTTTGGCAATCAGATCCGGCTCTTCGATATAGGCGTAATGTCCGAGTTTCGGATATTTGATCAGCATCGAGGGTGCGCCCGTCAGCCAGAGCTGAAAGACATTCGCTTCCAAGTGTGACACCGTAATGTTGCCCATACCCCAAGCGATGAGGGTGGGGGCGCGGACTTTGGCAAGCTCCGCTTCGGGATCGCCAGTGCGGAAATTGCGCATAAACTTCTTGGCGTAGGTTTTGCCATCCTCGCGACGATTCATATCGTAGGTACGCTGGATGAGGGTCTCAGGCGGTACGGTGCCCCCTGTGAACTGTCCGACGAGGCTATCGCGCCAGTATCCCTTCGACTGATAGCGTGCGCGGATCCACTGCGAGAGGGCGCTGCCGCGGGCACGATTAGGGTCCGTCGCTGCCGTGCGGGGCATTCCCGCGGCATTGATCAGGATGAGTCTTTGCACCTTATCTGCGTGCGCGGCTGCATGACGAAAAGCCACGATCGCACCCGATGAAGTGCCGACCAAAGAATAACTATCAATCTTCAAGTGCCCGAGCAATAACTCGAGTAATTCAAGATTGCGCTCCATCGAGTAGTTGCCCATCGGTTCATTACCGGTCAAGCCAGCCATCAACATATCTAGACGGACTACTCGATGGCTGCGGGATAGGCGCTCGGCGAGTGCATCCCAGGCGTGAAGGTTCAAAAATGAGGCATGTAACATGACGAGCGCTGGGCCACTACCTTCGTCTTTGTAGTGCACCCGAACCCCGTCTAAGGTGACAAATTGCGAGGCTGCATCGGCGTAGCGAGCCTCAAGTTGCGAGAGCGACAATTCATAGGGGGCTTTGGCGCTCGCCCACGGGATGGCGATGAGTCCCAGTAGGAGTCCCCATAGGCTCGCTTGCAGTGAGGGGTACATGCTTGGGGTCTTCTAAAGTGCGCGATATTGTCGGTGTTATGTTGGATCGGTCAGCGGCAGGGCCGTCTCGTACTTTACTTGTTTCAATGACACGCTGGAGCGAATGCTCGCGATACCCGGTATGCGGGTGAGTTTGTCAACGATGAACGACTGCAGCGCATCGACGTCTGATACCACCACGCGCAATAAATAGTCGGCATCTCCCGTCATGAGATAGCACTCCATGACTTGGGCGAAGCGAGTGATGGTTGCCTCGAAGGTATCGAGAGAGTGCTCAACTTGGCGCTCGAGCGTGACGTGAATAAAGACGTTGAGTCCTAAGTTGAGCTGACGAGGATCAAGAAGCGTGACCTGCCTGAGGATGACCCCCATTTCTTGCAGCGCACGCACGCGGGCGAGGCAGGGCGACGGGGACAGGTTCACGCGTCGGGCCAGCTCGACGTTGGTGATCTGAGCGTCGCGCTGCAATTCCCGCAAGATATGTCGATCGATGGAATCTAGTTTCATAGCAGTATTTTATTCTGAAATGTAAATAAAAATCAGAATAAAAATTTACTTAAGTATCCTAATGCCATACTTTTCCGCATGATCTGCGCAGGGCTTCCGCAGTAAAGTAAGCGGATGAAGCACGACCAAGACCCGCAAGAAACCAACGAGTGGTTAGAGGCGCTGCGCGCGAGTGTGGCGACGGGGGGGCGCGATCGGGGGCTGTATTTGCTTACCGCCCTTGAGCAGGAGGCGCAACGCCTCGGGGTGGTGGCGCATGTGATGCCCTATTCGGCGTATCAAAACACCATCCCCTTACGTGAGCAGGTCGTGCACCCAGGCGATGTGGCGATCGAGGAGCGACTGACTGCGATCATGCGTTGGAACGCGCTGGCGATGGTGGTACGCGCGAACAAAGCCTATGGTGAGTTGGGCGGCCATGTGGCGACCTATGCATCCGCTGCTGAAATCTTTGAGACGGGTCTGCATCATTTTTTTCGTGGACCGCAGGCTGAGGGTGGAGCGGACTTAGTGTTTTTTCAACCTCACTCTGCGCCGGGTATTTACGCTCGGGCGTTTCTTGAGGGTCGGATACAAGAGAGTGAGTTGGCGCAGTACCGCCAAGAAGTCGGCGGAGGGGGCTTGTGCTCCTATCCACACCCCTGGTTGATGCCCGACTTTTGGCAGTTCCCGACCGGATCCATGGGGATCGGTCCGATCAATGCGATCTACCAAGCACGCTTCATGCGCTATCTCGCCCATCGCGGATTAGCCGATACCGCTCAGCGGCATGTGTGGGGAATTTTTGGTGATGGCGAAATGGATGAGCCGGAGTCGATCGCAGCGCTGACGCTGGCTGCCCGCGAGCAGCTCGACAATCTGACCTTCATCATTAATTGCAACTTACAGCGCTTGGATGGGCCCGTGCGAGGTAACGGGCAAATCATTCAGGAGCTCGAAGCGCTCTTCACTGGCGCAGGTTGGAATGTGATCAAAGTATTGTGGGGGTCAGATTGGGATGCGCTTTTCGCACGCGACAAGCAACATGCCCTGCTAAAGGCCTTTGCAGCGACCGTGGATGGGCAATACCAGACGCTAGGCGCGAATGATGGAGCTTATAATCAGGAGCATTTCTTTGCTTTAGATCCTGAGTTACGAGCGTTGATCGCTCACATGTCGCTGGCTGAGATCGATAGCCTGAAACGCGGCGGGCATGACTTGCGTAAGCTCTATGCCGCCTTCGCTGCCGCCAAGGCGCACACAGGTCAGCCGACCGTCATCCTCGCGAAGACCAAAAAAGGCTATGGGATGGGTCGAGCGGGTGAATCGCGGATGACGGCTCACCAAGAGAAGAAGCTCGATGTGGACGCTTTGCTCGAGTTTCGTAACCGCTTTAATTTGCCGCTGACCGATCAAGAAGTCGCTGAACTGCAGTTTTATAAGCCCGCTGACGACAGCGCGGAAATGCGTTACCTGCGGGATCGGCGTGCCGAGTTGGGCGGTCCGCTACCGGTTCGTAGGCGTAGCGCAGGCGCGTTATCGATACCTGAGTTAGCGAGCTATGGAAAATTCGCCCTCGAGGCGGATAACAAAGAAATGTCGACCACAATGGCGGTGGTTAGACTGGTCAGTAATCTTTTACGCGATAAGCAATTGGGCCCGCGAATCGTGCCGATCGTGGCAGATGAGGCGCGTACCTTTGGGATGGCGAGTCTCTTTCGCCAGATTGGTATTTACTCGCCGATGGGGCAGTTATATGAGCCTGAAGACGCGGGTAGTTTGCTCTCTTATCGCGAAAGTCGGGACGGACAATTACTCGAGGAAGGTATCACTGAGGCCGGAGCGCTATCGTCTTGGGTTGCAGCCGCCACCGCCTATAGCGCCCATGGGGTCGCGTTACTACCGATCTATATCTACTACTCGATCTTTGGTTTTCAGCGGGTGGGGGATTTGATTTGGGCGGCCGCCGATCAGCGAGCCCGTGGCTTTTTATTGGGGGCGACAGCAGGACGTACCACCTTAAGCGGGGAAGGCCTACAGCACCAGGATGGATCAAGTCATTTGGTGGCGGCCACTGTCCCCAATTGCCGTGCCTATGATCCCGCGTTTGCAGGGGAACTGGCCGTGATCTTTGATTATGGGATGCGGCGCATGCTCACCGAGGGGGTGGATGAGTTTTATTACCTCACGGTGATGAACGAGAACTATGCACAACCTTCATTGGCACCACAGAACGCAGAGCATGTAATTCGTGGAATGTATCGCTATGCGACCTTTGGAGGGCAGCCTGAGAGAGTGGCGGTGCGATTGCTCGGTTCAGGGACTATTCTGCGCGAAGTGATTGCGGCGGCAAAGCGTTTATATGAGTCGTTCGGGATCGCGTGTGAGGTATGGTCGGTGACGAGCTTTAGTGAGCTCGCTCGAGAGGCGTCAGAGACAGAGCGTTGGAACCGATTGAATCCAGACTTACCCCCTCGCGAAAGTCATGTCCAGCGCTGTCTCGCGGGAGATGCACCGATCATCGCGGCGACCGATTATGTCCGAGCGGTACCTCAGATGATTGCAAGTTATCTACCGCTCGGCTGTCGTTATGTGACGCTCGGCACCGATGGCTTTGGGCGTAGCGATAAACGCAGCGCTCTGAGAGAATTCTTTGAAGTTGATCGCAATCATGTGTTACTTGGCGTGTTGCAGGCCTTGTGTGAATCAGGGCGACTCGAGCGTCGGGTGTGGGCGGAGGAGGCGAAGCGGGTGTCCTCTTCACATCCAGATCAGCCAAGCTGGCGCTTGTGAGCACGTCGCGTGATGGTGTCCCGAAGCGATGGTGTCACTAGTCGAGGCTAAGTAGCGCGGTGTTACCACCTGTAGCCGTGGTGTTGATCGTCAAGGTTCTCTCAGTGGTAAAGCGCTGTAGATAGTGGGGTCCACCCGCTTTAGGTCCCGTGCCAGACAGACCGGTACCCCCAAATGGCTGCACGCCCACCACTGCACCGATCATGTTGCGATTGACATAGACGTTGCCCGCGATGCTCTGGGTAAAGCCTTTGAGTTGTGTGTCATCCAATCGACTCTGAATGCCGAGCGTGAGGCCGTAGCCATTGGCTTTAATAGCAGCCAAGGTGTTGCTGAGTTCAGCGGCCTTAAAGCGCACGACGTGTAACACAGGACCAAACGCCTCGGTGGTCAGATCGCTGATTTCATTGAGTGCAAGAAGTGTCGGTGCGAAGAATCGCTCAGGATCGATACCCGCTTGGCGTTGAATCTCAGTCAAACGGTCTGTGTCAGGGAGCGTTGTCTGCGCAAGTAATGCGGCACCTCGCTCGAGTTGTTGCCGCACGTGCGTCTCTAGCCCCTCGGCGGCCGACTGACTAATGAGTGGACCCACATCGGTGTCGGGATCCGCCGGGTCGCCGATTCGTAATCGTTGCATCGCGCCTTGCAACATGTGAATGCTCCGATCGGCGATATCCTCCTGCAAGCAGAGCAAGCGCAATGCGGAGCAGCGTTGTCCCGCGCTGCCGAAAGCAGAGCTCACCACATCATCGACCACTTGTTCGATGAGGGCGGTGGAATCCACCACCATCGCATTAATGCCGCCGGTCTCGGCGATCAGCGGCAAGATCGCGCCATCACGGGCGGCGAGCGCTCGGTTAAGCCAAAGCGCCGTGCGGGTCGAGCCTGTAAAAACGACACCGGCGAGTGCAGTTTGTTTGAGTGCGATCTCTCCAAAATCGCGTCCCACCATATGCAGAAGATGTAGCGCGTCGCGTGGAATGCCTGCTCGGTAGAGGATATCGGCGAACGCGAAGGCGATTCTGGGTGTGAGCTCAGCGGGCTTAGCGACCACGGTGTTACCGGTGACCAAGGCTGCGACGAGCTGCCCTGCGAAAATGGCGAGTGGGAAATTCCAAGGGCTGATACAGACCCACACCCCGCGGGGCTCGTGAGTCAGTTCGTTACGTTCACCGGTCGGACCCACCAATATTTTGGCCTCAGTCTGTAATGCTTCCGCTGATTCGGCGTAGTAGCGGCAAAAGTCAATGGCTTCGCGTACCTCGGCGACGGCATCGGGGAGCGTCTTGCCTGCCTCTTGCACGAGTAACGCCCAAAAATCCTCTCGCGTCGCTTCGAGCGCATCGGCTGCCCGTCGCAAACAGGCGGCTCGGTCCTTCACAAGGGTTAGGCGCCAACGAATAAAGGCTTGGCTCGCCTGCGTAAATGCCTGTTCGACTTGCTCAGCCTGACTCCAAGGGGGCATGGGCCATGGGGCGAGATTTTTTTGACTGTTAGTACGCACGTATGAGAGCTCCGTGGTAGATCCGAAATCCACGCCTGAGGAGTTCGGTCGCGATGGACCGTAGAGCAGGGAGGGTGGAGGGATTGAGGGGTGGGCGATCGCCCCCTCTGTCAGTCGGTTTTCAACTTCAGTAAAAGGATCCTGGGCTAAATCGTCCACGGCGATACGCTCGTCCATGAAGCGATTGACAAAAGACGTATTAGCGCCGTTTTCGAGTAAGCGTCGCACCAGATACGCAAGCAAATCGGCATGGGGGCCTACGGGTGCATAGACGCGTACCCGCGGAAATTTATCGCAATGTGTTTTGGCTGCGGTGTAGAGCAAGATCCCCATGCCATGTAATCTTTGAAACTCGAAATCTGGTACACCCGAAGGATCATTGCTCCGGATTTGATCGCGCAAGCTCAGAATACTCGCGATGGTGTGCGCATTATGGGTGGCAAACTGTGGGTAGATGGCCTCTCGAGCGCGTAATAAGATGGAGGCGCAAGCGAGATAAGCGACATCCGTGGAGACTTTGCGAGTATAGACAGGGTATTCTTTGAGGCCTCTTTCTTGAGTGCGTTTGATCTCGCTATCCCAGTAGGCGCCTTTCACGAGTCGAATGCAGAGCGGACGCGAAAGTTCACGACTTCGTTGCAATATATGTGTAAGGACAGCCGGTGCTCGGCGTCCATAGGCTTGTACCGCTAATCCAAGTCCACTCCAGTTGCGGGTGCGCGGGTCACGCATGAGCGCTTCGAGAATCTCGAGAGAGATTTCGAGTCGGTCTTGTTCTTCCGCATCGAGTGTTAACGGCAAGCCCCGTTCGGCCGCCAGGCGCGCCAACTCCATGGCGCGTGGCAGTAAATGCTGACGGACGCTGTCCGCTTGGGCGAGCGAGTAGCGCGCATGCAGGGCGGAGAGCTTGATCGAGATCGCATGTTGCGTCGCATTCGTTTCAGCGATCGCACAGATCGCCTTTTCATAGGCCTCATGGTAGCGCTGCGCATCAGCTTCTGTTCGCGCGCCCTCACCGAGCATATCGAAGGAGCAGTATTGCAGAGAGGAGTCTTTGGCCGCACGCGTGAGCGCCTCGCGAATATCGCGACCGACGACAAACTCACCCCCCATGATTTGCATCGCGCGCTTCAGGGCTTCGCGGATCAGCGGTTCGCTCGCCCGCTGGGTGAGGGTGCGCAACCAAGACTGGGGCTCGCGACGAATATGTTCGGGAAGCTCAATTAAACGCCCGGTGAGCATGAGCCCCCAAGTCGAGGCGTTCACAAATATCGAGTCTGATTTCCCCGCGTGTGCATCCCAGTTACCGCCTGCCAGCTTTTCGGCGATGAGCGTATCGGCTGTCGCAGCATCGGGAATGCGCAGCAGTGATTCGGCCAGACACATGAGTGCAATGCCTTCCTGATTGGAAAGCCCGAATTCCTGCAAAAAAGCATCGAGATAGGGGCGATCCGCGTGCTGAGCACGCGCCGCTGCGACCAGTTTGCGGGTCAGGGCGTCAGCGGTGAGGCGCGTGGTGGCCGAAGGGGCATGCACGAGCAGCGCACGAACATCTTCGTGCTCTGAATGCGAGCGGACATTGAGGGCCCAAGACATGCGCAATTTTATCGACAAGTCGGGCGAATCGAGTAGACTTTCACGGCTTTGTTGTTGCATAGGTGAGACATGGAATCCCTCGGACCGCCTCAAGCCCCTCCGGCACCGACGATTAGCCGTAAGGCTTTGCTACTCGCGTTTGAAAAGGCGGGCTTCGTTCAGCCCGTGCTAGCGTTTGTATTGGATCTCGCTATTTTTCTTGGCGGGGTGGCATTGGTGTTGGTCGATGCCGGGCTGGTCTGGAAAATTCTGGGGTCATTGCTGGCGACGGCCGGGATCGTGCGCCTCTTTTTGATCGGTCATGATGCCTGTCATGGCGCTTTCTTTAAGAGCCGTCTGTTAAACGATATTGTCGGACGCATCGCGTTCTTGCCCTCCATGACGGCCTTCAGTTTGTGGGATGTGGGTCATAACGTGGCGCATCACGGTTTCAATAATCTGAAGGGTCGCGATCAAGTCTGGGCCCCGTTCTCCAAAGAAGAGTTCGACGCGTTGCCGCGTTCTCGAAAAGTCCTGGAACGTATTTATCGTAGTGGGGCGGGCTGGGGGCTCTATTACTTCCTCGAGTTGTGGTGGAAGAAGCTCTACTTCGCCACTAAACGACAAATCGGTGCTAGCCGAGCCAAATATCATTGGGATAGCGCCTTGGTGACGGTGGCGATGGTGGCCTGGATTGCGGTGGTGGTCGGTGTCGCACTACAGACGGATCAGAATGTGTGGCTACTGCTCGCTCTGGGTGTGGTGCTGCCGTTTGCCTTGTGGAACGTGGTGATGGGTTTTGTCGTCTTTGTGCACCACACCCATCCGTCTATTGCTTGGTTTCAGCAGCGACATGAATGGCAGCGATACCGGGCCTATCTCACGGCGACGGTCGTTCGGTATCGATCGCTTACTGCACAACATCATGGAGCACAACGCGCATCACCTGAATCCGCGTATTCCCATGTACCAGTTGCGACGCGCCCAGCAAGTTTTGAATGAGCGCTTTGAGAATCAATTCCAAAGCTATCGCATGAACTGGCAGACCTATCGCCAGTGCGTGCGCTCTTGCAAGCTCTATGATTTTGCAAACCACGCGTGGCTTGATTTTAAAGGTCAGGTAACGTCTCGGGTCCCGTTGTTGGATGCCGCGCCGGCTTCCAGCTGACATCGACTCGATCACCCACGCGAATTTCTTTGCCGAAGCCACGATCGACCCGCAGGTTCTGACCAAAGGTCACCCCGCGAGCGCGGGGTCGTAGCGCAAGCGGCGTAATGCCTCCAGCGGACTTAGGCTACGCGCCCCCGTTGCCTGATCAATGCTGGTCATGACGCAGCGTGTGCAGGCTTTCATGGGCCGAAGCATGATGTCAGAGCCGATCGTGAGGTATTGAAGGTGATCTTCCTGCCAGGCGGGTATTCCACTCACCACGATGTTCGGTCGAAATCGATTCATTGGTAGGGACTGAGGTAACTCGGCGTTTAGCGCAGCCAGCGACTCTTGTGTGCACAGTAGTAGCGGATAGCCGTCGGGAAAGGTCTCTTTGCTGGCGCGCATCAGGCGCGCAGGCTCCCCGACAATCTTTGACACAAACTCTGCAGCTACATCACCCGTGTCATAGGCCAGCATATCCCGCTTCCAGACCCGCACTTTTTGCAATGGCTGCTCGTGCTCACTTTCCCAAGCAGGCAGCTCTAACGGTAGCAGGAGGTCTCCAGCCTGAGGATCGCGCAGCAAGAGTCCCTGCGATGTGAGCTCAGTCTGCAGACGGGCGAGTTGCGGGTGAGTACGCTGGGTTAGAAATTGACCTTCTGGATTGACGATGAGCCAACTGCGATCGTGGAGTAGGCCTTGCGGAGTGACGAGGCTTTGCGGGACATCGATGACTGCCGCGGATTTGACCGGATAAAGATGCAGCGATTCGATTCGGATCATAGCTCCGCATGCTACCGGATTAGCGCGCGAGCGGTAGATTTAAGCTCACTGCAGTATCCCCTTAATACGAGTGCAAAGAAATTCTGCGAGCCTGACCCAATGCGACTCGCCCTCGTTACCGATGCGTGGGAGCCCCAAGTCAACGGGGTGGTGTCGACTTTGCGTCAAACATTGGTGACGCTCGATTCTCTGGGGGTAGAGTGCCTACGAGTCTCTCCAGAGGGGTTTCGTAGCGTTCCGTGTCCCACCTATCCTGAGATTCGTCTCGCCTGGGCGGCGGGGCCGACGGTCGCCGCCCGCCTTGATCGCTTTGATCCGGATGCGATTCATATTGCCACGGAGGGCCCCTTAGGCCTCGCTGCTCGAGCTTGGTGCTTACTTCGAAAGCGATCTTTTACAACGTCTTACCATACTCAGTTTCCGGAGTATGTCCGCGCGCGGTTTCCGATTCCGCTCACCGTCAGTTACGCCTATCTGCGCTGGTTTCATGAACCGGCGGCGCGTACCTTGGTCTCAACGCCCACCATGCGTGAGCAGCTGGCTCGCCGCGGATTTCGCCGGCTGGCCACGTGGGGGCGGGGTGTGGACACCGAGTTGTTCCAGCCGCGGGGGCGTGCTACCTCGAGCGGATTACCGCGTTTTGTTTATCTTGGCCGCGTTGCTGTCGAAAAAAATATTGAAGCCTTTCTTAAGCTTGATCTCCCAGGCGATAAGTGGGTCATTGGCGATGGGCCTGAGCGTGTGTCGCTTGCGGAGCGATACCCTGCAGTCAAATTCTTTGGCATGTTGCGGGGAGAGCGACTCGCGCAGACTCTCGCTTTGGGGGATGTCCTGGTCTTTCCGAGTCGTACCGACACGTTTGGTTTAGTCATGCTCGAAGCGATGGCCTGCGGGCTACCCATTGCAGCCTATCCGGTGACGGGGCCGATCGATGTTGTCGACGTCGGGGTGACGGGTATTTTGGATCTGGATTTAAGACGCGCCGCGCTCGCTGCGCTCACGCTCGATCGCACAGCCTGTCGTCGACAGGCCGAAGCGAGGTCATGGTTGAACGCGACACGGCAATTTTTGAATGCGCTTGAGATTCGCGGTGTGGCGAAACGTAATGTATTACTCAATGAGATATTTCAGCGACCTAACTTGAGTACGCCTCGAGTGCGATAACGCCACGATGGGCATGATCGCCCCACGGATCGGTTAATCTTCCGCCCTCTGTGTAAGCGGGAAGTCATGACCGATTGGACACAATTAAATTTCGAGTCGAGCTTCGTTGATCGTCTGACCGGCGATCATGAGGGTGCGAACCGACCTCGGCAGGTGCCTGATGTGATGTTCAGTCGGGTGCAGCCCACGCCCGTGCGCGCTCCGAGGCTGCTCGCTTGGTCGGATGCGCTCGCCGCGCAGCTCAATCTTGCTCGGCCGACTGCCGATAGTGAGTCAGCCATCCAAGTCTTGGCAGGTAATGCATTGGCACCGGGGATGAAGCCCTATGCCGCGCGTTATGGCGGTCATCAATTTGGGCATTGGGCCGGACAGTTGGGTGACGGTCGCGCCATTGGTTTGGGTGAACTGCGTTCAGCCTCTGGTGAGCGGTGGGAACTACAGCTTAAGGGGGCAGGACCGACGCCTTATTCCCGCTTTGCGGATGGTCGTGCGGTCTTACGCTCCAGCCTCAGAGAGTTCGTGTGCAGTGAGGCGATGCATGCACTCGGGGTGCCCACCACGCGAGCACTCAGTCTGGTCGCGACGGGCGATGAGGTGATTCGGGATATGTTTTATGACGGACATCCCGAAGCGGAGCCTGGGGCAATCGTCTGTCGTGTTGCGCCGAGCTTTATCCGCTTCGGTAACTTTGAAATCCATGCGGCTCTTAGTGAGCAGGCGCGCTTACGCGAGCTCGTTCACTACGTGATCGAGCAGTACTACCCCGAGCACTTTGCCTACGATCCAGCAAAGGGCGCGGTTGGGTCACCGATTATGTATGCCA
>RFOD01000070.1 GCA_009926865.1 Gammaproteobacteria bacterium | reverse complement strand
TCACCCACAAAGCCTGGCACGACACCTCAGAGACCATCGCCAAGGTGAACTATCCGTTGGTGGGCGATCCGACCGGAGCGATTACGCGTAACTTCGGCGTCATGATTGAAGAAGAAGGCCTCGCCCTGCGTGGCACGTTCGTCATCAATCCGGAAGGCATCATCAAGCTGTGCGAAATTCATGACAACGGCATCGGTCGTGATGCCAAAGAATTGCTGCGCAAGGTCCAAGCCGCCCAGTACATCGCCAAGAATCCGGGTCAAGTGTGCCCTGCCAAGTGGACACCGGGTGCTGAGACTCTGGCTCCCTCCTTGGACTTAGTCGGCAAGATCTAAGCGTTAAATACGCGCATTCGGAGGCGAACATGCTCAACGAACCCTTGAAAACCCAGTTAAAGGCGTATCTCGAGAAGATCGTTGAACCCGTTGAGCTGATCGCTTCGCTGGATGAGTCCCAAGCGGCGCAGGAAATGCGCAGCTTGCTCGAAACCATCGAGAGCCTGACCGACAACGTGTCGGTCAGGCTGGATGGTCAGTATGCGCGTCGTCCTTCGTTTCAAATTCGACGCAAAAACGCGCAAACAGGACTACATTTCGCAGCCGTACCGCTCGGCCACGAATTTACCTCGTTAGTGCTGGCGTTACTCTGGTCCGGCGGGCACCCCCCGAAAGTCGACGCACAGAGCCTTGAGACCATACCGACTCTGGAAGGTCCCCTGCGCTTTGAAGTGTTCATGTCGCTTTCCTGTCATAACTGCCCAGATGTCGTCCAAGCTTTATCTTTGTTGGCGATCCGCAATCCCCACATCGAAACCGTGGTAATCGATGGTGCGCTCTATCAAGATGAGGTCACAGCACGGCAAATCATGGCTGTGCCCATGGTGTTTTTGAATGGGGAATTATTTGGCTCAGGCCGTATGACGCTGGAAGAGGTCCTGGCCAAGCTCGACTCATCGAGTGCGGATAAAGAGCGCGCGAAGATGAATACGAGAGCCCCGTACGATGTGTTAATTGTCGGGGGTGGTCCTGCGGGTGCCGCCGCCGCTGTGTACGCAGCGCGTAAGGGCTTACGCACTGGCATTGCTGCCGAGCGCTTTGGTGGTCAAACCAACGATACGCTGGGTATTGAAAATTACATCTCTGTGCTTGAGACGAACGGACCGAAATTCGCGGCTGACTTGGAAGCGCAGATCCGTCATTACGACGTTGATTTAATGAATCTGCAGCGGGCGGAAAAGTTGATCCCCGCCGCAGAGCGCGGAGGCCTCATAAAGGTTGAGCTCGCTCATGGTGGGGTCCTTCGCAGCCGCTCAGTCATTCTCTCGACGGGTGCGCGCTGGCGTAACGTCAACGTACCCGGCGAGGCTGAATACCGAAATCGCGGGGTCGCCTATTGTCCCCATTGTGACGGGCCGCTTTTTAAAGGTAAGCGCGTCGCCGTGATTGGCGGCGGTAACTCCGGCGTCGAAGCCGCCATTGACTTGGCCGGCGTGGTCGGTCACGTCACTGTGATCGAATTCATGGACCAACTTAAAGCCGATGCGGTGTTAGTCAATAAGTTAAAGAGCTTGAAGAATGTCTCAATCGTCGTGAACGCCGCAACGACCGAGATTATCGGTGATGGAAAAACCGTCACCGCCTTGCGATATCGAGATCGTATCAGTGGCGCGAGTCACTCAGTCGCACTCGAGGGCGTCTTCGTACAGATTGGACTCGTACCCAATACCGAGTGGCTCAAAGATACGATCGAACTCTCACGTCATGGAGAAATCGTCGTCGATGCGCATGGCGCAACCAACGTACCCGGTGTGTTTGCCGCGGGTGATGTCACGACCGTACCTTATAAACAGATTGTTATCGCTGCTGGCGATGGCGCTAAAGCTGCCCTAGGGGCCTTTGATTATTTGATCCGCAATAGTGCCCCGGTGGATACCGCAGAAGCCGCCTAACGGAACACCACCGTTTTGTTGTCATAGAGAAACACCCGATGTTCCGCGTGTAAGCGAACCGCTCGCGCTAGCGCTATGGTCTCGGTATCTCGACCGACCATGGCGAGCATCTCGGGGGTGTAGGTGTGATCGATAGGCTGTATAGCCTGTTCAAGGCTCGCGCCCTCATCGCGATCAGGCGTCACGTAGTGCACAGTGGCTCCAATGAGTTTAATGCCGCGCTCATGCACCCGATGGTAGAGCCTCGCGCCTTTGAAACCTGGCAAAAAGGAATGGTGACTGTTGATCGCCTTGCCACTGAGCGACTGACATAACGCATCAGAGAGAACCTGCATGTACCGAGCGAGCACGACCAACTCCGCACCGGTCTCTTACAGAATCGCTTGCACCGCTTGCTCTTGGGATTTTTTATTCTCCTTGTTGACGGGTAAATAGACGAATCAATAGCCTGCGCGCTCGACGTCGCTTTCACAGTCTCGGTAATTGGAAATCACCGCCACGATACGAATTTTTAGCTCGCCTTTACCAACGCGATAAAGTAGTTCAGAGAGACAGTGGTCCATCCTGCTGACCATGATGACCGTCGGTAGCGCGACATCATTACGATGAAACGCCCAGGTCATCGCCATACGCCCAGCGAGATCGGCAAACCCCGCTGCCACATCCTCAATACTGTTTGGCCTGTCGTAACTCGACCTACCGCGCGCAAGAAGAATCGACCCGACAACTTGTCGTCAAACTGATGTAATTCGGAAAGATACCAGCCTGTATCGAAGAGATTCGTGGTGACCTCTGCGACGACCCCACTACGAGCTCGGCAGGTTACGGTCAAAGCCCATTCTTAGGTTCTGATATCGATCTGGCGCGTGCGACGACATACTCAAATTTAAGTAGTTCCGAGATCGTCCCGACAGCGCTGCCGCAAAGCCGCCCAACCCTCAGACCCGAGTCTCTCCAAGGTGGCGATATTCGCATCGGAAATCCGATCGGTATCGCCGAATGAATCCACCGCTCGTGCGATGCTGGACTCACGCAACAAATGTAGCGTCGGATACGGCGAGCGATTCGTCGCGTTACCGATGTCATCGGGCGCCGTATCGGCAAACTGATACTGCGGATGAAAACTGGCGATCTGTATTTCACCCTCAAAACCTGAGGCGCTTAAAGCCCGATCAGCGATATCTAAGAAATTATTAAAATCGATAAAGTTCTCTAGCACATGCGGATGAATCAGCAAGGTGGTCTCCACTTCACTGGGTGATGCTTCAGCAAGCTGCGCGAGCTCTTCGAGCAGATCCGTCACGAGCGCATCCAGCGTTGATGCGTCGGTGACAACGTATCGAATCAAGCCCTTCAGCGCCGGTGCTGGCGCAAAAGGACAGAGATTTAAGCCAATCACCGCGTGCTCTACCCAAGCGCGCGTTTCGGCTATGAAAGGACTTTGAGACGAAGATCGCATGTCACGTTATTTAGAAGATAAAACGCAGAGGGTGAGGAAGACTATCACCGCAGCGAAAAAGATATGAGCGTTATCGCCATGACTGACACGGCTAAGCGCTTAAGCACGGGCCGCGTAGTGCTATCGCGCTTGTCGAATGGAGTAACCGGAATCAGCCCAGAGATGGCACTTCGTCTATCTAAGACCGCGTGATTTCCGCTTGATGAATTAGCCTGCTCACTTCTTACTCCCACTCAATGAGTAAGAACCTCTGAAACTCTTTATCTATAGGGGTTTCAAAAAAGTTTGTAACTCGCTTGTAAATCTACTTTCTCATTGTGTCTCTTCTAATAATCGAGCACCATTGAAGGACGTTTGAGAGGCCACTCGGGTGATCTCGTCGCGTAATTGGGACACTTCTGCCTGAAGCGCGGCACGATCGGCCGTGCCTTGAGTGAAGTTCGCAGCCTGTACGGCAAGCTCTCGGATGCGTTGCAGATTTTCGGTAATCGACTGGAGGCCACCCTCGGCGGTCTGAGCCAAAGAAATGCCATCGGAAAGGTTGCGAACCCCCTGTGAATGGCCCCGCACCTGCGT
>RFOD01000069.1 GCA_009926865.1 Gammaproteobacteria bacterium | reverse complement strand
CGGTGGAGCGCTCCACCGCCGGCCCTATTCTTTGAGATCAGGATCCAGATACATGAGCAACAGCACCCTCCCGGGCGGCCGCGAAGGTTCCCTCGAAGCGCCTATTCGCCATCCGCTCAACTGGCGTGACCCCGCATTTTATGACGAGGCAGCGCTCGATCAAGAACTCGAGCGAGTCTTTGATATCTGCCACGGTTGCCGTCGCTGCTTTTCTTTGTGTCACTCTTTCCCGACTCTGTTTGATGCCATTGATGAATCGCCCACCTGCGAGCTCGATGGGGTCGATAAAAAAGCGTATTGGGATGTGGTCGATCACTGTTACCTCTGTGATATGTGCTACATGACCAAATGCCCTTATGTGCCGCCGCATCCTTGGAACTTGGATTTCCCGCATTTGATGCTGCGCGCCAAGGCGATCAAAGCCAAAAAAGGCGAAGTACGTTTTCGTGACAAAGTGCTGTCCTCGACCGATCTCGTCGGCAATATTGCGGGGATTCCAGTCATCGCCCAAGTGGTGAACGCGGTCAATAAAACCGAGACGGGCCGTAAGCTCCTTGATGCAACGCTTGGCGTCGCAGTGGATGCGCCAACAGCGCACGTAAGCAGCTCGCCGGCCGTGAGCTCGCCGTTGAGGCAAAAGCCACCGCCGAGACGCGTGGCAAGGTGGTGCTCTTTACCACTTGCTACGGCAATCGTAACGAGCCTGATATCAACCTCGATCTCGTTAAAATCTTTGAGCACAATGGTATTCCTGTCAAAATCGTCTCACAGGAAAAGTGCTGCGGGATGCCAAAGCTCGAGCTTGGCGATCTGGAAACCGTGGCGCGTCACAAGGACACGAATATCCCGGCGCTCAAACAGGCAATCGATGAGGGCTACGACATCGTCGCGCCGGTGCCGTCTTGCGTACTGATGTTCAAGCAAGAGCTGCCACTCATGTTCCCTGAAGATGACGCGGTACAAGAGGTGAAAGTGCGCATCTTTGATCCGTTTGAATACTTAATGCTCCGCCATAAAGAGGGCCTGCTACGCACGGACTTCGTCGAGGAGCTGGGCAAGGTGAGCTATCACGTGCCGTGTCACTTACGGGTACAGAACATCGGCCTGAAAACCCGTGATGTATTGAAACTGGTCCCGGAGACGGAGATCGACGTGATTGAGCGTTGCTCCGGCCACAACGGTACCTATGCGGTGAAAAAAGAATTCCGTCCTGCCTCGGTCAAGATCGGTCGGCCGGTGATGAACCGCGTTGAAAAAGCCAATCCTGATCACTACACCTCAGATTGCCCGATGGCAGGGCATCAAATTGAAACCGGCCTCAAGGAACCGATGGCCCCCGAACATCCTCTCAAACTGCTAAGGAAGGCGTATGGCATCTGACAACACCCAGAAGCTCACTCCCTCGGACCTGATGACGCTCGAGCGTTATGCGCGCGAACGTGGCGAGTTTCGCCGCAAGGTCATGACCCACAAAAAGGCGCGTAACCTCGCCGTGGGCCCGCACACGACCTGGCTTTTCGAAGATCGCCTGACGATCCAGTATCAGGTGCAGGAGATCCTGCGCACTGAACGAATCTTTGAGCCTGAGGGCATTGCCGAGGAGCTCGAGGCGTATAACCCGTTGATTCCGGATGGCCGCAACTGGAAGGTGACCTTGCTCATTGAGTTTCCGGATCCGGCCGTGCGTGCGATTGAGCTTGCGAAGCTCAAGGGTATTGAGGATCGATGCTACGTGCAGGTCGCCGATTTCTCCCGCGTCTATGCGATTGCTGACGAAGACCTCGAGCGCGAGAACGATACCAAGACCTCCTCGGTACATTTCTTGCGCTTCGAACTGACCGACGCGATGGTCGAGGCCTTGCGTCAGGGCGCAGCGCTCTTGGCCGGTGTCGATCATGAGCACTACACGCATTCGACTGAGCCTCTGACGGGGCCGACGCGAGACTCACTACTCGCTGACCTCGCTTAATGCGGCTTTAAGGGTGCGCCCGCGCGAGCGGGCCGCCCACGCAGCGCTTACAATACGCAAATGGCGAAGAACTACGATGCCTCGGCCATCGAGGTGCTCTCCGGACTTGAGCCCGTGCGGCGCAGGCCGGGCATGTACACCGATACCTCGCGGCCGAATCACCTCGCACACGAGGTCATCGATAACAGCGTTGATGAAGCGCTCGCTGGGCACGCTAAAGAGATCGCCGTCACCTTGTTCAAAGACGGCTCACTCGAAGTGCGAGATGACGGGCGCGGGATGCCAGTCGATATCCACCCCAAAGAAAAAGTGAGCGGCGTTGAGCTCATCCTCACGCGTCTGCATGCGGGCGGTAAATTCGATAGTGGTAGTTATACCTTTTCGGGTGGCTTGCACGGGGTCGGTGTCTCGGTGGTCAACGCGCTTTCCAAGCGTCTTGAATGCTGGGTGCGCCGCGGTGGATCGGAGCATCACATCGGCTTTGAGAATGGCAAGCTCACGAGCAAGCTTGCCGTGAAGGGTAGCGTGGGGCAGCGCACGGGAACCACCTTGCGCTTCTGGCCAGACAGTAAATTCTTCGACTCGGATAAGTTTTCGGTCCCGCAGCTGCGTCATACGCTCAAAGCCAAGGCGGTGCTGTGCCCAGGGCTGCGAGTCAGTTTTACTCAGGAAGCGAGCGGTGAGCGCGAGGAGTGGTTTTTCACGGGCGACCTCGGCGCGTATCTTTCGGATGAGCTCGGCAAAACGGAGCGGTTACCGGCTGAGCCGATTATCGGTAAGCGCGAACAGGATCAGGATGCGGTCGAGTACGCGCTCGTGTGGGCGCCCGGCTCTGAGGCCGTGATCGCCGAGAGCTATGTCAATCTGATCCCGACGCCTGAAGGCGGCACCCATGTGAACGGTCTTCGTTCGGGGACGGCAGCAGCGGTTCGCGAATTTTGTGAGTTCCGTAATCTTTTACCGCGCGGCATCAAACTCGCGCCCGAGGATGTCTGGGATGGGGTGCGTTATGTGCTCTCCATCAAGATCCGTGAGCCACAGTTCGCAGGCCAAACCAAAGAAAGATTAGCCTCGCGCGATGCCGCGCAGCTCGTTGAAGCGTACGCGAAGGATGCCATCGGCTTATGGCTCGCACAGCATCCCGAGGCGGGTGAGAAAATCGCCCAATACGCGATTCAAAACGCGCAAGATCGCCTGAAAGCGGCGCAGAAAGTCCAACGTAAGCGGGTCTCGGGTGGGCCGGCATTACCCGGCAAGCTTGCTGATTGTGCAGGTGATGATCCTGCGCGCTCAGAGCTTTTTTTGGTGGAAGGGGATTCGGCAGGGGGCTCGGCCAAGCAGGCGCGCGACAAAGATTATCAGGCGATTATGCCGCTGCGCGGCAAGATCCTAAACACTTGGGAGGTCGCTTCCGGGGAGATTCTCTCGTCGCAAGAAGTGCACGATATCAGCGTGGCGCTGGGTATCGATCCGGGGTCTCCCGATTTAAGTCGTCTGCGCTATCACAAGGTTTGCATCCTTGCGGATGCGGACTCTGATGGTCAGCACATCGCGACCTTACTCTGCGCGCTTTTTTTGCGGCACTTTCGACCCCTCGTCACGCAAGGCCATGTGTATGTGGCCATGCCGCCGCTCTACCGAATCGACGCGGGGAAACAAGTCTTTTATGCCCTCGATGAAGCTGAGCGTGATGCATTTTTAAAGCGTCTCGAGGAAGAGAAAGTCCGTGCTAAACCGCAGGTCACGCGCTTTAAAGGTTTGGGCGAAATGAACCCCTCACAGCTGCGCGAAACCACCATGGATCCACGGACGCGGCGGCTCGTGCAGCTGACGCTCGATGCGGCGGATGACACCGATTCTTTGATGGATATGCTGCTTGCGCGTAAGCGCGCTGCCGACCGACGCGAGTGGCTGGAGCAAAAGGGTAATCTCGTTGAGGTGAGCATCTAATGGCACGCAAAAAAGCTCCCTCACCCCCTGAGCTTAATTTTGAAGGGGTCGAGCAACAACCGCTACGCGCCTTCACCGAAAAGGCGTATCTCGAGTATTCGATGTACGTCATTCTTGATCGGGCGTTGCCCGCGATCGGTGATGGCTTAAAGCCCGTCCAACGTCGCATCATTTATGCGATGAGCGAGCTTGGGCTCTCGGCGGTCTCCAAGCACAAAAAGTCCGCGCGCACAGTCGGCGATGTCATCGGCAAGTTCCATCCGCACGGGGATTCGGCCTGTTATGAGGCGATGGTCCTTATGGCGCAGCCCTTTGCCTATCGGTATCCGATTGTGGATGGTCAGGGGAACTGGGGCTCCCAAGATGACCCCAAGTCCTTTGCGGCGATGCGCTACACGGAAGCCAAGCTCACCCGCTACGCAGAAGTGCTGCTCGGCGAGCTCGGCGAAGGCACCGTCGACTGGGTACCCAATTTTGATGGCACGATGGATGAGCCCTCTGTGCTCCCCTCGCGCATGCCCAATTTATTGTTGAA
>RFOD01000068.1 GCA_009926865.1 Gammaproteobacteria bacterium | reverse complement strand
CTCGACACTCGTCGCGTCACGTAGGCCGCAAATCTTGATCCAAGCGGACGACGTCTGCGGCATCATCGGCGCCGATCCCGGGCGGCACGTCCAGCCTGCAAAAGATCGCGCACCAAAATACTGGGCGAGGCAGCTCGCATTAAAGCCGAGCCCACCAAGGCCAAGTCGTACCCCGTGGCAGCTAAAGTTGCGGCATCCTCTACGCCTTCTAACCCACTCTCCGCTACTTTCGGTAGGTCCTTTGGCAAACAATCCACGAGTTCTAATAACCGCCCGGGTACCACTTGGAGGGTGGTCAGGTCGCGGCAATTCACGCCCATCAAGACTCTCGGCTGATGCTGCGCCCACGACCAACTTGTCCGACAGCGATCCAACACGGGCATGGCACGATTCACATCCTGCTCATCGAACAGTTCCAATAAAACGAAGAGTCCATGTGCCAAAGCGGTCTGCACCATCTCCTCGAGCGTCTCCGATGGCAGCATGCGAACGATCAATAGCACTCCGCCTGCACCAGCTACGCGTGCCTCGAGTACTTGATAGGCATTGACTAGGAAATCTTTGCGCATTGCCGGGACCTCCGGCATGGCCTCAGTCGCAGCACTCATTGCGCGTAGCGCGGCCACCCCCTCCTCCAAATGCGCCAGTTGGCCATCAAAGCGCGTGGGCTCGGTCAATATCGATATCGCAGCGGCCCCCGCACTCGCATAACACGCCGCGCGCTCAGCAATGTCGGTCTGTGTCAGGTCACGTAGTAGCCCCGCCGCAGGCGATCTCAGTTTGATCTCAGCGATCAGATCAAAGCCTTCCGCAGAGAGTTGTAGTCTCGGTGGCAATGGCAACTGAGCAATCTGCACTAATAAGTCTTCACGACTCCACTTAGCCTCCGCCTGCCGAGCACGTTCCAGACTGGTGTCGGCCATCGCGGCCAAAAAATCGCTAGCCACGTGCGCCAAACTCTCGCATACGATCAACGAGCGCTAACGCACGACCCTCGGCGATCGTGGCACGCGCTAGCGCAATCCCAGCCTGCCAGTCAGCGACTCGACCCGTGCACTCAAGCGCCAAACCTGCACCGAGTACGAGCGCATCAGCGTGCGCACTCACCCCTCGGCCCGCGAACACTTCACACATCGCCTCCGCATTATGGGTGGCCTCGCCACCGCGCAAATCCTCTGCCGTACACCGCGACAAGCCGACCTCAAGTGGATCGCGCTGGCTCGCTTGCACAGAGCCAGGCCGCACATCAAAGAGTTGGAACGACCCTATGGGTGTCGGCTCATCCCAGCCCTGTGCGCCATGAATAACAAAAGCTCGCACCAACTGCGGCATTCCCGACAAGGCGTCAGCCATGAGTCGAGCCATCTCCGCTGAATAAGCGCCCACTAATAAAAAGGGAGGGTTGGCAGGATTGGTTAAGGGCCCAAGAACATTGAATATCGTCCGTACCCCAAGCGCCTGACGCACCGGTGCAATCGCTTTCATCGCCGGGTGATAATAAGGCGCAAAGAAAAACGTGAAATTGAGTGCATCCAGACACTCACTGGCCGTCTGCTCATCAAGCGGCAAAGATAAACCTAGAGATTCCAGAACATCAGCACTGCCGCTTCGACTGCTGATTGACCGATTGCCGTGTTTCGTGACTGGCTGGCCACAAGCGGCCGCCAGCAACGCCGCGCCAGTCGAAAGATTAAAACTACCTGAGGCGTCACCGCCCGTCCCGACGATGTCGATCGCCTGCTGAAGTTTTGTCTTCGATAAATTTAGACGACGCGCAAGCGAACGCATCGCGCCCGCAAACCCACGTAACTCGGCTGCCGTGACACCCTTCGCTCGCAACGCACCCAGCAGCGCACCCGCGAGTGCGGGTGGATGATTGGGGTCTGTCAAAGACATCATCACAGCGGCAGCATCCGATTCTTGCAAAGATTCGCCGGCCAGTAATAGCTCTAGCCATTGACGTGTCTGGGCTAAATTCATTTGCGCGAGGGAGTTCGTAGACTCTGACATCTCGATCAACCTCCTCGCTGCTTCAAAAAATTCGCCATCAAAATCTGGCCCTCTGGGGTGAGTACGCTCTCAGGGTGAAACTGCACACCTTCAAGCTGCCACTCCCGGTGTCGCACACCCATGATCTCCCCCTGCTCTGTGCGCGCGGTGATCTGCAATGTGGGCGGCAAGCGTTGAGGATGCGCGATTAACGAATGATAGCGACCCACCTCACAAGGATTAGGCATCGTCGTAAATAAGCCCGCCTCATCATGGGTGATGACGGAAGTTTTGCCGTGCATCAGTCGGTCTGCACGCACAACCGCACCTCCCATCGCTTCAACAATTGCTTGGTGTCCCAAGCAAACACCGAATACCGGCACTTTGCCGGCGAAGGCCCGAATCATGTCAATCGATACGCCTGCTGCAGAGGGCGTACCGGGACCCGGAGAAATGCAAACATGGGTGGGGGCAAGCGCCTCGGCAGCCGCGACATCAATAGCGTCGTTACGGTAAACCTGCACCTCAGCGCCCTCCATCAGGAAAGCCTGAACCAAGTTGTAGGTAAATGAATCGTAATTGTCGATCAACAGTAAGCGCGTCATAAGCCCTCAGCCGCTAGCTTAAGTGCGCGGGCGGCTGACGCACTCTTAGCCAGAACCTCCTCATGCTCACTATCAGGATCACTATCAGCCACGATTCCCGCGCCTGCCTGATAGCTATATTCATCACCCCGAAACACGAGCGTACGTATGGTGATCGCCTGATCCATATCGCCTTGCGCTCCAAAATATCCGACCGTGCCGCCATAGAGCCCACGTGGGACGGGCTCGAGCTCATCAATGATTTCCATGGCACGAACCTTAGGCGCGCCGACCAAAGTACCTGCTGGAAATGCAGCAGCGAACAAGTCAAACGCGTCACGTCCCGGCGCTAACTGCCCGTGCACACCACTGACCATATGCATCACGTGGCTATATCGCTCAATGGACCGATACGGATGCACGTGAACCGAGCCGGCCTGGGCGACGCGACCCAAATCGTTTCGAGCGAGGTCCACGAGCATGACGTGCTCGGCATTTTCTTTGGTATCGGCCAGTAGGTCGCGTTCGCGCTGCTGATCAATAGTAAAATCTGCTGAACGGGGTCGGGTGCCTGCAATCGGCCGGAGCTCAGCACCAGCGGGCGATAACTTGACGAGCGCCTCCGGCGAGGAGCCAACGACCGTAATATCACCAAGCGCGCAGTAGTACATGTAGGGCGATGGATTAATGAGTCGCAGCGCTCGATAAGCTTGGAAAGGCTCGAGCTCATGTCGACCCGAAAACCGCACTGAGAGCACTAACTGATAGACATCCCCTGAGGCAATATATTCTTTGGTCCTCGATACGCCATGCAAAAACTCAGTCTTACTCATAGATGGCACAGCGATCGAAGAGCCACCATTAACTTTGACAGCGGGAGTTGCTCCCCGAAGCGCGGCGATGACTTCACGCCGCAAAGACTGCCGCTCCGCCTCAGAGCCCGCATGCAACAGAGCGATACTTCGGGTTAAATGATCAAAGACCAACAAAGATTCTGGCGCAATGTAGTGCATGTCAGGCACTGAGCCGGTCATGGTTTTCTTTGCAGGCAGGCGCTCAAAATAACGCACGATATCGTACGCGCTATAGCCCACAAGACCTCCCGCGAGCGGGAAATCAGGCCCCGCGCCTGGCGCGCAGGGACGAGGCGCCTGCGCGAGCGCCTTGCGCCAAACCTCTAGGAGTGCGGCTTGCTCCTGTGGCAATGAACGCGAAGTGCCCGCGTTCCACAGTAAGCCGTCCTGTAGACGCCACTCCATCGCGGCCCCAAAGCCGATAAAAGAATATCGACCCACGCGCTCACCGCCCTCCACGCTCTCAAGCAAAAAGCTGGGCTTGAAGGCCGCAAGCTTCATGAACGCCGAGACGGGCGTATCCAAGTCACCAGCGATATCAAAAGGTTCTTTCATGCATAAAAAAACCCATCCCGGAATCGCTCCGGAGATGGGTTCGTCCTATCCGCTTTCTGCCGAAACAGCCCCTCGCCGCACCCACTCCGTTAGGAGGGGCGCCACCACCATTGCAGGTGAGGCAGGGTGTGCCGAACGTTGATCAGATTGAAAGCCATCGTGGGGAGTATCGCTGCCGATCCAAACTGACGTCAAGGCGGGCTTCTATAGATACCGCCTATCGATCCTTAAAATTCTATTGATTGGAAATACCCTCTTTAGCTCGCCACCATGGAGACCTAGAGGAGTAACGCACATGGCTCAACGAATCAAACTGGCGGCCCGTTCCACGCTCGCTGCCACGCCACGCGACGTCATCAAAACGATTTCGTTCGCTTGGGTGCACTTCTCCGTCGCCTTTGGAGTGACCTTTGCGCTCACGGGGTCGATCACGATTGCCACGGGCGTTAGCCTGATCGAACCTCTCCTGAACACGGTCGCGTTTTATATACACGAGCGCGCGTGGACGAACCGTCGTAAAGCAGTTGTCTCCTGACGCTTAATTCATAATAGGGCGCTATGAGCGAAGTATCCGTCACACAATCATCAGTCGCCAGACATGGGTTTACCGCCAGAGCCCCACTCTGGTCCCTCGCGCTCCTCAGCGCGTTCTCGTTGAGCAGCTGCTCGACCTCGACTGAAAGCGATCAGCTGCGAGAGGGCTGGTGGCGCGGCGTATTACTGACACCGGGTGGCGAACTGCCTTTCGGTTTGGATATTCAGCGTAATGAGGGTCGGTGGGTGGCCTTCCTACAAAATGGTGAAGAGCGGGTCCAAGTCTCTGAAGTCATCGTGCAGGGCGAACAACTCACCCTGCGAATGCCGGGTTATGAAAACCGCATCGAAGCGGTCATTGACGGCGATCGCTTGCAAGGCAGTCTGTTAATGGTCAAAGCCAAGGGAGCTGACCAAAGAATTACCTTTTCAGCTCAACATGGCCTTCGTGATCGGTTCAGTTCGTCAACGTCTGAGCTGGATACCGCGGACAACGCTAGCCTGTTAACGGGTACTTGGGCCACGACCTTTGGTGAGTCCACCAAAACGTATCCAGCTGTGGGTGAGTTCAAGCAAGAGGGACGAAAAGTCACGGGTACTTTTTTAACCCCCACCGGTGATCATCGCTTTTTAGAGGGCGAGTTTGACGGCAAGCAGCTACTACTTTCTAAATTTGATGGCGGCCATGTCTTTTTATATCGCGCGACATTAGATGACTCACGCCAATTGACCGGTCGATTTTGGTCTGGACTCGCCTCAGAGGAACCTTTCACGGCTATCCGTGATGACCAAGC
>RFOD01000067.1 GCA_009926865.1 Gammaproteobacteria bacterium | reverse complement strand
GACGTAGACCGTCAGTCAAAACCACGAAATTCGGCTAGTTCGTCGACCGTTAAACGTTCGCGCGCAAATTGATTGACGGGTTTGCTTCGGTCGGGATGGCCGATCGCCATGCCACAATAGACCATCTCGTGCTCCCCTAAGTCAAAGATATCAGCCAGCTGAGGGCGAAAGCTCGCCCAGGCTTCTTGCATACAAGAGCCGAGGTCTCGCTCTTCTGCTGCCAAGGCAACACTTTGTATCAGCATGCCTAGATGTGCCCACTGACCATAACCGAGTCTACGATCAATGACGAAAAAAAGTGCGATTGGCGCACCAAAGAACTGATAGTTACGCGCGACATGCTGTAATCGCGCTGCCTTATCCTCACGGGGGATCTGTAGGGCGGCGTACATATCCTCAGCGAGCTTATACCGCCGACTACGCAGTGGCTCCCAAAGATTGGGTGGGTAAATGGGGTACGGGTCGTCATCTTTAGGCGTGAGCGAGGAATTCGCTTCGAGCGCCATCTGACTGATTCGGTCTTTCTCGGCACCGGCAACGACGATGATGCGCCATGCCTGAATATTGCTGCCGGAAGGCGCCCAGCGCGCGATATCCAATATATCGCGTATCACCGCGGCGTCCACAGGTGTTGGCAGGAAGTTTCGAATGGAGCGGCGTTGTTGGATGGCATCAGACACGTTCATAAAAGATCACCGTGAGCACAAACAATCAGTGACGACAAAGTTCATAGGTACAGATATTGACAGCGGTGGCGACGTTGAGCGATTCCATGTGCCCGTGTCCTGCAATCGTGAACTGTGCGTCTTGACTGGATGCTCGCAGTTCAGCGGGTATGCCTCTTGCTTCGTTACCAAATACATAGCATTCGAAGCTTCGAAAAGAGGGATGGGTCAGCGGGAGCCCTTTTGAATCGAGTATCGCGTAGCGACTAAATCGTTGGGATAGCTGTTGCAGAGCGATATCGCTCTCGAGTGGCACCGTAAAAATGGCTCCCATACTTGCGCGTACGACTTTTGGGTTATAAGGATCGACGCAACCCGGTGACAGTAGACAGCGGAAGCCTCCGAACCAGGCGAGGCTACGCAGAATCGTCCCAAGATTTCCTGGGTCTTGGATTTCGTGCAAATAAACAGATTTCTCGTTCACCTGAGGGTCTGCTGCATCCAACACGGGCACGATTGCGATCACGCCCTGCGGCGTATGGGTGTCACAGAGTTGCGCCATCTGTTTGGCGCTCACCATATCGAGCTCTAGCGTATTCGGAAATCCTGCGGGCAGACCGGCGGCAGCGTATTCGTGGGTGATCAATACTCGTGCTCGGCTGAGCTCGGGTCTATGGGTTAGCGCTTTGCCCAGCTCGAGTACCAGATGCTCTCCCTCGGCTAGGTAGTGCCCATACTCTTGACGGTATTTTTTCTGTTGTAATTTTTTGAAGTCATCGAGTTTCAGCATAAATAGGTTCACTCTTGTGCATGCAGACTGCGCGCCACTGCTTCAGCGAGCTTAATACCATCAACGCCTGCCGAAAGAATCCCGCCTGCATAGCCTGCTCCTTCGCCGCCAGGATACAGTCCTTGTACATTGATGCTTTGTAAGCTCTCGGGATCTCGGGTGATTCTGAGTGGAGATGAGGTCCGACTCTCGACACCCGTAAGAACCGCATCATCGCGATCGAAGCCACGAATCTGCTGACCAAAGATCGGGAGCGCCTCACGCATAGCTGCGATAGCGTCGGCCGGTAATAGGGGGGCGAGATCAGTCAAGGTCACACCAGGCTTGTAGGAAGGTTCAACCTCACCCAAAGAAGTAGATGCTTGACCGGCAATGAAATCGCCGACTAATTGAGCCGGTGCAGAGTAGTCACTTCCTCCGAGCTCGAAGGCTAGACTTTCAATCTTTTCTTGTAGCGCGATCCCCGCTAGGGCATTCCCCGGGAAGTCTTTTTTAGGATCAACGCCGATAACGATCCCCGCATTAGCGTTACGTTCGTTGCGCGAGTACTGACTCATCCCATTAGTGACCACTCGTTGTAGTTCAGAGGTCGCAGCGACAACCGTTCCCCCAGGGCACATACAGAAACTGTAGACCGAGCGACCATTCATCGCGTGATGGACAAGTTTGTAGTCTGCCGCGCCGATCGCTGGATGTCCTGCAAAGCGCCCCAATCGTGCGCGATCAATTAATGATTGGGGGTGTTCAATACGAAAGCCAATCGCAAAAGGCTTTGGCTCCATGAAGACTTCACGTTGCGCGAGCATGCGAAATGTATCGCGCGAGCTATGTCCCAGTGCGAGCACGACATGTCGAGTGGCAATCACATCGCCGTTATCGAGAACCACGCCACGTACGGCGCTATCTTCGATGATCAAGTCGACTACTTTGCTCTCAAAGCGAACTTCGGCACCAAGATCAATGATTTCTTGGCGCATTCGTGCGACGACACCGGTCAGACGGAAGGTCCCGATATGGGGCTTATTCACGTACATGATTTCGGGGGGCGCTCCTGCGCGTACGAATTCGCGCATGACCTGACGTCCTAGGTATCTGGGGTCTTTGATCTGGCTGTATAACTTGCCGTCAGAGAAGAGTCCGGCGCCGCCCTCACCAAATTGCACGTTCGACTCAGGAGTGAGCAGATGTTTTCGCCACAGTCCCCACGTGTCTTGCGTGCGACGTCTGACATCGCGCCCGCGCTCCAGCACGATCGGGGCGTATCCTTGTTGCGCGAGCACGAGCGCGGCGAACAAGCCGCAGGGGCCAAATCCCACCACAACCGGGCGTTCATGAGGGACGTGCAGAGCTCGTTCCGGTGGATGAAAACGTGTATCGGGCGCTACGAAGATGTGTCGATCATCGCGGTGCTGTTTCAGCACTCGAGTCGAATTCTCAACTTCGACATCGACGATATAGATGAACGCGATTTCCCGCTCTTTGCGGCGTGCATCGTGACTGCGCTTGAACACTGTGAAACGAATGAGCTCTTCCGGTTCAATCCGTAAGCGTTTAAGAATCGCCCGGCGCAATGCGTCTTGGGTGCGTGGCTCGGTAGGATCGCCTAGCGGTAGAGATAATTCAGTGATTCGGATCAAGGGCCACTTCCTGGTCGGTATACCCGACAGAGGTTTGGAATCGCGCTAGTCTATCGTCATCATGGCCCGATCCAAGAGTAGCGGCAGCTGGTTGCGCCGACATGTCACCGATCCTTACGTCCAATTAGCCCAGAAAGAGGGCTATCGATCGCGTTCGGCTTACAAGCTTATCGAGTTGAATGAGAAAGACCGATTGTTGCGGCCGGGAATGTGGGTGATGGATCTAGGCTCCGCCCCGGGGGGGTGGTCGCAAGTGGCAGCGCGGGCGGTCGGCGCCAAGGGACGGGTGCTGGCGACGGACATCTTGGCTATGGATCCGATCGCAAAGGTGGATTTTATTCAGGGTGACTTTACCAGCGACGAAGTTGTGGAAAAAATCATGGCTTGGCTGGGTGATGAGAAATTTGACGTGATCGTGTCAGATATCGCCCCTAACCTCAGCGGTATCGATGTGGCTGATCAGGCGCGATCAATTTATTTTTTGGAGCTGGCTCTGGATACGGTGCGCCTTGCGCTGAAGCCGGGAGCATCGTTCATCGCTAAGATGTTTCAGGGTCAAGGTTCAGATGAATATCTCAAAGAATTAAGAAAAAGCTTTCAAAAAGTGTCGATTCGAAAGCCGAAGGCCTCGCGTCCTGAGTCTCGCGAAGTTTATATTGTTGCCAAAGATTATAAGGGGTCATCGTAATGTTGGATTACGCGTTATTAAAGCTCGCGCATCTGTTGCTATTTGTTTATTGGTTAGGCGCAGATGTTGGCGTCTTTTATGCTGCGCGATTCGTTCGTGATCCCAATCAATCCTTGGATTCTCGAAAAATGGCGGTGCGGATCATGGGGTGGATTGATCAGATTCCACGTTATTCTTTGGTGCTCATGTTGCCAGTGGCCTACACGCTTGCTCGCCAATTAGGGCTCGTGCAACTGCCAGATGTCGTAATGATTCTGTTATGGCTAGTCGGCGCCGGGTGGCTATGGATGGTGTGGGCGATTCATCACTATCAGGGCACGCCGCGCGCCGAGCGTCTGCGTCGTGTTGATCTTGCATGGCGCGTGGTGCTCGTAGCGGGCCTGTTATGGGATGCCGTACAGGGCTTGCGTGGTACGGGGCACATCATGGCCGACTGGATATCGATCAAATTCGCGATATTTGCGCTACTGATTTTCTGCGGGATTATGATTCGGATATTCGGCAAGCCGATAGGCCCCGCTTTACGCGCGGTCCTCGCTGGGGGATCGACCCCCGAGTTGGAGGCCGATATCGCCCGCGGATTTAGTCGTACCCGTCCGTTCGTACTATCGATCTGGGTGCTTCTGCTGTGCCGCGATGGTGGGCATACTCAAGCCCTGAACGGTAAACTAAGCCCCTCTCCGACGGGCCCGTAGCACAGCGGTTAGTGCAGGGGACTCATAATCCCTTGGTCCTTGGTTCGAATCCAAGCGGGCCCAGTCTTACAAATCAATGAGTTAGGTTTTCATTGATTTAGCTTTTTTACTCCAGCGGTGAAGCAATCCCCTGAAGTTTGCCTCCACGCATAAGAAGTCAAAAAGCGTAAGCCGTTTTGATTCCACCAGCCTGATTTTTCAGATTCGAATTAACGCCGCTCAAAAATCAGGCGCTCCGAGACGGAAACACGGCCGTCATTGTCAAAGTATCGCGCATTGATAATCATCGTCTTGGCGTCATTTCCCAGCGAGCGCTTAAAGGTAGCGATCTTATTTCCGCTCGCCTTGATAGTTGAGACTACCTTGTCATCTTCTTGGACTGCGATCGCAATTGAGTCCCCATGCGATAGGCCCTCAAGAGGGTAATCTCTGCCATCTAGTCGTGCGTTGAATCTCAGGTCGGCCGCGTACGAAAGTTCGTTGTTCTTCAACGCTAAGTGCCCCTCGTGTCCTCGGGGAGCGATACCGGTGGTAACGAGCATCAGTCGGGCTTTCTCCGAGAGCCCTTGCTGCCCCTGCCCAAGGGGTACCGTGTCAGCCAGTTCCGAGCGCTCGAGGTTAAGAGTCCAGCCATTCCCATCTGCTTTGAGTGGCGAAACCGTCAAAGCCCCTAGGGCTGCAAAAACCCCGATGACAACCACAATTTTCTTCATTTTGAGCTCCCCGATAGCCGATCTTTGTTCTATGTATTTGCTTGAATGTACGCCGCTCATTGATATTGTCAACGGTTTGTAACATTTCTGTGCTAAGCGCCACTTGCCTACATGCAGCCGAACGCGCAGGGAATCCGGAACAGGGAGATGTTCCTTTGGCTACTATTCTCGATCTTGGACGGACCTGCGCCTTTGCGAGGCAAGCCGCAGAGGGCTCAGTTGGCTATTACCACCTCGGGAAGTCGCTTTCGGCCCTCAGCCGTTGGGAGCGCAGATATGATCCCGAAGGCGCGCAAGCCTGGGCGTCTCTGGCGTCACTGAAGAAATCCTTCGATCAATACTTTCTAAATCATCGAGTCAACG
>RFOD01000066.1 GCA_009926865.1 Gammaproteobacteria bacterium | reverse complement strand
TTCGTCTGTACGACCGACAGAGAAGATGCCGGCCCCAACAATCATTGGATGGCACCGGACGAAGCCAAGGCGAAAATGAATGCCCTGTTCTCAGGGTGCATGAAAGGTCGCACGCTCTATGTGGTGCCCTACTGCATGGGACCCATCGATTCACCTTACTCACGTTGCGGCGTCGAAATCACCGATAGCGCCTACGTCGTACTCAATATGTTGATCATGACGCGTGCCGGTCGTCCCGCGCTCGAGCGCATTGCTCGCGATGGAAGCTTTGTCAAAGGTTTGCATTCGATTGGCGAGCTCGATCCCGATCGGCGCTTCATCATGCACTTCCCGGAAGAGCTTGCGATCATGAGCTTTGGTAGTGGCTATGGTGGCAATGCCTTGCTCGGTAAAAAGTGCCACGCGTTACGGATCGCGAGCTATCAGGCCCGCAACGAAGGCTGGCTCGCTGAGCACATGTTGATCGTGGGGCTTACGAGCCCCGAAGGCGAAACGCACTATGTCGCCGCCGCCTTCCCCTCGGCCTGCGGCAAGACGAATCTTGCGATGTTGATTCCGCCTGAGACCATGCCCGGTTGGAAAGTCACCACGGTCGGTGACGATATTGCGTGGTTACAGCCAGGCCCCGATGGCCGGCTCTATGCGATCAACCCCGAAGCCGGGTATTTCGGCGTGGTGCCGGGCACCAATCGGAAGACGAATCGCAATGCCTTTGACATGATTCAAAGTAATACCCTCTTCACCAATGTCGCGCTGACCGCCGACAACCAACCTTGGTGGGAAGGCTTGGAATCTGGCACCCCCGTCACCGACTGGCAGGGTCGCCCCTATGACCCCGCAAACGGAGCGGCCGCGCAGCCGAACTCGCGCTTCACGGTCTCGGCTAAACAAAACCCCTGCTATGCACCTGAGGCCGATCAACCACAGGGTGTGCCGATCTCGGCGATTATTTTTGGCGGTCGCCGTCGTGGCGTGGCGCCGCTGGTCTATGAAGCCCGTGATTGGAATCACGGCGTCCTCGTCGGCGCTTCGGTCGCCTCGGAGACGACCGCTGCGGCGATCGGTCAGGCAGGCGTACTGCGTCGCGATCCGATGGCGATGAAACCTTTCTGCGGTTACAACTACGGCGATTACTGGGCGCATTGGTTTGCGATGGGTGCCAAACTGAAGCATCCGCCGCGCGTGTACCACGTCAACTGGTTCCGTCGCGATGCCGACGGTAAGTTCCTGTGGCCGGGGTTTGGCGATAACCTCCGCGTACTCGAGTGGATCATCGATCGCTGCGAAGGTCGCGCGGGCGCCAATGAAACTGCCATCGGCAACTTACCTCGCGAAGAGGACTTGCACCTTGAGGGTCTATCACTCGACCCGGCTGCCCTCAAAGAATTACTCACAGTCAACACTGAAGAGTGGCGCACTGAGGCGGCGGACATGGCCACCTATATCGAGGAGTTTGGCGTTCGCACGCCCGAGGCCCTGCGCGAGCAGGTCCAAGCACTGCAATCGCGTCTGGCATGAGTGCGCTTAGCCGACGGCTGAAGGCCGCCACGGTTTTTGTAGTGGCATCGGCCGCGGCAACAGTGGCCGCACTCGGGCCAGAGACGGGTTTCGCTGCCGAAGCGGACGCCCGCGCGGTCACCCAAGCTGCGAAAGCACTGCGTGATCGGGCGCTCGTGTCTGAGGAGAGCTATCGTCTTCTTGAGGATCTGACGACCGAGGTCGGGCCTCGATTTGCGGGCACCGCGGGCGACCGTGCAGGCGTTGAGTGGTCAAAGAAAACGCTTGAATCGCTCGGCTTTACCAACATTCGTACCCCTGAGGTGCTGGTGCCGCGTTGGATTCGTGGCGAAGCGAGTGCCGACGTCCTCTCCCCCTCACCGCAGCAATTTGTGACGCTCGCGATCGGTGGCAGTATCGGCACCAGCGACGAGGGACTCGTCGCGCCCATCGTGATGGTCGAAGATATCGATGCCTTGCGCGCCCTTCCCGAGGGGGCGGTCAAAGGCAAGATTGTTTATTTCAATGAACGCATGATGCGTACCCAAGACGGGAGCGGCTATGCCAAGGCAGTGGCTAAACGCACCGTCGGACCCAGTATCGCGGCGAGTCTCGGTGCGGTGGGCGTCGTGATTCGCTCGGTCGGCACGAGCACAAATCGCATCGCGCACACGGGTACCTTGTCCTATAACGTCTCCGCACCGCGCATCCCGGCGGTCGCGATCTCAAACCCCGATGCGAATAATTTGGAACGTATCGTTCAACGATCACAGGCTCATTCCCACGACTCGGCAGAGCCGTCCAACTCGGACAAGCCGAGCGACTCAGGCGATGTCGTCATGCGTTTACGCGTCACCGCGCGTGATCTTCCTCAAGTTCGCTCAGCGAATGTGATCGGCGAGATCCCGGGAACGGATCTTGCCGATGAAATCGTGTTGATCGGTGGGCATCTCGATTCCTGGGATCCCGCGGTCGGCGCTCAAGATGACGGAGCGGGTGTCGCGATCGCCATTGCTGCGGCGAAGCTTGCGGCCGAGATGACCCCTAAACCGCGACGCACCATTCGTGTCGTACTCTTTGCCAATGAAGAATTTGGCCTGTCGGGGGCGGCCGCCTACCCCGCTGACGAGGGCGATGAGAATGTCGATCGGCACGCCTTTGCCATGGAAGCCGATCTCGGGGATGGCCCGGTGTGGAAACTTGCCGCCAACGTTCCGGAACGCCATTGGCCGCTTGTGAAATCTATTCACAATATCGTCAAAGATTTAGGGGTCGCGCTTGGCGAAAATACCGCTCGCGGTGGCGCGGATATCGGGCCGCTACGGCAACGCGGAGTCCCCGTGATCGCCCCTGCGCTCGATGCCACCACCTATTTTGATGTGCACCACACCGTCAACGACACCTTGGAACAGGTTAACCCCGAGCACCTCAAACAATCGACGGCGGTATTTGCAGTCGCGACGTATCTCGCGGCCATGGCCGAGGGGCCGATTGAACGCTTACCGATAGATCCGAAGGCGCGTTAGGAGCGTACGTAGCTACTGCAACTCTAGCAGCGGCTACCGGTTTAGCGATAGCAAGCTTTGGGAGATTGCGACGCTAACAAAGTGGCCTGAATCGACGCCTTATCGTCTAAATCGATTCGCGGCTGTAACGGCTTAGAGATCCACACAAAATCCCGACGGCTCGACCCTCGCTCAGCGCTGATCACCGACGCCGCGTTAGCCTTTGAAGTAAAAGGGTTCAGATTTTTGGGGATGTTCATAGTGCCCCGAGCGTAACCAACTTCTCAGATCTGATCAACTTTGAGATAATTTGCGGTCAATGACCCCCGACCCTTCCAAAGATACGGACGCACTCATCGTAGGTGCCGGTGCGGTGGGTCTCGCGTGTGGTTACGCACTGGCGCAGGTGGGCTTACGCGTCATCGTGCTGGAAGCCGGCCCACGTATCGGTGAAGGCGTCTCGGCGCGTAATTCGGAAGTCATCCATGCGGGGCTTTATTACCCGACTGATTCACTCAAAGCGCGGCTCTGCATCAAAGGTCGCCGGGCGCTGTATCCCTTTTTGGAATCACACGGGGTGTCTTACCGACGTTGCGGCAAGCTCGTCGTCGGCAATGGAGATGCCGAGATCGCCGCACTCAAAAAAGTCTGGACGCAGGCTGAACACAATGGCGTTGAGGGCATTGAGTGGTTAAGCGGCGCAGAGGCGCGACAACTTGAGCCGCAGCTCCGTTGCGATGCCGCCCTACTCTCAAAAGAAAGCGGCATCCTCGATAGCCACGGCTATATGCTCGCGCTACACGCGGAAATCGAAGCGCGCGAGGGTCACGTGGTGTGCGATTCACCGTTCGCCGCCGCGGCGCCTTTAGCGGATGGCAGCGCGCACCGTGTGAACGCGCACGGGGTTCGACGCGGCGGTGGCACCCAAGGATGGTCGGTCACACTCGCTGATAGCGATCGGACCACGCTCACCACGTCTTACCTCGTGACGGCAGCGGGTCTTGACGCGCAAGAAGTAGCTACCCGCATCGAAGGCTTTCCCACAGCGCGTATCCCCCCACGTCATCTCGGTAAAGGGGTTTACTTTCGCTATACCGGGAAAGCGCCATTTCAAAGATTGGTCTATCCCCCACCGATACCGGGGGCGCTCGGTACCCACTATCGACTTGATCTCGGCGGTCAGGGGGTACTCGGCCCCGATCTCGAATATGTAGAAGAGATCGACTACTCGGTAGATCCTGCCAAAGCACAAAGATTTTACGAAGATGTCCGACGCTATTGGCCGACTCTGGAGTCGGGCTCCCTTCAACCTGACTATGCGGGCATCCGACCCAAAATTCATGGGCCCGGCGAACCACAACCGGATTTTCGGATTGATGGCCCAGCTGCGCATGGCCTACCGGGTCTCGTCACCCTTTTTGGCATCGAAAGCCCGGGACTGACGAGCTCGCTCGCGATTGGTGAGCAGGTTCGATCGTTACTCGAGAGCAACAAGCCGGGATATTGACCGCCCCGACTCGGACGACCCGACGATCTTTATCGCCCTAAGCTGCCTCGCCGAGCGCGACCTCGGCCGCTCGGCGAATGAGATCTGGGCCGGCGTTGCGCTCACGCGCACCCTCTGAAAGTAGGCGTCGATATTCACGGGCGCCTGCCGTATGACTGATCAAGCCCAACATATGGCGGGTAATCGCCGATAAGCGCTCACCGCGCGAGAGCTCGCGTTCAGCATAATTAGCCATCCGCTCCAAGTGCCAAGCGACCGAGCGTGACGTGGCTGGCACTGGGGTGATCGATACGCCGTTCCACATCGCTTCCTCGGCTTCGATCTCGCCTAAGCGCTCAAAGATCTCACCGAGCACCATCGGTCGATGATAGGCCTCGCGCCCGAGCATGATCCCATCGGCCCAATCCAGAGCGGCGACCGAGGTGTCTGCCTCCCGCAGGCCGCCGTTCAACACGAGCGGTAAATCCGGAAAGTCTTCTTTGAGGCGCTGCACAATATCGTATCGTAGGGGTGGAATCTCACGATTCTCCGCAGGCGACCACTGACCTAAGACCGCTTTACGCGCATGTACGATCGCGTAGCTCGCGCCTGCCTTGCGAATCGCTACGACAAAATCACATAGCTTGTCGTAATCCGCTTCGTCAAAGATTTGGACGGCATCGCGCGCTTTGGAGGAATGTCGCATCGTCCCGATACGCATCTTGACCGTGACGGGTACATCCACCACCGCCTGCATCGCCGCCACGCAATCCGCGACCAAGGCAGGCTCGTTCATGAGACAAGCGCCAAATGCACCCTTCTGAACTTTGTCAGAGGGGCAGCCACAATTGAGATTGATTTCATCGTAGCCGTAGGCAGCACCGATACGCGCAGCCTCCGCCAAATAGTCGGGCTCGCAGCCGCCCAATTGCAACGCGATGGGATGCTCCTCGGGCGAATACTCCAAAAGTTTGTCGCGATCGCCTCGAAGGATCGCTGACGCCGTCACCATCTCGGTGTACAGCAACAACTCGGGGGCAAAGCCGCGTAAAAAATAGCGGCAATGCCGATCCGTCCAATCCATCATGGGGGCGACTGAGACCTTGGCGATTGTCGACGTCATAGCGCCTTCACCGTCCTTTCTAGGCTAATGATCGCACACCGGCTCTAAAACACATACTTCAGACGATAAAAGGCCCGCCCAATCAATTCTCGAATCGCGATATCCGTGCGATCGAGCGCCTTGGGATCCGGAAAAAAATCGGTGGGATCGCGGCCCTCGGCTGAGATCCGAAAATCCACGGGATACGGGATCACCTGAAGACCCGCTTCCTCAAAGATCAACTGCGCGCGGGGCATATGAAAGGCAGACGTGACTAAGATAATCCGAGCACGCTTAGGCTCTGACTGAGCCGGTGCCGGAATCAGCATTTTTGCGATCGCCCGCGCTTCACCCTCGGTATTAACCACGTCTTGTGTCACACGGATGCGCGCGGGATCGATCCCTAAGCCCACGGCATATCGCGCGAGATAGGCTCCTTCCGACTCGACATCCTGCTGCCAGGGGAGAAGGCCGCCTGTAAATATCAACACCTCGCCCTTATTCCGCTCGAAAAGCTCTACCCCTGCAAAAAAGCGATCCGCCGCCTCGCCCCATTCGGGGTACAGCCCCGAGCGAGTGGGAGACTCACGACCGATATCCGATTCAACATGTCGCATCATGCCGCTTAAGACTACGACGGCATCCGCTTTAGGTAGTACAGCAGGATCTGGCCTCACGGCCCCCGCTTCGACCCAACGAAAAAAC
>RFOD01000065.1 GCA_009926865.1 Gammaproteobacteria bacterium | reverse complement strand
GACTTAATCCCCTGAGTGGGATTAAGTCGTTTTGGAGTGATCTGATGTCGGCCATGGCTTTAAAAGCGTATCAATCGGTCAATACCGGCGCCCGGTGTGCGGATGCGGATCGGCGCGAGCTGGTCGTGATGATGTACGACGGCGCCATTGATGCCGTGCGCCTCGCCCGAGTCCATCTCGCCAAGCGTGAATACCGTGCAGCCAGTGCCGCCGCGAGCCGCGCCAGCTCCATCATCCTTGGACTTCGTGACACGCTGGATCACGGCAAGGGCGGTGATTTGGCTCAACATCTATTTGATTTTTATAGCTTTTTGCTCAGAAAACTGATCGCAGCCGCTGGTCCAGCTGGGGCTCCCATCTTGACCGAGTGTGAGGAATTACTCGCCCAGGTGCGCGAGGCTTGGGCAGCGATTAGTCCTGCGACCGTCGGCGCAGTCAACCAACGGATGTTCGTCATCCGTTCGTAATTCGTTCTGGATCTCGCCTTTCTCTCGAGACGTCTTTGATGAGGGTTAACCCCGTCATCGTCCTCTGTTAGGCTGCGAACAGTTCCGAAACGGAACAATAAAGTCCAAAAACGCCGCCTTGGGAGGGGACTCATGCGTGGGACGGCCCCTGCGCTTAGTCAAAGCAGCACCGAAATTCTGCAGTCCCTAGTGGGGGAATCTGCGCCGATGCGCCAGCTTCGGGCGTTGGTGCGGCGTATTGCCTCGGCCGATAGCACGGTGCTCATCCTCGGTGAATCCGGCACGGGTAAAGAGCTCGTGGCGCAAGCCATTCATCATTTATCAACGCGTCGCCGTCACCGTTTTGTTCCCGTCAATTGTGGCGCGATCCCATCCGATCTTCTTGAGAGCGAATTATTTGGGCACCGCAAGGGATCGTTCACCGGTGCTTTGGAAGATCGACGTGGGCGATTTGAGCTCGCGGACTCAGGGACCTTGTTCTTAGATGAAATCGGCGACATGCGCTTTGATATGCAGGTCAAGCTCTTGCGAGTTTTGCAAGAGCGGGTCATCGATCGAGTCGGTGAGGAGCAATCGCGCCCCGTTGATGTTCGGGTGGTTGCGGCAACCCATCAACATCTGGAAGAGGCCGTCTCCAACGGGAAATTCCGCGCCGATTTGTTTTATCGGCTCAATGTGTTCCCCGTATATGTCCCGGCTTTACGCGAGCGCGGTGACGATATCGTCCTGCTTTTCCAGCATTTTGCCGAGCGCTGCGCGCGACCCGGGGTTGAGCCGATCCGCGCAGCGAGTGATCTGTCCGCTTGGCTTTTGAGTCATGACTGGCCCGGTAATTGCCGCGAGCTCCTCAACTTTGTGGAACGCTTATCAGTGCTCTGGCCGAGTAAGGAAATTACGCTCAAAGATATCCCAGGCGCCATGCTGCCTAAAGCGACGCGGGCGGGGATCAATACCGTTGATGAGCGATCGGCGGTGCTGGCACTTGGGGATTGGAACGATGATTGGGCCGAGGACATGCTATCGGCTGCCGAGGCCGAGGAAGCTCGAGCCGAAGCAGCCTTGACGATCGATCGACCCTCACTGACAGCACCGCAGGTCAAGACACCCACGGCAAAGCTCTTGCCCGCCGAGGGGGTCGACCTTAAACAGATCTTGGCCGATTACGAGGCCGCTTGGATCCGAGAAGCGATGCAGAAGGCCTCGGGCAATATCACTCATGCGGCGGAGCTATTGGGCATGCGGCGGACCACGTTTCTGGAGCGCTTACGCAAATACGACCCCTCGGAATCTCGACAGTAGCCGAGTGTGGGGCTGTTCAGAGCCCTCTAAGTCACTGATTACTCGATTAATCCTCTAGATAAATCCATTCTGGCACGTTCATTGCTGAGTCCTGTCGGACGTCAGACACTGTTTCGAGCTCAACACGTGGATTCATCGCTTTCAACATCGTTGCCGACCCCGGCGCCGCAGGACACCGCGGCGGCGAGTGCTGCACCCCCAACCGCCGCCTTACAGGTGGTGTGGGGCGATCCGTTTACTGCGCAGTTACTCGCGCTCGCCGATCGGGTGGCGCGTACGGAAGTCACGGTCTTGATCGGCGGCCCGTCAGGGACCGGTAAAGAGGTGCTCGCCACCTATTTGCATCAGCGCTCCTTGCGTGCGCAGGGTCGGTTTGTCGCGTTCAACTGCGCGTGTTTGCCAGAATCCATGGTGGAGGATCTCCTCTTTGGTCACGAGAAGGGCGCCTTCACCGGCGCGCTGCAAAAATTTGAGGGATTCTTTGCGCAAGCCGATGGTGGCACGCTCTTCTTAGATGAGGTGGGCGAGCTCCCGCTTCATATTCAGGCGAAGCTCTTACGCGTTCTTCAAGAGAGGGAATTCACCCCGCTCGGCGCGACCCGCCCGCAGAAAACGAATTTCAGATTACTCGCGGCAACCAATCGCGATCTAAAGTCAGATCTTGAGCGTGGCAGCTTCCGCGAGGACCTGTACTACCGCCTCAATATTTTCCCCTTGACCTTAAAGCCGCTTGCACAGCGTCCCGGCGACATTCTGCCGCTCGCTCAAGCGATGCTGCAGCGCCATCGTCATATCGGCACCGTCACTGAGATTGATCCCTCGGCGACCCGAGCACTCATTCAATATCCTTGGCCCGGCAATGTGCGCGAGCTGGAGAATGTGATCCAGCGGGCTTTGATCATCGCTGATGGCGGAGCGCTGCGTGCCGAGCACTTGGGGTTTGATTTGCAGGCGCCGCTTACTCGAGGTTCAGTCACTCACAGTAGTCACGCCTATACCTCGCTCATTGAAAGCGAGTCACGAGATTCTTTGATGGGTCGTCGCTCGCAAAGTGAGGCTGAGCTCATTCGCGAAGCATTGCAAAAGACGCCAACCAAGATGGCGGCGGCCGCGCGGCTCGGGATCAGTGAGCGAACCCTTCGTTACAAGCTTGCGCGCATGCGCGAGCACGGCTTAATGGCTGAGGCGGGCTGAGGATCTTCCCATGAGCGTGCAATCGATCGCGATGCAACAAGCCCTTGAGCAGCTACGCGCTATGCGAGAGCAGGTGCGTAGTCATGCGACAGCCCCTGACCCGTCCGGGGTAGGTCAAGTCGCACCCTCATCGGGGATTGGCAAGGGTGCCGCGATTCCGATGTTGCCGCCCAAAGTCGAGGGCACAAGCTTCATGGAGACCATGAAAGCGGCGCTCGATGGCGTCAATGAACAACAACAACTCGCGCGCTCGATGCAAAACGCGTATGTGCGCGGCGAGGATGTTTCGATTACGGACGTTGCGATCGCGATGCAAAAGTCCTCCGTGGCTTTTGAAGCCACCGTTCAGGTCCGAAACAAAATTCTTGAGTCCTATCGTGAAATCATGAGCATGTCGGTGTAATCCATGGCAGCAGTTGAAGCAGATGTATTAAATGGCATGGGCACCGCAGGGCGCGGTGACAATGGCGTGATGGTGACGACCTCTCAAGGAGCCAAAGATTTGGCCGCTGAGGGCGCAGGCAGTGGGACGAATAGCGGCAACAGCGTCGACTCGCTGCTGAAGCAGCCGCTTGCCCGTAAATTATTACCTTGGGCGGGCATCGCGCTCGTCGTACTACTCGGCGTGATTGTATTTACGTCACTCACGAAGCCCCCGCCGCGACTGCTCTATCCGGAAATGGCGGATACCGACAAGCAAGAGGCGCAGCAGGTTCTGCTGAAGAACGGGATCAGTGTTGACATTGATCGGGTGAGCGGTGCGCTACAAGTCGCGCCATCGGATTTTCATGAAGCGCGAATCGTTCTCGCCGCCGCCGGCTTACCGCGTCAGACGAGCACCGGTATGGCGAGTATTACTGACAATATGCCGCTCGGGACCAGTCAGTTCATGGAGCAGGCCCGCTACAACGCGAGCATCGAAGAAGAGCTCTCGCTCAGCATTCGTCGAATTAATTCCGTACAGGATGCCCGGGTGCATCTTGCGCTCCCGCGTCAAAGTCCTTTTGTTCGTGAGCGTGCTGAGCCAAAAGCCTCGGTCATCGTCACGCCCTTTGCGGGGCGCGCGCTGAGTGATGGTCAGGTTCAGGCGATCGTGCATCTCGTCTCTTCAAGTATCCCTTATTTGACGCCGACCAATGTGTCGGTGGTTGATCAGTTCGGGCGCTTGTTGACGGAGTCTGCAGACGGCACGGATCTCAATGCCAAGCAACTTGCTTTGCGGCAGAAGATGGAAGCCGATTATGTGGATCGGGTCGTTCAGCTCTTAGCGCCGATCTATGGCGCGAACAATGTGCGTGTGCAGGCGACGACCGAGCTTGATTTCTCGATCATCGAACAGACTGAAGAAAACTTTGATCCGACCAATGCTGGTACGCGCGTCCGATCGGAACAGTCGAGCGAATCAACCAATACCGAACCGCGCGCGGAAGGGGTCCCGGGTTCGCTCGCGAACGCCGCGCCTGAGGCGGTGACCGCCGTACCCGAGGCGAACCTACCGCCCGGTGCCAATGCGGATGATCAAAGCATGACGCGTACCCAGGAGCGTAGTGAGAGCCGTAACTATGAAATGGATCGCTCGGTACGCTATGTGGTGGATCCTGCGCCGCGCTTGCGACGGCTTTCCGTGGCGGTCGCCATTAATGATGCGATTGCAGCACCGGGTGCGGCCGAAGCGCCCCAGCGTAATCCGCTACCCGATGAAGAAATCCAGCGTTTGACCAACCTCGTGCAGGGTGCCGTGGGCTTCAGTGCCGATCGGGGCGACCAGGTGACGCTCATCAGCACGAGCTTTGAGCTCCCGGCACCCGTGGTCCCGCTACCGCTCTGGGAGCGCCCTGAGTACATCGAGCTTATTCAGTACCTCGCGATCACGCTCGCCGTCATGTTGCTCGGCTTCTTAGTGGTCCGGCCGGTGATTGCCCGTCTGACCTATGTCGAGCCGCCGCCGCCTTCCGAGGAAGTCATTCGTCAAATGCTGGCGCAGCAAGGCTTTACCTTTGATGAGTCGGGTAAGATTAGCTTCGCCGGTATGATGATGGGTGAGGGTGCTGCCGGCGACTTCGATGAGGGCATGGAGTTGCAGGAAGGCGAAACGCTCGAGCAGCTAAAGGCGCGTCTGAAGCCGAAGAAGAAAGGTGGCATCTCCGCTGAGATGCTCGATACCGCCAATAGCTATGACGATAAGGTAACCGTGGTGCGCATGATGGTTGAGCAGGATGCGCGTCGCGTGGCGCTTGTGTTGAAAAACCTCATTACCAAAGATATTTAAGACAGGAAGCCGATCATGCCAGAGGCCGCCACCACCAGTAGTCTTGCCACCTTCGGTGCCGCCGGAGCGCCGAGCCCCGAGGAAGTGGCTGCCGAAGTCGCCTCGCTGACTAACACGCAGCGTGCTGCGGTGATGTTGATGCTGCTCGGTGAAGAAGAGGCCGCCGCAGTGATTCGGCATCTTGCACCGAAGGAAGTACAACATTTAAGCGCGGCCATGATTTCGGTGGCGGATCTGTCGCAAGAAGCGGTGAGCGCCGTACTTGATGGCTTTATTGCCACCATCAAAAAGCAAACCAATATCGGTGGTGGACTCGATTATCTTGAGAATATGTTGAAGACAGCGCTCGGCGAAGATAAGGCGAGTAGCGTGCTAAGTCGCATCTTGCCTGCTTCGGCGAATCGCGGTCTCGAAGTCCTGCAATGGATGGACGCGCGATCGATTTCTGAAATGATCGTCAATGAGCATCCGCAAATCATCGCGATTGTGTTGTCGTTCCTGGATTACGACGTTGCAGCCGATGTGATCCGCTTTTTGCCGAAAAATCTTCGCCCCGAAGTGATCGCACGCGTCGCCTCGCTCGAGACGATTCAGCCGACTGCCATGGCTGAGCTGGAATCGATCATGCGCAAGCAGTTTTCGTCCAATTCTTCGCTTAAGTCCTCAAGTGTCGGTGGCGTGAAAGCCGCGGCGAAGATCATGAACTACGTCAAAACCGACATTGAATCGGTGTTGATGAAAGATTTGACGGAGCAAAACGCCGATCTCGCGCAGAGCATTCAAGACAACATGTTCAAGTTCGAGAACTTGGATGGTTGCGATAACCGCAGTATTCAGACACTCATGCGTAATGTGGCGCCGGAGCTCCTCATGGTGGCGCTCAAGGGCAGCAACGAAATCGTCAAGGAAAAGTTCCTCTCCAATATGTCTGCTCGCGCACGCGATATGTTTATCGAAGAAATGGAAGGCAAGGGCCCCCTGCGCTTGTCGGAAGTGGAAGATGCGCAAAAGCAGATCATGCGTACCGCCCGACGGCTATCCGATGCGGGCGAGATGATGCTCTCGAGTGGCGGTGGCGATTACGTCTAAGCATCAGGCCTCTGAGCGGTGAAAACAGCCCCCATATTCCATCCCTCGCCGTCGGTTAAAAAACGCGAGACCGATCCGCAGAACGCGTTCGCTGCGCGGCATTTTGCGGCGCGTCGCGCGGGGTTCTTGCTGCGTGAGCTAGCTCGACAGCAACAGCAAGCCGAGCGCGAGCCTGAACTCGAAGAAATCCAAGAGGCGATCATTGAGCCTGCGGAGGATTTTGAAGCCACCTTAATGGCAGAGCGTGCTGCCGAGGAAGCGCGCCA
>RFOD01000064.1 GCA_009926865.1 Gammaproteobacteria bacterium | reverse complement strand
CCGCCGAGAGCGATGGCGTGGAGCGACTTGTCGAAGTATTGCAAGCCGACGGATGGACAGGCTGGACGAGCGAACCCTCCGCGCTCCTAGATCTTTACGGAGTCACCTGTGAATCGCGGCACTGCGCGCCGCTGCCGATCGGCGAACCGGAGATCCTCGCGGTACGCGAGCACATCCACCGCCTGACGGCAGCATGGCAATCCACGAAGATCGGAGAGTCGATGCCACTTTCTTTAGCGACGTGAACGGAAGTTCAAATCCTCTCATCCCGACCATCTCCTGCCCGAAAAAATACCGAGTCATCCGTCCAGTCTGCACGCGCCTTGCCTCTCAAACACCCGCGAACGAGCGCAGACTCCCAAGGATCGCGTCAGATGAGCCGTAACGAGACGACATAGCGATACGACTCCCCTCGCGAGGTCATCGCAGCCGCCCACACAGGCATCGCGACGCTGATCAAACCGAGAAAAGGCAGGACAAAGAAACCCACAATGAAAAACATGGAAATCAAAGTAATGATCCATGCCAAAAGCAATGTCAGTTGAAAGTTAAGCGCTTCTCGGGCAGCACGCGCGACAAAGTCGGTACGCGAGTCACGTAACAGGTAAACCAGTAACGGCCCCACAAATAGCGTTAGCAGGCCCGAAAGATGCACCACGACCGCCAGCAAGGCGGCGTTAGATTGAGCTGAAAAATCATCTGGGCTCCGACAGGCTTCGACTTCTACTTTCTGAAATCACGACTCGGTCTGCATAACGCTACCCCCCCTCATGAATGCCTGCGTAGGAAGGGTGGAACGCTAACGCTAACCGCCTGCGAACCCGTAGTCCCAAAACTTCCCAAACAGCCAATATGTGGCATCGCAAATCTCGTCTCGTGCTAGCTCCGTCTCGTGCTAACTCCGTCTCGTGCTAGTCTTCACCTAACTATGCACCCCAACTTCGAAGCCACTCCCACGCCTGGCGCTGAGCCCCCGAAACAATCGCCGACCCCTCTTTTTAGTCGATGGCGTATCGCGTTATGGGGGTCAGCGCTCGTAGCGCTCGCGACGCCTTGGTTCGCAATGCAAGGAACGTCAGAGGTCAACTGGACCGGGTTCGATTTTGCGGTGGTCGGGGTCATGTTAGGCAGCGCGTGCGTCGCGGTAGAACTTGCCATGCGCCTGAGCAGCCAACGCTCCTACCGTCTGGGGGCCTTGTTGGCAGTCGGCGGTGGATTATTGATGGTGTGGGCTAATTTAGCCGTCGGCATTATCGGTAACGAAGAAAACCCTCAAAACTTAGTTTTCTTTGGGGTTTTACTGGTAGGACTCATCGGCGCAGTCATTACGCGCTGTGACGCCGCAGGCCTCGCCCGTACCCTGCGCGTGATGGCGGCTATTCAGTTACTCATTGGGATAGGCGCTTGGGCGTCAGGCATGGCGTTTTTGCCTGTGTTTACGCTTTTTTATGTCGCGCTTTGGCTGCTGGCAGCAAAGCTATTTGATCAGGCCGCCACGGCATCAACCTGACGAGTAATTTTCTCAGCGGCCGCCCAGATATCGACATAACGCAGGTATAGGGGCGAAAGACCAAACCTGAGAAAATGGGGCGGCCGATAGTCGCCAACGACGCCATCTTGAGCAAGCGCCGCCATTATTCTTTGTGCATCGGGATGCGCAAAAGAGACGTGGCCTCCGCGTAACGCCCCATCTCGTGGCGACACCAACGTTAAAGCCCGCTTCTGCAAGGCGGGCTCCAGCAACTTGATCAACAACTCCGACAACGCCAGCGATTTTTTTCGTAAGTCGTCGATATTGAGCCCCTCAAAAATCTCCAGCGCACCCTCCAGCGCCGCATAGGCTAAGACTGGCGGCGTTCCACAGCGAAAACGATCTAGGCCCTCGCCCGGCGCGTACGCGTCTTCGAAGGCAAATGGCTCGCGGTGCCCCAGCCAGCCGCTTAATACGGACGATGACGCCGCTTGCAAGTCTTCGCGAACGTATAAAAAAGCGGGTGCCCCCGGACCCCCGTTCAAATACTTGTAGCCACAGCCCACTGCGAAATCCACATTGGCCTGAGTTAAATTCAAGGGTAAGACACCCGTTGAATGGGATTCCCAAAGAATTTGAATACCCTGCGCGTGCGCTTTCGAAGTCATCTCTTTAAGATCAAACACTTCACCCGACACGTAATGCGCGTGAGTCAACACCAAAAGCGCCGTCTCATCGGTCATTGCGGCGCACAGCGTCTCACGCGACACAACATCCACTTGAATATCGGTGGCCAAACGACCGAGACCCTCCAGCATGTATGGCACCGTCGGAAAATTTCCCTGCTCGGTGACAATACGATAGCGGGCTCGCGCGGGCTCTCGCGCTCGTGCCGACAACACCGCGGCGCACGCGAGCTTAAAAAGGTTTAGCGACGTCGAGTCGACAACCTGAACCTCGTGAGGCTTGGCCCCCAAAAGCGGCGCAAGTTTAGCGCCGAGGCGCTGGGGATAGTCGATCCACTGTCTATGCGACCAACCCGCGATGAGATCCGCCTGCCATTCCTGCAAACGCTGCTGTACTTGTGCACGAGCCCGATGAGTCATCGGACCCAATGAATTCCCATCCAGATAAATCTGATTAGGAGGTAGATCAAAAGCATCCCGACAGCCTGCCAGCGGGTCGAGGTGATCTCTTTCCTGACAGTGCTCAAAGCTCACGAGCATCAAAAATACTCCCGTGACGCTGCGATTCATCCAAGGTTCTGAGCACGGCCCGTACCGGCGTCGCCTCGACTGCCTTAATCGGTAACGGCAACGCGACTAGTTCATAGACACCCTCTGGGATCTGATCGAGTACCAATCCCTCCAAGATAGCCATCCTTGCGCGATGGGCAGCGTGATGCGCCTCTAAAGTTTTACTGCTAGCGGGATCGATTGAGGGGGCATCCGTACCAATCAACCGGCCACCTCGAGCCGCGATCTCGTCGATTAAACCTGATGCGATCGGTCGGAAATCGGCGGGCCATGTCGACCAATTTGGCTTGGCAAAAGTCCGCAGTAAGACCCGCTCTAGCGATGCGGATACTGATGCGAAGGCCGATAGCTTGGGTAGCACTTCACTTGCTAAAACGGGCCCCACTCCCGCGCTCACGTCGACGACCGTGCACAGCCCCCAAAAGACGCCGAGCTCTAGCTCGTCGAGGCTCGCTGAATCGTCGCGCACGTGGCGAGCCGACTCCGCATGTGTACCTGATTGGCTCGACATCGCGAACCGATGCAAGGTAACGCTACTACCGGCGGCCACTTCTGCGGTCACACCACTCTCAAAGGACCCATCGCCAGGCCATACAGGGAGACTCGCTCGTAGCGTTTGAGAAATATCGTATATCACTTAGGTCACCGCTTATCTTTATCGCGTATCGTAATATCTAATCTTTACGACGACTAAAGCGTGGCCGCCACACGCCTAAGATCACGTTGGCGATGGCCACTGCAAGCAGACCCCACAGTCCACCGCGTTCCCGACCAATCAAAGATTCTAACGCGGCAGGCTCAAGCAGCCCTGAGGCTGCCGCGGCGGCCGTGAGTTCGGCGACTTGTCTTGCCGTAGAATCCACAGTGAGCAACGTTCCCTCGAACATGGCGAGTCCCGTGAGCGCTTTGAGCCACGCCCAGCCCGCATCGTGGTACGCCGGGTTCGCCCCTAACGCGGCGAGCCCACTGACCAAGACTAAAAGCAAGGAAGGCACTAAGACCCACTTACACACAAGCGCAATCGACGCTCTGGAAGCGGCATAAGCCTCGAGAGAAATAGACGGCTCAGGCGCAAACAGAACCATCACCAAACAGGCCGCGAACGCGCCGATGACACCCGCCGAGCCCAAATGATGACCACCGCGAAAAACTAGTCGCCAAAACATAGTAAAACTCCCACCCTGGAGTCATTAACCCAAAGAATTATCTGCTTGCCTGCAAAAGCTCCACTGGAAAACCATCTGGTGTCGTCAATACCATCGCTCGATACGGACCTTCGTTCGGAATATGAATCGCTTTAGGCTCGCTCACAATACGCGTCACTGATGTATCGGCTCGGCTTGCACGCTCTGCAATCTCATCGAGTTTTTGAGTGGCAAAACTCCAAAGACCAATGCCGCGACTCTGTAACCCTATCGGGCTGGGCGCTCGCAGGGCATTTTGCTGTAATTGCATCACCACGAGGTACCCTGTGCTCGACCCTGGTGAAAACCACTGTTGGAACTTGACATGGGTCCCAACCGGCAGACGCATCCCACCACTCGGCCCATCGCTTTCAAAAGTAAACTCTCGGCGTAGCTCAAGACCCAGCACACCATCAAAAAATTCCGCCGCCTTCGCCGAATCACTGACCAACATACTCGAGTAACTGGGTCCGCCGATATCTAACGCGGGGTCAATGGGACCCACAGGCTGCATGTCAGCGCGATCGACACCCAATACCATCACCTCATCAGGCGCAATCCAGTGAGACTCACCAATGTCATACATAGAGCCATCCGGGCGCGGAAACGGCATGTAAGTGACTCCCGCCCTCGAGTCAAAACCCATGGCTTCCACCATCTGGTGTCGTTGCGCGAGTCCCCTCACTGGAAAACCGACGCCTAGTGCACCGTCGTAGCGACAATCCATATTGGGACGCGCAAGCGGTGCGGTCGCGTCCGCATGAACCACGCGTATACGCACCGCATCGGCGAGCCCCGGCCTCGTGAAACTCATGAGCTCCACGGGACCCTCGCCCGCGAACTGCCAGTGCTCACGCAAGGCCTGGGCCGACGGTCCGTCTAACATGGCGCAATCGGCAATCATGCCGAGCGCGCCCTGGTAGAAGCGACGCGTTGCCAGCAGATCGTCGCTCGCTAACGTGACTGCAATCAGCGACTGACAAAACACCTCGCGATCACTCGGTCGGGCCTTCATCGGGTCGATTAGCGTGCTCATGTTTTGAACATAGCATGCAAAGTGGGTAGTCGGTCTATCATTAGACCTATGCAACGACGAGACTTTCTGGGCCGAGCTCTGCTCGGTGGCGCAGCGGCCAGCACGCTCGGCTGGCGGCTCTCACCCGCCCTTGCAGCCACCGGACTCCAACCGCCTAACTTTAGAACTACCCCGTTTCGACTCGGAGTCGCCTCTGGCTACCCTGAAGAGGACGGTATGATTCTCTGGACGCGATTGGTACCAGAGCCGATTGTTCAGCCCGCAATCGATGTAACGGACGATATCGAACTCGTCTTTGAAATTGCGCGCGATACCGAATTCAAACGCGTTGTACAACGAGGCTTCACCCGTGCGGAGGCAATTTTTGCTCACAGCGTACACCACCGCGTGCGCGGACTCGCCCCAGGACAAGAATACTTTTATCGCTTCATTGCCAAAGACTTTATTAGTCCTGTCGGTCGCACGTGGACATCAAGCCGCTCTGGACCACCCCAATCGACCCTAAGAATTGGCGTTGCAAGCTGCCAGCATTACGAACAGGGCTACTATCATGCTTGGCAGCACATGGTGCAAACCGGTGTAGATCTCATCCTGCACCTAGGTGACTATATTTACGAGGGCAACACGCAGCGTCCCGTACGATCTCACGATCAGGGTGAATGCATCACGCTAGCCGATTACCGACGTCGCTATAGTTGGTATCGCGCCGACCCACTCCTCATGGCTGCACACGCCGCCTGTCCATGGCTCGTGACTCATGATGACCACGAGGTCGACAATGATTATGCAGGCCTACAAGCCGAGAGAGCCGACGAGCAAGCGAGGTTCGAATTACGCCGAGCGGCCGCCTACCAAGCCTATTTTGAGCATATGCCTCTACCCCGCGAGGCCTTGCTTTCGGGTGGCGCCCTGCAACTCTATCGAAGTCATTCTCTGGGCGCGCTTGTTTCGATCCATCTGCTTGATGAGCGACAATATCGCTCGCCTCAAACCTGCCCCAAACCGCCGCGACTAGGCGGTAGTCGTGTGTTCGTCGACGAGTGCCCGCAGTGGTACGCAAGCGATCGCAGCATGTTGGGCCCCGCGCAGGAGCGCTGGTTCGCCGCTAGCCTAGAGGAGTCGAAAGCGCGGTGGAACCTCATCGCACAGGGCGTCGTCCTCACGCTCGTAGATGAAGATCCAGGCCCCCGCCGGCAACACTGGAACGATAGCTGGGCGGGCTACCCCGCTGCCAGACAAAGATTAATTGAGACAGTCGCATCCAGCGGCGCGAGTAATCCACTTTTCTTAGGCGGCGATATTCACGCTTTTATTGCTGCTGATCAAAGAATCGACGTGAACGATAGCAAGTCGCCGATCGTCATGAGCGAGCTCGTTACAACTTCTATCACCTCCGGGCCCCCGCCCCAAAAGGTGATTGACGCCTACAACCGCGAGGATGCGCCCTCGGTGTATTTTGCCGATGGCCGACACAGAGGTTATCTACGACTCACCCTTAAAAGAGAGCAACTTGATGCTGAGCTCATCGGATTTGAGTCTGTGCGCGACGAAAGCCGAGCGTTTGCACGCACACTCGCCGAATTTAAGCTTGAAGCTAATCAGCCGGGTTTACTTGAAAGATAAGCAATCACCGTATCCATCCATGCTTGGGGCTGCTCATCCACGATATCGTGTGAGCCGCCCTCGAGCTCTGCGTAGTCAAAGAATTCAGGGCGCAGAGCATGTGCTCGTCGCGTCGAGTCGTATAGATCTTCGCCAGTATTGGTGAACATCAGCGCTTTGATCGGCAAACGCTGCAGTAAGGCCCCTAAATCCGCCGAGATCACCAAGGGGAAGGCTCGCCAATTACTTCCATCCCGATGCAGCGCCTCGACGGTATAACGATGCATAAGACGGATATCAGTCCAACCCGGCGTGGATCGAAGTCGATTCTGCCAAGCGGTTAGCAGGTGACTCCCGTCCAGTTTAGGCTCCTTAGGGCCAAAATAAAAACTTGCGAAGTGATCACGCTCGGCCTGACTCAGCAACGGAAAGCCGTTCAGCACGAGCTTACGAAACTGTTGTGGCGCGTGTCCGGCGTGCACCGCCGCGAGTACGGCGCCCGTGTGATGACCGACAACATGCGCACTAGCCCAACCCATGTGCTGTAAGCCGGAGTCGATCAAACTCGCAAAGTCCGTTAGCGTCGCCTCCTCCGGTGCCTCATCCGACATGCCAAAGCCCGGCATATCAATCGCGAGCACCGAGAAGCCCGCCGACGCCAGTCCCGGCATCACTGCGGCGAACTGCCCCGATGAAAGCGGAGATTGGTGCAGCAACAGCAAGGGCTCACCGCTTGGGTCGCCGCAGTATCGATAGTGCAATTGGCCAAATTTGCCCGCGAGGTAGCCTCGGGTGATGCGTGAAGAACTGTTCATGGCGTCGGAGTCTAGCCTGCGCGTGCGTCACCGATGCAGATTTGCCCCTACAATCGACGGCTCTCTCCTCTCTGCGAACATAGGCCTATGACTTCGTCCGATTCAACGCCCTCCACAGCCAGCCCCTCCTCGCCC
>RFOD01000063.1 GCA_009926865.1 Gammaproteobacteria bacterium | reverse complement strand
ACCCTCGAACGAGGGGCGCGGCTATGTGTTACGCCGGATCATCCGCCGCGCGATTCGTCATGGTCATAAGCTCGGTATTAATGGGGCGTTTTTCCATAAGCTCGTCGCCACACTTGCCAAAGAAATGGGTGATGCCTATCCCGAGCTTGCCGCGGGTGCCGACCAAGCCACGCGCGTCTTACTGCAAGAAGAAGAGCGCTTTGCTGAGACGCTCAACACGGGTATGACCTTGCTTGGCGAGGCACTCGATCGTTTAGGTAAATCGAGTGACAACGAGCGAGTACTCGACGGGGAGCTCGTCTTCAAACTCTACGATACCTACGGGTTTCCGGCGGACCTCACGGCCGATGTCGCCCGCGAGCGAGGGTTTCGTATTGACGATGCAGGCTTTGAAGCCGCGATGGAGGCGCAGCGCGAGCGAGCAAGAGCCGCCAGTCGCTTCGGAGTGGATCTGCGAGCGGGCACGGACGTTACGGTGGCGACTCGCTTTTGCGGGTATCAGGACGCATCCACTGAATCTGAGGTCATCGCCTTGCTACGGGATGGCGAGGGCGTCGAGACGCTACGCCCAGGCGAGCAGGGTGAGGTGATTTTAGCCGAGACCCCCTTCTACGCAGAGTCCGGCGGTCAGGTCGGCGATGCAGGTCTCTTGCAGGCGGCAGGTGTGCAGTTTGTTGTTGCAGATTGTCAAAAACGCGGCAGTGGCGGCGCGCACTCGCACATGGGTCACTTAAGCCTCGACAGCGAGCCTCTGAAGCTTGGAATGCGACTTGAGGCTAAGATTGATCAAAGATTACGTCGTGCAACGGCGCTCAATCACTCAGCGACGCATTTATTGCATGCCGCTTTGCGCGAAGCCTTGGGTTCGCACGTGCAGCAGAAGGGCTCTTTGGTGAGTGCCGATCGACTGCGCTTTGACTTTGCGCACTTTCAGGCGATGACGGCGGATGAGTTGCAAGCTGTCGAGCGTCGTGTAAATGAGCAGATTCGCCTGAATGCAGAGGCGGAGACTCGTGAGATGGCCTATGACGAGGCGGTCGCGGCGGGCGCGATGGCGCTCTTTGGCGAGAAGTACACCAGCCAAGTACGCGTGTTACGGCTCGGCGATTTTTCGATGGAACTCTGCGGGGGCACGCACGTGCGGCGCGCAGGGGACATCGGTATGTTCAAAATTTTGAGTGAAGGCGGCGTGGCTGCGGGTGTGCGTCGAATCGAGGCGGTGACGGGCGAAAATGCCCTCGACCATGTGGAAAAAGGGGAGCAGGTCTTACGTGATCTCACCGATGCACTGCGCGGGACGCGTGACGAAGTCGCCACAAAAGTTCGCGAAGCCCTTGAGCGCATCAAACAATTAGAAAAAGACAATCGGCAGTTGCGCGACAAATTGGCGTCGGGATCCGGAACGGATCTCGCGGCTGGTGCGGTGAGCGTGGCAGGTCTGCAAGTCGTGGCGACCCAGCTGGAGGGCGCCGATGCAGCGGCCCTACGTAACGCGGTCGACCAGCTTAAAGAGCGCTTGAAGCAGGCGGTTATCGTGCTCGCGACGGTGGAGGGCGGCAAAATCGTCCTGGTGGCAGGTGTCACGGGTAATGAAACCACACGCATCAAGGCCGGCGAGGTCGTGGGTCACGTCGCGGCTCAGATCGGCGGTCGTGGGGGCGGTAGGCCCGACTTTGCGCAGGCAGGCGGCACCGATGTAGCCGCGTTACCGGCGGCGCTGGCGGGCGTGGTGGGCTACGTGCGTAGCCGACTCGAGGGTTAATCGCTTCAGGGTGGACTCTGCACCCAGATTCTTCTATTGTCGGGTCAGCAAAGCGCCCATCACGGATGAGGGCGGTCAGCGGGGTCCCACAGGGGGTGCGGTGCTCCGAGTCTGACTGCCCATGAAGAGCGCGGCTGAGGGACCTAACATGCTCATTCTCACTCGACGCGTCGGCGAGACGGTCATGATCGGTGAAGAGATTTCGGTCACGGTACTCGGGGTCAAGGGCAATCAGGTGCGCGTGGGCATTAACGCGCCGAAGAATGTCGCCGTCCACCGTGAAGAAATCTTCGAGCGCATCAAATCAGAAACCACCGAGTCCGATACGGCGGCTACGGGTTAGCGCGTTCATTCGTGGTTGGCACCGGCGCCACGTTGGAGTCGTTGTCGTTTTGACCCAGCCGATGGCTGGCAGTACCATTGCGTCCTCGATTCGGCGTGTTCCGGCGCCGTCAGGGTAACGGAGAGATGGCCGAGTGGTCGAAGGCGCGCCCCTGCTAAGGGAAGGGCGTAAGGGTCAAAAGCTCTTCGAGGGTTCGAATCCCTCTCTCTCCGCCAGTCCTATAGCTTGCTTTATTTCACTTAGTCAGCAGTGTGCGTTCGCGCGAATCGAGGCTCCGACGGGTCGAGCCACGGCGGGGCTCGACTATCAACTTTCGCCTTCGATGTCCTTGTATGGTCGTTGGGAGGAAACTAACGGCTTGGCCTCAAAGTATTCGCTCGATGATTCCACGCAGAGTCAGGCGGTCGTCTTTGGTATTCGACGGCTTGATGATGAAGGCGGTTCGATTCATAGTGAATTGCGGCTTCGCGACGGCATGAATTCGCAAGAGTTAGAGGCGGTCAGCGGCCTGAATCAGACTTTCGCCTTGTCCGATACCGTAGATGCTCACTTTATTGCCGAGCGCTTAGAAATCTTAGAGGGATCGACGCGGAGCGCAACGGCGCTTGGCGGCGGGCTCGATTTCGGTGATCAAACTTGGCAGGGCACCACACGTTTAGAGTGGCGTCGATTAGATGCGTCGTCATTGACGCCGCTGGATGACACGACTGACAGCGTCATGGCGTCGGTTTCCTTTGCACGGAAAATGAGCGGTGACTGGACGGGACTCTTACGCAACTATGCATTGATAACGGATGCGCGCGATCAGCGTGGTTCGCAGATGCAAAATCGCTTTCAGTTGGGCGCTGCGTATCGTCCGCGAGGAATGAGTTCTTTAGATGTCTTGCTGCGCTATGAAAACAAGTCTGAGCGGAACTCTGAGCTTGTTTCGCTTGAGTCTCGCAACGTACATATCGCGTCGACCCATTTGAACTGGCACCCGAACCATAAGCTCTGGTTGAGTGGTCGTGTCGCGGTCAAAGACTTACGCGAAACCTTAGGCGGTGTCGAGGATACGTACCAAGCCTATCTCGTTTCAGGGCGAGTCACCCATGACGTAACCGATCGGATAGACGTGGGCGTGATGGCCGGTGTGATGGGCTCACCCGACTCGAAAGCGCGCGAAGAAGTCTACGGCTTAGAAGTTGGTTATCGCGTCAAGGATAACGTGTGGCTCAGTGCAGGCCATAATTTCGCTGGCTTCTCAGACCGAGATCTTTCGGGTCGCGAGCAAACGGAGCGAGGCTGGTACTTGCGGCTTCGAATGAAGTTCGACGAGAAGTGGTTGCAGTCCTGGTTGGAGTAGGCGCGCGGGTTGCCGAGAGTCATTAACTCGGCTTCAGCGCACCCAACGCGCCAATCGTGAACAGCAGCACCCACAGTACGACCAGTGCCCACGTACCTTTGACCATTAGCAGCTGAAACTCGGCGTTGTCTTTGTCGGTGGCGCGTTCCGCTGAAATCGCCGGTAGCGCAGATCGATACGCCTCGCGGATGTAATAGCGCACAAAGATTCCGCAGACCATAGCGCCTGCGAAGAGCAATACTTTGCCGGCGAGCCACGGCGTGGGGTAGGGCCAGCCGGTGGCGAGCGAGAGCGCGCCGCTCCCCGCAAAGAAGGTGATTAAAGGATAGCGAAAGCGCCAGTCCCACTTCGCCCAGGTGGGGCCGCTCGGGCTTTTTCGACGCCAGTGGACCATCCACATAAACCAGAACCAAATCGCTGATACGATCCACAACGCCCACATCCAAGCGCCCTCGATCGGCACGAGACCAAGTTGCGCCGCGAGCGTGAAGCCAAGCGGTACCGACATGATCATGGCGTTACGCACGTGTTGATCGACATCGAGTAAGAAATCCCATAAGCGCATGCGCTCAACGCCCGAGAGGGTTGTCGTGCGAGCAATGTAGTGGGTGAGCGCATTGATGACGAGCTCGCTCCCTAGCCAATAACCCATCACGAGCACGTGCGCCCACAAGACCAAAGAATAAGACATTACCTGAACTCCACTAAGATAACGCTGCTGCACTCACTCACTTGGGCAACTCCACTAGGAGTTCAATGCGACCCATCGAGAGCGCTTCAGCCGCGATCAGTCAGCCAACTCGATCACTCCGCGACAAGGGGTGCCGCGGTTTGCTCATCTAACATCGCCCCCTCAGCCTCTCAACCCCTCAAATCCTGATAGCGACCAGAGAGCGCCCAATGAGCGCAAATCCGTGAAGAGATTGTTCAAGGTAAGCGCAGCTTTTTATGCATCGGCGAGAGGCTGTTTGTCCATTGGGGTTACTATACGGTTTTATCGGCCCTACACGCGCTAACTCCCCACGGGCGCAAGCGCAAATAACTAACCCAGACGGCTGACACAGGTGGCAGATCCTCTTTGGTGTAGGCCTTGTGTATAATGTCGGGTCACACGACGGGCGCCCGTAGCTCAGTTGGATAGAGCGCATGGCTACGAACCATGAGGTCAGGAGTTCGAATCTCTTCGGGCGCGCCATTTAAGCCAGATCGGTAAGCCGTTCTCGCACGTCTCGGACTAGTCTATGGTCTATTTAACTCGGCGTTGGGTCTCAATTTTGATGCTGGTTGGATTGGCGGTGAGCCAGCTACTCACCGCGAAGGCTGCTGACCCGAGCTCGGCGGGCGCTGCGGCAACAGTAGTCGTGGGTAACCTCACCATCGACGGCGCCTGGGCGCGCGCCAGTATGGCGGGCATGAAGATGGGCGCAGGCTACCTCACGGTCACCAATGGCGGCGCGGCGGATGACGAGCTGCTCGCCGTGACCAGTCCCGCGGCGGATGAAGTGCAGATTCATCGTTCGCAAACGCAGGATGGGGTCATGCGGATGCGCGAGGTGGGCGCGACGTCGGTACCCGCCGGACAAAGAATTCGATTTTTGCCAGGTGGCTTGCACCTGATGTTCATGGGGCTCAAGGCGCCCTGGGAAGTCGGTCAAACCGTTCCTGTGACGTTGCAGTTTCGCGAAGCGGGCGAGGTCACGGTGTCGTTTGAGGTGCGAAGCGGGCGATAACGCGACTTTTGCAGCTTGAGTACGGCCTAATCTGGTGGTATATACGGTCAGTATATACACCGTTGGGGCCGTTGATGACCAAGCTAACCACCGTTTTCATGTCGGGTAATTCGCAGGCGGTTCGCTTGCCGAAAGAATTTCAGGTTACCGATGAGCGCTTGCAAATTCTGCGGGTGGGCGAGGATATCGTGTTGCGTCGTATTCCTCGTCAGATGAGCGACGTACTCACCCTCTTGCAGCAGATGCCGGAGGACTTCATGGCGCAGGGGCGTGAGGACAGTCCGCCCGAAGAGCGCGAGGCGCTGTGAATGGCGCTACGTTATTTGTTGGATACCGATACCTGTATCTATCTCGCCAAAAACGCGTCGACCCCGCTGCTGCAGCGATTTGCGCGCGAGCCTGCCGACTCGGCTGCGATCTCCGTCGTCACCTTAGGTGAGCTGCAGTTTGGTGCCGAGCAAAGCCAGCAGCGCTTGCGAGCTAAAGAAGTCCTGGAGCGTTTCTCTCAGTCAATCAACGTATTGCCGATCGAGCGGTCAGCAGCGCATGCGTACGGTGAGATACGTGCAAGATTGAAGCGATCGGGGACGCCGATCGGCGCTAACGATCTTTGGATTGCCGCGCATGCGATTTCTTTGAACTTGATTTTGATCAGCAATAACGAGCGCGAGTTCAATCGGGTCGAGGGCTTACGCGTGGAAAATTGGTTGCATTGATTAGGTCAGCGTCGATTAGGCCAGCGTCGACTAGGCCAGCGTATGAAACACGCGCTGTACGTCGTCATCCTGCTCAAGCTTATCCACGAGGGTGAGCACTTCCTGAGCCTGATCTTCGGGTAGTTCGATCGGCGTAAGACACACATATTCATGCTCGGCGGACAGCGGAGAAAGGCCGCGCTGCTCGAGTGCTTCTTGTAAGGTACCGAAATCTTCGAACGCACAGCGGATCACGAGCTGAGCTTCACCCTTCTCGCCGGTGCTCTCGCCCATCTCATCAAGGCCGTGATCGATGAGATAAAGCTCAAGGTCATCTTGATCAATCCCCGTGGGGTCGAGCCGGAACACGCCCATCTTGCGAAAGTTGTAGGCGACACTGCCGCTCGTGCCGAGGTTGCCGCCGTGTTTACCCATGAGATTCCGTACGGTCGCCACCGTGCGGGTCGGGTTGTCGGTGGCGGTTTCGACGAGCAGCGCAATGCCATGCGGGGCATAGCCTTCGTAAATCACTTCCTCGTAGTTGGTGGCATCTCGCCCCGAGGCGCGTTTGATCGCAGCCTCCACCTTATCTTTGGGCATGTTCACCGCGCGCGCATTTTGCAGAATGCGCCGCAACGAGGGGTTCGACTGTGGGTCTGCGCCGCCCGATTTGACGGCCATGTTGATGTCTTTGGCGATTCGCGCGAACTGCTTGGCCATGCGGTTCCAGCGCGCGAACATGGTGTGCTTACGAACTTCGAATATACGACCCATCGATAACTCCCGTTAGGCGGTCGACATGTTACTCGTGAGCCCGCTGCCACACCATCGGGGGGCGACAGAACGGGCTCGGTGCGTCGTATGATCAAGCCTGTCGTTTGCAAAGGTATGAGCTATGACCGGCTTGCCCGACCTCTATCGACCCAATCACGATGAACTGGCGCGCCAGCGATTTGTGGGCCTGATGAAGTTTTTCGCTAATGGCGTGCTGGAGCAGCATCTCGCCGAGCGTTACGAGACCGTGCTGAAGCCTCGCTTCGAGGCGGCGGCAGGACATGCGCCGCGTGATCGCGCCGAGGCGCGGGACGTGTTTGAAGCCGATGGGCTCTTTCAGCACTGGGGCAGCATGGTCTACGCCTCGCAGAGCTTGATGTGGCAAAGCGTCGGCGATACCTGTCGGCGGATCGGCCCTGAGTTCGAATCGCGTGTAGCGTCGCTCGCTGAGCGCGCCGCGCGCGGGGAAGGTGCGGGCGGCACGCTGACGCTGAACCCGCAGTTGGTGATCCCAGAGCCCATCGCGAGCACGGATATACATCGACAGCCGGGTGGCTATTTTCATGAGGACTACCCCGGCGATGTGCATGCGGCGCTGATTTATTTCGGCACGCTCGAGCTCTATCGCACGGCCAAGGGGTTGACGGTGAACGCCCCCGTGGGTGAGCCGGGGATGGGTCGCTTTATTGGCAGTGTCGCAAAGCGTCGTTACCCGGATCTCAAGCCGCGACGGATTCTCGATCTCGGTTGTGGTCCAGGGTCTGAGACCCTAGGACTCAAAGAATTATTTCCAGAAGCGGAAATCCATGGGCTGGATCTCTCTGCGCCGTTCATGCGCTTCGCGCACGCTTGGGCGGAAGAGCAGAGGGTGGAGGCGCATTTTCGACAAGCGGATGCGCGTGAGACGGGTTACCCGGATGGATATTTTGATCTCATTGTCTCGCACATTGTCTTTCATGAGACCTGGCACGAGATTGCGCCAGCGATCTTTGCGGAGGCGAGGCGCATCTTGGCGCCGGGTGGCGTCTTTTTGAACGCGGATGTCCCCTACCAGCCGACGCGTATGCCTATTCCGAAGCAAGTGACTAACGACTGGCAGGTTCGCAACAATGGCGAGCCCTTCTGGACGGGCTTTGCCGATACCGATGTGCGTGAGCGCTTGCGTCAGGCGGGTTTCACTGACTCTGAGATCGTTGCCGACTACGAGCCGCTAGGCGCAGGCTTTTATTATTTCTTTGGGGGTCAGCGCGCGATCGAAGCGCAGAGGCGTGCAGCATGAGCGACTCGAGTGATACCCGCGCAACGCGACCCATCACCGCGCCCGCGTCCCAGCCCGATCAGCCGCTGGCGGCTGCGGATGTCTCGCAGCTCGCCGCCGTGACCATGCGTCTGGCGATGGAGCTTTGCACGCTACGCGAGCGGGTGCACAGCCAAGAGGCGCTCCTTCAAAAACACGGTCTGCTACCCCCCGAAGCGGTGGATCATTATGTCGCGAGCGGTCCTGAGGTCAAAGATCGAGCGGATTACGCCCGTGCGCTGATAGAAGCTTTATCGCGCGATCTTAGCGGTC
>RFOD01000062.1 GCA_009926865.1 Gammaproteobacteria bacterium | reverse complement strand
CGTGACACCATGGTGAATGCTCGGACTTAAGGTTTCATCCCAGCTCGCTTGCCCGTCATAGTGAGTGTGCAAGTCCACAAACCCGGGGGTGAGCCAGGCGCCATGCGCATCGATGCGCTGGCGAGCAGAGCCGGCCTGTTCACCGAGATAGGCGATTCTCCCATCCTTGATGCCGACATCCATAGTGCGTGCAGGCGTACCGCTTCCATCGATCACGGTCGCACCCTCAAAGATGACATCGAGCATGCTATCGGGTCTCCTCACGTGTTACTTGGCGACGCCATAGGCTGGCGAGTGCTAAGCCTGATATGAGATGCCATATCCCCCAAAGGCTGGCCAGAATGACCATGCCGAGTTCGCCCCCAAACTGCAAGGCGATAATACCGAGTGCAAGTCCCGCGTTTTGCATCCCCGCTTCAACGATCACCGCCCGGCCATCCGCAGCTGTGAGACGAAAGGCGCGGGCGGTGAGAGCCCCCAGGCTCAAGCCGAGCGCGTTATGTCCCACCACAATCAATAGCGGTAGCAGGATTGCCGCCGTCAACAGTTCTCGATCCCGATACAAACCGAGCACGATGAATACTCCGAGCGCTGACACCGACAGTCGCTTGAGCGGATGGCGCCAGCGGGATGCCCAGCTGACGTATCGTCGCGCGACCGACATCCCGGCGATCATGGGTACCGCGAGAAGCAGCACTAAGCTTAAAAGTAGATCGAAGGGGGCTAGCGCGAGTTCTCGTAGCCACATCGCCGTGGCTGGGTTACTCGCCATGGTCCAAGCAAAGTTGAGCGGCGTGAGGACAATCGCTAAGACACCCGAGACGGCAGAGAGGCTGACTGAGAGCGCAGTATTACCCCGACCTAAATGCGTGATGACGTTGGACATCGATCCACCCGGGCAACATGCCACGAGTAACATCGCCGCCTCCCAGCTCGCGGGTAAGTCGACAACTAAGGTAATCAGCCACGTCGCAATCGGTAGCCAAAAAAATTGGGGTAATAGTCCAATAATAACGAGTCGTGGCATCGCCGCGACCCTGCGAAAGTCTTCGACCGTGAGGTCAAGCGCAACCGCGAACACCATCCACATCAACACCGCGCTCAGTATGACCTGCTGCACGGTACGACCTATTTAGCGGCGGGATCCGAGGTTGAGTTCGCTTGGCCAGCGTAGATCGACGCCGACGGGACAGTGATCAGAGAGTTTGCGTTGCAGCGCACTTTTGGGTTTGAACGGCAGGCGTAGGAAGGAATCGGGGGCTCGCCACTCAGCGAGGCGCTCACTGAGGACTACATGATCGATATAGCTTGAATAGTTGTGCGCCGGTGAGCAATTGATGAAGCGCTTGCCCTCGGATGGATTGATGAGGGCCGCGCCCTGTGGCTCGCCATCATTGATCTCCGCCCAAAAACTGCGTAGCTGCCCCGCCTCATTACGGGCAGGACCCCGCGTCGAAAAGTCATGATTGAAGTCGCCCAGAATGCCAAAGCGACGACCCGCTGCCGCTTGCTCGTCAATCCATGCTTCAAGGATCGGAACTTGTTTGGCGAGTGTCGCGCAGTTGGGGTTCGGGTCATCCAGCGCTCGTCGTGGGCAGCTAGCTTTGAGGTGCACCGCCATGAGATACATCTCCCGCGGATCATCTGGGTAAAGTACGATCACCGCGCCACGACGTACTCTTCCCCCCAAAGATAACTCAATGAAATCGGGTAGGCAGCGGTGTGGCAGGCCACGGCGGATGGCGAAACCCACCTTTTGTACGCCTTCATCTGCTGCGAAACAAAAATCATGGTTACGAAAAACGCGTTTGGCTGCGCGAGGCCCATCGACCTCCTGGAGTGCGATCACATCGGCTTTGAGTTCACGGGTGACTTCTGCGAGGGCTCTGAAGTCGATTCTCGAGCGTTCAAGGCGATCCACCACATTGCAGGGGATACTGCGCCGCGCAGGGCCGCGTGGGGCGCCGCGCGGAACGCAGCTTTTCGCGAGCCCGCGAAAGTCCTCGGGTGCGATCAGCCATTCCAAGTTCCAGGTGGCTAATCGCAAGTCCGCGCGCGGTGCGGTCGGCAGTGTCTCTACCGCATGGGCGGGGGCATGTCCCAGGCTGAACAGGGCGATTAGCACCGCAAGTCTGAAACCGATCGCCGTGATGCGTGAGGGTCGAGTCATGATTGGCATACACGCTATTGTGGCCGGCTTCGCTCAGTGCGTCGATGACCGCTCTGCGCATGGCGGGATGAATCGGATCCGCTAGGCAGGGAGGGGCGACTATCCGGCGCCTAAGCCAATGACTTAAAAACTTGATACGGGTCAGGATCAGTCAGCGCTGCAGCGCGAGGAAGGTGAGCATGGGTCAGGATGTGCAAGGCTATCGTCGATTGTTCGGGGTGCTTGGGCCCTCGACCAATACGATCGTTCAGCCGGATTTTGATGACATGCGCCCGCCTGGCGTCACCAATCACTACAGCCGCATTTACACCCCCAATTCGCGCGCGATCAGCGATGAGACATTCATGGCGGCGACCCAGAAAATTTCGCAGGGCGTGATCGATGCAGTGCGTAGTGTTATGACCTGCGAGCCCGATTATCTTGTGATGGGCATGTCGGCGATCACGTTTTATGGTGGCGCGGCAGGCGCAGACGAGTTTCAGCGCATGATTGAGCGAGAATCAGGCGTGGGCGTTTCAATCGGCGCACATGCCTGTACAGCCGCACTGAAAGCCTACGGCGGCATCAAACGTATTGCGTTTCTATCGCCCTACTATCCAATTGCCAATGCCGAAGTGAAGCAATACTTTGCTGATATGGGGTTTGAGACGGTACGTGATGAACCGATGCGCGCGCCGTCTTGGACCGGGATTGCGCAAATTCCTGAAAGCCGATGTCGAGAGGTATTACGTCAACTCGATGGACCGGATGTCGATGCCATCATCCAAGTAGGCACCAACCTGTCCATGGTGCGCTTGGCGGCTGAGGCCGAAGAGTGGCTCGGTAAGCCTGTGATTGCGATCAACACGGCGACTTACTGGCATGCTCTGCGTGCCAATGGGATCGCTGATCGTCTGCAGGGCTTCGGACGGTTGTTAGCCGAATTTTGACTTTGCATAATGGCTCTGGATGTCAGAGAGGAGACCGACGATGTTGGAACTCAAGCATGAGCTGAAGCTGAACAAAACACGCGACGAAAAGGCGCGGATGAATTTCGTGTCGGGGCTCCGAGCCCATGTGCTCAACGACATGGCTGCGGGTATGCGCGATATTTACTCGGCTGATGTGGAGCCGGAATTTCGTCGTCGCAATCGTCGTGCACCCAAAAACGGTCCGGAGGTGCACAAGGCGATCAAGACCAATGAGTACTTTAAGTTTTACTCCTCGTTGCGCGTGACCGCTCAAGATATGGTTTGGCAGTCGGTATTTCCGCCGCTTGAGCGTAGTCGTCCCGCCCTCAAGCAGACGGCCGCGCGACTTGCCGGCAAAAAACCACGCGGTACGCTCAGCTTGCAAAAAAACTTTGAAGTCCCGCGCTATGTATCGGCCATTGATGTCCATCTTATGGCGGGTAACTATGACGGTGAGTATGAGACGGACGATCTGGCTGCAGGGTCGCTCTACGACAATGGGCTTGCGGTATTTTCTTTCGGGCTCATGGGCCAAAATTTAGATGATATTGGCCAATCGATCGCGGGATTCATCAAGCGTAAATTCTCAGATCTTCGTCCTAAGAAAATATTAGATCTGGGGTGCACGATCGGCCATAACACCGGTTCATGGAAGGACACGTACCCTGAGGCCGAAGTTCACGGTATCGATGTGGCAGCGCCTTGCCTGCGTTATGCCCACGCCCGCGCGCAGGCACAAAATCGTGAAGTGCATTTCCATCAGATGAATGCGGAGTCGCTGAATTTTCCAGACAACAGTTTTGATGTCGTGTTTTCGTCGATGTTCTTGCATGAAGTACCGAAAAAAAGCATCGAGAAAATCATGAAGGAAGCGCATCGAGTGTTGAAGCCAGGCGGCCTTATGTTGCATATGGAGCTGCCCCCCAACGATCAGCTATCGCCCTATGACGCCTTTTATCTCGATTGGGATAGCGCGTATAACAACGAGCCTTTTTACAAGCCGTTTCGTGACCTGAACCCTCAGGAGGTTTGTAAGAAAGCGGGTTTCTCCACTAAGAAATATGTGCAGTTCGTGATTCCGTCAGTGGGTTGGTATGGCGCTGAGGTGCGCGATGCGGCGGCCGACCAACAGCAGTCAGTGGATAACGATAAGACGGGGCGCCTCACCGACGGTGTCTTGTGGTACTGCTTTGGGGCCTTCAAATGAGTACAGCCCATCGAAAATCAGCGGGCGGTACGCGTCGAGTGACTAAAGACCGAGTGGCCAAGAGCCGCACCGTCAAAAAAAGCGCTGCCGTTAAGACCGAAGAGAGCTCACGGCAGACCATGCGACGCACGATTCGCGGTGGCCGGAGTTATTTCTTTGGCGATCCAGCAATTGATAAGGTACTCAATATGGTCGTTGTGCTCGGAAGCGAGGTGTGGACCTTGCGTGAGCGTTTGGCGGCGATGGAGGCTATTCAGATCAAGCGTCGACAACTGAAGTCGGGCGAGATCGATCAATTCGAGTTTAGTGCTGAGGATGAGGCGCGCTTGGCATCGGAGCGCAAAGAATTCATCGATAGTTTGTTTCGTATCTTGCAAGAACAAGTCGCCGAGTCACGTCGCGCCTAAGACGCGACGTGCTGGCGTGGGCGAGCCTTTCTCTCCCAAGCTAAGCGCGTAGCGCTTGATCCAGATCGGCTTTGAGGTCATCGATGTGTTCGATGCCGATTGAAAGCCGAACCATATCTTCCGACACGCCCGCCTTGGCGAGCTCCTCAGGGGACAATTGTCTGTGAGTCGTAGAGGCGGGGTGAGTCGCCAAAGAGCGCGCATCACCGATATTCACAAGTCGAATCACAAGTTTTAGCGCATCCAGGAATTTCTCACCGGCGGCCCGGCCACCTTTTACGCCGAACGTGAGGATGCCGGAAGCGCGACCCTGCATGTAGCGCTGGACGAGCGCATGATCGGGGTGGGTATCGAGGCCAGCGTAGTTCACCCAGCTGACTTCTGGATGGGATGCCAAAAATTGTGCGACTGCGAGAGTGTTGTCGCAGATGCGATCCATACGCACGGCCAAGGTCTCAATACCTTGCAGGATTAAAAATGAGTTAAACGGCGAGATCGCTGCACCCATGTTACGTAACGGGACGACGCGCGCACGAGCGATATAGGCGGCGGGCCCCAATGCTTCGGTGTAGACCACGCCGTGATAGGACACATCAGGCTCATTCAGTCGCCGGAATTTTTGCGCGTGTTTCGCCCAGGGGAATTTCCCCGAGTCGACCAACACACCGCCGATACTATTGCCATGTCCACCAAGATACTTAGTCAAAGAATGCACCACGATATCCGCACCATGCTCGAATGGGCGACACAAGTAGGGCGAAGGTACGGTGTTATCGACAATCAACGGGACGCCGCGAGCGTGGGCGATGTCGGCTAAGGCGCCAAAATCGGTGACGTTACCCAAAGGGTTACCAATCGATTCACAGAATACGGCTTTGGTACGTTCGTCAATTAGCCGTGCAAAAGAGTCAGGATCACGATGATCGGCGAAACGAACTTCGATACCAAATTGTGGCAGCGTATGAGCAAATAAATTGAAGGTGCCGCCATACAGAGCGCTTGAGCTGACGATGTTGTCGCCTTGCTCCGCGATCGTCAGGATCGCATAGGTAATCGCAGCGCTACCGGAGGCGAGCGCGAGGGCTCCAATACCCCCTTCAAGTTCGGCCACGCGTTTTTCTAAAACGTCCGTGGTCGGGTTCATGATCCGCGTGTAGATGTTCCCCTCGACCTTGAGGTCAAAGAGATCGGCGCCGTGCTGAGCACTGTCAAAGGCGTACGAGGTCGTTTGATAGATCGGGACCGCGACCGACTTGGTGGTGGGGTCGGGTGAATACCCGCCGTGGACCGCAATGGTTTCAGGGCGCATGGGATCTCCTCAGTGGAAGGCAAGACAACCGCAAGTGAGCGACTACAAAACCGATAAAGAATAATCGCTCTCCGACTTATACGTGTTCAGTAAACGCTATGCATCTATAACCACGCGTTATGATGTGCGCCGAATGAGTCAGCCTTCCGAAGCACTGGGTCGAGTGGAGTCCGCGCAGCGTCTACAAAAGGTGCTAGCGACCTTGGGGCTCGGTTCACGTCGTGGGATTGAGCAATGGATAGTCGATGGGCGTATCACGCTCAACGGACGCCGCGCCGAACTCGGTGCGCGGGTGCTGGCTACAGACGATGTACGACTCGATGGCCAAAGAATTGACCTGCGCCCGGCGCTAGTGCTGAAGGGAGCGAATCCGATTGGGAGTGCCGCAACCCATGAGAGCGATATCCCGGCGCACGCGGCAACCGCCATCCAGACGGAGGTTTTGGGTTATCACAAGCCCGTTGGCGAGGTGACGACGCGTCATGATCCGCAGGGCCGTCCCACGGTATTTGATCATCTACCGGCCCCGCGCGCGGGTCGCTGGATCGTGATTGGCCGCCTCGATGTGAATACCTCAGGTCTGTTGCTTTTTACCAATGATGGGGAGCTGGCGCATCGGTTGATGCACCCATCCTCACAAATCGAGCGTGAGTATCTCGTCCGAGTGCGCGAGGAGCCTTCATCGGCGGCGTTAATGCGCTTGCGTCACGGCGTAGAGCTCGATGATGGGCCAGCACACTTTGAGACCGTGATGCGAGTCGGGACGAGCTCGGAAGACTCTCACAGTTGGTTTCGCGTCAGTTTGCGTGAGGGTCGTAATCGAGAGGTGCGCCGTTTATGGCAAGCGGTGGGTCACGAAGTCAGTCGCTTAAAACGGTTGCGCTACGGACCTGTGAGTCTACCCGAGGACCTGAGACCCGCGGAGGCGCGTCGTTTGCCATTATCTTTGATCTCGGCGTTACAGACGGCGGTTAGTGGCTCACCGAAATTTGTCAGGCCTTAGAACCTCGACGTCCTGCACCCACATGACGATGGCGTAATGGGCGTAGTATTTTTCCTGTAGCCGGCTCAAAATTTTCTCGGCGAGAGGCGTGTCGCAAGCGATTTCCACTCGAATATTGCTGCTATGCCCCCAGTGCGATGCGCGCACGCCTTTATCTCCGCGCCCCCGGGCATCGCTGATGGTGTAGCCCAGTGCACCGCATCCCTCAATTTCTTTGATGAGGTCGCGCTCGAGCTGAGCTTCGGTAATAACGGTGACGAGTTTACGCAGGGTCTGGGCGGCGCCGGTCATGGGGTTTCAACCTGTCAGCCAATGTTGAAGGGCTTCGGCCATCCGTTGATACAACGGGATACCAAGCAGAATATTGAATGGGAAGGTCAGTGCCAACGAAGCCGTCAGACTAAGTGCGGGGTTGGCCTCCGGCACAGCCGAGCGGATAGCCGCGGGGGCGGCGATGTACGAGGCGCTGGCTGCAAGGGTCGCCAGTAGGATCGCGCCCCCCAGCGAGAGCCCCATGGCAGCCGCAAACAAGAGACCGATCGCGGCAAAAAACGGGGGAATTAAGAGGGCGAAAGCCGCCATAAAGAAGCCGTGACGACGAAAGCCCTCGAGGTGATCTGCAGCGATCAAGCCCATTTCTAACAAGAAAAGTGCGAGAACTCCTTTAAAAAGATCAAAAAACAGCGGTTTGAGTGGCTCGATGCTGGCATCGCCCGCGAGGGCGCCAATCGCCAGCCCACCGAGCAGCAGCATGACGCTGCGTCCGAGGAGGACTTCCCGACCGATCTCGCCCCAGGAGGTCCCTGCCGAGAGGCCTCGGGCGAGCAAGATGCCCACCACAATGGCGGGCACTTCAAGGACTACGACCAAGAGTGGCATCGCCGGCTCAAATTCGATCGCCGCTTGCGTTAAAAACGCGACCGCCACCGCAAAAGTACCGATGCTGACTGAGCCGTAGTGTGCCGCGACGGCTGCTGCGTTGGCTCGATCCAGTCGACCCACCCCGCGAAGTAAGGCGAACGCCAACAAGGTCAAGAACACGCCCATCACCAACGTGAGACCGATTTGACCGATGAGGCCGGCGGCGGGCTGACGCGCCAGTTCCACCCCGCCTTTCATGCCGATCGAGAGCAGCAACAAAGTGCTGACAAATTCGTAGATGGCGGGCGGCAGACGTAAATCCGCCTTGAAAACGCCTGCCAATAGCCCCAGCGCGAAGAACAACACGATGGGATCAATGGCGCTGACCATGAGGGTCCTCTCTCAGCGGGGTAAACTTCTAAAGACTGCCATTGACACCCCACCGAGTGCAAATCACAATAGGCGGCTCGTTTCACGCGGAGGGGTACCCAAGCGGCCAACGGGAGCAGACTGTAAATCTGCCGGCTTACGCCTTCGTAGGTTC
>RFOD01000061.1 GCA_009926865.1 Gammaproteobacteria bacterium | reverse complement strand
GCGCCGGCGCCTACACGCATGGCGCGGTCATTCCCGTGGACGGCGGCACCGCCATCAATCACCAGCATGCGAGGACCGTGGACACGGACCAGGGCGCCTAGGAGACAACGATCCAGTCCCTGTCCCGGTCCATGGCCCCGGCCGGCTGACGCCTACAGCAACGTCCTCAGGGCCCCGATCAGGCGACCGACTTCCTCTACCGACGTGTAGTGCACGAACGAGGCGCGCACGACCCCGCCGCCGGTTCCGATTCTTACCGTTGTGGCCAGCATGATCACTTCAAGCGATAGTGCTTGCCGTGAATTAAGGCCTTAGGTACCCACGATGGTCAAGATCGCTTGCCGTGAGATGCGAGCCCCCGGCCCGACAACAGCCCAAGTACCTGCAGTAATTCTGCAGGCTCTGGTGTTGCAGGCGAGCGAACGCTGTCGGCTGCGGCGCCGTAGCCCCAACGAGCGGCGAAGAACGCAAGCGCGTTGAGTTCTGCTGCGCGTTGATCCTCGTCGGAGTCGCCCACCATCCACGTCGAGTCAGCGCTCAGCGCATGTTTTTCTAAGACTCTGGCTACAACGCGGGGCTTATTGGGTAGCGGCGGCTCGAAGGCATCGAGCGCATACACCCCGTGGAACCATTCACGCCAACCCAAGTGATCTAAGATTCGGTGGGTCGCTGCCACGCGCTTGTTGGTCACGATATAAAGCGCGATATCCACCTCGCGTAGGCGCTGTAGCATTTCGGGGACGCCCGTGAACACGCGGGTTGCCCGATAGCTTTCGGCATCATAGTGCTCGCGAAAGCGCTGCGCTAAGCGATCGATGAGTTCAGGGGTCTCATCGCCCACCAACGTCATCAGCGTGCGACGCAGTGGGGGACCGATGAGCTCAGGCCCGAGGGGAACTCGCGGTGTTTGCGCTTCATGTTGTAGCGCGTGTTGCAGCGAGGCCAATACGCTCGCCGCTGAATCGACCAGCGTGCCGTCAAAATCAAAGAGAATCGCGTGCGGTAGCGTTTTTGCCGGCGCGTCGCCGCGTTCAGATCGAGAGCCTTTAATATTTTGAGTCATATGAGAAAAGCTCGGCGCAAAACGCGTGTCAGGTCGCCAGCGCGCCGCTATCCGTAAATTGAAGTGCTGCCAAATGGGCGTAGAGCGGACTACTCACAAGGAGCTCTTCGTGTTTACCAATCGCGACGATGCGACCTTGTTCCATGACGACGATGCGATCGGCCTTGAGCACTGTCGCAAGCCGATGTGCGATGATGACTGTCGTGCGGGTCGCCATCAATTCCTCAAGCGCCTGTTGGACTACACGCTCGCTCTCTGCATCGAGTGCACTGGTCGCTTCGTCGAGTAACAGTAAAGGCGGATTTTTGAGGATGGCCCGTGCGATCGCGATCCGTTGTCGCTGTCCACCGGAGAGGCGTGTGCCACGCTCCCCTAAGAAAGTGTCGTACCCCTCCGGTAGGGCACGAATGAACTCATCCGCTGCTGCCGCACGAGCTGCGGCTTCAACCTCGGCATCGCTCGCGTCGGGTCGACCGTAGCGAATATTCTCGCGGGCCGAGGTACCGAACAGCACCGTATCTTGGGGGACGAGACCAATTCGCGCGCGCACGGCGAGCGGATCTGCTTCGGCGATGTTGACGCCATCGAGACGGATACAGCCCTCGAGCGGATCATAAAAGCGCAGTAGCAGCTGGAAAGTCGTGCTTTTCCCGGCGCCCGAGGGGCCCACAAACGCCACGGTTTCTCCGGCGACAATATTCAAAGAAAAATCCTGAAGAGCACGGGTTTGAGGCCGCGAGGGGTAAGCAAAACTGACCGCCTCAAAATCGACTTGACCAGCGGCTCCGCGAGATCGATCGGGTAAGGGAAGGGCTTGAGCAGGCGCTCGAATCACCGGTTGCGCGGCTTGGAGTTCAACCAAACGCTCCATGGCGCCTGCTGCGCGTTGCACCTCGCTCCACATTTCACTGAGTGCCGCTGCGGCAACACCTGCGTACACGGCAAGCATCAAAAACTGCCCGAGCTCTCCGCCGGTCATTTGACCTGCGAGGACCTGATGAGCGCCGAACCACAGTACTAGAGTGATCGCGCCAAAAACGAGCATGGTTGAAAGCGCGGTTAACCAGGCACGCACCCGCGTACGGATCACCGCGACGTCAAATGACGCTTCGACAGCTTTGGCGTAGCGTTCGGTGTGCAAAGACTCTAGGGTGAATGCCTGAACGGTCTGGATAGCGTTCAGTGTCTCGCCGGCGAGACCACTGGTATCGGCAATCGTGTCTTGAGAACGCCGCGATAAAGTGCGTAATTTTCGGCCGAGTGCAATCACCGGCACGATCACGACGGGCATGGCCACCACGATCAGCAGTAGCAACTTTAAATTAGTGATCGCGAGCAGCACCAACGAGCCCACAAGATTGATCGAGGAGCGCAGGGCAATGGAGAGCCCGCTGCCTGCGATCGATTGAACTAGGGTGGTATCGGTCGTCAGACGGGAGAGCACTTCGCCCGTGCGCGTGACTTCAAAGAATTGGGGGTCCATGCGTATGACATTCCGATAGACCGCTGAGCGAATATCAGCGACCACGCGCTCGCCCAACCAAGTCACGAGATAAAAGCGCACGGCCGCAAAGACGCCAAATAGGACGGCGACACCCATGAAAGCAATGAAATAGATGTTGATGGTATCGGCGCTACCGACCGCCATGCCCTTATCAATCAGGCCTTTCAAGGCGATGGGTAAGCCCAGCATGGCGCCCGAGGCGAGTAACAGCGCGAGCAGGGCTGCCGCTAAAAACCCACGATACGGTTTCAGAAACGGCCACAGCGCGAGCAGTGGGCGGGGCGTGCTGGCCTTCGGACGGTCAGCCAATGAGGGATCGGCCATGGTCTATTTTACCGCGCGCCGCGCATGAAGGGGTCGTGCTGGTGTGCGCTGACCACCAATAATAATTTGCCGCGAGTCTGCCCGGCTTGTAGCGTTTGCATCGCCTCATGTGCGGCTTCAAAGGGGTAGTGACCGCCAAGTACCGGCGGCTTGGGGATGAGTTGCAGTGTGTCATGCATGGCTTTGGGCAAGCGCTCGACTTCATCCCATAGCCAGATGAGATTGAAAGCACGCAGCCCCCGGTTTTGCGAAATCATCGTGAGCGGGTCGAGTCGCGGGCGGCGCAGATACCGCCACGCAAGACGTAGCGGGTTCGCGAACGAGCCTGTATTCATAAAATCCGCGGCACCATAAAGAATGTAGCGACCCTCTGGCGCGAGACGATTGAAGCCAGATTCAAAGACCGGGCCATAGACGGCATCAAAAACCACATCAAAGCCTTTGGCCCCCAGCGAGGCGAGCGCTTGATCCAAGCGCTGGGCAAAGTGACGATCGCGTATGACGATCTGCTCGGCAGCGAGTGATTGGGTCTCCTGTAACCACTCGGCCTTGCTTTGACTGCCGACGACTGCGATCACTTTGGCTTGCAGTTGCTCGAGGGCTTGGAGTGCGTTGAGCCCTACACCACCGGCTGCGGAATGTAGCAGGACGAGGGAGTCCACTGTCACCTGACCGAGCGGGAGGAGCCCATACCAAGCGGTCAGCGCTTGTACGGGATATGCCGCCGCCTCGGCTAAGGACCAGTCAGGAGGTACCGGCCAAAGATAACGTGCATCCACATTGAGGCGAGTGGCGTAGCCGCCAAAGCGCGTGAGCACCATGACGCGATCACCCACTTGCCAGTTCGAAACGGCGGAGCCTGTCGCGCGGATGATGCCCGCGCATTCCAATCCCGGTATAAAAGCGCCCGCCGGCGTTGCCGAGTACAACCCGAGACACGCAAAGATATCGGCAAAATTGAGTCCGATGGCGACCACATCGACCTGCACTTCATGAGGTGCAGGTGCGCCGAGCGGTAGGGTGGAAAGCTTAAGGCGACGCAGCGAGCCCGCTCGCGACGTACGCCAAACCTGGCAGGACTCAGTCTGGGCGATCGATGGCATGCCACCGAGCATACTGCGAGGGCAGCATCCCGGTGTAGCGGCGGAACATCCGAGCGAAGTACGAGCCGTCGTGGAAACCGACCGCGAAGGCAATCTCTGTGACCGCGGTGTTGGCTTCGCGCAGGCGCTGACACGCCGCCACGATGCGATAGCGCAGTAAGTACTCGCGGAACGTCATGCCGAAAGCCGTGTGGAAGCTGCGGCTGAATTGAAAGCGACTGAGGCCGCAATGCTCGGCAATATCGCGAGCCGGAAACTTTTCCGCGTAGTGCAGGGCGACGTACTCCATCGCGCGTGCGACGCCCGCATGCGCTGGAGCGAGTTTACTCAGTCCTTCCGCCACGGTTTCCGCAGAGGGCAAGGACACCACTCTAGGCACCGTGTGCGAACTGCCGTCCGCTGTCATCTGTCTCTCTCCCAACACCCTATCATCTTAGTTATAGGATGTCCGGATAATAGGTACTGAGGCGCTACGAGGTTATTAAGCTTCCGTAATGTTAGTAAGACTTTTGTGTAGGAGGTCGATTGCCGCACTATGGGGAGTGGGGCGGGTTCGGTACACTCCACGTATGGACAGCGACAACCCCGAGTTTCCAAGTAGTTTTGATTCCGCGTTCACGCAATCGGTGGATCTCGGCAATCGACTGGCCGATCAGGACAAAGATGCGGATTTGTGGGATATCGCCGATGGCCTGCTGGCCGGTGCTCTGCAGTACTGGCTCTACTCTCGCCAGCCCTGCAAAGACCCGCGTTGTGTGGATTGTTTGCCGGTGAGTACGGCGGAAGGTCGCATGGCCGAGCTTCAGCGCTTAATGCGCGAGCTCTCCGAGGAGAGCGAGTACTACCACAGCCCAAACGACTCGAACGTCGGCCGGGCTTAGCTCTCGAGCGACCCGTCGCGATCGGCTCCGGTGGCCAGTTCCGCCGCTCGATGAATCGCCGCCCGGATCCGCGGATAGGTCCCGCAGCGGCAGAGATTGCCTGACATCGCGGCATCGATATCCGCATCGGTAGGTTGCGGATTATTCGCCAATAGCGCGACGGCCGACATAATTTGGCCCGACTGGCAGTAGCCGCATTGCGGCACATCGAGCTCCAGCCAAGCCTTTTGTACCGGATGATTAAGATCGGGCGATAAGCCCTCGATCGTGGTGATCGATTGGCCCACGACCGCCGATACCGGTGTCACACAGGCACGAATCGGCACCCCCTCGATGTGTACCGTGCAAGCCCCACAGAGCGCCATCCCACAGCCGTACTTGGTGCCGGTGAGACCGATCTCATCCCGTAGCACCCATAGGAGTGGCGTGTCGTCCTCAACGTCCACGTTGAGGGTTTGATTGTTAATCGTGAGCTGCATACGGGGCCCCTTCACTCAGGTCAGTCAGTGTGCTCTGCTAGAATTTACCCGTTTTTGATCGCTTCTGCCGAGGAGTCGAGGTGTCCGCAGTCATTCAAACTGAAGTAGTGATCGTGGGGGCGGGCCCCTGTGGTCTGTTCCAAGTGTTCGAGCTGGGCTTGCTCGGTATGCGCGCTCATATCCTCGACTCGCTCAGTAATCCGGGCGGCCAGTGCACGGAACTCTATCCCGATAAGCCCATCTACGATATTCCAGCCCTCCCGGTGTGCGGTGCACAGGAGTTGGTCGATCGGCTGATGGAACAGATCAAACCCTTCGAGCCCGTTTTTCATCTGGGCGAAGAAGTCATGGAGGTGACCCCGCGCGAGGATCGACGCTTTGATGTCGTGACCTCCAAGGGTACGCGGTTTGATGCGGGTGCGATTGTGATCGCAGCGGGTGTGGGATCGTTTCAGCCAAGGCGTTTGGCGCTACCTGGGGCGGAGCTCTTTGAAGGCCAACAATTACATTATCGAGTTAAAAACGCATCTGAGTATCGCAATCAAAGATTAGTGATCTTCGGCGGCGGCGACTCAGCTCTAGATTGGGTGATCGACTTTGCAGCGACGGCGCCCGCGATCACGTTGGTACATCGACGTGAGGATTTTCGCGCGGCGCCTGCATCGGTTGCCCGAATGCGTGAGCTTGAGGCGGCAGGACGCGTGCGATCGATTACCGGGCTCGCCGAATCCTTGATGACCGAAGGTGAGCGATTGAGCGGAGTGCGCGTGAAGTCAGGTGATGGGGTGGTGCACGAGATCGATGCCGATCATCTTTTTGCTTTCTTTGGCTTACATCCCAAGCTTGGGCCGGTGGCCAACTGGGGAATGGAGTTAGAGCGCAAAGCGCTTAAAGTTGATACGGAAAAATTTGAAACATCCGTTCCCGGTATCTTTGCTGTGGGGGATATCAATACTTATCCGGGCAAGAAGAAGTTGATTCTTTCGGGCTTTCATGAAGCGGCACTCGCGGCCTTTGGGATTCAGAGCTGGCTCTACCCAGAGAAGAAACAGTTTTTGCAGTACACGACGACGAGTCCCGTAATGCAAAAACGTCTCGGTGTCGCCGGCGTATGACGCCGGTTGCCGATCTTCTGCGACAATTCGAGCTCGAGCGGCTCGAGGTCAATTTGTTTCGTGGCGAGAGTCGCGATATCGGCAGCCCGCAGGTGTTTGGTGGTCAGGTGCTCGGTCAGGCGTTGATGGCGGCTTACTCAACGATCGAGTCGGAACTTCGCGTGCATTCTTTGCATGCCTATTTTTTGCGACGCGGTGATTTCAATCTGCCGATCGTGTATCAAGTGGATCGCAGCCGTGATGGACATAGTTTTTCTTCTCGGCGTGTCGTGGCGATCCAGAACGGGGCGCCGATTTTTACGTTCTCTTCATCGTATCAACGTCCCGAGGCGGGCCTAGAGCATCAAAGTACGATGCCCGACGTGCCACCGCCTGAGACCTTGCCGGATTGGTCGAGGCCGAGTGCCGAAGTTGCTGAACGTCTCCCGGAAAAGCTCCGTCGGTTTTTGATTCGCGAGCGTCCGGTGGAGCTTCGACCCGTGGAGCCGATTGATTTTTTGAAGCCTCAGCCTGGGCCGCCTGTGCAAAATGTTTGGTTTCGTACCGCCGCGCCGTTACCGGACAACCCGCGACTACACGAGTGCCTGCTCGCGTACTTATCGGATCTGAATTTGCTGAATGTCGCGACCCGACCGCATGCGAGTGGCTACCACAGTGACGATATGGTGATGGCGAGCATTGATCACGCAATGTGGTTCCATCGTACCGTGAAGGCTGACGAGTGGATGCTGTATGCCTTAGATAGTCCGAGTGCATCGGGGGCACGGGGCTTTTGCCGAGGCAGTATCTATAATCGCGAGGGTCTGCTGCTTGCGAGCACGGCGCAAGAAGGGTTGATCCGAGTGATCAGCAAGCTATCTAAGAATGAACGGGCGGCGAAAGAGTGAAGGGGGTTGTATGAGCACGTTGGTCGGGGTACGACTCGGTGGGATTGCGTTATGGCTTGCGTTGGCCACTCTCGCCACGCCAACCCTTGCCCGTGCGAATGAGGCCGTTACGGATTCAGCGGCTTATAAGCGCGGTCGACTGTTATACATCCAATGCCGCGCCTGCCACGACCTCAAAGCTGGCGGGCCGCGTAAGGTCGGTCCTCATCTCGAGGAAATCGTGGGTCGCTCGGTCGCCGCCGTCAAAGATTTTGGATATTCTGAAGCACTCGAATCCTCGGGTCTCGTTTGGGATGTCGCGACCTTGGATCGTTGGTTACAGCGACCGAGCGAATTGGTGCCTGGCAATACGATGGCCTTTGCAGGGATTGCCAGCGAAGCTGATCGAGCGGCCTTGATTACCTATATATCAGTCGACTCCGCCCAATAATATCTGGGCCATCACTCACGCACGAGCGCACGCCCGCGTTTGGATCTAAGGCGCGATGAGGGCGAGCTCCTCCAAGAGTAGGGCATTGAAGGCCGAGGGCTGCTCCATCATTAAAAAGTGACCGACACCGTCCATCTCGCGTAGGCGAAAGGCGGGGTAGATCTCTTGTAAGCGACTGAGATCGGTCGGAGAGCCGTGCCGAGCGTTAACGGCCAGAATAGGCAACGGTTCGGGCCGCGCGCCCGCTAACTCGCGGAGTGCGGCAACACCATCCCAATCATTGAGTCCGCGGATGGCTTCGATGCCGACCGTCGGATCGCCGCTCGCCATGTCTTCGGCAATACGAGCTTTGAGTGCCGCATCGGCATCTTCACGAAAAAACGTTTGGGTGACAAAGATGCGGGTCGCGCCCGCAAAGTCTGCGGCAAAGAATTGCAGCCTCGCTTCCGTTTGCGCGGGATCAGGCGGCGGGCTACCAATACCTTTGAAGGTGTCGACCCCAATCACGGCGTGTACGCGTGCGCCAAGTCGCCGAGCCGCTTCAACCGAAACCGGTCCCCCCATCGAGTGGCCGATCAGGATCACGGGCCCTTCGGGAATCGCTTGCTTGACCGCCTGAGCCACATCAGCGCCAAAGGCGCGCATGGAAAAGTCGTCCCGCTGACCCACTGATTGACCATGACCCGCCAGATCCACCGTCAAAACTGGGTACTGGGCGAGCAAATCCGATATTTGCGCATCCCAATAACTGGCATCACAGGACCAACCATGAATCAGTACCAAGGTGGCAGTGGGTGTCGTGTGCGCACCCTGATAGAGCCGATGGTGCACGGTGATATCACCCGCGGAGACGATTTGGCCTGCTTGATAGGGGATGTTCAGGGTGTCGGCCTGTGAGGGATTGAGGGTCATCATAATCAGAGCGACTCCCGATAATCGGCTAGCCAGAGTACGCATGGGTCACCTCACTCGATGGGTGCTGTTTGTACGATCTTCCAGTGATAGCCGTCGGGGGCAAAGAACGTCAAGGCGTGGCGACCAAATTCATCGTCCAGGACATCGCTGAGTGCGTTAACGCCTGCCGTCTCTAGGCGTCGATGGAGCGCAAAGATATCGAGCGTTCGCCAGCAGTACAGACTGTAGCCAAGGCTCCC
>RFOD01000007.1 GCA_009926865.1 Gammaproteobacteria bacterium | reverse complement strand
CCTGCTGATCACCCGATTTATACAGAGGATCTAGAACGTTTTCCGCAAATTTGCCGGCTTCTTCAAGGACCGCATCGGCGAGATCCAATGAATATTCGGCGTATGCCGGACAGGCCTGCAACGCCTGCTCACCAATGAGCTCGTGCAAGACAAACCGTAAATCTTTGAGAGGGGCTCGGTACATCTCGGGTCCTTTCGATCGGAAATTCGGTGCACTGCGCGAGTCGCTTTCGACTGCGGGTTAGACGCATTCTAACCCGTCAAACTGCCTCTCAACAGACCGATATATCGGGATTTAACGCGCCAGCGCCGAGACCATATGCGCAGCCAAAAAGTCGATGAGCGCACGGACTCGATGATCTTCTGCGAGTCGTGCGGGATAGATGGCACAAAGCGGCGGCTGAGGCGGTAGCTGCCAATCTCCGAGGACCTGCTGCAGACGTCGGGTCGCCAAGCCCTGACGGCAAAGAAATTCCGGTAATAACCCTATCCCAAGGCCTGCAGCCACCGACGCGTGCAACAAAGCCGGGTCATTCACGGCAAGCTTTGGTCGCAGGTGAACCTCTTCGCGACGCTGCCCCTGCGTCAAACGTAATGCCGTCCCGGTCGGACCGGCGTCAGGGAGCAACACGTCAAAACGCTCAAGCTCCGCCGGCGCTTGCGGGATACCCGCCTTCTGAAGGTAGCTTGGCGTGGCGCAGAGGAGCGTTGGTGGGGACCCCAACTCTTGTGAAGAGTGCTCAGCGTCAAGCGCAGTCGACCGACCGCTCTGGATAACGAGTTCGTGCTCAGCGCTGTCGCTGCGCTCATCCCCCAGCGCGAGCTCAAGTGGAATATCGGGAAACTGCTCCATGAATCGCGGTACGAGCGGCGCGAGCAATAATCGTCCGAGAGTGGCATCCGCCCGCACCCTGAGGGGCCCCATATGGCGCTCAGCGAGCAGGGCCGCTTTGGCCTCCACCGCTTCGACGGTTTGCAGGATCAAACGGCATTGAGGTAACAATTGTTCGCCGGCGGGAGTCAGGGCTAAACGACGCGTGGTCCGCGTCAGGAGCTTCAGTCCTAATTCGGCTTCCAGCTCAGCGACCGCTCGACTGACAGCCGCTTTAGGGACCTTTAACGCCCGCGCTGCGGCCGAGAATCCGTTGAGATCAACCACCTTAGCGAAGGTCGCCATATGCGCAGGGGACCAGATCTGGGACATTGTGGAACTCTCAGTAATTCGTTATTCGAATCACCGAATTGTTACACGGGGGAATCAAAATGGCATCAAAATTCGTTCATCACATCGCGGGTGAGAAAAAGGCCATCGTCATCACCGCGTTGATGTGTCTATTGCCAGCAGCGATGGCAACTGACGATCTGCTGGCTCCCGCCGAAGAGCGCGAGGGCGCCGCTGCGCTACGCTGGAATCAAAAGCTTACCTGCGGCACGACCGAGGCAGGCGTCACACGCTACGGCATGTGGGAAGGCAAGCTCTACAGTCGCGCCCCCGGGGAGCGAGACCGCCACCTTTTCAACGTGCTCGGAATCAACGTACGCCAGTGTGAGGCCCATGAGGACTCCGCTCGTGGCAAAGGATTTCGGAGCATCTCCCGCGAGATCATGGTGTATCTCGACCCTAAGACTCTGGAAATTATCGACTCTTGGGAAAACCCATGGACCGGACGCACGGTGGAAGTCATTCACGTCGCCAACGATCCGGTGAACATGCGAGCGCCTACCTATGAACGCAAGGTCGATGGCTCACCCCTGAAAGTCAGTCTGCGTCGCTACGACGATACGCTAGTCTCCTCCGCTGAAATTCCGCTTTTTTACACCAACCCCTTAGGCGGCAATTATCAGGAGTACATAGGCGGCACCTATCACGCGATGGAGATTTTCAATACCTACTATCGGGCTGATGATTTCCTCAATGAGCAGCGCAGCCGTATCGGCGAATCGCGGATCTCCTGGCAACGTATCTCCGGCTGGCTGCCATGGATGCAGATGGGAGATCGACCCGGCGTCATGATTTTCAACGCGACAGGCTATTCAAGCTTTGATCGGGCAAGAATCCCGCCAAGACTCATGAGTGTCTTGCAGGACCGATTCCCAAGCTACCTCGAGGCGCCGGCGCTCGGCGACCCTCGACCCAATGAAACAACGTGGACCGTCACCAAAAAATATATTGATGCACAGCGTAGCCAGCAAAGCGCTGACGGAGCGAAAAAGTGATGCAGCGGCGACGATTGGGCGGCCAGGGTCTTGAGGTATCGGCTATTGGGCTCGGCACAATGGGCATGTCTGGGGTAGCCGGTATGCCGTTGATGTACGGTCCACCGGATGAAGCTGAGGGGATCGCAACGATCCACCGAGCGTTGGAACTAGGTATCGATTTCTTTGATACTGCGGAAGTCTACGGCCCCTATATTAATGAGGAATTACTCGCTAAAGCGCTTGGAAGCCGTCGGTCTGAGGTCATTATCGCAACCAAATTTGGCTTTGCACTCGATGCTGCAGGCAAGATAGTTGGAGTGGATGGTCGACCCGAAAATGTCCGCCGCGCACTCGATGGCTGCTTACAGCGCCTAGGTACCGATTACATTGATCTTTGGTATCAACATCGGCGTGATCGCGCAGTTCCCATCGAAGATACGGTGGGCGCGATGGCTGAGCAGGTCAAAGCGGGAAAAGTACGTTTCTTGGGTTTATCGGAAATGAGCGCGACCACTATCCGTCGTGCACATAGCGTTCACCCCATCACGTCTCTACAAAGCGAGTACTCTTTGTGGGAGCGGAATATTGAACATCCAGCGCAAGACGGTGGTCCGAGTATCCTAGAAACTTGTCGCGAGCTCGATATCGGTATCGTCCCCTATAGTCCGCTGGGTCGCGGCTTTTTGAGCGGCAAACTACCGGCGCCGGAAACGTTATCGGACACCGACTACCGTCGACTCGACCCGCGATTCAGTGCCGAACATTACGCACAAAATCTGCAACGTTTGGGTGTCGTCAAAGATATTGCGGTCGGGCTGAATGCGGAGCCGGCACAAGTCGCCTTGGCATGGTTACTGGCCAGAGGCCCTGATGTGATACCGATTCCGGGCACCAAGCGTCGCAGCTATCTGGAAATCAACGCGGCCGCGACGGAGCTTTTGTTGTCAGCCGAGGATCTGGCGCGCCTAGATAACGTGCAAGAGGCTAGCGGCCCCCGTTATACACCACGCGCGATGGACATGATCGAGCGCTGATGGCGCAAGTTGCTCGGGATCAAGCCCGTCGCTGTAGATCCCGATCTGTCGTCGATGTTCGATCGACCACCGACGGTGCGTCGCCATCGATGACACGTAACCCCGTACGCGGAGCGGAGATCGTCCGCTCGCGCGGTACAGGTTGGTCAACCACGACACCACTTTCAATGTAGATCCGCCGCTGGCAACGCTCCGCCAGCTCGCGGTCGTGCGTAGAGAGCAAAAACGTTGTTCCTGTCTCGCGTTGAATCTCAGTCATCAGATCAAAGACCTGATCTGCATTTTCGCGATCAAGATTACCCGTTGGCTCATCGGCCAATACGAGTGCTGGTTGATTCATCAAAGCCCGCGCGATCGCCACGCGCTGCTTTTGACCACCGGATAAGCGCGTCGCCTGGTAATTCATCCGATCTTTGAGTCCGACGCGATCGAGTAACATCGCCGCCCGCTCCCGGCCCACGCGAGTCTCGCGCCATAGACGCCCAGCATGCGGAAACATTACGTTCTCGAGCGCCGTGAAGTCAGGCAACAAGTGATGATACTGGAAGATAAAGCCAATTTCCTGATTGCGGAAATTAGATAGCTCTTTTTCTTTGAGTGTTGTCAGCTCTCGACCTAGCATGTTGAAGCTACCCGAACTCGGGCGCATCAGGGTACCGAGGATCGTCAGCAAGGTGCTCTTGCCACTACCTGACGGGCCGAGCAAGGCCACCATCTCTGCTTTTTGCAGCGTGAAATTAACACCCTTTAATACGGGGGTCTGAAAGTCTCGATCAATGAAAACTTTGCGTAGGTCTTTGACCTCTAGTAAAGCCAGATCGTCGGACGAGGGGGTGAATGCGGGATTAATCATTGCGAAATCGCCTCTACTGGATCAATGCGCGAGGCTGCGCGTGCAGGCCACAAAGCCGCTGCGATACTGGCTGCAGCAGCCAATAGCAACGCGACGTCATACTGTCCTAGACTCGGATCAACGGGCAAAGTTCGCCCAGAGCCGGTGGAAATATTAGCCAACAAGGTGCTAAACCCGAAGCCAAGGATACAGCCGACAAGAGAACCCAATACGCCGATGAGGGCGCCTTGGATCATGAATACCGACAATACAAAACGTTGTGAAATGCCGAAACTGCGCATGATGCCAATCTCTGGACGACGCCGGAATGTCGTCAATAACAACGCACTGGCGACTCCCACCACAATGGTGATGAGCGTAAACATTTTGATGATGTTCCCGGAGCTGCCCTGTCCCTCTAGGGCCTGGCGTAAATTTTGATTCTTATCCATCCACGCGGTGGCTTCGAGACCCGTGGATTCGGCGAGCTGTTCAGCGACTTGCCGTGCGACGTAAATGTCGGCGAGCTTAATTTCGATTTCGCTTAAGCCTTCGGGTAAATCGAACATGACGCGTGCCGTGTCCAAGTTTACGTACGCCAAGCGGGCATCAAGACTATCGATGCCGGTCGCGTAGAGACCTCGCACTGTCAAGGTCCGTTCGCGTCCTTGGTCACTCGTGATAAAGAACGGCTGCCCAATACGGATGCCGAGATTCTCAGCAAGCTTGCGTCCAATCAGGACATCATTGAGCCCGAGTCGGGCGTCGCCCGCGACGATGTTGCGATCGATTGGCGCGATGGCCGCAAGACGAGAGGGCTCAACACCTTTGATCGTGACAGGTAAGGTCTGCTGACCCCGCGAGACGAGACCAGTACCTAAGATATTGTAGGACACACCCGTCACGCCCGGTAGCGTATTGATGGTGCGCTCAACCGATCGCCATTGTTTGATCTGTTCGCGACGCTCTAAAGTTACCTGCGACGCGGTTAATCGATCGGTGTTATCTCTGGCAGGCAATACGGCCGGTCTCAGCTGGGCGGGTTCAATCGTGACGTGGGCGGAGCTGCCGACTACACGATCAATCTGAAACTCAGCCAAGCCATTGATCAGTGCGGCATTAAATGTAAATACCGTCACGGCAACTGCGACACCACCGATCAGTAATGCTGACTGCAGTCGGTTTGACAGTAAGTAACGCAGGGCAACTTTGAGATCAAAACGCATGGGCTTATTCCGGTTCGGGCCGCGACGAGGCGCTAAAGCGCCTTGCGCGCCTCCGATCCTCTTGGCCGCTGGCCGGGGGGCAAGGCACCGAGGTCAGTCGTCGGCAATACTTTTTCACCAACTAAATCGGGCCGAGGGCTTGCCAGTAGTTGCTCACCCGGCTCTATGCCGGAGAGCACGATCACCCTTTCACTCGGCCATTCAATGAATTCGACGGGTGATACCTCGACCTGTCCATCTCGTACACGCAGTACTCGACCCGAACCATCACGACCTAGGATGGCGCTACGCACGACCGTCAAAGCCTGCTCGCGTCGCTCGATAATGAGATTGACGTCGGCGGTTAAGCCCGAGCGCAGTCCCTCAGGTTGTTCCTCCAGTTCGAGGCGTACTTTTGCGCCCCCGGTGCGCGGATCTACCTTTGGAGATATGTAGTAAAGTCGCGCACCGACCGTCTCGTCCTGTCCCGCAATTTTGATCTCGGCCTGCTGGCCCACCTTGATCTCGGACAGATATTGCTCGTCGATATCGGCTTCGATTTCAACGTCCGACAGAGGCGCAATTTCGTAGATGACAGACTGCGCGCCCACGACCTGCCCGGGATCAACGGGGCGGGCGAGCACGACGCCGGATACTGGCGCCCGCAAGCTACTATCGCGCAAACGTGCTGCGACCTCGCGGCGAGTAGCCTCGACCGAGTCGAGTTCAAGCCGAGCCTGATCGAGCGCAAAGCGAGCCTCATCAAATTCTTTGAGAGTCGCTAGGCCCTGTTGCTTCAGTTGGTCGATCCGAGCGTAGTTACGCTCAGCTTCTGCGACGGCACGCTTTTGTAAGGTGATTCGGGCGGCGGCCTCATCCAATGCTGCGCGTGGGGCCGAGGCTTCGAGTTCGACTAACAATTCACCAGCGACCACCGAGTCACCCTCGGCCTTAGTTAAGCGCAGTATCTGTCCGGCGACCTTCGGAGCGACAGTCACAGTCACCTGGGGACGGGTACGGCCTGATACCGCAAGCACCCGCTCGGCGGGCCCGTCACGGGCTTCGACCACCCCGACGGGCAAGGGCTGATTGCTGCGATATAAGTAATACCCTGCGAAGCCAACCACCAATACCGCCAGTATCGGGTATCGGAAGCGGGTCAGAAACCCAGGTTTCTCCTCATCAAAAGCCATCGTCCATGCCCATCCTGTGCCACGACGCGGGTTGCGCCGAATTCCTAGTTGCGATTAATTATATCATGTGATTTAATTTATACAAGTTAGCCCTCTGTGAGTAGCTGCACCTACACGAGGTATTGAGATGGCCAGAACAAGCGGTGCGCGCAACGCTGATTTCGAACAACGCCGCGGCGAATTGCTGCAACGGGCGCGAGCCCGACTGGCCCTGCAGACCGGTGAGCCGCCGAGCTTCCGCGAATTAGCCCTCGCGACCGGTGTCAGTGTGGCCACTCTTAGACATTATTTTGGATCGAGAGAGGGTCTTATCAAGGCGCTCTTCAACTATTACCTGCAAGAAGGCCAGCATCACTTGGCGAGGGCGCGTAGCGCTGAAGTCGAAGGACTCGATCTCGAACAAACCATCAAAGTATTCATGCAGCGCGTCGTACGTGGTTGGACACAAGGCTATGTAGGAACCTTACATCGTATCGGGCTCGCCGAAGGGCTACGTCATCATGGCACCGCGCTCGACTATTTATTAGATGTACTGGAACCTACCTTACAGGCGCTCGAAGTTCGGCTACAAGCGTATGCTTCACGCGGACTGATGGCGGAATGCGACCCGCGTCACGCTGCGCTGATGCTGATTTCGCCCCTGCTGATGGTTCTGCTGCACCAGCACGATCTCGGCGGCACACGCTGCCGTCCGCTCAGTCTTGAGAGCTTCGTCGACGAGCACGTCAAGGTATTTTTGCGTGCCTATCAACCTATTGACCGCGCAAACTGCGAGCAGGTGGCTCACTAAGCACTGAACGGGTCGCGAGCCAGCCGCTACCGGCTACCAAAAGCGCTCCGCCCGCCAGACCATAGACCCACACCCAAGGGTCCAAACGGTAATCGATTTGTAAAACTGTATTGGCGAGTAGCACGCCAGCGATCGAAGCCCCGACCGCCGCAAGTAAGCCGGATAACATACCAAGCGTCGCAAATTCCGCCACGATGCCACGTGCGACCACTCCACGCGCCGCACCGAGGGTACGCAACATGGCGCTCTCGTAACGACGCTCATCTCGACTGGCTTGTATAGCCGCCAATAACACGGTCAAGCCTGCGAGTAGCGTGAACACGAAAACACTCTGGACAGCCAAAACGGCTTTATCGATTACCGCTCGAACCTGTTCCAACAAATCATCCAAATCAAAAACCGACACGCTCGGAAAGCGTCTCACCAGTTGACTGATCGACGTCGTGTCTTCGGGCTTGAAGTAGGCACTTGTCATCCAAGTTCCCGCCAAGTCATCCAGCAACTTGGGCGGGAATACCAAAAAGAAATTTGGTTGAAAACTATCCCACTCGATTTTGCGCACGCTGGCAACGCTCGCCTCGATTCGCTCGCCTGCCACATCAAAGGTCATTCGATCGCCGATCTGTAAGCCCAGACCCTGCTGATACTCATCCGAGATCGACACTAACGGCTGACCGTGATCGTCCGCGGTCCACCAGCGGCCCGCAATCACCCGATTGTCTTCACCCAAATCTGCCTGCCAAGTGATATTTTGATCGCGACGCACATAACCCTCCCCACGAGGGTCTGCAAACTGCAAGGTTTCTACTGATGCGCCGTTAATCTCGGTTAATCGTGCACGAATCATGGGTAAAGCGCGGGAACTACTCGCGCCGCGTTGCTCGATGAACTCAAAGAATTTCGTACGTTCCGACGGCGGAATATTGATGAAAAAGAAGTTAGGCAAATCGGTCGGCAGACTACGTCGCCAATCCGACAGCAAGTCATTGCGCACCACCGCAAGTAGCAACAACACCATGATGCCTAAACCAAACGCCATGATTTGTACGATGCTTTCACTGCGACGCCGACCCAGGTTGGCAATACCATAGCGCCATGACACACCCACCCCACCGCGTAAACTCGAAGCAAAACGGACTAACCCATAGCCTGCCAGATATAAAAGTGCTGCAAATAGGCTAAGGCCCGCCACAAATCCAAAGAAAAGTAAGGGCTCGCGTAGCACCCAAAATATAAGCAATACCACAGCTAGAATTGCAGGCCCAAAGGCAAGTAACGCTCCCGCAGTCGGCGCGGTCATGTCTCGCCTCAAAACGCGCATAGCGGGAACTTTTGAGAGCTGCATAAGCGGAGGCAAGGCAAATCCCGCTAAAAGTGCTAACGCCGTTACCACACCCAATAACAACGGCGTCATATCGGGTGACGGTAGATCCGCTCGTACGAGGCCTTGCAAGGCCTGTAATAGCCAAGTCTGCGCAAGATACCCCACGCCCGCACCGAGTATCGCAGCCACCAAGGCAATCACGCTCAGCTGCAAAACACTGACCGCTAACGTGGTCTGACGGCTCGCACCCAAAGTCTTCATCAAAGCAACCGAGTCGAGGTGTCGCTGCACATAGCGGCGCGCCGCCATTGCGACCGCGATGGCGCACAACAACACGGCAACAAGACTCGCCAGACTCAGGAATCGACCCGCACGCTCAATGGCTGTTTGAATTTGTGGGCTCGCTTCGCTGATATCGCGCAAGCGCTCCCCTTGTTGCTTGGCTTGCTCTAACCAGCCTTTGAATTCTGCGATCTGCTCGCGCGGCCCCGCAAAAAGCAGGGCATGGCTGGAGCGTGAGCCGGGCTGTAATAAACGGGTCGCAGGCAAATCCGCGGCATTGAGAATCAAATTCGGGGCGAGCTCGCTGAATCCACCACCCTGATCTGGGCGAGTAATTAAAACGCGGGCGATACGAAAGCGGCTAGAACCGATCGAGACTTCATCGCCCGGCTTTGACTCTAAGGCTGCCAATACTTTGGAGTCCGGCCAAATCTCACCACGAGCCGGCACCCCGATCACTGCCTCAGGCGTACCAAAGGCTTGATCGGCAAGTCCGAGACTACCGCGTAGTGGGTACCCCTCGCTGACGGCGCGGACATTGGTCAATTGTTCAAAGTTGTCATTGAACACGACGCTTAATAGGGACGTTGAGCGCGCTACCTGTAAGCCGCGTCGGCGCGCTTCGTCCGCATAACGCTCGTCAAGCGGTGCGGTCGCTTCGAGGCGTAAATCCGCTGCTAAGACTTCATTGGCCTGTAACGCCACTGACTGACTGATGCGGTTGACCAAAAACCCAACCCCCGTGAGGGCTGCGACCGCGACAATCAGCGCCAAAAGCAATACACCCATTTCGCCGGAGCGCCACTCGCGACCAAGTAAGCGCATCGCGAGCGCCATCGTCCGCGGCTGCAGTGCGCGTGCTGACGGCATGGATTGACTCATATCGAAGTCGAGGTCAAACGCCCCGCCTCCATCACACACATCCGCTCGCACCGTGCGGCAAGCGTGCGGTCATGGGTCACGAGTACCACAGTCGTGCCATCAGATTGATTGAGATCAAATAGCAAATCAGCGATCCGATTTCCGGTCACCGTATCGAGATTCCCGGTCGGCTCATCAGCAAAGAGCACCGCCGGTCGTGTCACGAACGCGCGCGCGATGGCCACGCGCTGCTGCTCGCCCCCCGATAACTGGCGCGGATAATGTTCTCTGCGATCGTACAAACCCATTCGGCTAAGCGCCTCGGTGGCCGTAGCCCGCGCATCGTCTCGTCCAGCGAGCTCCAGCGGTAGCATGACGTTTTCAAGCGCAGTTAACGCTGGGACGAGGTGAAAAGATTGGAATACGAACCCCACTCGCTCAGCACGGATACGAGCACGCCCATCCTCGTCTAACGCAGAAAGATCAGCGCCCGCCAGGATCACCTTGCCACGGCTTGGCACATCAAGACCCGCCAGTAATGCCAGCAGTGTGGACTTACCCGCTCCCGACGTGCCGACGATTGCCAATGATTCACCCGCGTGGACTTGTAGTGAAACCTCATCAACAATAGTCAGCAGGCCTTCTGGGCTGCTAACCTCTTTGGTCAATTGCTGTGCCTCGAGGACAATATCTTTGATCACGAAACGTTCCCTGTTGTGTCTATGGTGCATATGCGCCACGCTGCTGGTACCAAGCGGACTCACCGCCACGCCATCAGAGCGTCCTGTGGCATCGGCTGCGCCCACGATCCTCGTGCTTGGCGATAGCGTCAGCGCTGGGTATGGCCTTGAGAGCCAGCAAGGCTGGGTCAGTCTGCTGCAATCAAAGCTTACCGCACAAGGGTACGGTTACCGCGTGATCAATGCCAGCGTCAGTGGCGAAACAACCACAGGCGGGGCTGCTCGCTTACCCAGAGCCTTGGAACTACATCGGCCAAAGATCGTCATCATTGAACTCGGCGGCAATGATGGATTACGTGGCCTGCCGCTTAGTACATCGCGCAATAATTTGCAGCGCATGATCGAGCTGTCACGTGATTCAGGCGCCAAAATTCTGCTGCTAGGGATGAAAATCCCACCAAATTATGGCCCTCGCTACGCCGAGGGCTTTGAAAAAGTCTTCCGTGAGCTCGCATCTCGCTACCAACTCGCGTTTGAGCCGTTTTTTTTGGAAAAGATCGCGCTGGAGCCTGAGATGATGCAGGCCGACGGACTACATCCGACCGCCAAAGCCCAACCCATTATGCTCGATACGGTCTGGCCAGCACTCGTCCCCTTGCTGAAGACGCGCCGCGCAAACGACTGAACATTGCCACCTGCTGCTCGCAGCGGCTAGAGTTGGGGCATGACACACCCGTGGCTTGCCAGCTATCCGCCGGGCGTACCGGCCCAGATTGATCCCTCACAACACCGCTCGATCGGCGAAATGGCCGATAGCTGTTTTGAGGAATTCGCCTCTCGAACAGCCTACCTGCAAATGGGGCGTGAGCTCACCTATGGCGAATTAGATTGCCAGTCAAAAGCCTTTGGCGCGTGGCTACAAGCGCGCGCGGGTCTCGCCCCCGGTGATCGGGTCGCGATTATGTTGCCCAATATCTTGCAGTACCCAATCGCCTTGTTCGGTGTGTTGCGAGCTGGCGGAGTGGTCGTCAATACCAATCCGCTATACACCCCTCGCGAGCTTGAGCATCAGCTCAATGATTCTGGCGCTGAGATCATTCTCATCCTAGAAAACTTTGCCCACGTACTGGAAGAGGTGATTGCTCGCACAGGTGTGAAGCAGGTCATTGTCACCAGCATTGGTGAATTACTCGGATTTCCAAAAGGCCAAATCGTCGATTTTGTTCTTCGCCATGTGCGAAAGGCCGTGCCAAAATGGAATCTCGCTAATGCCCATCGCTTCTCCGACGTGCTGCGCGAGGGTAGCCAGCTTCCCTTTCAAGCTGCATCCCTCGACCACGATGATCTCGCCTTTCTACAGTACACCGGCGGGACCACGGGCGTCTCCAAGGGTGCGATGCTCAGTCACGGGAATATGGTGGCAAATGTGCTGCAGTCCTCGGCGTGGATCGAAGGCACCTTCCCGCGTGGCGAACCGAGCACGGCAATTACCGCCTTGCCGCTCTATCATATCTTTGCGTTAACAGCGAACTGCCTGCTGTTTTTGCGCCTCGGTTGGACCAATGTATTGATCACTAACCCACGTGATTTTCCGGGGTTCGTTGCCGAGCTGAAAAAGCATCGATTCACCTACATTTCGGGGGTGAATACACTGTTCAACGCTTTGCTACATACGCCAGGCTTTGAGCAGCTGGATTTTTCATCGCTACGGTGCACACTGGGTGGCGGGATGGCAGTGCAACGTGCGGTCGCCGAACGCTGGAAAGCGGTCACCGGCTGTATTCTCACTCAGGCCTGGGGTTTGACCGAAACATCACCCGCAGCCTGTATCAACCCTCCGAATGAAGATTTCAATGATTCAATTGGTCTGCCGATTTCTTCGACAGAGATTGCCATTGTGGATGATGACGGCAAAATGCTTGAGCTCGGTGCGACCGGTGAAATTTGTGTCCGCGGGCCACAGGTGATGCAGGGTTATTACAATCGCCCCGAAGAAACCGCCAAAGTGATGCTGGCTAACGGCTGGCTACGCACTGGGGATATTGGCCACATGGATCCGCGGGGCTACGTTTATATTGAAGATCGCAAAAAGGACATGATTAATGTCTCTGGCTTCAATGTGTATCCGAACGAGGTAGAGAGCGTCGCCGTTAATCACCCGGGGATCATTGAAGCGGCTGCCGTGGCTAAGGCTGACGAGAAGTCGGGCGAGGCCGTGGCGCTGTTCGTCGTCCGCAAAGACCCTAGTATTGATGAGCAGGCAGTGATCGCTCATTGTCGTGAATCGCTGACCGGCTACAAAGTTCCCAAATTCGTGTACTTCCGCGACGAACTCCCGAAAACGAATGTTGGAAAAATCCTACGTCGGGAGCTACGCGACGCGGCTCAGAATCTTTGATTTTTGTCGATAACGAAAAATTACTGACGAGCAATCGAGTGCGACTCAGGACCGCTCATCTGGGCTAAATAGCCGTCGATGCTCAAGCAACGCATAGCGATCGGTCATACCTGCCACATAATCGGCGACCACTCGCGCCCGTCCGGCGTCGCCCGTCTCACGGGCTGCACGATCAGCCGCGAGGCGATGTTCGTGAGGTAGCAGATCGATATCCTCAAAAAAACTCGTAAATAACTCACGTAACACCCGCCGTGCTTTAGTCGTCATACGCAGGACACGCGAGTGTCGGTAAAGCTGACGGTGCAAAAATAGCTTGAGCTCAAGATGCTCTGCCTGCACGGAATCACTCATGATGATCAGAGGCTCCGCAAGCTTACGTACATCCTCAATATGCTGAGGCTTCAACTCGGCTAATTTAGCCTGGCTTGCGGCCACGACATCCTGCACCACACGGTCAATCATGCGCCGAATGGTCTCGTGCACCAGACGACGACCGCCCAATGTTGGGTAGGCCTCTCGCACGCACTGATATGCCTTACCAAATAAAGCAAGCTCACGCAGATCATCAAGCTTGATGAGCCCCGAACGTAAACCATCATCCACGTCATGATTGTTGTAGGCGATAGCATCGGCCAGATTGGCCAATTGCGCTTCCAATCCTGGTTGCGTGCCTACCACAAAACGCTGGCCGATCTCGCCCATCTGTTCGGCTTGCTCGATAGCGCAATGTTTGAGGATACCCTCGCGAGTCTCAAAGGTGAGATTCAATCCCGCGAACTCGGCATAACGCTCCTCGAGTAAATCTACGACCCGTAACGACTGCAAATTGTGCTCAAAGCCGCCGTAATCGCGCATGCAGTCATTGAGCGTGTCCTGCCCTGCATGCCCAAATGGCGTGTGCCCGAGGTCATGCGCCAAACAAATGGCCTCGGTCAAAATTTCATGTAAGTGCAAGGCGCGCGCGATCGTGCGGCCAATCTGCGCAACCTCCATCGAGTGAGTGATGCGAGTACGGTAAAGATCCCCTTCATGATTGACGAAGACCTGCGTTTTATAGACCAATCGACGAAACGCGTTCGAGTGGATGATCCGATCTCGATCGCGCTGAAACTCTCCCCTTAGCGCAGGCGGTAACTCACGATGAAGTCGGCCTCGGCTGTGCTCATCCCGTGCGGCATAGCAAGCGAGTGGTGCGTCGTTCATGACAAATGGGCCTCGAGAGCCGTATCGAGTGCCGACACAGGGAAATCGGCTGTGATAAATGACTTACCGATACCACGCATCAAAATTAATCTTTGACGGCCTGATTTTACCTTCTTGTCGAGCGCCATCGCTTCACGTGCCGCCGCGGGTGTGACTTCATTCTGTACGCGGGTACGTAAGCCGGCTTTCTCTAGCAGCTTGAGCACTCGATCTCGCTCTGATGCCATCATCCAACCCGCCTCAGTCGACACGGTGGCCGCCATAGCCAGGCCCACACCCACAGCCTCGCCGTGTAACCAGCTGCGATAACCTGTCACGGTCTCGATAGCGTGTCCAAAGGTATGTCCAAGATTCAATAACGCTCGATCGCCTTGTTCGCGTTCATCGCGCGAGACGATCTCGGCTTTGATCGCACAGCAACGATGTACCGCGTACGCTACCGCGTCCGGCTCTAAGGCCATGACAGCCGATATATGCGCCTCCAGCCATGCAAAAAAATCGGCATCGCAGATCATGCCGTACTTAATGACCTCGGCTATCCCTGCTTGCAGCTCTCTTCGCGGCAAGCTCGACAAGGTCGCGGTATCCGCAATGACACGGATAGGCTGATGAAATGCGCCAATCAAATTTTTGCCGCCCGGATGATTAACACCGGTCTTCCCGCCTACGGATGAGTCCACTTGGGCGAGTAAGGTCGTCGGGATCTGCATAAAGCTGATACCGCGTTGGTAACATGCCGCAGCGAACCCACAAATATCGCCCACGACACCTCCACCCAAGGCGAGTAGGGTATCGTCTCGAGCAAATCGATTCGCCACCAAGACATCAAAGATTCGCTCGACGGTTGCCAAAGTTTTATGTTGCTCCCCATCAGGGAGCACGATCTCGATCGCCGACGCCCCCTCGCGCGCCGATCGGATGGCCGTCTGGAGAGCTGACGTATAGAGCAGACCGACTCGGGTGTTGGTCACAATGGCAAGCTTGCCGACGGGTAGCTGACTCGCCAAAGTCGACGCATCGGCTAATAAGCCATGGCCGATGTGGATGTCGTAACCCCGGTCGGCCACCGGGACATGTAAGGTCAGAGGGGGGCTCATACGGGCAGTATACGTTTGCTATCGGGGCCCGCCGCATCCCCACGAGCATTCAAGGCTTGCACGATTTCGCGTAATACGCCCTGAACGCGACGGCCGTCCGTTCGGATGCGCAAGTGAGCCACCTCGGCGTAAAGCGGCGCTCGCTCGCTCATCAGTTGCTGCAAACGTTCGCTCACATCCGCCACGCCCGTGAGTAAGGGTCGATTTTCGCTACGGCTGACGCGAAGCACTTGATCGGCCACCGACGTTTCGAGGTAAATCACCCAGCCACGAGTGCGTAGCCACTCGCGGTTATCCGCTCGTAAAATGGCTCCACCGCCCGTGGACAAGACGATCCCGTCAGACGCCGTCAACTCCTCAATCATCTCGGCCTCGCGACGACGAAAACCCTCCTCACCCTCTTTCTCGAAAATGAGTGGGATATCGACCCCCGTACGCCGCTCAATCTCCTGATCCGAATCGATAAAAGGCATGCGCAATCGACGGGCGAGTTGCTTACCGACCGCAGTTTTACCGGACCCCATGGGCCCATGTTGTTGCCGTGCGCCACGCTCATAAGCCTATCCGGTACCATATCGCGTCGTGAAGTCGCTTGCCTCCAAACTCCTGTTCGTTGCTGCAGCGACCACTCTGAGCCTCGCGGTGATTGTGGCTGCAGGGATTTCTGGCGCCTACCTTTTTGTGCAGCCATCTTTGCCCGGTATCGAGGAGATGCGGCGCATTGAGTTACAAGTGCCGCTCAGGATCTACTCGAGTGATGGTCAGGTCATCGCTCAGATCGGCGAGCAGCGTCGCCTACCCGCCGCATTCGAACAAATCCCCGAAGTCGTTCGCCAAGCATTCATCGCGGCAGAAGACGAAGAATTTTTTGAGCATTCTGGATTTGACTATCGCGGAATTCTCCGCTCTGCGCTGATCAATCTGATGCCTGGCTCTCGCACTCAAGGAGCCAGCACCATCACAATGCAGACCGCACGCAACCTATTCTTAACTCAGGACCGAACTTGGCGCAGAAAAATTCAGGAAATCTTTCTAACCTATCGTATTGAACAAGAATTTAGCAAAGAAGAAATCCTGGGCCTTTATTTGAACGTTATTAGCTTCGGTAAGCGTACTTATGGTATTGCCGCAGCTGCCGAGTATTATTTTGGCAAAACTCTAAATGAATTAACGTTGGCGGAGGCCGCCACACTCGCGCGAGTACCCCAAGCACCGTCACGCTATAACCCTATCGCCAATCCTGAAGCGGCAGCGCAACGCCGAGGTTATGTGCTGAGACGTATGCGTGAAGCCGGTTTTATTGATCGCGACGCGGAAATGCAGGCCACCGCAGAGGTCGTGCGGGCCAAAGAGCATGCGCGGCCATATGATGTCGAAGCGCCGTATGTGGCCGAGATGGCGCGTCTTGAGCTCGTGAATCGCTTCGGTAATGCGGCGCAAAGCGAAGGCTATCGCATTTACACGACCATCGATCCTGAGCGTCAAGCAGCGGCCAATCTCGCCGTGCGTAATGGTCTGCTAGCTTACGATCAGCGTTACGGCTGGCGAGGACCGCTCGATAAGCTGCCGCCATCCGCTATCCAATTTGAGGATCAACTGGAAGATAAGCTCAACGATTACAACGCCAGCGGCCCGCTGTTACCCGCTGTCGTTCTCAAAGTTGAGGAAAAATCGGCTGAGGTCTTGGTCAGGGGGGAAGGTAATCGACGAATCGATTGGGATGGCATGTCTTGGGCTCGACGCAGTACCAACGGACGCCTAGCAGCCGTCCCCAATCGTGCAACGGAAATTTTGCGGCGTGGCGATGTGGTCCAGGTCGTCGTGCAAGATCTGGTCATCGCGCGTTTGGCGCAGCTCCCCGAGGCCTCCGCCGCCTTGGTGGCCTTATCACCTGACGACGGCGCCATCGAAGCTTTGGTAGGCGGATTTGATTATTTTGATCAAGTCGTAGGTAAGTTCAATCGTGCAGTGCAGGCCAGACGCCAACCGGGCTCGGGGTTTAAGCCTTTTGTCTATTCGGCGGCGCTCGATAACGGCTTTACACCCGCCTCGATCATCAATGACGAGCCCTTTGTTGTCGATGAGCCGGGCATGGAAGAGGCTTGGCGTCCGGAAAACTTTGGGGGTGACTTTCAAGGTCCCACTCGGTTACGCGAGGCGCTCGTCAAATCCAAAAATCTAGTTTCGATTCGACTCTTAGAAGCCGTGGGTATTGCGCCCGTCATTGCGTATGCTGAGCGTTTCGGTTTTGATCGTACGACGCTACCACGTAACTTGACCTTAGCTCTCGGCACGATGAGTGCCTCGCCGTTACAGGTCGCCGCTGGCTATGCGGTCTTCGCCAACGGCGGCTATCGGGTACAGCCTTATTTCATTGAGCGTATCGAGGATCCACAAGGCAACGTAGTGTTCCAAGCCACGCCACGAAAGGTAGCGCCGAAATGTGATCGCCCGAGCGATGCGGGTTGGATGGAGCCCGAAATCAACGAAGACAGTGAGTCCGAGGCCACAGCCTTTGCCTTGCTACCAGCTAATTGCCCCTTGGCTGAGACAGAAGTTGCACCTCGAGTGATCAGTGCACAAAACGCTTATCTCATGGACGACATGCTGCGCGATGTCATCAAGCGTGGTACAGGACGTCGTGCACTCGCGTTGGGCCGTACAGATTTAGCGGGCAAAACCGGCACAACCAATGATTCACGAGACACCTGGTTTAACGGCTATAACCGTCAGCTCGTCGCCTCGGTCTGGGTCGGTTTTGATCAATCCAAACCTCTTGGTGAAGCCGAGGAAGGCAGCCGTACAGCCGCGCCCATTTGGATCGACTTTATGCGTATCGCTCTCCAAGGTGTCCAAGAAACACCACGGGTCATGCCACCCGGACTAGTACGCGTGCGCATTAACCCGAATACGGGTGCCATTGCCGGCGCTGACGAGCCCGATGCAATTTTTGAGACCTTCATGAACGATAGTTTGCCTGAATCGGCTCGGCCGAATGCCCGCGCGGATGAGCGCCCAAACTCTACCGTCGCTGAGCCACTGTTTTGAAAAAGCCGACGCCGCGCAACGATCATTTGCGGCGTGCATTAGCTCAGGAGGCCGCCCGGATCATGGCCGAGCAGGGTATTCGGGACTTTTTGTTTGCGAAACGTAAAGCGGCGGAGCGTTACTCAATCACCGATAGCGCTGTACTCCCCAAGAACACAGAAATCGAAGCGGCTCTAGTGGAGTACCAAAGATTATTTGGTCGCGAAGCGCATGAGGATCAACTCCAAGCGCAGCGCGCGGTCGCTTGTGAACTCATGCAGCGACTGCAGAGTTTCAAACCGCGGCTTGTTGGCCCCGTTTTAACCGGTACGGCTACGCCGCACGATCCCGTGCTGTTGCACGTATTTGCCGATAGGCTGGAATCCGTCACGCTTGAGCTGATGGAACAGCATGTTCCGTTTGAACTCAACGAGCGTCGAGTACGCTACGACACAGAGCGTGTAGTGCAACAGCCCTGTGTGACCCTAGACTTTGACGGCCAAAATGTAGAACTCATCGTGTTCGGCATTGACGGGATCCGCCAATCGCCGCTCAGTCCAGTGGATGCAAAACCACTACGCCGCGCAGACTTAGCAACGGTCGAATCGTTACTACTCGCCCCATGACGGGGCGAGGCTATTCGTTAGATCTTTTATAAGGCGCCGCAGCGGGTGATCAGCTGCGTTTGGCGATCGGCTGATAGTCGCGCTTAGCAGGGCCGGTATACAGCTGTCGCGGCCGACCGATTTTCATCGACGGATCGGCAATCATCTCCAGCCAATGTGATACCCAGCCAGCCGTGCGGGCGATCGCAAACATGACCGTGAACATCGAGCGTGGAATGTTCAAAGCGCTGTAAATAATACCCGAGTAAAAATCAACATTTGGGTACAGTTTACGAGAAACAAAATATTCGTCTTGTAAAGCGATTTCTTCGAGACGCTGCGCCAACTCGAGCAAAGGGTTATCAGCACGCCCCATCTTAGCGAGAACCTTATGGCACATCTCGCGGATAATCTTCGCTCGCGGATCAAAGTTTTTGTACACACGATGACCGAAGCCCATCAAACGTACATTACTCGACTTATCTTTGACCTGTGCAAGAAATTTCGGAATGTTATCGACCGAGCCGATCTCTTCGAGCATTTCAAGGACAGCCTCATTGGCGCCGCCATGAGCAGGACCCCAGAGAGCTGACACACCGGCAGAAATCGCTGCATAAGGGTTTGCCCCAGTGGAGCCAGCCAAGCGCACGGTCGATGTGCTCGCATTCTGCTCGTGGTCCGCGTGCAAAATCAGCAACAAGTCTAGCGCCTGCGATGCGAGCGGATCGATGTGATAAGGCTCACACGGAACGGCATAAAACATGTGCAACAGATTGCTGCAGTAGTCCAAATCATTTCGCGGATAGATAAACGGCTGTCCGAGCGCGCGCTTGTATGCCGCAGTTTGGCAATGATGCGATGGGCAAAAATCTCGCGATGGCGCGGGTTATTGATGTCCATGGAGTCGTGATAAAACGCGGACATCGAAGCGATGATGCCGCTCACCATGGCCATCGGATGCGCATCGTAATGAAAGCCGTTGAACATGCGCAGCAACGACTCATTGATCATGGTGTGCCGCTGAATGCTGACGGTGAAATCTGCCAACTGTTTGGCATTGGGAAGATCGCCATACAACAACAAATACGCGACTTCGACGAATGAACTCTGAGCTGCCAACTGTTCGATCGGGTAACCGCGATAGAGCAACACGCCCGCATCGCCATCAATGTAGGTCACCTTGCTTTCAGTACTGGCGGTCGCCATGAAGCCCGGGTCAAAAGTGAATACGCCATGCTCCTTGTTTAGAGCAGCGATATCGACCACATCAGGACCGATGGTGCCTGAACGTAAAGGCAGCGAGGATTTCTTACCGGAGGCAGGATCAAGGAGTTCGTAGGTTTTCTGAGTCATAGCTTTGGCTTCGTCTGTCAGCAATCCGTCGCATTAGCGCGACGTGTGACAAAATTGACACGCCTGAGTGTCGGAATCAAGGCACACCTGATGAATTCGTACGCGAGTGTGGCTATTCCACCTGTTTGAATGTGTCACCCGCCTGCAGTTCACCGCGGGGATACAAACCGTTGATCAACTGTAGCTGCTCGAGTTGGTAGCGCTCCTCGGGCATGTACTCTGCGTACTGATCCAACTGCGTGCCGTCGTCAGCTGTGAGGATGCGAATACGAAAGGGCTCCGCCAAGGGATATTCGCTCGGCCGTAAGCCGCGTAAGGTGCCGGCGATCGATTTGAATAAGCCATCAGCCTCGGGTACGCGTCCTCGCGATGAACGACTCGCACCTGCAATGAGATACGCGCTACCCCCACGATAGATCGCCAACCATCGAACGGGCCCTGCGCCACCATCCAAAGGCGATCCGGAAGTCGTTAACACCGAATACGCCGGCATGCCATTGATCGTGAGTTCCTCGCCGTCGGCAACGCGTGCCCCACGCAATTGCGACAACAAAAATTCTCGCGGTGTCTGTGTAGGCGAATACGGCTGCAACGTCATCTGCAACACCGCATCGCGATTAGGGGTAAATGCGAGCAGCCGATCGCGCTCATTCTGAATCGTCCACCCGCGAGGGACGGCAAGCGTGATACCGAGCTCAGCGTGGTAGAAACGATTACCCCGCACGATACCCTGCGCGCGACTCGACCCATAGGTCATGCCATCAATTTGCTGCAGGTAACGCTCACGATTGTCGATCCAGCCCTCGGGAAAACTACTTTCATCGACCTGCGCAGACTCTTTGGCCGCCTGTACGGCGCGCGCATCGGGCGCGGGATGTGAAGAGAACAAGCCATGATAAATCCGTGGCTCACGTCCTTCTGCTCGCGCGCGATCGATCTCGAAACGTTCGCCTCGACGAAACATTTCGAAGACCTCGCCCATCGCCTCAGGGCGATAGCCGGCACGAGTCGAGTACACGAGCCCGAGGCGATCAGCCTCCAGTTCGTTATCACGCCCATAGCCCTGCATCCAAGCTTGTGCACCGAGGTTGGCGAGATTCGCCACCTGGCCTGAGCCGGTGTAAATCGCCGCAGCGGTCGTTGCGAGCGTCGCCAGAATGCCGCGTGTCATGCGCTTCTGGGGATGCTTCGCGGTCACATGGGCCACCTCATGCCCCAACACCGAAGCAAGCTCGGCTTCAGAGTTCAGATGAGTCAGTAGACCGCGATGCAGGTAGACAAAGCAGCAGCCGGTGGTGAACGCATTGATCGAATCGTCATCTAGTACGACAAATTGCCACTCTTCCTCTGCCAGCTCGCTCTGCCGCGCCACACGCTGACCGATTTCGCTGACGTAATCCTGCAGAGTCTGATTGGCGTAGATGCCATAGGCTTTGAGGATCTGCTCGTGTGCTTTGCGCGCGCTCGCACTTTCTTTGGCGTCTGCGACGGGCACGCCCATCACAAACTCCACTGCCAACAGCAGCGAAGCTATACCCAAACGAACCGAATGAAGGGCCTGCATCCGAGACATGATAATCGGACGCACGGCGATGCGGCCAAGTTCCCGGGCCGCAGGCTCAAACCAGCAAAAAAGGCGACTAGCGCGCCGCAGCGGCGGCGTATTTCTTGCGGAACTTATCGACGCGCCCTGCGGTGTCCACCATCTTCTGCTTGCCAGTGTAGAAAGGATGGCAAGCGGAGCAAACTTCAACCTGCAGGTCCGAAGCCAGAGTCGAACGCGTCTGGAAAGTGTTGCCGCAGGTGCAGCTCACCGTAATCTCGGTGTATTCCGGATGAATATCAGCCTTCATAAGAGATTTTCCACAAACCGCGTTGAAAAGGGGCGCGAAGTCTACCCATCCCGAGGTCATGAGACAAGCATCTGCGGTTGATCTGTCGTCTGACAATCGGCAGGCTCCTCGCGAAACAGCTCCATATCGGTAGGATATCCACATAATCTGTGGATAACTCTGTGGACAGAGACCCTTTCAGCGGCTTTTTCTCGGGCTGCGGTTTCATTTGTGCGCTACTGGACAAAAATTAGCCTCACCCAAAAAACAATTAAAAACAATATGTTACAGCTGCGTCCTGAAGCGACTAAAAAGAAAAATGTGGTAGGTCACGCTGAATAGTCGATTTTTCTGCTCTTGTGCATAGTCGCAGCTGCCGAGTGCTAGGGAATAAAGGGTAAAAGCATCTCATTGAGAAAGCGCAGCCCTCTCGAACTCGGCTGCAAACGCCCCACAACCATGGAATCTGCACGCAAATAACCCGCGGCCAGAAGCTCCTGTATCCGTGACACTTGCGAGGGCCACGTGAGTCCCGTTCGCATCGCGAATAGCTCGGTCGGTACCCCACCGACAAGGCGTAACGCATTGAGCATGAATTCAAAGGGCCTTTCGGTGAGCGGTACCGGCGACCACGTGGGTGGCTGGTGGGCGTCTCGCTGATAACGTCGCGGCTCCCGTGGGCGCTGACTGCGCCAAATACCCAAGGTGGGCGACCCCGTATCGGTTGCATCCCGCCCCGCACCGCAGAGCTTGCCGTGCGCGCCCGCACCAAGACCCAGGTAATCACCGTAAGTCCAATAAATTTGATTGTGCCGACTCGCCTGCCCAGCACGCGCATAGGCCGAGACCTCGTATTGCGCAAAGCCTCGCTCGCTCAACAGCATCTGACAGGCTTGCAGAAGCTCATCCGTGATGCCCTCATCTGGCAAGCCTGCCGGTGGCTTGGCAGCAAAGACCGTACCTGGCTCCATGGTCAGGTGATAGTGCGAGATTTGAGCCGGGGAAAGCTCCAACGCGAGCTCGACATCTTTTAGCGCGCTCAATACATCTTGCCCGGGTAAGCCGTACATCAAATCTAGGTTGAAATTACCAATCCCAGCACGATGTAACTCCTCAGCAGCGCGATAGGTGTCCTCTGGAATATGAACTCGCCCCAAGGATTTCAAAGCGGACAAAGAAAAACTCTGCGCACCCAATGAAACTCGATTAATTCCGGCGGTTGCATACTCAATGAACGACCCACGCTCAATCGTGGCAGGATTAGCTTCCATGGTGATCTCTGCATCGGGAGCAATACTTAAATTTGCTCTCAAAATATTTATGACTTTCTCAATAGACTTAGGCGAAAAGAGGCTGGGGGTACCACCCCCCAAAAAAATACTACTTACCGTACGCGCACTAACGCCCGTGGGCGCTGACTGTAATTGAATCTCTAAGTCTTTCTCTAGCGCATCAACATATTCGCGATCAGGTATCGCGCCCCGCACCGCATGCGAGTTGAAATCGCAATAGGGACATTTGCTCACGCACCATGGAAAATGCACATAAACAGATAGTGGCGCCACTTCGGCGATGCATATTGGATCTAAGATTTCTATTTCTGTGAGGCTCATACCTCAGGGGCTCTTATTTGCAAGTAACTTCTGAGCCTCGAGTGTATACCGCAAGTTTTCCAGCGCTTTTGCGCGGTGGCTCTGCTGGTGCTTATGTGCTGAATCCATCTCAGCAGCGCTTAGCCCAAGATAAGCGCCCGTCTCACTCAAAGCTGGCTCAAAGATTGGGTCATAACCAAATCCATTACTGCCCCGTGGAGCCAGCAAAATCCGCCCTGCCCATTCACCGCTACCAAATATCGGCTCGGCATCCGGATGTTCAAGTAAAACGATGACGCAACGAAACCGCGCAACCCGCTGCTCGATGGGCAACTCAATCAAGGCGGCCAATAACTTCTGGATGTTGTCCTGATCTGTCGCGTCGATGCCGGCATACCGCGCCGAGAATACCCCCGGCGCGCCCTGTAGGGCATCGACCTCCAAACCCGAATCATCGGCCATCGCCGCCATACCCGAGATGCGAGCAGCATGACGCGCCTTAAGCAACGCATTGTCAAAGAAAGTACGCCCTGTTTCTTCAGGTCCCTCTATTCCCAACGCCGACTGGGGCACAAACTCAAATCCGGTTGGCGCCAGCATGGCGGAGAACTCGTGTAGCTTGCCCGTATTACCCGTTGCCAGTACCACGCGCATTTAGCGCTCCGACGCCAATGCGCTGCTTTGTAGTTGATGCAGCTGGCCGATGCCGGCTGCGGCTAAATCCAGCAGTTGATCGAGTTCGTCGCGACGAAACGCGTGCCCCTCGGCCGTACCCTGCACCTCAATGAAAGCGCCTCCGTCCCGCATCACGACGTTCATATCCGTCTCAGCTTGCGAATCCTCGTCATAGTCGAGATCGAGTACCGGGGTCCCGGCACAAATGCCCACGGAAATAGCCGCGACCTGACCATGCAAAGGCGAGGTGGTGATCGCACCGCGCGACATGAGGCAAGCCACCGCATCATGCAAGGCGACGTAAGCACCCGTGATGGACGCAGTGCGGGTCCCGCCATCGGCTTGCAGCACATCGCAATCGAGCGTCACCGTGCGCTCACCCAATGCCTGTAAATTGACGATTGCGCGCAAACTGCGGCCAATGAGTCTCTGGATCTCCTGCGTGCGTCCTGTCTGCTTGCCTCGCGCCGCCTCACGACTCGAACGGGTATGAGTGGATCGCGGCAGCATGCCGTATTCGGCGGTGATCCACCCCTGACCTTTGCCACGCAAAAAGCCAGGCACACCGTCCTCAATACTCGCGGTACACAAGACTCGCGTGTGGCCAAACTCCACGAGCACGGACCCTTCGGCGTGACGGGTGAATCCACGTACAAACTTGACGGGACGCAGTTCATCGGCACGCCGGCGGCCGCTTGGTCTTTGATACATGCACTTTTTCCATGAAACGGTAGACTGCGCGCTTTATACACCTCGACACCTGACGCGCGCACCATGATCAACAGCATGACCGGATTCGCTCGCTGCGAACAACAGGGCTCATACGGCCCGCTGACCTGCGAGCTACGCAGCGTCAACCATCGTTACCTCGAAGCCTCCTTCAAGCTCCCCGAAGAGCTGCGTCCGCTTGAACCCGAGCTACGCCGGCAACTGACGGCCACTCTGAGACGTGGCAAGGTCGATTGCATGATTCATTGGCGTCAGTCCTCGCAGGCTGAACGCGAGCTGCTACTCGATGAAGCCGCACTCGAACGACTGTTGGCATCGAGTCGCAACATTGCCGCCCGGGTTGCCGACAAAACCGCTGCTCAAGCACAGATCAATATCATTGAAGTATTGCGTTGGCCCGGCGTCTTGAGAGAAGCCGACGCCGATGTTGAGGGCTTACACGCCGACTGTCGACAGGTGTTTGCAGCCGCTCTACAGCAACTCGCTGATGCGCGAGCCCGCGAAGGCGAACGACTCAAAGACTTAGTCGAACAGCGCTGCAGCGCCTTAGCCGAGCAGGTCGCACAGGCTCGTGAGCGTATGCCCGATCTTCGACAAAAACTCCGCGATCGTCTGCAAACGAAGCTCGTAGAACTTGGTACCAGTGTAGATGCTGAGCGTTTTGAGCAGGAAGTGGTCATGCTACTGCAGCGAGCGGATGTCGACGAAGAGCTCGATCGCCTCGATAGCCACCTCAAAGAGATTTCCGAGACGCTGCGCGGACCAGAAGCGGCAGGCCGTAGGCTTGACTTTCTGATGCAGGAGCTCAATCGAGAGGCCAATACTTTTTCATCCAAATCGCAAGAAATCGATTCGACTCGATTGGCTGTTGAGATGAAAGTCCTAATCGAGCAAATGCGAGAGCAAGTCCAAAATATCGAGTGAGGTGAGCGTGTCTGGCGGTCGTTTATTTGTGATTGCAGCGCCTTCGGGAGCCGGCAAAACTAGCCTGGTTAAGGCCCTGCTTGAGCAGGAGCCCGCCCTACGCGTTTGCGTCTCACATACCACGCGCCCGCAACGACCCAATGAAATGGACGGTCGCGATTATCACTTCGTTGATATTCCACAGTTTGAGGCGCTACTCGGGCGGGATGGCTTTTTAGAACACGCAAAAGTCTTTGATCACTACTATGGCACCAGCCTGGCGGCGCTGACCACAGCCTTTGGCCACGGACATGATGTGATCCTCGAAATTGACTGGCAAGGTGCAGCCCAAGTGCGCGCCCGAACCCAGATCAGCGGCGTACCGTGTCACAGCATTTTTGTCCTGCCGCCCTCGCGCCAAGCGCTGGAATCTCGCCTTCGGTCACGACGAACCGACAGTGATGCCGTCATTGAACGGCGATTACGAGATGCTGTCGACGATATGCGTCACTATCGGGAATTTGATTACGTGATCGTCAATGACCAATTCGCCGATGCGTTGCGGGATCTGCATCGAATTATCCGCGACGAGGCGCCTGACTTACGCGCAGACCGTGGGAACCTGCAGCCTCTGCTCACACACTTGTTACAGACCTAGTCGACGCTTTCAAGACCAGCGGGGGGCTCGGTCGTCGATAGGGACCCCCCCGAGACCCGCTGCCTAGAAACGCGCTATACTGGTCGGCCGTTTGGTAGTGGAACTCGGCCCCTTGGCCGATAGGTAAGAATATGGCTCGGATCACCGTCGAAGACTGTTTACAAAACGTCGACAACATCTTCCAGCTCGTCATTTTGGCATCGCAACGTGCCCGACGACTCGCAAACGGAGCCGAATCCACGGTGCCTTGGGAAAACGACAAGCCCACCGTAGTCGCCCTGCGCGAAATTGCAGAAGGCAAGATCACGCCTGATATGCTGCTGGAACCCGAGCCGGAGCCGGAGCCGGAACCGAGCTTATTGCCGGACATCATGGAGCCGGACCCCGGCTTTCGTGCACCCCAGTTCGGTCTGGGGGATTGACGTAGGCAAGTCTTGGACGATGGGCTAAGCCAGCCGGGATCGCGCTCAGGCGCCGCCTCGCGCACGCCAGGTCTCGAGGAGTTGCTGACGGTCGTCGGTAGCTATCTCCCCACGGACCATGTCCAACGAATCCAATCGGCCGCGCTCTTTGCGGCCGACGCTCACCGTGGTCAGAAACGCAAAACCGGCGAACCCTACATTGCGCACCCCTTAGCGGCCGCAACCGTACTCGCCGATCTCAGGGTCGATGCCGACACGATCGTCGCCGCTATCCTGCACGATGTCATCGAAGACACGCCGATCGCCAAAGAAGAGCTTGCCGTCAGCTTCGGCGTTAACGTCGCTGATATCGTTGACGGGGTCACCAAACTCGACCAAATCCAGTTCAAGAGCCGCGAGGAAGCTCAGGCTGAATCGTTTCGCAAAATGCTCTTGGCTATGGTGCGAGATCTGCGAGTCATCTTAGTCAAGCTCGCCGATCGACTACACAATATGCGCACCATCTCCGGCATGTCGATGATGCGTCGTCGCGCGATTGCCAGAGAAACGCTCGATATTTATGCGCCGCTCGCTGAGCGACTCGGTCTATATAACCTGAAACTAGAACTTGAAGATTTAGGGTTTAGGGCCCTCTATCCGCGGCGCTACCAAGTCATCGACCAAGCACTACGGCGTGCGCGCGGTAATCAAAAAGAGTTTTTAGCAAAGATCGCGGAAAATATTGACTCCTCACTGAGCAAATCGAAGCTACCCGCCGAAGTCGAAGCGCGCGAAAAGCATCTCTATAGCATCTATCGCAAAATGCAACGCAAACGAATTCCGCTCGCGGAAATCGTTGACGTGTATGGCTTACGCGTAATTGTGGATTCCGCTGATGACTGTTACCGCGCGATTGGGATGGTGCACTCCGTCTATCGACCGATGCCGGGTCGATTCAAAGATTACATTGCGATTCCTCGAGTAAACGGCTATCAGTCGCTACATACGACTTTGTTCGGGCCGAATGGCTTACCCATCGAAGTGCAAATCCGTACCCGCGATATGCATCGCATTGCGGAATCCGGTATTGCCGCGCATTGGAAATACAAAGCGGGCGAGTCAGATGCTACGGAGCAGACCCAAGCTCGCGAGTGGCTCGCGAATCTCATTGCGATGCAAGAGAGTGGGTCATCCGAAGAATTTCTTGAGAGTGTGCGGCTCGATCTTTTCCCGGACAAAGTTTACTTATTCACTCCCAAGGGCCAGATTTTACGGCTACCACGGGGCGCCACCGTGGTGGACTTCGCTTACGCCGTCCACACGGACGTAGGCAATCGGTGCGTTGCTGCAAAAGTCGATCGACGATTAGCGCCGCTGCGAACCGAACTGCGTAATGGGCAGACCGTCGAAATCGTCACAGCGCCTGGTGCAATGCCCAATCCCGCCTGGGTCAATTTTGTGGTGACGGCGAAAGCTCGTACGGCGATCCGCCAGTTTTTGAAAGGACTGCGAAGAGCTGAAGCGATTGAGCTAGGCCAAAGATTAATTAACCAGTCACTAGCTGAATTTAAGATCTCACTGACGGAGGTGGGGGAAGCCACCTTACTCGCGACCGCAGGCGAGCAGGGTATGGTAGATGTCGATGAACTATTTGAGAAAGTTGGCTTGGGAGAACGCCTAGCGCCGCTCATTGCACTACGTATCGGGTCGACGCCGGATGCGTCGAGTGATCAGAACGAGCCATCTCGTGAAACCGCTATTGCTCCGGCGCCTTTAGCGATTGCGGGAACCGAAGGCCTATTGGTCAGTTATGCGCGTTGCTGCTATCCGTTACCCGGTGATCCCATCATCGCTTACCTATCGAGCGGACGAGGTATCGTGGTGCATCGCGAAGCGTGTGCGAATGTGGAGGACTATCGCAAACACCCAGATAAGTGGCTGAGTGTCGCGTGGTCAGAAAGCACCGACAAGCGCTTCACGAGTGAACTGCAGGTGGTGGTGGCTAACCGCATGGGGGTGTTGGCAGCGATCGCTGCCGCAATCGCCCGAACCGAAACCAATATTGACCATGTGGACATGCAGGAGCGCGATACCGAAACCTCAATGCTGGTGTTTGAACTCAAAGTTCGCGACCGACGTCATTTAGCGCAGATCATTCGAGTCATTCGCCGCATGCCCGAAGTGCTTCGCGTCTCGCGTACACTTGCCGTGCGTTCACGTGACGACTAAGAGGCAAGGCAAGCATGAGCAGAGAGATTATCCAAACACCCAACGCTCCCGCTGCGATCGGCACCTACTCACAGGCGGTTCGGGTTGGGCAGACAGTTTATATTTCAGGACAGATTCCGCTCGACCCACAAACCGGTGAAATGGTCAGTGGTGATATCGATGCGGAAATCGAACGCGTCTTCAATAACCTTGCCGCCATCGCAGAAGCGGCTGGCGCGAGCCTCGCTCAGGCTGCCCGAGTGACCGTATTTTTGACAGATCTCGCCCACTTTGCTCGAGTCAATGAAATCATGGCGCGTTTTTTTCCGCAGCCCTGGCCAGCGCGTGCTGCGCTCGGGGTCGCGCAGTTACCACGGGGTGCTCGAGTCGAGGTCGACTGCATCCTGTACCTAGACTGACGTATTCCCTGCGTTTTAGCGGGCACCGCCGCCGTGGATATCCCCAAAGAACAGCAGTCAATCACAGTACTGCGGGGGGTTGGTGCAGCGCTAGCACAACGCTTGGCCGTCCTTGGGGTAGAGCAGGTACAGGACCTGCTCTTTGTTCTCCCCACCCGATATGAAGATCGGACGCGTATTCAACCCATCGGTAGCGTTCTAGCTGGCACGCGTGCCGTCATCGAGGGGCAAATTCAACTGACGGCGCCGACAATTGTTATGTCGACTCGCCGATGGCTCAGGCTTTTTGACCTTACGCTTTTTTCATTTTTCCTCGAGTCAACAACAAGGCCTCGCGCGGGGCGCCACCCTCCGCTGTTTTGGTGAAATCAGACGAGGTCCGATGGGCCTTGAAATGGTCCACCCAGAATATCAGCGGGTGTATGACAAAAACGCTACTTTAGAAGAGGTGCTGACGCCCATTTACCCGTTGACTGAAGGTGTGAGTCAGGCGCGACTGCGATCACTCATCAAGCAAGCGATGAAGTTCGGCGTGAGTGGTATCAAAGATTGGTTACCTGCAGAGATGACTCGCGCCCTCGGGTTACCGGCACTAGGTGACGCTTTGCGTATCGTGCATGAACCACCCCGCGATGTGGCGCTTGAAGAGCTCGATGCGGGATGCCACCCCGCGCAACGCCGCCTCGCATTTGAAGAATTACTCACCCATCAGGTTGCACTGCGAAAGCTTCGTGAATCCGCGCGAGTCGATCAGGCCCACAGCTTAGAAGATCTGCAGCAGCTCGCTAGCCGTTTTATTAACTCACTATCGTTTTCCTTAACTGGCGCTCAGCAAAAAGTTATCAAAGATATCACTGAAGACTTGCAAAGAACGACACCCATGTTACGGCTAGTGCAGGGTGATGTGGGTTGCGGCAAAACCGTGGTGGCCGCCGTCGCGGCAGCACAAGCCTTGGGTAGCGGACGACAGGTTGCGTTGATGGCGCCCACGGAACTGCTCGCTGAGCAGCATTTTCGTAATCTCGATCAATGGTTCCGCCCATTGGGCGTGACGGTGGCTTTGTTAAGTGGCTCGCAGCCCGCTCGCACCCGACGCAGTGCGATCGAAGCGGCCCAACAAGGTGAAGTACCACTGCTCGTCGGTACCCACGCCCTCTTTCAGCAAGGCGTAAGTTTCAAAGACTTAGCCCTCGTCATCGTTGACGAGCAACATCGATTCGGCGTCCAGCAGCGTTTACAGCTCGCGGAAAAAGGTAACGGCCCAGAGCATCGACCTCACCAACTGATCATGACGGCGACACCCATCCCGCGCACTTTAGCGATGACGGCCTACGCGGATCTGGATCTCTCTATCATTGATGAGCTACCCCCCGGTCGAACGCCTGTACAAACGGTAGTGGTGCCCGATAGCCGCCGCGATGAAGTAGTCAAACGCGTCGAGCGCGCGTGTCAAACAGGTCGACAAGCCTACTGGGTGTGTCCGTTGATTGAAGAGTCCGAAGAATTACAGTGTCAGGCGGCCGAAGAAATGGCCGCGATCTTGACGGCCGCCCTACCCTCACTGCAGGTCGCACTGATCCATGGTCGAATGCCACCGCGTGACAAAGATCGGCTCATGAATGAATTCAAAGCAGGCCAAACGCAGCTTTTGGTAGCCACAACCGTCATTGAAGTAGGTGTGGATGTCCCGAATGCCAGCGTGATGGTGATCGAGAACGCTGAAAGAATGGGCCTTGCACAACTACATCAATTAAGAGGTCGGGTCGGACGAGGGAGCGCTGAAAGCACCTGCGTTCTTTTGTATCGACCGCCGCTCGGCGGTCTGGCACGCGAGCGTCTCAATGCGATTCGCGATAGCACCGACGGCTTTGAGATTGCTCGGCGCGATCTACAGCTACGCGGGCCGGGCGAACTCCTAGGCACTCGTCAAACGGGGCTGGCTCGGATGAGAGTGGCCGATCTCGAGCGCGATGCGGATCTACTGCCAGCCGTACAGAGTGCAGCCAGTCAGATTCTCGACCAATACCCAGATACAATCGCGCCGTTGACCGCGCGCTGGATCGGTCATGATGATAGGTACGCTCGAATTGGCTGAGAAATCATTGAATAGTCAGTCTTTGATAACTGACACTACTGACGCAGTACTTCTGCCACCGGCTGTACCCGCTACGGCCATGTGGCTGCCCGCTAGCGCACTTAATTGCTATGTGGCTGACGCCCGCCTGCTATCTTGGTTGCAAACGCCAGGCTTGTTGACCGAGCGGATACGAGCCGCCGCCGGTGACGCTTTCAATATGCAGGTGTTACACGAGGGTCTACTGCAAGGCGAATACGTGCGTGAAATCACCATGAGTTGTGCTCATGAGCCATGGCTGTTTGCGCATACGCGTATCCCAGCCAGAACGGCTGAAGCGCACCCGTGGCTGATCGCGATCGGGCGTACTACGCTCGGTGAAGCGCTCGCTGCACGCAGTGATCTACAGCGAGCAGCACCTCGCTACACTCGGCTAGAACAGTCCTGGGTCATGCAAAGAGCCTTACACACTTGTGGCCTAATAACCGGTAATCTTTGGATACGACATTCGGCGTTTAATCTAGGACTTTATTCTTTTGATCTATACGAAGTATTCATGCCAGCCATTGCAACGGCAGAATCCTCAGGCGTAGTAGCCATTTGATCATGTCTCCCGCCCTACGCCGAAGACTCTCTGACTATGCGCGGCTGATGCGCCTAGATAAGCCTATCGGTATTTTGCTGCTCTTATGGCCCGTGCTATGGGCATTGTGGATCGCGGCGGATGGCATCCCGCCGATTTCTATATTAATTATTTTTTTGCTCGGCACAGTCCTCACCCGCTCTGCAGGCTGCATCATCAATGATTTCGCGGATCGAGATATTGACCCCCATGTCGAGCGCACGCGCGATCGTCCGTTGGCCGCGCGGCGCATTTCTCCGTATGAGGCGCTCTTGCTATGCGGTGTGTTACTGGCCATCGCGTTTTTTCTGGTCGTACAACTTGATCGAAAAACGATGTATCTCGCTTTCGTGGCCGCAGCGCTGCTACTAAGCTATCCGTTCTTCAAGCGATTTTTTCCAGCGCCCCAATTGTATCTGGGTGTTGCATTTGGCTGGGGAGTGCCGATGGCGTTTATGGCGGTACAGGGTGCTATCCCAAATATTGGCTGGTTTATCTTTGGATTGACGGTGCTGTGGGCACTCATCTATGACACCTACTACGCCATGGTGGATCGTGATGACGATCGACAACTCGGCATTCATTCCACAGCCTTACTCCTCGGCCAAGCGGACCTCTTTGTGATTAGTCTACTGCAGCTTTTGATGATCGTCGGCTTGTGGGCCATGGGCGCGATGTCACAACTTGGCGTGTGGTATGAGGCCAGCGTGCTGATCGCCTGCACACTATTTCTTCGTCATCTCTGGTGGGCGCGCGCACGCGAGCGAGCGGGTTGCTTCAAGGCATTTCTCGGCAATCAAACAATCGGACTGGTCATCTTCGTTGGCATTGCTCTGGCCACCGCCCAAAGCTGAACTTGATAACCCGCTTGCTTAAGAGCCATCCCTGCCGCCTGTAAGGTAGCACCCGTTGTGACGACATCGTCCAGCAAAATCACAGCTTGCTCCTGGGAGATCGGCGGCCGAGCAGCACTAAACGCCGCCTGAACATTTTGATGGCGTTGGTGGGCCTCGAGGCGGGTTTGTGGCGCGGTGTAACGGGCTCGGATCAACAACCGGGGATAGACAGGCCAACCGACGACTCGACTCGCGTAGCGAGCGAGCATCGCGACTTGGTTGAAGCCCCGTTCGCGCAAGCGATCTCGGTGTAGCGGAACGGGTACGATCAGTGGTCGCTCAAGGTGATGTAGCGTCTCGCGCCAATACGACCCGAGTAGCGTACCCAGGACCGCTGCATGTCGAAATTCACCCCCGAACTTCAGTGCCAATAAACTACGGCTCACAGCGGGTCGGTAATCAAATAGAGCGTTTTCAGGGGCGTTGAGCCAATGACTCCAAGGCAAGGCCCGCAAACAACCCGAGCACAGGTCAATTTCACCGAGATCCCCCGGGGTATCGCAGTAGATACAACGCGCCGCGAGCAGCCGGTAAGTCAACCGCCACCAAAGGGGTAGGCGCGCTGCAGCAAGGGCCCCAATCATTGTCGACTGAGAGAGGGGTGGTAAGTTGACAGTCTCGTCGGGGATGTCGAACATGCGCCGGCCTGCTGAGTTTTGTAGCGATGCGCTAGCTGACGCCCCTCTTGTCGGAGATACCAGTCATGAATCTGCCCAATGTTGTCACCAATTCCGAGCGATCTGCGGGACCTGTATCTGCCGAACCCGTGGTGGCTTCGGCTGCATTCAGGCGCTCGGACGCAGCTACGATGCCCGCGGGGCTCCGCCACGACTGGAGCCTGCCCGAAGTTGAAGCCCTCTTCGCTCTGCCATTCCAGGACCTCATATTTCAAGCGCAAAACGTCCACCGCGCGCATCAGGCCCCCAACACCGTGCAAATGAGCACGCTGCTTTCGGTCAAAACGGGCGCCTGCCCCGAAGACTGCGCGTACTGCCCTCAAAGCGTGCGCTATGACACGGGGCTCGATCGCGAAGCTTTACTCGCCATCGAGGAAGTCGTTGACCGTGCGCAAGCCGCTCGCGCTGCGGGTGCGACTCGTTTTTGCATGGGCGCCGCCTGGCGCTCACCAAAGAAAAAAGATATGCAGGTGATGACGGCAATGATTCGCGAAGTTAGCGAACTGGGCATGGAGACCTGCGCGACCCTTGGTATGCTGACGCGCGAACAAGCCCAAGAATTAAAAGACGCTGGACTCGATTACTACAACCACAATATCGACTCTTCGCCTGAATTCTATGAAAAAATCATCACTACTCGAGACTTTCAGGATCGACTCGATACGCTAGAAGCTGTGCGCGAAGCGGGTATGAGCGTATGTTGCGGTGGCATCGTCGGTATGGGTGAAACCGTGACGGATCGCGCACGTATGCTGCAAGTACTCGCGAACCTACCGCAACACCCAGAAAGTGTCCCGATCAACCAGCTCGTCGCGGTACCTGGTACGCCTTTAGCAGAACAGGCGGCTGTTGATCCCTTTGATTTCGTACGCACGATCGCGGTGGCACGAATTCTCATGCCAAACTCAGCAGTACGACTTTCCGCCGGTCGCGAAAGCATGTCGGATGAACTGCAAGCGCTCGCCTTTTTAGCGGGTGCAAACTCGATTTTTTACGGGGAAAAACTTCTCACTACTGGCAATCCAGACGTTGAGCATGATCAACAGTTACTGCAACGGCTTGGCATGGTGACCGCTTCCGGTGCGTCGTAAGGCTGAGGCGCTGCACGACGCCCTCGAAGCGCTCGAGACAGATCATCGGCGTCGGCAGCGAAGCGTTGTGGATTACGCGCTGCAGGATTTCTGCAGCAATGATTATTTAGGTCTTGCCCATCATCCACGACTCATGGAAGCGGCCACACGCGCGATCTCACGGTACGGCGCAGGCGGTCGTGCGTCGCACTTAATCAACGGACATACCGAAGAACACGAGCAACTGGAATACGCGCTGGCTCGACTGACAGGCCGCGAGCGCGCATTGGTCTTCTCGACGGGATACATGGCAAATCTCGGTGTCATTCAAGCCTTAAGTGGCCACCACGCCGTCGTGATACAAGACCGACTCAATCACGCTTCATTGATCGATGCCGGACGGCTCGCCGCTCCGCGAGGTCTATCGCGCTACGCCCACGCAGATGTCGCCAACGCTAAAGCGCGTCTCGAAAAAGCGATTACACAGCAACCACAAGCGAGCCGGTTACTAGTGACCGACGGCGTGTTTAGCATGGATGGCGATCTTGCCCCTCTTCCAGAGCTCGCTCAACTCGCCAAAGAATATGAGGCATGGTTGGTGGTTGATGACGCGCACGGAATTGGTACCTTGGGGCAGCACGGTGGCGGCTGCTGTGAACTATTCAATCTCGACAGCGACCAAGTGCCCGTACTAGTCGGCACCTTTGGTAAAGCATTGGGTAGTTTTGGCGCTTTTGTTGCGGGTGATTCGGCTTTGATCGAGTGGCTCTTACAAACCTCACGTACCTATATCTATACCACTGCATTACCACCGCACGTCGCCGCTGCGACCCGCGCCGCACTCGAGTTGCTCACTGATGAGCCCTGGCACAAAGAAAAGCTACAAACAAATATTCAATATTTTCGATCTCGCGCCCAGCAACTCGGTATCGAGCTACTCGACTCTCAATCTGCTATTCAACCGATCTTACTCGGCTCGGAGCAACGCACTCTTTATCTGAGTGCTCGGCTACGTGAGCACAGATTTTCAGTCGCAGCCATTCGCCCGCCGACTGTGCCAAAAGGAACCTCCCGTTTGCGAATCACACTCTCGAGCCGACACAATCCAGCAGACATTGATGCCTTGTTGCGCGTATTAGCCGACGAGCTTCATCGAGACAGCGTATGACCCCTTTGGTATTGCTGCATGGCTGGGCGCTCAACCACAAAATCTTTGTGGACCTCATAGCCAATCTGGAACGAAACTGTATCGCTCCAGACTTACCGGGCCATGGTAACGCGCCGGATATACTTGTCTGGCAAGCGCAAGACGTGGCTGAATATCTTTTACGCGAACTGCCCGCTACATTTGATCTACTCGGCTGGTCAATCGGCGCCCAAATCGCGTTACAGATCGCAGCTATAGCACCTGAGCGTGTCAAGCGACTGATTTTGATCGGTGCTACACCAAAATTTGTCCGCGCTGACGATTGGCCGCATGCCGTCACAAGCCAAACGCTCGCAACCCTCCGCCAACAAATTACACTTAACACATCGCGAACGATCCGCGAATTTCTCGCCTTGCAGGTGCGAGGGGATTCAGCCGCCACCGCAACGTTGCAGAGACTTCAGCAAGCGCTTGCGGAGGGCGGGGAAGGGCAGCCCACAGCGTTGCAGGCAGCATTGGGCTGGCTGGAAGTCACCGATCAAAGACCCTGGTTAGGAAATATCCATCAGCAGACCTTAGTCGTTGCGGGTCAATATGATCGAATCGTCCATCCAGAGGCTTCCAAATCTTTGGCCAATCAACTACCGAACGCTTTGTACCTTGAAATACCTCGCTGCGGACATGCGCCCTTCATCTCACACCCAGAAGAAATACAGGGGCTGGTGCAGGAATTTTTGCGATGACGCCGGAAGAACCATCAGTCGAGTCTATCGATCGCTGGGCAGTTGGCCGAGCTTTTGGCCGCGCCAGTCAAAGTTATGACTCGGCAGCGCGCGTACAGGCGCTAGCCCGCGATGAACTGATTTCACGATTGTCACATTTCAACCTCAAACCGAAGGTCGTATTAGATCTCGGGGCGGGGACGGGCCTTGCGAGCGTAGCCCTACGAACGCATTTCCCAGAGGCTAACATCCTCTCAGTGGATCTCGCCTTACCGATGCTGCAGCACGCTCGCTCAAAACCGCGTCAGCACGAATCAGTATGGCAGCGCCTGCGACGAGCGGTAGGAGTGAAGTCGCCATCGTCAGATTGGGTGGCGGCTGATGCGGCGAACCTGCCCTTGGCAAGTGGCAGCGTACAACTCGTCTTCAGTAATTTGATGCTTCAATGGTGTCTGCCACCCGATAAAGTTCTGGCTGAGGTAGGTCGCGTGCTTGCGCCCGATGGGCTATTTTTATTCAGCACATTCGGGCCCACCACGCTGCAAGAACTACGGGCAGCGTGGGCGATGGTCGACGATCAGCCGCATGTTAACGATTTCATTGATATTCACGATCTGGGATCAGCGATGACTCGTGCAGAACTAGCAGAACCTGTTTTGGACTTAGATCGTATTGTCGTCGATTATGCCGCCACGCGAGATCTGCTCGATGAACTCAAAGATTTAGGTGCGGGTAATTCACTGCGCGACAGACGGCGCGGCCTGACGGGTAAAAATCGACTTGCAACCATGATCAGTATCTATCGCGACCGATATGCCAATAGAGCGACCTGGGAAGTGATCTACGGCTCAGCGTTCGCGTCACGCTCTAACGCACGCTCACGCTCGGGGGCAGACTCGAGCTCATCGCGGAACGAGGTCAGCATCCCCATCGGCGCAATCAAACGAAAGTCACCATGAAAGGCTGCTTCGTCACCGGCACCGATACGGAAATCGGTAAAACGTGGTTCTCAACTCGGCTAGTACGGAGTCTGCGTAGGCGGGGCTTACGCGTGGGGGTCATGAAGCCGATCGCCGCGGGGGCTTTCGAGGCCGAAGCGGGCTGGCGCAATGAAGATGCGTTGGCACTCATCGAAGCCAGCGGACAAGGCTGGCCCTACCCCAGTGTGAATCCGTATTGTTTTCGGGCACCTGTATCGCCGCATATCGCCGCGGCAGAAGAGGGCGTGTCGATCGATCTCAGCGCGCTCGCGCAGGGTGCGCGGGTACTCGGAGCGCAGTCCGACTTCCTCGTCGTGGAAGGCGCAGGCGGCTGGCGGGCACCCATCAGCCAACAGACCAGTATGGCCGACCTTGCCCAAGTTATTGATTTACCAATTATTTTAGTTGTAGGGCTGCGTTTAGGCTGTCTTAACCATGCGGCGCTGAGTTGGGAAGCGATTGATGCGAGTGGCTGCCACCCTACGGGTTGGGTTGCTAATCGCATCGACCCAAATCTGTTACGAAGCGAGGAAAATTTGGCGACGCTCAGCCAACTGCTCGGCTCGCCCCCTCTGGCCGTGTTGTCGTATGGCGACCATGGCGCGTCGGAATCTAGCGACCTCGAGGCCTGCGTCGACCGCCTGATGGCGCTTTAAATCGGCCGCCAATTATTGACGTAAGCCTTTGACTTGGCGCGGTTTTCTCTCGGCCGTTATCATCCGCGCCTCTGTTGAAACCCGCATATCATGGCCCACCCTGATCATGGACCACCCCGAAACCCGCATCGAGATTGCTCCTCACTGCTCGCTCAGTCCGCGCGGGGCACGTCTCTTTCTCGCTAGCGTGGGGCTGGCCTCCCTGTCGGTCGCGTTGCCCGTCACCCTCATGGGATTTTGGCCGGTATTACCGTTTGCAGGCCTGGAATTTGCCCTCTTGGTCTGGGCGCTTAAGACGAATCTCGCCCGCAAAGGACAGCGTCAAACCATCATCGTCGGGCCGACGACGGTGTGCATCGAAGACCACTCCGTGTCGCCGATGCGCAGAAGCGAGTTTCCGCGGCACTGGGCACAAGTTAGAATCCGCTCTGGGGGTTCTGCATGGCATCCGAGTCGGCTCACGGTTGAGTCGCATGGACGTCGTCACGAGCTGGCCGCCTTCCTTACCGAACCGGAGAGGCAGGCATTGGCTGCGCAGCTACGGCGACTGATCGGGCGTATCAACGAATCCCCAACGTTGCCTGCAACGGTGATCACTCCATGAGTGCGCCTTTGGAGTGCTTGATTTTGTTATCACCCCACGTCCTGGACGTGTCGTTACATCGGAAAGACTCATGACTTACGTATACCGATCGATTGCCCTGCTGCTCGCACTTACCGTCGTGGCCAGCCCGCTGACCGCGCACGCCGAGTGGGGCGATCTCAATATGCCTGTGGGTGTGACAGAACTGTCCAAAGAAATCCACTCACTGCATATGACGATCTTTTGGTGGTGCGTTGCCATCGGTGTGTTCGTCTTTGGTTGGATGATTTGGTCGCTGGTGGCGTTCCGCAAATCTCAAGGCGCCGAGCCCGATGTCACGATGACGCACAGCACCAAAGCGGAGATTATCTGGACCGTTATTCCAGTGGTGATCTTGGTCATCATGGCTATCCCAGCCGCTCGTACCTTGATCGCAATTGAAGACACCCGTGACACGGAACTCAGCATTAAAGTCACCGGTTACCAGTGGAAGTGGCATTACGATTATTTGGGTAAAGACGTGAAGTTCTTCTCCAAGCTCGATCGCACGAGTGACGAGACCCGTCAGCTGAATTCCGGCCTTGATCCGCACGCGGTGCCCGATTACCTACTGAATGTTGATAACCCACTAGTCGTACCGGAAGACACGAAAGTTCGTGTGCTCTTAACCGCGCAGGACGTTATTCATGCCTGGTGGGTACCGCAGTTTGGCATGAAGAAAGATGCCATCCCCGGCACCGTCAATGAAATTTGGTTTAAGGTTGATGCCGGAAAAACGGGCGTCTACCGAGGGCAATGCGCCGAGCTCTGCGGTCGCGATCATGGTTTCATGCCGATCGTCGTCAAAGTCGTCAGCAAGCAAGAATTTGCCACCTGGCTTGCCGCACAGCAAACCGGCGCAACCCCCACCGTAGCGTCACGGGAGCCCGCCCCTTCACCGCGCGGTTAAGTTCCTCAGATTTCAGTCAACAAGTTTTTAGCCTAAGAGCGAATTGATCATGGCCAACACAAGCACTGTCGATCATCACGATGACCACCACGCGCCAACTGGGTTAAAGCGCTGGCTCTACGCCACTAACCACAAAGATATCGGCACGCTATACCTGATATTTGCCTGCACGATGTTCTTCTTGGGTGGCGCGATGGCGCTGGTCATTCGTGCAGAGCTTTTCCAGCCGGGGCTGCAATTTGTTGATCCGCAGTTCTTCAATTCCATGACGACCATGCACGCGCTGCTGATGATTTTCGGCGCGGTGATGCCAGCGTGGACAGGACTTGCCAACTGGATGATCCCAATGCAGGTCGGCGCGCCTGATATGGCGCTACCTCGCCTCAATAATTTCAGCTTCTGGCTGCTGCCGTTCGCGTTCACGCTGTTGTTGCTGACGCTGTTCATTCCGGGTGGCGCGCCGGCGGGTGGCTGGACCTTGTACCCACCGCTCTCGCTGCAAGCAGGCGATAGCTTCCCGCTGACGATCTTTGCCATTCACTTGATGGGGATTTCTTCGATCCTCGGCGCTATCAATGTGGTCGTCACGATCATGAATATGCGCGCTCCAGGGATGGGCCTGCTGAACATGCCGCTCTTCTGCTGGACTTGGCTCATCACGGCCTATCTGCTGATCGCGGTCATGCCCGTGCTTGCGGGCGCGGTCACCATGCTACTGACGGATCATTTCTTCGGTACCGCCTTCTTTACCGCTGCCGGCGGTGGCGACCCAGTGATGTTCCAACACATCTTCTGGTTCTTTGGGCATCCTGAGGTATACATCCTGATTCTGCCAGCGTTCGGCGTGGTCTCGGAAATCATCCCGACCTTCTCGCGTAAACCGTTGTTCGGTTACGAGTCGATGGTGTACGCCTCCGCCTCGATCGCTTTCCTCTCGTTCATTGTCTGGGCGCACCACATGTTCACCGTGGGCATGCCTTTGGCGGGTCAGCTGTTCTTTATGCTCTCGACCATGCTGATTGCCGTACCAACGGGCGTCAAAGTATTTAACTGGTGTGCCACCATGTGGAAGGGCTCTATCAGCTTCGAAACGCCGATGCTGTTTGCGCTCGCATTCCTTTTCTTGTTCACCATTGGTGGTTTCTCGGGTCTGATGCTGGCGATCGTGCCGGCGGACTTCCAGTACCACGATAGTTACTTCGTCGTGGCGCACTTCCACTACGTACTGGTACCGGGCGCCGTCTTCGCCATCATGGCGGGGGTGTATTACTGGTTACCGAAGTGGAGTGGTCGTATGTACAGCGAGAAGCTCGGCAAGCTGCACTTCTGGCTGTCAACGATCGGCGTCAACATCTTGTTCTTCCCACAACATTTCTTGGGCTTGGCCGGTATGCCGCGTCGTATTCCGGACTACTCCACCCAATTTGCGGATTGGAACATGGTCTCTTCGATTGGCGCTTTCGTCTTCGGCTTCTCTCAGCTGCTCTTTGTGTACGTGATCTGGCAGGCCGTCCGCTCGGGTGAAAAAGCCCCCGCACGTCCGTGGGAAGGCGCCACGGGCCTCGATTGGGAATTGCCCACACCTGCTCCTTATCACAGCTGGGATCCGCCACCGACTCGCGAAGTCGTCGCTAAAGGTGTCGCTCAGCAACACTAAACCGATGACAGAGCCGAACGATATCGAGCGCTCACGGCGCGTCAAACGCAGTGCGATTCTGCTTGGTGTCGTTGCGCTCGGGTTTTATGTGGCGTTTATTTTGATGTCAGTTTTAGGGGTGAGGACGTGACATCCGATCGAGCGCGACGCAATCGCAGCATGCTGCTACGCCTACTCGGTGTAGCGGGCGGTGCGTTCGCGTTCGGCTTTGCCTTAGTCCCGCTTTACGATGTGCTGTGCGACATCACGGGCATCGGTAACTCCAAAGATTTATTGCGCCCGACTTCGATCACCGCCGTCAATACGCCGTCGGCGGATCCCGATCGTCGAGTGATGGTCGAATTCGTCGCCGAGCTACCAACAGTGGGTAGCTGGGAGTTCTCACCGGTGGTGTACGAGATGGCCGTACAACCCGGCAAGCTCTATGAAGTGGACTATGTCGCGCGCAATCTCACCGGTCGTGACACTGTTGCCCAAGCGATCCCCAACATCGCGCCGGGCAAAGCCACTGCATTTTTTCGCAAAACTGAATGCTTCTGTTTTACGCCGCAGCATTTCGCGCAGAATGAAGAGCGCGTTATGCCAGTAAGGTTTGTGGTGGATCCGGCGCTGCCGTCCCACATCGATCGGGTCACTCTGTCATATACGTTCTACGACAACTCAACCCGGGTTGCCGCAATTGAGGATTGAGCATCATGGCCAACGCGCACGCTGATCACGCCGACAAATATTACGTTCCGCACGAAAGTGCGTGGCCGCTATTTGGTTCGGCATCTCTTTTCGTAGTGATGATCGGCCTATGTGGCTGGCTGAACGAGTGGTATGGCCCGACGGTATTTGCCATTGGTCTTTTGATGGTGGTTGCCTTATTCGTCGGTTGGTTCGGCGTGGTCATCGGCGAAAACCAAGCTGGTATATACAACATGCAGGTCGATCGATCGTTCCGCATGGGGATGCTGTGGTTCATATTCTCTGAAGTGATGTTTTTCGCAGCGTTTTTCGGCGCGTTGTTTTATGCGCGTCAGCTGTCAGTGCCGTGGGCGGGTGGCGAAGGTGTCAAAATATTCAACAACTTGCTCTTGTGGCCTGAATACACGGCAGCGTGGCCGACCAATGGCCCTGCTGCGCTCGGTCCTCGTGATGATGGCTCCTTTGAAACGATCCCGGCATTTGGATTGCCCGCCATCAATACGGCCATCCTCCTGCTATCGGGCGTGACCATCACCATCGCCCATCACGCTTTGAAAGAGGGTAATCGTCGCGTACTGAATATTTTCCTAGCGGCGACTTTCTTGCTCGGCTTCTTGTTCCTAGGCTTGCAAGCCGAAGAATATATCCACGCCTATACCGAGCTCGGCTTGACGCTCTCTACCGGTATCTACGGCTCAACCTTCTTCATGCTCACGGGCTTCCACGGCATGCACGTCACCTTGGGCGCCATCATGCTGGTCGTGATCTGGTTGCGAACGATGAATGGTCATTTCACGCCGCAGCGCCATTTCGCGTTTGAGGCGGTGGCTTGGTATTGGCACTTTGTCGACGTCGTGTGGTTAGGGCTATTCGTTTTCGTCTACTGGGTGTGAGCTCCGCCCGTCCGGGCGATAACGCTGTTTAAGGCTGCACGCCATGGGGCTGAATAAGCCCCATGGCCCAGGCACCCATCAGCAACAGAAACAAGGTGATCGACAAACCGATGCGCATGGTCAGCGCACGGACCATCTTCTTTGAATCGCCCTTGTCCGTCACCAGATGAAACAGTGCGGAACCCAGGCTGATCACGATGCCGATCATGGCCACGGACACGAGTAAGCGAAACACTTCCATGGCAACCCTCGGCTTCAGTGACGTGAAGACGGTATTATACGGCCGTGCCTGTTCGAATCCCCGTCGGCCGTCGAGTGTTTGCACCGTCATGGCTGATGACGGGACTGACGATTGCCCTGCTGACGCTCTTTATCGTACTCGGACGCTGGCAATGGGGGCGGGCAGAGTTCAAGCAACAGTTGCTTGATGATTTCGTCGTCCGCCCAGCGCAGGCCGAATATTTAGGTAACCGCTCGATGCAGGAACTGGATCGCTACGCGCGGATCCAAGCCCAAGGTCGTTGGGATCTCGAGCGGCAGTTTTTACTGGATAACCGGACTCGGGAGGGTCGCGCAGGATTTGAAGTATTAACGCCCTTCGAACTAGAAGATGGTCGTTGGCTATTGGTGAATCGAGGTTGGTTGCCCTTCGCGGGTTTTCGCGATCAACTGCCCGACCTCCAAGCGGGTTTTCCCGAACTGCACCGTAATCAGTTAGTACGAATTACGGGTCAGGTTGATGAGTTGCCAAGAGCTGGATTGGCAAGTGGTCGTCTAGCACCGGCACTGTCGGGACCGTGGCCGCGATTAACCACGTTCCCCGAGACATCGGATTTAGCGGCTGCAATGGGATGGAGCGATCCTGCGCTACTCGAAACACGCCAGCTCCTGCTGGATGCAGATAGTGGATATGGTTATCGGCGCGACTGGGCGCCGTTTGCCGCAGGAAAGGGACCTGAGCAGAACTGGTCTTATGCCATTCAGTGGTGGAGTTTTGCGGTGGTGCTGCTGATCTTATATGTGAGTCTAAATCTGCAGCGCCGAGAGACAGGAGATGAGAAGTAAAGTGAACGGTGATGCAGTCAACCCAAGCGTTCGGCCAGGACAAGGCAAAGGTGCGCTGATCGGTTTAGCCGCTCTATTCTTTGTTCCCTTACTGGGTGCATTTTGGCTTTACTACCTCGGCGGCTGGCGGCCTGCGGGAAGCACTAATCATGCCGAGCTCATCTCGCCCGTCATCACGCTGGAGCCTGTTGCGCTCTACGATCTCGACGGAAAGACTGCCTCAGTAGATATTTTCAAAGAAAAGTGGTCGCTTGTTCATGTCGCCGATGGCCGCTGCAATACCGAATGTCGCGATGCGTTATGGATGATGCGACAAACACGGTTACTACTGGCTGAAGACATGGATCGTGTCCAACGTGTTTACATCGCGGTGGGTGATTGCTGCGATAGAGAGTTTTTAAGCCAAGAGCATGCGGGCGTGATAGCGCTACAGGCAGTAGATCAAGCAATGGCTGCAAAACTTTCCCGTCACCGAGGGAACGCCCTACATTTACATTGTGGACCCCCTTGGGAATCTCATGATGCGCTTTGATATCCGTGAAAATCCCAAAGGGTTACTTTCGGATCTCGAAAAATTATTGAAACTGTCGCATATCGGCTGAGTTGAATTACCCATGTCTACGCAAATGGAAATGACCTCCATACCCGCTGGTGCCGTTGCGATTAAGCGTCTTGCATTGCTCGGCATGCTTTTGTGTTTGGTGGTTATCGTACTCGGCGCTTGGGTACGATTGACGGATGCGGGTCTCGGCTGCCCAGATTGGCCAGGCTGCTACGGTCATGTCACGCCAGCCGGCGCCGAACGTGTAGAAGGAAAGATCGAATCCTTTGATCCGGGCTGGGATTATGATTCCGGTAAAGCCTGGCGCGAGATGATCCATCGCTATGCCGCTACGCTGCTCGGCTTCATCATTGTGTTAATTACCGCCATCGCCTTGGCCTATCGCCGCGAGCAACCCGTCAAGCTCGGGTTTGCACTCACGTTATTGGGAGTCGTACTGCTACAGGGAATGCTCGGCGCTTTCACAGTCTGGTGGTTAGTCAAACCTTTGGTCGTGGTGCTCCATCTCATCGGCGGACTCACCACTTTGAGCTTGTTGACATGGATGTGGTTGGGCCTGCGTCGCACCACAGGAACAGTGAGTCACGCCACTACCGCGAGCGACTCCACCTTAGCCAGTGCTCGTAAAGCGGGGGTAGTCGCCGTCGTTTTAGTCGCCGCTCAAATCATGCTCGGCGGCTGGACCAGTTCGAACTATGCCGCTGTCGCCTGCCCTGATCTCCCACAGTGTCAGGGAGAGTGGTGGCCCGATAACATGCAATTTGACGAAGCGTTTGTGCTGTGGAGAGGCCTTGATATCAACTATACGGGTGGCGTGCTCGAGCATCCGGCACGGGTCGCTATTCACCTTACGCATCGCATTGGCGCGGTCGTCGCCACCTTGGCGGTTTTATGGGCGGCCTGGTTAGCTTGGCGAGCGACAACCAATGAACGCGTCAGACGAGGTTCGATATGGATCAGCGCCGCTCTGGCCCTACAATTATTGATTGCCGTTTTGATGATCCTCGAAGCATTTCCGCTGTGGTTAGCCACAGGTCACAACGCTGGAGCAGCACTACTTTTGCTCTCATTGCTGGTCTTTAATAAGCGTCTGCGCGAGTCCGCTACCGCATGAGTGCGCCCGCCTCAGTTGCATCCGCGCGTCCCACTTGGCGCCTCTATCTGGAGCTCACCAAGCCCAGAGTGGTGGCACTTATCGTATTCACCGCCATCGTGGGTACGCTACTCGCTACACCGGGTATGCCACCACTCGATGCCTTGATATTTGGCAATCTGGGTATTGCTCTGGCGTCCGCCTGTGCCGCTGCCATCAATCATGTCCTTGATCAAAAAATTGACGAGCAAATGTCGCGAACGCGCAGCCGACCGCTACCCACGGGTGGTTTAGGTACCCGTCAAGCCTTGATATTTGCAGGTGCGCTCGGCCTCTTATCAATGCTCATTCTTTGGTTTTTAGTCAATCCGCTGACTGCGGTACTGACGTTTGCATCGTTGATCGGGTATGCCGTTATCTATACCGTTTTTCTCAAGCGAGCGACATCACAAAATATCGTCATCGGCGGCGCTGCGGGAGCGGCTCCCCCAGTATTAGGCTGGGCAGCTGTCACGAACTCCATTGACCCTGACCCAAATGCCTTGCTCCTGTTTTTGATCATCTTCATTTGGACACCGCCACATTTTTGGGCATTAGCCATCGCCCGTCGCGATGAATATGCGCGTGCGGGTATCCCTATGCTTCCGGTCACTCACGGTATCGCTTACACGCGACTACAAATCCTGCTGTACACCGTATTGCTGGTTTTGATCACGTTGATGCCATTTTTAACTGGCATGAGTGGATTAATTTATTTGGCTGGTATCACTTACCTTAATGGTCGGTTTTTATATTACGCATTAGCGCTGAAGATGACCGAGCGAGCCGAGCTACCTATGAAAGTCTTTCGGTACTCGATCTCGTATTTGATGTGGCTATTTGTAGCCTTGTTGGTAGATCACTATCTACCCACGAATCAGCTATGGGCTGCGTGATTTAATCAACAACGTGATCGGCGACGAAGGGGTTAGTCTGGCGTTCAGCGCCGAATGTTGACATAGGCCCATGCCCGGGCAAGAACCGAACATCATCGCCCAAGGGAAAAAGTCGCTCACGAATAGAGCGGATCAGATCCTGATGATTGCCCCGAGGAAAGTCTGTTCGCCCGATCGACCCTGCAAATAACACATCACCGACAATCGCTAATCGACCACTTCGATCAAAGAAGACAATGTGGCCTGGCGTGTGTCCTGGGCAATGCAAGACTTCCAAAGCTTGCTCACCGAACTGTACTTGATCACCCTGTTGCAACCATCGGTCAGGCTTAAATGTTTCGGCAGCTGGAAAGCCAAATAATTTGGCCTGAGCAGGCATCTGCTCAATCCAAAATGCATCATCAGGGTGAGGACCCTCAATCGGTACGCGGTACTCGCGCGCCAAAGCGGCTGTGGCGCCCGCGTGATCGAGATGCCCGTGCGTGATGAAGATTTTTTCGAGCTGGCATCCAGCCTCACTTAGCTTGGATTCGATGCGCGATAAGTCGCCGCCCGGATCAACGACCGCAGCAGCTCCCGTGCGCTCACAGATCAGCAGCGAGCAGTTTTGCTGGAACGGGGTAACGGGAATGACTGCAAGTTTCATCCCCGACACTTTAACGCAGTCCGCTCTCACACCGTGATGGCGAGACCTCGATAGATACGTGCTCGATAGCGACTCTCCTGCGCCTCCACAATGGGCGCCGCCGCTAACAAGACGGCGTGTGCAAATCGTTGGTATTCCTCGGCCTGTTCAACGGCATCACGGGGCTCTTCGCTGCGCATGCGTCGCGTCAAATTGACTTGGTTCACCGGGACAGAGGTTGAGAGTCGTTCGTTTTCAACGCCCAGTGTGGCCGTGAACGCATGGAGCGTCGTTTTGATGAAATTTGCCATCGCAAATTGCGCCAAGCTGCCGCCGACGGGTACATCCGGTGACACCAAAATCAGACGGGCGCCTTGATAGAGGCTGACTTTGCGCGCCACACGGAAGTGTTGCGTCAGATTAGTTTCGATCAACTCAGAGAAGCCAGCGGCATCGAGATGAGTATCCCCTTCGATGCCAAACATACCGCGCGGGATTGGCGCTAGTGGAGTGGAGATCACTGCGGCAGGCGTACCCTGAGCTAAAGCCTGATCTAGGCTATCTTCAAGAGCATCACCCATGACGCGATAACTCACTCGGTCTAGCTGCTTAATACCTTGGAGGGATTGCTGTAACGCTTGCTGCGCCCCGGCTGTTTGCGAAAGCACGACTACGCGACCGACACGACCTTCCTCAAGAAAAAGCCGGGCCACCGCGGCTAAAGGCTCAACCATATGCTCGCCGATCAACCAAATGGTTTCACCTTCCATTTGCCGTACGCGTTCGGGCTTAGCACGACCAAACAGTTCTCGCTCAGTAATCGTTCGCTCTTGCTGTAAGCCACCCGAGGGCTCAAAGGTTTCGCCGGAAATCGCGCGATCCGCCATGAAAAAAACCGTCGCTAATGCCACGTCGAGCTCAGTTGGCATCCGTTTCAAATGCAGCATGCCGAGCACCCCATCACGAATACGGGCAGCCTCCGTCTGCGTCCGAGCTGGGTCTAGAAAGGGTTCGGTCGGCTCGGGTAATTGCTCAGCCCAGCGAGATGCCTCTGCATAGTCAGCCTCTGTCGCCAAGCTACCCCCGTTACGTAGGCGTGTAATCAAACGCTTGGCCATCTGGCTCGTGAGCAAAAAATGTAAGGAGCTGTAGTCCACTTCGTCGCTCGCATGGACATCGCGACGAATACGTGAGCTTATTTTTTGCAAGGGTGCAAAAATATTAGTCTGCTGTAATAAGCCCACATCATTCGCGGCTAACTGCTGCCAAATGTCAGTCAATGTCTTGCCCTGACTCAGACAGTCAAGTACCGCGCCATGTACCAAATTCAGTCGCTTGTTTTCCAAAATCAAACGAGCGCGACGCAAAAATAGACCCGCCTTGCCGTCTTTCCCCGCAAGCCGCTCCCCTTCGACCGGCCCTGGTGCAATCGCATTAATCTGAATTTCTGGGCCGACAAAGCGCGCAAGATTTTCAACTAGAGCCCGTTGGCCTGCCTTGGATACTGCGTAATCAGCACGGTTGGGGTAGGGCACGGCAATATATTTCTCGCCGCCAAAATAAGAGCTCACGTTGAGAATGTAGCCTGACCCTTGGCGCTTCATCAAAGGTACTAACTTTTCAATCAAAGAATAATTGGAATTTAAATTGGCTTGGAGCGTACTGCGCCAGATTGTCGGGTCCATATCGACCACCATCTGCTCGGCACCCGCAACACCTGCGTTATTGATTAAATAGTCGACTCGACCGAAAGCCTCGATCGTGGTCGATACCGCTTTGACCAATGAGGCCTCGTTACCCACATCCACATCAGCCAACATTCGCACGCGTTCGGCAGGGCGGTTGTAGCCGATCTCCTCAAGCTCTTGCACGATCGACTCCCGCAGGGCGCGTAAGGCGTCTTTACCACGCGCAGTCAGCATTACTCGCGCGCCAGCGATCGCCAAGAGTCGTGCGAGCTGACCGCCGATCCCGCCTGAACCGCCAGTAATCAGCACGCACTTGCCCAAATGCAAACCCATCAAAGACTCAATCCATCCGAAATTGGGTCGAGTTGATCCGGTCGCATCAACAATCGTTGCGGGCATATATAAATTGACTTGCGGCACCCGACGTTTGGTATAGAGCAAGCGTGCCGCCTGGCTCGCCGCGAATAGCAGCCCGTGCTCCTCCGCATTGGTCCACCGAATGATCTGGTTCGACCATTCGGCTGCCGCCCGTTCACCGGATGCGGTCTGCGTACGGCTTTCATCGCGCCAAACGCGGATCAGTTGCTCAACGCCTGCGCGCAAGATATCGCCGTAGGTATTACCCGCGGTATCGTTACCGTTAGACATAAAGAGCACACGCGGTCCGGCGCCGGCTGCACTATAGCGTCGCCAAAGCTGCGACAACTCGCGAACGATCGCAATGGCTCCGGTGAGCTCCGCCTTCAGAAAGGCATCGACGTCGGTATCGCTCGCCTCAGCGAGCGGTGCCTGGAAACGCCACGCACCAAACGCAGGCAGCACGATCGCCCCATGAATGGACGAACCATTGGTGTAGGGCGCCAAAGATTGCTGCAAGGTCTCTGCACGACTCCGGTCACACAAAATGGGTTCGATGCGCGCATCGATGTCATTGGACTGCAAGGCACTGCGCACGGATTGGACCGCTTCTTCACTACCTACACCCAATAAAACCTTTGCCCCGCAACGCGATTGGATACGCGCCACGGTCAAGGCATCGGCGATCTGATCACCGCTCGCAACTAAAATCAGCGATCCGGTTCCATCGACAGTGCGTAGCTCTGGCCGAGACACCCAAGTTGAGCGCGACTCTTGCACCACCTGCATACCGTGAGTAACTTCAAAGCCCTGCATACTGAACGCGCGCGACTCGTCGCTACCTAGAAAGACGATTGTGTTGGCGACATCATCCATCGTGGGGAACCGATGTTGTGGCGTGTCCTCCCCATCAGCACTCGCAAGCGCCATCGTCGCTAAAAACTCTTTGGCGGTCGTGCCTTGTGGTGCCCGTCGTAAATCATCCATGGCGGCAAAGGCACCGCGAATCCGCTCGCTTTCGATTGGCCCGGGATAGACGACGTTGACGCGAATCCCGCGTGAACCTAGCTGTAAAGCAAGCTGTCGTGAAAACGCATTCAAGGCCGCTTTAGGGACGACGTAAGCCGCACGCCCAAAGTATCGTGTACGGGAAAAAATGGTGGAGACATTGACAATACTTGAACCGGCCAAAAGATGCGGCGAAGCCGCGCGAACCATATTCCAAGTAATGCCGAGTAAATTTCCAGCCGCGTCCGCGACGGTCTCGGTATCTTTAGCGCCGGTCGCTTGTAGTGAGGCCAGCTGCTCCTTGGAGAGAGGCAGGCGATCGATCGTCTGTTTAGGTCCCGCAGAACCCGCGTTATTCACCAAAATATCGAGGCGACCGTATTTTTTGATCACCTGCTCGATACCAAATCGAGCTTGACCAGAATCAGATGCATCGAAAGGCAGAACCCAAGCGGACGTCGCCGGTGCCCCACTTAATTTGAGTGCGCTTTTTCGGGCCGCTTCTAACTTTTCGATATTCCGGCCGACCATGACGACGGTCGCGCCTTCCTGTAAATAGCGAGTAACGATATGTTGGCCAATATTGCCGCCCGCGCCGGTAACAAGACTCACCTTGCCGGCGAGACGACCCGATCGGGCGCGACGTTTAGCGGCCATCTTGCGCACCCCATGCCTGATAGAGCTCGTCCCGCGATTTAAGGCCGCTCGCCGGTAAGGCGTGATTGAGGACGTAGTTCGCACCGGCGTGCGTGTTGTCCCACATGGCCTGATGCGCTACCGGAAGTTCTGACCACGGCACCATCAAAGGTTCGCTCACATCTAACCGACCCGCTGCGATCAGATCGTTCATGCGCGTCACCTCAAAGGCATTACACAAATGCGTACCGGCAATCGTGGCGGTCGGCATGAAGATACGACGTTGACGCATCCAGACCTGCGGCGCGTAAAAGGTGTACCGACGATGCTGCATCGATTCACAGTAAACGACCCGTCCCGTGAACGGCTTGATCAAGGAAGTCGAGGCCGCCAGCGTATCGTGCCCCGCACGCTCAATGATTAGGTCGGGGTATCCCCGCGGATTGTCCGCTGAGCGTAACCAGCGGCCGATGGCACTACCAAACGGCTTCATCGTGCGCTCTTGGTAGCGACGTACCGCCTCTTTGAAGCGTGTCGTATCGGTCTTGGAATCTGGCATGCGAGGTAGCGCATCCGGCCACTCAAAATCAGCGCCTTCTTTACGCTGAATTTCCTCGAGTGAAACCACACCGCGCACAGCCTCCCCAAAACCCAAAGATTGGACAAATTCGCGCTGCGCATCGCTATAGGTCGCGACCACTAGTCGCGCGCCCGCAGCGCGTACCGCTTCGATGGCCTCTAGCCCGGTGGCGTCCAGCAACTCCGCACTGTCGACCCCGTAGTACAGCAGCACCGCTTCGCCCGCGGCTAACTCAGCACGCTCGAGCATGCTCTCGGGTGATGCACTGCCAGCCTTGCCGACGAACGAGAACCAATACCCGCTTGTTGCGCCGTAGAACGTTAACTTTCCGCCTTCAGCGAGCAGTTGAAAGGAGCGCGGGAACGCCTGTTCACCTGCGTGTGACACAACATAATCAGCTAAGCGCCCGCCTGTTTGTGCCCGCAGCGCCTCAAGCAACGGCGCACCCTCTGCCTCCCATTGGCAGATCGCTTCGGGGTCATCGGGCACCAGGCCTGAGCCCATTGACTGTCCTTGCGATTGAGCGCGCCCGACGCGCCTTCGGCTTTGATGAATGCCGCCCGCTCTTCACTCGATACGCCGCCCACCGTGCAGAGCCCATGCCGAGCGGCGCTTTTAAGCGCCTCGAAGCCCGTACCAGTCGCCGCACCCTCAATGAAAATACTACGGTTCCTTTGGACTTTGAGAGTGGTGAATAACGCTCGAACCACGGTCCCTAAATTCAGCACATAGGACCCAGCAGCTTCTAATGTGAGATCGGGGGGTACCGGATGTAATTGTGGCCCCTGTACGCACAGAAATTGCTGGTGACTGCCGGTATCCGTCTCATATCCCTGAATGGAGAAGCCTGCGTACATGGGATCACGGCCTGCGAGCGGCGACAGCAATTCGCTTTGCCCCGAATAAATAGTGACAAGATCACCGACTTTGAGCCGGCCCTCGCGTTTTCGTCACCTAGGGAGGCGATCAAGGCAATCCCGCCTGAACCGGTCACTTGATAGTCGAGATCATGATTATCAAAAGGTGATACCGGAATACCGGTAATGGCCCAGATATCATTGAAGTTGACTTCTGATGCCAAAACGTACACCACAGCCTCGTTAGCAGATGGCTCCGGTACCGGTAATAGAATTTGCTGTTCAGCGATTCGCGGCAGGCCGTGAGCGGGGGCGCCCGTTAGCGGATCCTTGATGACCGCATGTCCATATTGCCATTTAGGTATCGGGGTGAGCCCTGGGAAGAATGGCGCACCAATGGGTAATAGCTGACCTCGGCGCTGTAAGCGACGCGCGTCTTTCATAGCAGGCCGGCCCTCAGGCTTGGTCGGTAAGGGCGCACTTTGTTTATCAAAGAAAGCCCTTATCCCCGCCTTTCCACCGGCAGGATCCACGATTGCCTCGGCGAAAACCTGGGCCTCGCGTTTCAGCCCGATGGTGATTCCCTGCTGCCATCCGGTGTGCACCGCATCAAGGATTCGCTGCAAGGTGGCGCTACGTCCGACAGCCTCAGCTTGCGCCTGTAACGCGCGGACCAGGGGATGCTGCATCGCCTCAGTGAGCGAGTCACGCCCGGGTTGCAGCCATGACGCCTCGGCCGCCTTGCGTCGCGCAAACTCACGGGCGATCAACCCTCGACCCCTCGGCGCCTTGACGTACTCGATGGCGAGTCGACTTGCCAGGCTGACCACGTCTTCGCCGGACGTGGCGAGCGCCTGCAACATCCCGTCGGTATACAACTCATCGGCGGTGTAGGTTCTACCGCCCGCAAGGATTTCCATGGCGCGTACGAGTGGAGCCCGGTGGTCCGCTAGTTCCAATAAGCGCGGTAAACGCTGAGTGCCGCCATATCCAGGTAATAAGTTAAGACGTACCTCAGGTTGTCCAAACTGCGCGATCGGCTCCGCCACACGAATATGACACGCCATGGCGAATTCCATCCCCCCACCCAGCGCAACACCATTGATGGCCGCAATTGCCGGCTTATTCAAAGATTCAATCTTACGAAAAGCTAAGTGTGCGTTATTAGGTAAAGGCAAGGCTTCATCAAGGGTGTGTATATCTTCCAACAACTGGCGAATATCGGCTCCGGCAACAAAAGCGCTCGTACCGGCACCGGTAAAAATAATGACTTTGACGTCGTCTCGCCGGGCGAGGTGATCGATGACGATATTGAGCTCATCCAATGCGCGCTCGTTAAGCGCATTCACCGGTGGGTTACGGACGATGACGAGTGCGATGCGTGCGTGCTCAGCAGCGGCAATCGCGTCGTGATACTGCACACGAAAATATCGATAGTCCTCGAAAATTCGCTGCTCATCGGCGACCCGTTGCTGCGCCTGCCACTCATCAATGACGCGTGCGAGTTCATTGATTGCCTCTGGATTGCGTAGGGTCGAGGTATCGCCGACCGGTTGGCCCTCGACCAATGCACGCACCATACGTCGCATGTATTTCCCGCTACGAGTCTCGGGAAATTGTCGGACTTCAATGAAATCTTCTGGAATGGCGACTTGGCCTTTTTCCTGTCGAACTGTCTCGACTAAGCGACGGCGGTCCTCAGCAGCCAAATGACGGCCTGGTGCGGGAACTACAAAGGCGAGTGGGGTCAGACCTTTTTGTGCATGAGGGGCGCCCACCACGATGACATTACCAACGGGCGAATCAGCATGAATCTGCTTATCACGCAGAATGGCGCCTTCAATTTCTTCGGTGCCCAAACGATGCCCCGAAACGTTAATGACATCGTCAGATCGGCCGTGTAACGAAAAGCTGCCATCCGCATGACGCACCGCAAAGTCGCCTTGGGTGTAAGCCAGCTTTCCCTTCCAGCGGCGCCAATAGGTGTTGGTATAACGCTCGATATCCCCGCGCCAAGCTGCTGTGATGCGATTACCATCGACGCGGAAATTGTCGGTATCACCCCATATCGTGCGACAAAGATAGGGATAAGGCGCCTCGATAATGATTTCGCCTTTCTCACCATCAGCAGCCACTCGCGCCGTGACCGAACCTGATTCATCTGGCTCGCTATCGGCCACCCAGACATCACCCTGCACCCAAGGAAGGGGATAAGTGTGCGCATCCGGTCGGAGCGGGAAGTCATGGTTACCAAAGAAATGAGTCCAGACGATACCACCGTGCTCTGTAGCCCAATAAGAGTTGATATACCAAGGCGTAACCCACTTCATACCGAATTCTTGAACGGCGGGCGATGTAGGCTCTGCACAGAAAGTGGCGACGCGTAGGGAATTCATTGAGTACGCCCGTACGTCCTCAATATTTTGCGGATCACTCATCACCGTCTTTAAAAAGGTGACGCCCGCTTTGAATATATTGACCTGATAACGCTCAATGATGCTTGCGAAGCGCCCGGAGCTCGGAAAAACAGGGGCCCCCTCAGCAATGACGGTGGTCACGCGTGTCGTCAGCGCAGCGCAAATCATGTAACTCTGGCCAGTGATCCAGCCGGGGTCTGCGACCACATACATGACATCCCGTGGCTGCGCATCAAATGCGATACGCATGCTGTGCGCGACACCACTAACGTAGCCGCCGTGGACGTGCACGACTCCTTTGGGCTTACCGGTGGAGCCCGAGGTGTAAATAAAAAATAGCGGAAACTCGGCATCGACAGGACGAGGCGCGGAGATCGACCAGACGGCGGCGCAAAAAGCGGGGCCATCAAGTGCGCATAGCGCGGCCACATCGGCTACCGAGTGGCCCGCGGCGTTCGCGGCTTGCAGTAATTCTTGTTCGGCTTGCGCCAACAATTCATGCGCCCAACGATCGCGCTCGGGGCGCCAAAGTAGATCGGGCTGTCCGGTATGACGTACGACGATCACCGTATCCACCCGTGGCGGAACGGCCACCAGCGCCGACGCCAAAGCGGTTCGAATACGACTTGCCTCTGCGGAGACGAGTTGCGGTAAACGCTCAAGCGCCTGACCCACGACGCGCATGACATCCGAACGTTCTAAGGTAATTTCATTGGCCAACTGAGTCTGTAGGCTATGCAAAATCTCAGTGCTGATATCCAGAGGAACTGACTGCGCCCGTAAGGCATCGGTCACCGCCGCTAACGCCGACTCAATCGGGACATAGCCATCGAGCGCTGGGTCGGTATAGGCCTCTTTGAACGCGACGATCTGCGCGTTTCGAAAGCCCCCATCCGCCGTGATGACCACTCGAGCACCGGCGTTATGGATTCGGTCGGATAGCGTTTTATCACTGAAACCACCGAACACCGGCGTATACACCACGCCTAGACGCTTGCACGCGAGAGTCCAGTAAATCTGCTCGGGGATATTCGGCATGTTGATGGCAACGCGATCACCTGCCCGAAGTCCGAGACGCTCAAGTGCGATGGCACAGCGAGCTACTTCAAACATGAGGCGCTGACGTGTGACCGAATAACTGGTCACCGGTCCGCCTCGACCTTCATTTAATGATTGGTCCCAGCGATCACCTTCGAACCACAGGGCGACTTCTTCGCCATACCCCTCGAGGACGTGCCGGTCGACTTCATTAAAGCAGGCGTTGGTGAGCGCACCACTAAACCAGCGGAAATAGGGGGCGTCGCGCGTATCCAGCGCCAACGACCAGGGGTAATAGGACGCATCACGACCGGCGAGCGCGTTCGCAGCAAGCTCAGCAGCCGTCCGCGCGTCATAGCCCCTCCATGTGCCGCGGGCCGCATCAAAGCGGATCCAGGCGCCGCTATCGCCAAAAGTGGGATCGAACCAATGGAGTTCCCGCCGCGCGATATCGCCGTGATAGCGCCCAGGGTCTCGCTGACAGGCCTCGCGATCGCGCTCCCAAGCGGACCGATCGGACAGGGGGTTGATACGTGCGTCGGGTGGGGGCACCACCGTCGGCATTGGACTAGCCGCGCCGTTGGACGACATAAACGTCGATCTCCGCCCCCAACTTTTGAGGCTAGCAGCAATCGTCTACGCTGTCAGCCCCGTCTGACACTTTTGACCGTTACACTTCTCAGCATGGACTTACTGATTGAACGTATTTGGCCAGGTAACCGTTGGCGCAATTATCACTATCTCCTTGCCTGTCCCCATACGGGGGAAGCGCTCGCCATTGACCCCCTCGACTGGGAGCTCTGCCTACGAACGGCTCAAACTCGAGGCTGGACGATCACCCAGATCTTCAATACCCACGAACATCAGGATCATATTGGCGGCAATGAGCAACTCAGGGCAGCCACCGGCGCGCGGATACTCGCCCATGCCGCAGCGGTAGGGCGTATACCGCACATTGATCACACCCTGAGCGCGGGCGATGTGATCCAGATCGGCGCCACCGAAACACTGCGGGTACTCGATACGCCGGGACATACCTTTGCACACGCTTGCCTACTCCGCGTTGGCACCCACCCCAAATTGTTTTGCGGTGATACGCTCTTCAGCGCGGGCGCGGGTAATTGCCATAACGGCGGCGATCCCGAGGCACTCTACGAGACCTTCATCCATCAATTAGCAACCCTACCCGATGACACCGAGGTTTATCCGGGCCATGACTACATGGCGCGCAATCTGGCCTTTACTTTAGACCGTGAGCCTGGAAATCAGGCTGCCTCGCGACAGCTACAAGCGGTTGAACGCTTGGAGGGCTTGGAAACACCCGTCACAACCCTCGCTGAAGAACGGCAGTTCAATAGCTTTTTTCGTCTGCAAAGTGACGAAATCATTGAAGGTCTGAAAGCAACGCTACCCACCCTATCAGCACAGCCCGATTCTAAAGCTGTGTTCCTAGCGTTACGCCGTCTACGCAACGACTGGTAGTACAACGACTCGTAGTACGTTCTCTATCGTGATGCCTTACAGGCCAATTAACTCAATCCGCAGGCCAGCAGGCGAGAACAGCGTCGCCATCCGATGTGAGCCGAGCACCGAACTCACGACGCCGTGATCCTGCGGGGTCAGTGTATGACTCAGATTCGTACGCGATATCATGCTCCGCGCGCATACGAGGGCAGCGTCGATATCCTCGCAATACAGACTGACGCCCAAAAAACCTCTGGCGGGTGGTTGGGCTCGTGGGTACAGATTGGTACTGGTCACACCCTCGTATTGCACGATCTCCAAGCGGCCATAATCGAAGTCCTTATCGCCAAAAATTCGCACATCTAGCTGCCCCCCAGGTGGCAGACCTATCGTCCGTTCCACCTCGGGGCCGCCAAAGCGGTGATAAGACGCTTCATCCATTCCGAGTACTGCTTCAAAGAATTGTTTTTCCTGACGATTATCCGGTGAAATCGCAACCACTTGCGGCGAGACGCCATAGCCCTTAGCGCTCACGTGCTCAGGCTTACCCACTTGTTCCAGAAACACGAGATTGACATCCTCGGGACCGGGTAAATGCACCTCGTAGACCACGATTCCATCGGTTTCAAACCGCGAGCGGAATTGATACCCGGCCGCTTCCAGTTCAGCGAAACGCGTTTGGATATCATGTACCGCGATGTCGACACTCTTCGGACAAAGATCCGTCGGTGCTGCGCCAGCACGAACCGTCGGCCCCGGCTCGGTGAATTCGACCAAGTGCAGCCCACCTTGCGTCATGCCGGGCGTCACCAGTAGCGATTGCGCGGCAATCGCCTGTGGCTCTAGCCCCCAGATCTTTGATAACTCGGGATCCGCGCCTGAGCGGTGGGCCAGCACCTGCATCCCAAAGCGATCTCGCCACAACGCCAAGGCCGTCTCAAGATGGGTGACACTGAGGATCGCGAACGCAAAAGCCTTCGAACGCAATGATTCTCGTGCCAGATTTAGGCTTACGGTCGGCAAGGGTTCGCTCATGAGTTGCTCCTTTTTCAACATCAGTATAGACGGGGTGAAAAGCGAGCGGGAACACAGCGCCGAGACCGTTTAGAATGCGGACCGCTCATGGATCTATCGCCCATTCTCAACCCTCTGAATGATGCACAACGCGAAGCGGTGACCGCGCCCATCGGACCAGTGCTCGTACTGGCTGGTGCCGGCAGTGGAAAAACGCGCGTGCTGACCCACCGAGTCGCATGGCTGATCGATGCGGAAGGCGCGGCTGTACACAGCGTTTTAGCTGTGACATTCACCAACAAAGCCGCCGGAGAGATGCGCGCGCGGATTGAATCGCTGCTCGGTGTACCAGGTGCGGCTTTATGGATCGGCACCTTCCACGGGATTGCCCACCGTCTATTGCGCTTGCATTGGCGCGAAGCGGGGTTACCACAAACCTTTCAGATCCTAGATGGCGATGATCAGTTACGACTGATCAAAAAAATCCTGAAGGCTCAAAATCTAGATGACAGTCGCTGGGTGCCACGAGATATTCAGTATTTCATTAACCAGAACAAAGATGAGGGGCGGCGACCAAAAGCCCTCAAAGATGGCAATGACCCGACCCGCCTGCAACTCATCAAGCTTTATCAGGATTATGAAGACGCCTGTCAGCGCGCAGGGGTCATCGACTTTGCTGAACTACTACTGCGCGCCTTTGAATTGTGGCGTGATCAGCCCGATCTGCTCGCACATTATCGCAGGCGCTTTCGCCATATTCTGATCGATGAGTTTCAAGACACAAACACGATCCAATACGCTTGGATGAAATTATTGGCGGGCTCAGATGGTGCGCCGTTTGCTGTCGGTGATGATGATCAATCGATTTATCGATGGCGGGGCGCCCGTGTGGAAAACTTACAGACGTTCAGGCGTGATTTCCCCCATGCCAAGCTCGTTCGCTTAGAACAAAACTATCGCTCGACAGCCACGATATTGGATGCGGCCAATGCCTTGATCGCTCACAACAGCGGTCGTCTGGGGAAAAATCTCTGGACGAGTGGGCAACGCGGCGAAACCATTAAGCTATACGCTGCATTTAACGAGCGTGATGAAGCAGACTTTGTCATTCAAAGAATTCGAGACTGGTCATCTCGTGGTGGGAATAGGCGTGACGTGGCCATCCTCTATCGCTCCAATGCACAGTCGCGGGTCTTTGAAGAAGCATTACTTTCAGCGCGCATTCCGTACAAGGTGTACGGAGGCCTACGATTTTTTGAGCGCGCGGAAATCAAAGACGCGCTTGCCTATTTGCGACTCGTTTCTAACCGTAACGACGACACCTCGTTTGAGCGGGTAGTCAATTTACCCACCCGCGGTATTGGCGCTAAAACGCTAGATAGTCTTCGCGAGCGAGCTAAACTCGCAGGTAGTTCACTCTGGTCTGCTGCGCTTGGCATTATTGCTGAGGGTTCCATCGGCGCCAAAGCAGGCACGTCCTTGCAAGGCTTCATGCAACTCATTGAAAAGCTGGCAGCCGACACAGGTGGTCTCGCCCTACACGAAATTGTGGATCAGGTCATCCATGGTAGTGGCTTGCTGGACCATCATCGCAAAGATAAAGCCGATCGTGGCGAAGCGCGTGTTGAAAACTTGCTTGAACTCGTTTCAGCCGCCCGTGGTTTTGAGCCTGAAGCACTCGATGGCGAGTCATTACCACCTCTTGAGTCCTTTCTCGCGCACGCTGTGCTGGAATCTGGCGAAGGACAAGCGGAATCTTGGGAAGACTGCGTACAAATGATGACCTTGCATACCGCTAAAGGTCTCGAGTTTCCGGTGGTGTTTTTAGCAGGATTGGAAGATGGACTATTCCCACATCAGCGCTCGCTAAACGACCTAGACAGCCTCGAAGAAGAGCGCCGTTTAGCCTACGTCGGAACCACGCGTGCAATGCAGACGCTGTATCTCACCTATGCTGAGCAGCGACGGCTTCATGGTATTGATAGCTACGGCCAGCCCTCGCGCTTTATCAAAGAAATTCCGGAGAGCTTGCTCGAAGAGGTACGCCCGCGCCAGGCCGGGCACTTCGGTCGACATCCTGCAGGCGCAGGCGGTAGTCGCAGCAGTAGTGGCTGGGGCGATCGCGTCTCGACACAGTACAGTAGTAAAACCGGACCGTCGGCCCTGCGCGCTGCGGAAGTGGCGCCTGGCCTTAAACTCGGCGCACGTGTCCAACATGCCAAGTTCGGCATGGGGGTTGTGTTGAACCTGGAAGGCCAAGGGCCGCATGCCCGAATCCAGGTCAATTTTGAGTCTGCTGGTAGCAAATGGTTAATGCTCCAATACGCCAATCTCGAACCCGTCTAAGGTGTGATCTATGACTGCGACCCCCTCTGAGTCACCCGTCGCTCCGTTTTGCGAACGCCTTGAAGCGCAGATGCACGCAACGGATTCATTGGTTTGCGTCGGCCTTGACCCAGACATCGAGCGCCTGCCGAATCATTTACGGTCGCGGCCTGACGCCATTCTGCAGTTCAATCGCGCCATCATTGATGCCACCTGTGACATGGTATGCGCCTATAAGCCACAGATCGCCCATTACGCTGCCGTCGGTGCCGAGGACCAGTTACAGGACACCATCCGCTACATCCGTGAGCGAGCACCCAACGTCGCGGTGATTCTCGATTCCAAGCGCGGTGACATCGGCAGCACGGCCGAAAAGTATGCCCGTGAGGCCTTCGAACGCTATGGCGCGGATGCCGTGACCGTAAACCCTTACCTTGGCTATGACTCAGTCGCGCCTTTTCTAGCGCATACCGATAAAGGCGTGATCGTCTTGTGCAAAACCTCCAATGCCGGTTCAGGCGAATTTCAGGAGCTGCAAGTCAACGGTCGCAAGCTCTATCAAATTGTGGCTGAACATGTCGCTCATCAATGGAATGAGCATGGCAATTGTCTGCTTGTGGTGGGTGCGACTTATCCTGAAGAGCTTGCTGAGGTCCGCCAGCGAACCGGTGACATGATATTTTTGGTTCCGGGTATTGGCGCTCAAGGTGGAGATGTGGATCTCGCAGTCAGTCATGGTATGCGCGCGGATGGCGGTGGGCTAATCATCAACTCCTCGCGCGGTATTCTCTACGCAGGATCGGATGGGCAGTTCGCAACTGCCGCGCGTGCCGCCACCGATGAGCTGCGATTAGCGATTAATTGCGCGCGTACTTCAAAATCGTAAGCAAAGCGAGCGAAGGGGGACAGGCATGATCAAGCTGACACGTTATCAGTGGACGGTACTAGCTGCTGCTTGGCTCGGCTGGGGCTTTGATATTTTTGATAGTCTGCTTTTCAATTATGTCGCACCTAATGCGATTCCAACTCTACTGGGCCTTGAGCTCGGTTCTGCTGCAGCGCGAGCAGAGACTCTGTACTGGACTGGAGTGTTGACGGCTATTTTTTTGTTGGGTTGGGCAGCCGGTGGAGTGCTATTCGGGCCGATATCTGATCGGTTTGGTCGGCGTAAGGTGCTGATGTGGACCATGGTGATGTATGCGGTCGGTACAGCCGCCTGTGCCATGGTCACCAACATTGAGCAATTGATTCTTTGCCGAATTGTCGCCAGCCTAGGGATCGGAGGCGAGTGGGCAGCGGGCTGCGCCTTGGTGGCAGAAGTCGTCCCCGAGGACCAGCGCGTCGAAGCTGGGGCACTACTTTATACCTCGGCGCCTTTAGGTTTATTTCTAGCTACGGGCGTCAATTCCTGGATTGCAGGTAATCTTTTGAGCGACAACCCCGAGTTTTCCTGGCGGGTTGTGCTGCTGTTTGGCCTAGTGCCCGCTGCGTTCGCTTTCGTGGTGAGGCTCTTTATCAAAGAACCAGAGCGCTGGAAATCTATTGCAGCGACGGCTGCGCCCGCCCGTTTGCGAGAAATCTTCTCTCCTGAGCTTTGGCCAAGAACACGTAGCGCTTTGCTAATGACGCTGGTCGCGCTCCTGATGTGGTGGAGCTGTAACGCATTTATACCGGTGGTATCAGCAAATCTCGCTCAAGCCGAGGCAGCGCTACAGGGGCTCGACCGCAATGCAGCAAGTATCTTGATCGAAAGTTGGAAAACACAAGCGACCACCTTTTTCAATATTGGTGGGCTCATTGGGACCTTACTCACGATCCCCATCGCGAAAAAGCTGGGCCGGCGCCCGATGTTTGCCATTTATTTTGCAGGCTCCGCGATCGCATTGATGAGTACTTTCGGTTTAGACCTTGAGCCGCAGACACGGCTCTATATGTATTTCTTTGTGGGTCTCACCGTATTTGGGATTTTTGGCAGCTTTACTTTTTATCTTCCTGAGCTCTTTCCCACACGATTGCGCGCAACGGGTTCGGGCTTTTGCTACAACATTGGTCGTGTCATTGCCGCAGGTGGTCCTTTTCTGGTCGGTAGTATCGCAGCGGCGGGAGCAGGCGATCCGAGCGTAGTACTGAGAACCCTATTCATGGTGGGTTTTGTTCCCGTCGTCGGTCTCTTACTGATGCGCTGGGTCATTGAGACTCGTGGTCAGGCGATGCCCGAATGAATTGGCTAGCCGACATCCTGCTCGGCCTCGTTGAGGGCTTCACCGAGTTCTTACCGATCTCGAGCACCGGGCACCTCATCATCACGCGTGCGTTGCTGGATCTACAAGCCGAAACCACCTTCCGACAACTCATCGTTATCCAAGGTGCCGCCATTCTGGCCGTGTGTTTTGAGTATCGAGAGCGATTGTGGCACACCGCGATCACACTACGCGATGATACGAATTCCAGGCGGTTTGTGTGGAATCTATTCTTTGCATTTCTGCCGGCTGCATTTTTGGGTCTATTGTTTGAAGAAACGATTGAGAATGTCTTATTTGCCCCGATTCCAGTCGCGATCGCTTTGGTGGTGGGCGGCGTATTAATTTTATGGGCCGAACGACGTCAGCACAGTGGTCGTATCACCGAGCTTGAACAGCTGAATTGGCGTCATGCCTTACGCATTGGGTTCTTTCAATGTCTGGCATTGATCCCCGGCACAAGTCGCTCGGCGGCAACGATCTTGGGCGGACTGTTGACGGGTCTCGACCGTAAAACTGCAGCGGAATTTTCTTTCTTTGTCGCGATCCCAGTGATGTTCGCAGCCACCGGCTACAAACTGCTCGATGCGCGCGACCCCATCACTCAAGCCGAAGCTATCTCACTTATCACAAGTAGCGTGGTCTCGTTTCTAGCGGCACTACTCGCTATTCGTTTTCTGGTTCGTTTTGTCAGTCGGCACTCTTTTGCGATGTTCGCGTGGTACCGCATCGTCTTCGGTGGCCTAATCTTAGTGACCTGGCAACTAGGCTGGGTCAACTGGTGAAGGCTCTTCCTCCGTAATACGACCAAAATCGGGGTAAGGACCCAATAGCAACATCATGAGCGCGCCGCCTATAAACATGCCCGCTGCGATCGACAAAATACCATCGTAACTACCCGTGGTATCGCGCACCCATCCGTATACGGTCGGCGATAGAGCCGCCATCAACCCAAACGCCATGTATTGCACGCCATAGATCTGGCCATAGCTTTTCATTCCAAAGTACCGACCCGCGAGATAGGCCACAAGATCGGTTTCAGCGCCTGCAGCAAAGCCCATCAGAAATGCGGCGAGCATGGCGGTCATGAATGACATCGCCCCGTCACCCAGCAACAGCCAACACGAAAGAGCCGGCAAGCAAAGAATCGGCAGGGTGACAAGCGGAGCCCAAAATCGATCTAATAAAAGACCCGTGATGATGCGTCCAGCAAAAATTGATAAGCCAAAGATACTCATCACCGTAGCAATCAGCGTAGGCTCAAATTGACGAGCCGAGAGCATCGATGGCATATGAACCAATGCCCCCGCATAGGCTAGCGTGATTACCGCGACCGATAACCAGAGAATCCAAAAACGCGGGAGACGCATCGCCTCGGATAAAGTGAGTCCTGGTAAATCACTGGTCGCACCAGCGCCGATTTCAGCGGGACGCTCTTCCGGTGTCGGTTCACGAAACCAAAGTAGGCCTATGGGGAGCGCAACCGCGAGAGGTAAGAGCGATAATAGAGCGAAACTGGCCCGCCAGCCGAATTCGGCAATGAACGTGGTAGTCAAAAAAGGCAGGATCATCGCAGAAATACTCGTGCCGACTAAAGTGAGTCCGAGCGCAAGACCACGTTGCCGGAAATACCAAAGATTAATCGCTCGGGACCAGGTCACCGGAGTCGAGCCGATACCAAATAGCCCAATCAGCACCCATAAAAGATAAAAAGCCCAGAGCGCGCTCGGCATGATCGCAAACGAGGCGAAGACCAGTGCAAAAATTGCAAGCGAAGCCAAGGCCACCAACCGAACGCCGAAACGATCGGCGAGCCAGCCGAATACCGGCGCTAAGAACGCCGCCAACATGCCGTATATGGTGATTCCGAAGCTGATTTCCGTTCGACTCCAGCCAAACTCCTGCTGCAATGGGTCGATAAAAAAACCGATCGTATTGAAAGGAAGCGGCGAGGCGCCGAACGCGGTCCCGAGTAAAGAGGCGATCAACACCTTCCATCCCAACCTGAACTCATTGGTTGAAGCGGGGGTTTCAAGGTTGGAGCTTGCAGTCGTCATAAGGTGCCGATCCAAGTGAGAGTGGACGAAACCTGCAGGATACCCGCTAGCCCCTATCCGAGGCGATCCGTTAGGAGTAGTCTTGCCATCGCCATGAAGATCGTGATCCTCGGCGCCGGACAGGTGGGGCGCACCGCGGCTTATCAGCTCGC
>RFOD01000060.1 GCA_009926865.1 Gammaproteobacteria bacterium | reverse complement strand
ATCCGCTCGCGGTGGATGCGGGTGTTGCGGTACTAAAAGCCGGTGGCTCGGCCGTTGATGCCGCAATCGCGGTACAGGCTGTGCTCGGTCTGGTGGAGCCGCAATCTTCAGGTATTGGGGGCGGTGCATTTTTGGTGCACTACGACGCCAAGACGGGCGATGTCATCACCTATGACGGGCGCGAGGTGGCCCCGGCGAGTGCGACACCGACCATGTTGCTCGATGAGTCGGGTAAGCCGTTAGCTTTTCCCGTTGCCGTACGCTCGGGTCTTTCGGTCGGTGTACCGGGGCTCATTGCGATGTTGGAGTTGGCGCATGCGGAGCATGGCAAGCTGCCCTGGGCGGCGCCTTGGCAAAGCGCCATCCGATGGGCCGAGCAAGGTTTTGCGGTCAGTCCGCGCTTACATCAAAGTATTCGCTACGCGCAGGGTTCCGGCGGTCTCAGTCCCGATGCGACAGCGTATCTCACGACGGATGGCTCAGAACCTTTGCCCGTGGGCCATCGTTTAATCAATCGGGAATACGGCGCCACTTTGCGCCAGATTGCAACCGAAGGTGCGAGGGGTTTTTATCAGGGGCCGATCGCAGAGGCGATCGTGGCAGCGGTTCGTCGCGGTGATCGACCGGGTGGGTTGGCGCTGACGGATCTGGCAGCTTATCGACCACAACGCTTGGAGCCTGTTTGCGGGGATTATCGGATCTATCGTGTATGTGGCATGCGACCGCCATCCTCGGGTGGTATTGCCGTGTTGTCTATTCTTGGGATTTTAAATAACTTTGATATGGCATCCATGCGGCCTGAGGGGATGGCGGGCTGGCATCATTTCATTGAAGCGCAGAGACTGGCTTACGCTGATCGAGATCGTTATGTGGCTGACGATCGGTACGAGAGTGTGCCGCTTGCCGGATTGATCGATTCGCAATATTTGACGGAGCGTTCGCAATTAATTCGCGCCGATCGGGCGCTTGATAAAGTCGAAGCAGGTGTCCCGCCCGGTGCGACGCCGCGGGGTAAAGATGCAACCGGCCAAGAAAATGGCACTTCGCACTTTGTGGTGGTCGATGCGCAGGGTAACGTCGTGTCTATGACGACGACGGTAGAAAGTATCTTTGGTTCGCAACGTATGGCGGCAGGGTTCTTTCTCAATAACCAGCTGACCGATTTCAGTTTCCGCCCGGTTGATGCGACGGGGGCGGCGATCGCCAATGCCGTAGCGCCCGGTAAGAAGCCTCGTTCCTCGATGTCACCGACGATCATCTTTCGCGATGGTCAGTTTGAATTAGCCGTGGGTTCGCCCGGTGGCAACGCCATCATCGCGTATGTCAGCAAGGCCATTATCGGTATGCTCGATTGGGGCCTATCGCCACAGGAGTCGGTGGATCTGCCGAACGTGATTGCGCGTGGTCGGCCGGTGGCTGAGTCGCGGCTTGATCCCGCGGTGTTAGACGCGCTGAGTGAGGCAGGACATCAATTTCGCGACGCTCGCGGGGGCGGCGAAGGCTCAGGTTTGCATGCGGTTCGCCGTCTGCCGAGTGGCGAGCTTGCGGGGGCCGCCGACAGCCGGCGGGAAGGTAAGGCGGAGGCTTTGCGCTAATCCGCTTGAGCTTTAGGCGAAATCCGCGTCGCTGATCACCTCGCGCTTGCGAAAGAGCGACATTAAAAAACGCCCGCCTGCTTTGCGTCCGGTGAGCCACGCGACGCGAGCGCCATTGGCCTGCGGCTTGAGCATGTGCTCGACCAGCCAAGGTGCCACCGTGTCGACTTTGTCACCGAGAATCTTGTAGGTACGTAGCGTCTTCTGGAAATCTTTGGAATGCGCGCTACCCATGTCCCGCTTTAGCAAATCTGTGACCACGATGCCCGGGCTGAGGTAGCAGATTTTGACCGGCCCTTGCGCGAGTTCCGCTGCGAGCGCCTTGTTGAAATAGGTCAGCGCAAATTTACTCGCGCCATAAAGCGACATACCGGGAATCGCCATGCCATTGGAGCCAAAGCCCTCCATGTTGTAGATCGTCCCACTACCCTGAGCTTGCATTCCTTTGACGGCAATCTGTGTGCCGAGCATCATGCCTAACAAGTTCGTCTCTTGCACCGCGCGAATGTCGGTTTCCTGCATGTCGCCAGCGCGTTGGCGTGGATGACTAATACCGGCGTTATTGATCCATAGATCCACGCCGCCGAGTTCAGCCACTGCACCATCCCACAGCGCTTGTAGGTCAGGGCCTTGACTGACATTGCAGCGAATACCCACCACTTGACTCGCATAGTCGGCGAGCGAGGCGACCGCTTTGTCGACCGCTTCCTGACTACGCCCACTCACTACCACACGATGACCAAGGCGCAAAAATTCTTTGGCCATACCGAGTCCAATACCGCGAGTACTACCGGTTATGACAACGCGTTGTGCTTGGCCCATCACAAGTCCCCCCTTCGGCTTAGCGCCGATGATCGGTCGAGCTTTGCTCGAAGGGGGCGCTACTCATTCGTCATGTCCAATCAGTGGTCAAATGATTAAGGTCAGTCGGATCTGCGGGCGGCCTCGCTATGCTAGAGCTATGGGCTAACGTTTAGGCCACGGCGTCTATGCCGTGGCGTTTCGGTTGGAGGGGTGGTGTCAGCAACAACGGTCGTGATCACGGGCGGAACCCAAGGCTTGGGCTTTGGTTATGCACGCGAGTGTCTGAAGCGTGGCTGTCGGGTTGTCATTAGTGGACGAGAGCGATCCCGCGTGGAAACGGCCGTCCAACGTTTGCGCGAGGCCGTTCCCGAGGCTGCATCGTCCATCGTTGGGACTACCGCAGAGATCGCAGATCTCGCGGGTGTACAGGCGTTATGGGATTTTGCTGCTCAGCAATGGGGTCGAGTCGATATTTGGCTTCATAACGCGGGTTACGCGCGCACCGGCGAAACCTTTCTCAATAATAGTACCGAAGATATTGAGGCGATGGTTCGTACCAATGTGATCGGCTCGATTAATGCAGCCCAAGTGGTTGTCGCGGGCATGCGTGCGCAAGGTGGTGGCCGGCTCTACCTGACTTTGGGCGGTGGTGGCGGTACCGGTCGTTTGGTCCCAGGTATGACCGTGTATTCCACCACTAAACGGGCTGTCAAATATTTGGTGAAGAGTCTGCTAAAGGAACGTAAAGAAGCCAATGATGGGATTTTGATCGGCACCATCAGCCCAGGAATCAATCTGACAGAGGGCATGATGCGCGAAATGGCAAAGCTCACGCCGCAAGCGAGAGAGCGTGGCCTGAAGCAGCTCAATTTCATTGGCGATCATGTCGAAACGACAACACCTTGGATTATTGATCGAGTCTTACAGGATACTCGGCAAGGAAATGAGATTGTTTGGTTGAGTTCGGGCCGCTTGGCGCGCCGCTCACTGGCTATGTTATTTGGCCAAAAGCGTGATGTCTTATCGCGCTATGCATCGGAGAAATGAAATGACACAGGGGATCCAGTCGGCCGTTACGGGGGATATTTTGGTTGCCGCGACGCAGCTCAATAACTCGGCTGACGATCATGCGGGTGAAGGGCGTATTTTGCACTTTGATACACAGCTACAGCTGAAGGCTGAAATTACCTTGCCCCACACCACGCATCTCGTGGGCGGCTTGAAGTTTGATCCCTCTGGGGTGCTGTGGGCATTTGATAGCCAAGAGTTTGTGATTTTGAACCTACATCACGATGGTCGCATTGAGCGGCGTGACGAGTTTGGTGCGAGACCTTATTCGCATGCTCACTTTTTAAGCGACGGTAGCGTATTGCTAGCGGAGCATGTGGTGGGCGATCACATTAAGCCCGAGATTGCTGCTCGCATGCATACCGAGCTGCCCTTCATGCCGGGTACGCAGCGCTTTGGTGATGGTCATGTGTGGCACTTTGCGGCGGACGGTCGGTTAATCAAAGAATATGCCACAGCGACCCATGGAGGGATGGGGGGCTTCTTAGGAGTCACCATGTCAGCGGTGTCGGCCGATGAGAAGACCTTGGTGTATTGCTCAGAGACAGGCTCGCGCCTCATGCGCTATGACTTGGCTAACGACACGCAATTACCGGATTTGCAAAGTTTCGCGCCGCCATTTCCGCCTGGACCACCGCCGATGTTTTTTGCGATGCAATACGGCACCCAAGGTGAGCTCTGGGTGCTGCGTGGTGGATCTGTTCATCGGGTAGATCCAGTCTCGGGCGACACGCTCGGCGAGGCACCACTTGAAGGCTTTGGCTGGGCGCTCATCGAACTCGCGGCAGGGCCAGGTACCGAGGCATGGGTGAGCAACTTCTTCACGGGAGAGGTTGCCAAAATCGATCTGCAGACAGGCGCCAAGCTCGCAAGCGTACAGACGGGTGCCGCAAAGGCCGTAGCGGGGCTGGCCGAAGTACGCTGAGCCGCGTCGATCACTGCACGCGTCGTGCGTCGCGCCTAGGCGTACGCGAGGCACCCAAGCCTACGGCGCCGCGCTACTCGTAGCGCAGGGCTTCAATGGGATCTAGGGCCGCGGCTTTTGAGGCAGGCGCGATACCAAAGATGACACCGACGATCGCAGAGAATCCTGCGGCAGCCGCCATCACCCAAAGCGGTACGTGCGCAGGGGGGAAGTTGGGGATCAGCGATGCGATGCCCATACCAGCTAGCAGTCCCAGCACAATTCCGATCAGTCCGCCCAAAAGAGACAGCAGCGCAGCCTCTAAAAGAAATTGCACCAGAATGTCTCGTCGGCGTGCGCCCAGGGCTTTGAGAATACCAATCTCTCGTGTGCGCTCTGTGACCGAGACTAGCATGATATTCATGATGCCGATTCCGCCAACTAGCAAAGAAATACCGACGATTCCAGCGAGTACTGCCGTTGCGGTCGCGGTGATTTGATTAAATCGTTTGACGAAGGAGTCGGCGGCCTTGATCGTAAAATCGTCCTCTTGACCTGGACGAATGCCGCGACTGTTGCGTATCGTGCGCAAGGCACGCTCACGTACTTGCTCGAGCTCCTCCAGATTCGTGATGGTGAACGATACTTCCATGTAGGGCCGCTCGAAGGTGCCAGTCAGTGAGCGGGCCACATTAAAGGGGATCAGCACACGATTGTCCTGGCTGAAGCCAAAGATTTCACCGCGTTTTTCGAGTATGCCAACCACTCGGAACCATTCGTTGCCCACGGTGATAAATTCACCCACTGGGTTATCGGGTAATTTCAGTTCATCGCGAACGTCGGTGCCGATGACAGCGACTCGTCGTCCGTTTTGATCGTCACTCGCGGTGAGAAAACGACCGATTGAGGTGTCAAGCCCGAGAACGTCCTGGGAGCCTTCTGTCGTGCCTAGGATTTGCGGTGTCGCGCTACGACCTCGGTAGTTAGTGCTGCCCAATGGCGCAGCGATAGTCGGTGCTACACTGTCAATTCCGCTGACGCGATAGCGTAGTGCTTCAATATCCTCGAATTGGATACGATTGATTCGTCCTCGGCGAAAGTTCTCTTGCTCGTTAATTGCTTCGAGCGTCAAAGTATTACTACCTAAATCTGCGAACTGATCACTGATCGAGTCAGAAAATCCCTGCAATACGGAAACGACGGCGATGACTGCCATAGTGCCGATCAAAATACCGAGCGTAGTCAGAAAGCTGCGCAGTCGATGTGCGTTTAAGCTCGCGAGCGCCGCGCGAAAGGCTTCTCCCAGTACGTTCATGCGGCGGCTCCCGCGTTACGTAAATCTTCGACGATATGCCCATCGCGTACGCGGATGGTACGTTGACAGTAGGCAGCGATATCAGGCTCGTGAGTGACGATCACCACGGTCTGTCCCTGTTGGTGCAGGGCATCAAATAAAGCCATGATGTCCGCGGAAGTACGGGAGTCGAGATTCCCGGTCGGCTCGTCGGCTAGCAATATCGACGGCTTGCCCACCAGCGCCCGAGCGATCGCGACGCGCTGACGTTGACCACCCGATAACTGGTTGGGTCGATGGTCGAGGCGATCGGCGAGACCGACTTGTGCGAGGGCGTCGACGGCACGTTCGCGTCGTTCGGCGGGGGTCATGCGTCGGTAGACGAGCGGCTGCATCACGTTTTGCAACGCCGTCTGCCGGGGCAACAAAAAGAAACTTTGGAAGATGAAGCCGATCTCGCGGTTACGTACGGTTGCCAGTTCGTCTTCGGAGAGGTCCGAGGTGTCGCGGCCATTTAGGATGTATTGGCCTTCCGAGGGCGAATCAAGGCAGCCAATGATATTCATCAAAGTGGATTTACCTGATCCGGACGGGCCGATCAGTGCCACGTATTCGTTACGTTCGATCAGTAAATCGATATGCGCGAGTGCGAGCACGGTCTCTGCGCCGAGCTCGTAGCGCTTGACGATGCCTTTAAGTTCGATCATTCGTCATCCGAATCGCCGGCGGCATCGTCTTCTGAGCCGTTACGCGCTGACTTGCGATCACTGACACGTTCATCCGCACGTAAGCGGCGCAGGGTTTTAGAGGGACCGGTAATGATGCGGTCGCCCACGTTAATCCCCGATTCAATCACTTCCCAGCGATCATCCGAGAGGCCCGTCGTGACTTCGACTTTTTTGGCCTTACCGTCTGCGTCGACCCACACATAGCGCTTGATCAAATTCTTTTCAGGATTTTCGGTCACGATCGCCTCAACGGGGACCGCGAGCTGTCGCTGACCATCACCTAAATAGATCACAGCGCGCGCACTCATTCCCGAGCGCAAAAGAAGTTCATCATTGGGTTCTAAGGCCAGCGTCACGAGATAGGATCGACCCTGACCCTCGATCGTCGGGGTGAGCGCGATTTTTTCGACGCGAGCGGGTAGTGCCGTATCTTGATAGGCCGCCGCGAAAACGTCGGCAGTTTGGTCAAGGCGAATTTTGGCGACATCGCCTTCATCCACTTTGACCTCCGCCTGGATGGCTGAGACGTCGGCAATTTTCATTAACTGCGCGCCGGCCATCGCATTAGTGGAGGGGATCGCCACTTCGCCCACCTTGATCGGCAAAGAAATGACGCGACCCGCGACCGGAGCGCGAATCTCGGTTTTGGCACGTTGCTCGCGCGCATCGCTCAAGATCGCCATTGCGCGCGTCAACGCTTCTTCCGAGCTGCGCAAATCTGCCTCAGCGACTACCCACTGATTCCGATCTTCATCCAGTCGGTTTTGATCAATCAATCTCGCCTCAGCGAGTTTCTGGCTACGCTCATACTGCTGTTTACGCAAGGCGACCACAGCGCGTTGTCGATCAATATTGATCCGGTTTTGACGTACGCTCGCTTCTTCACGGGCGATGATGGCGTTGTAGGTCTCTGGATCGAGGCGCAATAAGAGATCACCTTCTTGTACGCGATCGCCCTCTGCAACCGCGAGTTCAATCACTCGCGCCGTCACTTCAGCGCGTAGATCGACCTCGACTTTAAAGGTGAGGGTGCCGGAGGCGAGTACGCTCGGGCGCACATCCTCGGCGGCGGCGACCGCGATATCGACGGGGGTACCCTGAGTCCCCGAGCACTGTCGAATCGTTAATGGCAGGCCGATCGCTAATACGACCGCCGCGCCCCCTAGCCAGCGTTTATCCCATTTCATGGTGTTATATATAAATACAACAGTATAACGCTGTCAAGAGGGCTAGCCCCGACTAGTGCCAGCGTGAGCAAGAGCGATGGATGGCGATCAGAAAATTGCGCGTAGGGCCATCACACCAAAGATTAAGACACTCGGGAGTGCCGCCACTAGAATCGGGCTACGCCAGTTCGAGGATGAACCCAAGATCCGCCAACCGAGTGCGCCGAGATAAGTGGTCCAGATCGCTAAAAACGTGAACGAGCTCGCCAGCGTCTTCCAAGGATGATCAGCAGGCAATTGTACGAGTAGCGGATCGACCGTGGTCAGTGAAAGGGATTCAAGTGATGTCTGTGGTGACATGCCGAGCACGCCGATCAGAATCAATACAGAGTTGATCAGGGTGGGCATGGATGACCAACCGACCAGCGCCAAAGATTCTTTGTAGCTGAGCGCAACAGCAGTGAATTTAGCAGCAACCCAGTAATACAAGGCGAGTAATAAGAATACGACGCTGAGCCCGAAGACGGAGCTCAGTGGGGCTGCCCAACGGACTGCTGAGCCAGAGCCAGCACTTTCTCGAATACGAAGGAGTTCTGCATCACTGATCTCGGGATTTGACCGCAGTATGCTCTGCTCAATGAACCAATCGAGATCGACGCGCTCGAAGTAAAGAGCGGTGCCTAAGGTGCTCGCGACAATCAGTAGTACGATGGGCAGCAACGCTTGGGGCCGCGCGCGTAGGTCGGAAAATACGTTAGCGGGCTGCAAGAAAATGTCTACGAGGCGATTCATGGGGTTATTTTGCCAGACTCAAGCCGTGGAGGAACGAAGTATGAGCAAGAGCAATAGCGCTGAGGCGTCTCTCTCGACGCAACGCCGTGTCTCGATCCGGCGCCTGGTCTGGGGTCTTGCGCTGTCAGTGACACTGGCGGCGTGTAGTGGTGGCCTGCGCCGCGACGGCGTGGAGATGCAGCTTAAATACACGGACTACGCGGGCGAACCCGTGGAGAAAATCCTCACCATGCGCGGGGTGGATTCGTGGACACCCGTGTCGCGCAACCAACTTGTCATTTGGACGGGGATCAACGAAGCCTGGTTGTTAACAATTTGGGACAACTGTCCAGACTTGATGTTTGCGCAAGGCGTGCGCGTGACGCAGACCGGCCGTTCCATCAGTCGCTTCGATAAAGTCATGGTGGGTCGCGATAGTTGCCCGATTCGCCAAATCCAACCCGTGGACATCAAACAGATGCGCAGTGATCGTAAAGCGGCGAAGGAGGCTGTGCCTGCGCCATAATCCCCCGCATGTTGCAGGATGATCGGTTTGAAGAAATCCGTGCGGGCGTCCGGGCACTCTGTGGCCAGTTTCCCGATGAGTACTTTCGCAAGGTGGATGAAGACCGCGGCTACCCCGCGGAATTTGTTGAGGCGCTGACGCGAGCGGGCTGGCTTGCAGGCCTCATCCCAGAAGCCTACGGCGGATCGGGTTTAACGCTAGCTGAAGCCTCCGTGGTGATGGAAGAGATCAATCGCTCGGGCGGCAACTCGGGTGCCTGTCACGGGCAGATGTATGTGATGAACGTGCTGGTCCGGCACGGCTCTGAGACGCAGCGCCGCGAATATCTACCTAAGATTGCAGCCGGTGAGTTGCGTTTACAGTCGATGGCGGTCACTGAGCCGACCACCGGCACCGACACCACCAAACTCAAAACATTTGCTGAGCGACGAGGTGATCG
>RFOD01000059.1 GCA_009926865.1 Gammaproteobacteria bacterium | reverse complement strand
GGCACCGCGGATAGCTCGCTCTTGTCGATCGCGGGCAACTCGCCGCAATAGTTAAGTAAGCGACTGGAGCGCGGTGATGCAACCCCGAGGTTCTGATCGCGTACCCGACGATCTTCGCAGTTTGCCGCGATTGCGTTGGTGGCGGAGTTTGCGATGTTATCGTCAGAGAGGTAGATCCCCAGCTCCGCCTCAAAGGTATCGCTCGGCTGCCAATACAAAGCGCCGGATAGGGTCTTATAGGTATAGCCCCCGATATCCACCTTGCCGCCCGGGCCGCTGTAGGCGTTGTTGTAGGAGCCGTCCCACTCATCATGCAGCAGCGACAGGCGACCACTCAGACCGTTATCACCAATCGGGCCACTCATCGTCAATGCGCCGAGCAGCTTTCCGTCATTCCCAACCGTGGCGGTCGCGCGGCCTTTGAACGTGTCGGTCGGTCGACGCGAGACATAGTTAATAGCGCCGCTGAATGCGTTACGCCCATAAAGTGCCGCTTGAGGGCCTTTCACCACCTCAATCCGCTCAAGATCCAGCTGACTGAAGTTGATCCCTTCGCGACCGGCGACATAAACACCGTCAAGGAAAATAGCGGTATTCAGCTCACCAAAAATATCGATCGGCGCGACGCCACGAATCACGGGCGCCGGCAAGAACTCACCCAACACGTTGGAAAACGTCAAACCGGGCGTGAACGCCGCGACGTCATCTAAATTAGTAATGCCTCTGGCCTCGATGGTTTCGGCCGTGAAGGCCGTGACGGCCAGCGGCACGTCAATGAGCTGTTCTGCGGTCTTACGAGCCGTGACCACGACCTCTTCCAGACCGACAAACGTTTCATCGGAAGCTGTCTGCGCCCAAACCCCTTGGGTCGCGACTGCTGCCAATATCAAAGAAACTGCAGCCCGAACCGGCCGCTTCGCCTTGTAATCGTCCATTTCGTTATGCCCTCCGAGTGCCCGCTATTGTGTTTTAGCGGTTGCTATGCCAAAGGTTACGCCGGCGGTCTAAGAAACGGAAGCATCCTGTTGTTATTTACATATAACAATCGGATGCAAAGAACTAAACGGGGTGACACATGAAACGCAGTATTTCCTTTGGAAAAGGCTTTTTTCTCGGTTTAGGGGCTTGTGGGGTGTTAGCGGCCTGCGGTGGACAGACAGGCGACCGCGCAGCGGTCGTCGCGCCCGAACCTGTGGTGTTCCCAGAGGGGGTAGCGATCTCCACGCGCGAAAACGAACTCGCTTCCTACCAAATTCCGAATATGGGGGAGGCGGCCGAAGCCTACTACGGCCCCGATAGCACGCATTTGATCGCCCAAGTGCAATCGCCCCTCGCGGTGACAAGCCCGCGCGGGTTGTCCGGATTCCTGACCCAGACTTTTACCGATGCGGGAACGGACATTGTGCAGATCAATTCCAAAGGCTGGGACGCCTGCTCCTATTACTTCCCCGATGGCGAGCGGATTGTCTGGACGTCCATCAAGGACAACATGAATATGCCCATCGGCAATTGGTCCGACTGGCGAAACTATCCTCAAGGCGCGGAGCTTTATATTTCGGATCGCGCTGGGCAATCCGTTCAACGACTCACCAATAACGCCTACTACGAAGCCGAAGTCTCTGTCTCACCCGATGGCGAGTGGATCGTGTTCGGACGACAAATTGACGGCAACATGGATCTTTGGGTGATGCGCTCCGATGGCACCGAAGAGCGCCAAATCACCTTCACCGAAGATGACCAAGAGGGAGCGCCCTTTTTCTTTGGCGATAGCCGAACCATCATGTACCGGGCTTGGAAGGCCAGCGAGTACGATCAGAGTCCAACGCCGATGACGGTCTATACGATTCATCGAGACGGTCGCAATCAGCAGCAACACACCTTCACCAACGATATGAATTGGGCGCCATACCCTGCGCCAAATGGACAGAACTATGTTTTTGTTCGCGCCGAAACTCCTCGTAACTGGGAGGTTTATCTTGGCTATCTCGACGGTAAAACACCCCCTAAGCGACTCACTTTTGACGAAGGCTTTGATGGCTTCCCAGCTCTCTCGCCAGACGGCCGAAAAATGGTCTGGACTTCATCGCGTAGCGCAAGTGGCGGCGGTTTCATGAGCGGTTTGCGATTACACGTCATGGACGTGAGCTCCTTAAACCTCGGCCCTGAATTTGCCAATTTCTCTGGGGAAGAATGAACATGGCCAAAAAAAATTCAACGCTAGACCGCAGAGCCTTACTCACCGGTGCGGCAGCGGCGAGTCTCGCCGCCGTCACCAGCCAAGCGGACGCAGCGCAGCATTCGACAAAGTCGACGGGTGCCGCACACGGACACGCCGGCGCCCACGCGTCACATGGTGTCTCTGTCGCGCGTAACGGTATCTATGAAACGGTACCGCTCAAGCAAGACACCATTAACGTCGCAGCCATTCAATCTCAGCTCTGGTCGATTGATTTACGCGATAAGGCTAAGACCTTAAAGCGCAACATGGATCGTGTGTTGCGCCTCATTGACCTCGCGCAAAACTCACCCGAAGAATGGGGTGGGGAGCGTCGCTGGGGCTCTAAAGTCGACCTCATTTGTATGCATGAATTCCCGATCCAGGGATTTCAACCCTGGAATCGCAAAGAATTACAGCAAATCGCGTTTGAGCTACCGGGACCAGAGACTGAAGCGATCGGCGAGCGAGCCAAACGTTATGGTTGCTACATTGCGTTTGGCTGTTATGCCAAAGAAAAAGACTGGCCAGATCACATCATCAATATGTCTGTGCTCATGGGCCCTGATGGACAAATCGTCAGCAAACAATGGAAAGCACGCAATATTTTGGGATTGTTTGGCGATCAAGCTCTGATTGGCACGACCGTCTATGATGTGCTTGATCGTTATGTCGAGATGTACGGCTGGGATGCCACACTACCGATTGCACGCACGGATATCGGCAACATCGCGATAACTGCGGTCGGCATTGAACCGATGCTGTACAGCTGCCTTGCATTGAAGGGCGCGGAATTGCTGATTTTGTCGGTGACGGGGGGCAGCAATGCGTCATCCGCCATGGCCACCGCCCGCACTAACCGTATCTACACCGTAGGCGTCGGTAATGCGGTCTCGCCAAATAACTTAGGCTTCCCTGAGGCGTCGGGTGCCCGTGATGAAGGCACGGTGATCGTGGATCCCGCCGGTAAGCCGCTGCGCTCAACCGACAATCACCACGAGGATATCGTGACGGCGCGCATCCCCATCGCAAACTTCCGCCAAACGCGGCGCTTTCCCGAAGTCCCGATGGCCTTAATGATGCCCGTCTTTGCCGCTTATGAGCCGGTGTTCAAACCCAACGCTTTCATGGGCAAGTTACCGGCTACCTATAAAGAAGCGGGTGATCTTGTCCGTAGTCGCATGGGTACAAAGAAATAAGCTTTATTCATACCAACTGATGTCGGCGGCCGGGTACAAGCGCCCGGCCGCTCTCGTTATGGCACCGCCTCGATTCCTATCGGATAGTGATGCTGCAAGCCTCGTTGTGGCGTCCAATCTGGAGCGGTGAGGGCGAGCGCGTAGATCCCGAAAACCTGCACCGCGAAGCTGGCAGAGTGACTGCGAGCATCGTAACGAAGTTCGTCCGCCCCGGCGGGCGTAAAGACAGGATCCCAACGCTCGGAGACTTCGTTGTAAATGAAGGCGCGTAGCCTCGGGATTTCCTCCGCGCTCGGTCGCTGCGACCGCTGGAGCGGCAAGGTAATCAGCGCCGGCCTATTAACCAAGGTCCGATAAGGACCAAACAACACGGCGGCACTCATCTGCTCACCATGATCAGAGAGGTGAGCGTCAGGCACGCGCTGAGTTGCGATATACGCCTCAAAGTTGTCCCACGCGGATACTAAATTATCTGCCGGATCCGTGAATGCTCGATAGCGTTGGCCATCAAAACTTTCGGGCTCTCCTGGATAACGATCCACCGCAACTTCAATTTGGGCCCCCTGCAGAGGGCCCGATTTGACGCGTACCGTACCGCCTTTTTCTCTGTCAATCGGTGCGCGCGCCTGAATCTCAAGGTCGATAGCCTGCGGATACACGCCGTGACGCTCTATAGCACCGCGTATGCGATGCGCATAGCCGACTGCAAACTCCTTAGCCCAGTCATCAAAAGTTTCGGAATACTGAATCTCAACGAGATTCTTTTCAGACTCGCAGGGGACCACGGTCTTTGATTCACGCGCCTCGCACCAATTCATCCAATGCTTACCTACGCGAAGATCCTCGCGGCTATTGAGCGGAATATCTTGTAGGGCGCGAATAGCAAGTAAGGGATCGCGGCCATTGTAATACCAATGCGACAGCAGAACGATAATGTGCTGATGTCCATCGGCTTTTGCCAAATCAATGGCCTCTCTTAAGGTACGAAATTTTTGGCTTGGGTCTTGGCTTGTGAAATCTTTGGGAGTGGATAACCCATAGGCATAATAATTATCCAACCTTTTATCCCCGCTGCTGCCGCGCGGATTAAAAGCTAATTGATACCGATCACCGTAATACGCCTCCAAGTACCGCTTGAACGCGATGTAATTGTTGTACGCGTTTTCGTGATACACCTCTTTTGACCATGGATGTGGCGCTGAAAACGGGCCGTCAGCGGGCCGATCGGGAAAAGGCAAGCCGTAAGTGGTGTAAATGACCGCGACTTCACTACCTGGCGGAATCCGATCGAAATGGGTTTTCGCAATATGCAAGAGCGCTAAATTGTACTCAGGGGTTCGACCCACTTGGCGCGACTGCTCAAACGTAAATCCAGAAGTAAACCCTTCAAGACATAACGCCCGTTGGATATACCCTCGGGTCATGAAATTATTGGCATAGTTATTATTGTCGGTCGTCTCACGAACGAGCACAAAACGACGGAATCCTTCGCGAGCAAAATCGAGAGCGACCTCCTCTTCAAACCGGGTGATACCTTGTGTTGGAGCATAAGCGCCAAAACGCACATCGATCTGCCGACCAAATAAATCGGTCAAAAGTCGGGCTGTTTCAGTCTCTACCGTGACGGACGCCGGAGATAACTCAGGCCGCAGGCTATCGTGCAAAATGCTGAAATCGGTAATCGCTGCCGCCCAAGACCATTCGTCGGCGTCACGAATACCATTGGGCATCGCCAGAGGATTGGGCCCGGGCCCGCGCGAGGGCTGACCGATCATCACGACTCCTTGTAGATAGTCGCGACCATCGCGCGGATCGATCGCCCAAAAAGAGCGTTGCAGAGGCTTTGGCAACCGATGAGCCGGTGTGATCAGTTCCGGCCGCTGGGCGACAGCCTCGATCGGCAGTGAAACCGTCTTATCGTATATCGAGACATAGCGCTTTCCATCCGCTGACAGGCGATAAAGCCCCATCGCATCGTGGACCGTCTCCAAGCCAGAGACTGGAAACCCGACGGCGAATGGCGTTAACCCCAGCTGCGCCCGAAACGGGAATTCACCCACAAAATCATCCGTACAGGGCTCGTTCGAGCGTGAAGCCCGCGCACCAAAGCTGCGCTTCACAACCTCTCGGCGATATAAGGGATCAAAACCCTGAGGCTCGGCCCAATCGGTCAACAACACAGCCACCCGTGAGCTGTTATCGGCAGCCCCTGCCAAGGTCACGGCGGAAAACGCGAGCCATAGAGCCCAAAGATGCATCTGACACCCCCAAAGCTAAGGACTACATGTTGATCGGCTAACATTTAGGTTAGCCTCAACCCTCGCTCACACCCTTGGAGATGATGACCTCATGACCGAAAACATCGCAGAGAACCTCGCGTTACTACAAAGCAAGTTAGGCCAGGAAGTCCATGTGAGCGAATGGTTGACCGTGTCGCAAGAGCGCATCAACGCGTTTGCAGCCGCGACAGACGATGAACAGTGGATCCATGTAGACGTCGAGCGCGCTCAGCGTGAATCTCCCTACGGAGGGCCCATTGCCCATGGTTATTTGACGCTATCTTTGCTCGTTCCTTTGCGTGGACTCGTCGATGCCTCACAGCCCTATCTGCCGGGTGCTAAACAAGTCATTAACTACGGCCTCAACAAGCTTCGCTTTCCGAATGCCGTACGAGCAGGCGCTCGCATTCGAGGTCGCTTTACGTTGCTCGCAGCCGAACAAGTGGGGCCCAATGTTTTGCAAGTCACCGAGAGCTACGCAGTCGAAGTAGAGGGTGAAGCCAAGGCTTGTATCGCCGAGAGCATCATGCGTGTCAGCTTCTGATACGACGAGCGATCAGTTTAAATTTCTATGAAATCAATTTTTCTCGACTACGCCACTGTCAGTGCAGGTGATCTGGATCCCGCATCGCTATTAGCGGCTGCGCCTAATTTGCAGTTACGCGAACTGACTCGACAAGATGAAGTCGCTCAATACATTGATGGCTGCGAAGTTATCTTGCTTAATAAACTGCAGATAACTCGCGAGATTATATTCAACTCTAAAGAGTTGAAGTTAATTGCTCTAGCTGCCACGGGCACCAATAATATCGACCTTGAGGCAGCCAAAGAACGCAGTGTCGCAGTCTGCAATATCCGCGATTACTGCAGTCCTTCCGTCGTCCAACACGTACTAGGTGTCATGCTGTCACTGACCCATCGCTTAAGCGCGTATTCGCGTGATGCAATCGATGGCACCTGGGCCAAAAGTCGCCACTTCACGATCCTCAGTCATCCGATTAGAGAGTTAAAAGGTCGCGTACTCGGTATTGTGGGCTGGGGCGTGCTAGGTCAAGCGGTCGCCAAAGCCTGCGAAGCGGCTTTGGGGATGGAGGTCCGTATCGCCCAACGCGAATTAGGCGAAAAACAACCTGGTCGAGTGCCTTTGGATGAACTTTTGGCGACAGCGGATGTCATCAGCCTGCATTGCCCGCTAAATGATCAAACTCGCAACCTACTGGATGCTCGACGTTTATCCCTCATGAAATCTGACGCGCTCCTGATCAATACCGCTCGGGGCGCACTCGTAGACCCCGCTGCGCTCGCCGATGCGTTGCGGGCAGGTCGGCTCGGTGGCGCTGCGATTGATGTACTGAGCCAAGAGCCCCCCACAGACGGAAACCCATTACTGGATTCGACCATTCCCAACCTGATCGTCACCCCTCACACGGCGTGGGCCGCTATCGAAGCCCGTCAACGATGTCTCGATGAGATGGCCGCCAATATTCGGGACTGGCGTGATGGCGGACGCCGAGGGCGCGTGGTTTAGCGCTGCCCATCAGGCTAGGGGAAAACGCAATCTGCGGGATTTTTTCGGGTAATATTCGCGGCCCTCAAAAACGCAATGAAACTATGCCCACTATTCATTCCCATAGCCGTGTTAGTTCGCACACCGTGATTAGGGTGGCAATGGTTGCCTCAGGGCTGATGCTGCTTGCCGCATGCTCCGAGAGCGAAACGGGTCCAGCGGTTGGGCAGAGAGGGCCCGCCGGCGCGACGCCCGTCGTCACAGCGATCGCGGAAACACGCGCGTTCGCCGAAGCGATCGAGGCGGTGGGGACAGCGCTTGCCAAAGAATCGATTGAGGTCACCTCAAAAACCAGCAATACCGTGACGGCGATTCGATTCGAGGAAGGGCAACAGGTCAAAGCAGGTACGGTGTTGGTCGAGCTTGATCAGGCCCAAGCACGCGCCGCCTTGGTGGAAGCCGAAGCAAATCTCTTGGAGAGTCGTAACCAGCTCGGCCGCGGGCGGGATTTATCGGTCACTCAAGCTTTATCACGAGCCCAACTCGATCAATTGGAAACGGCCGTCAAAACCGCCGAAGCGCGCGTCAGCGCAGCGCGAGCTCGTCTTGATGATCTCGTGATTCGCGCTCCCTTTACTGGCACCACTGGATTCAGACGCGTCAGCTTAGGGGGGCTAGTCAACCCAGGGTCGGTGATCACGACGCTCGATGACACCTCCTCCATTAAGCTCGAATTCACGGTACCTCAATCATTTTTGACTCACTTAAAACCCGGCCTTGCCGTTACAGCCTCCGCCGACGGCCTTGGCGATCAAAAGTTTACGGGCGTGGTAACAACGATTGATTCACGCGTGGACCCCATCAGCCGTGCGGTAGCAGTACGTGCAGAGCTCCCCAATACATCCGGCCTTTTGCGCCCTGGCCTCTTTATGAGCGTGCGATTACAAGCGACCGCGGAACAAAGTATTCTGATTCCAGAGTCCGCGCTAGTCCCGGTCGAGGGTAAAACGTACGTCTATGTTGTCGAACAAAGCGTTGCTCAACGACGCGAAGTCAAGACAGCAGGGCGCGAACCCGGTTGGGTCGTGATTACTTCTGGCGTTTCAAGCGGTGATCAAATCATTGTAGAGGGCATGCAGCGCGTCAGAGTCGGAAGCCCCGTGCAAGCTGAACCGCGCGCGTGAAATATCAGGCATGAATATCTCCGAATTTTGTGTCAGACGCCCCGTCTTCGCGGCTGTTCTCAGTGCACTACTGGTCATTTTTGGACTGGTCTCGCTCGAGCGACTACCCCTACGCGAATACCCAGATATCAATCGCCCAGTGGTATCTATTAACACGATCTACCGCGGCGCGTCCGCTAATATTGTCGAAAATAAAATTACTCAGGTTATTGAAGATCGTATCGCGGGTGTCGAGGGTATTCTCAAAATTGAGTCAGATAGCGAGGACGAGCGTTCAAATATTCGTATCGAGTTTGATGTTGAACGCGATATCGACGATGCGGCCAATGATATCCGTGACAGAATCTCCCGCGTAGTTTCGCAGCTCCCCCCAGAAGCTGACGCACCGCAGATCGCCAAAGCCGACTCGACTGCTGAAGCGGTCATGTATCTGGCCTTCAACTCGGAAAATATGAACGAGTTGGAAGTCACCGACTACGCCGAGCGCTACATACTTGATCGATTCTCAACAATTCCGGGCGTCGCGCGTGCCTCGCTTGGCGGGGCACGTCGGGCCGCTATGCGGGTCTGGATCGATCGGCAGGCATTGGCCGCCCGAGCGCTAACGGTGGGCGATATCGAAAATGCCTTACGCCGTGAAAACGTACAACTTCCGGCCGGCCGACTCGAGTCAGTCGAGCGTGAATTTTCACTGCGTACCGAAGTCGGGCTCGACTCCGTCGAAGATTTCCGCAATCTCGTGATTGGCCGTGGAACCGGCGGGCATTTAGTTCGCCTGGGAGAAGTCGCGGATATACAACTGGCGGCAGAAAACAATCGCAGCCTGATGCGCACCAATGGCAAAGCTGGCGTAGGCATTGGTATCGAAGCGCAATCGAAAGCAAATGTGCTCGATGTCGTGCGTGGCGTACACGAAGAGATTGAACGTCTAAAACCGGAGCTTCCGCCGGGTGC
>RFOD01000058.1 GCA_009926865.1 Gammaproteobacteria bacterium | reverse complement strand
GCGAGCGTCTCCTGAACATGGTGGTCAGGGAGTTCCAACGGTGCTTGGGACCGCCGTTGAAGAATTGTGGGCTTCATCTAATCTCGCTTTTAAGCTTTGTCCCATGTTGACTCAGGGCGCTGTAGAGGCTTTGGAGCACTATGGTTCGGCGGCCCAAAAGACGCTCTATTTACCCAAAATGGTCAGTGGCGAGTGGACCGGTACGATGAACCTGACCGAGCCACAGGCAGGATCGGACCTAGCGGCGATTCGTACCCGGGCTCAGCCCCAAGGGGATCATTATCGAATCTTTGGCCAAAAGATCTTCATCACCTACGGGGACCACCACGCCGAACACGATCCATCTGGTTTTGGCGCGCATCGACGGCGCACCCGCTGGTGTCAAAGGGATCTCGATGTTCGTCGTACCCAAAGTGCTGGTGAATGACGATGGTTCACTGGGCACGCCTAACGATGTGCAGTGTCTGTCGATCGAGCACAAGCTCGGTATTCACGCGAGTCCCACCTGCGTCATGGCTTACGGCCAGTCGCAAGGCGCAGTGGGTTATCTCGTCGGTGAGCCGAATCGCGGCCTTGAGTACATGTTCGTGATGATGAACGCCGCCCGGTTATCTGTCGGCCTAGAGGGATACGCCGTTGCGGAGCGGGCCTATCAACAGGCGCTTGATTGGGCAGGCACGCGTATCCAAGGAAAGCCACCCGGCGTACGACAAGAGGGGCCGGCGCCTATCGTTCATCACCCCGACGTCAAGCGCATGCTGCTCAGCATGAAATCGCAAACCGAAGCGTTGCGAGCACTCACGCTATACACCGCTTGGCAGCTTGATCTGGGTGCGCAGCACCCTGATGAGCTCGCGAGGGCACGCGCCCAGGCGCGTGGCGACCTGTTGATTCCTGTGGTCAAAGCCTGCAGCACTGAAACGGGGATCGAGCTTGCATCGCTCGGTATTCAGATCCATGGAGGTATGGGCTACGTCGAAGAGACAGGCGCCGCGCAGGCTTACCGCGATGTACGTATCACGACCATCTATGAAGGCACGACCGCGATTCAGTCCAATGATTTCGCCGGCCGCAAACTGGCACGTGATCGCGGCGAATCCATGGGGGCGTTGATTGCCGATATGCGTGCTGAGCTACAAGCTTTGCAGATCGATCATCCCGCCGTCATGAGCGCTCGTGATGCGAGCTTGGCAGGTGTCGAGGAGCTTGAGCAGGCGACCCACAGTCTGCTGCAGTCTTATGCGCAGAGCCCAGAGCGCGCGCTGGCGGTCTCTGTGCCGATGGTGCGTTTAGCGGGGTATGTGATCGGTGGGTGGCTACTGACCTTTTCAGCCGCAATCGCCGCGCATCGACTGGCCAATGGCGCCACGGATCGCGACTTTTTGCAGGGCAAGATCGCCTCGGCGCGCTTTTATGCATCACAAGTGCTGCCGCAGGCGACCGCCTTGGCGCGAGTGGTAGCGACCGGCGCAGACGGTGTGCTGGATGTGGGTGAAGCCGCGCTTAGTCGGTAAGGTAGTCGACGACTCGGCGTTCTTGCATCATTTCTTTGATGAGCGGCTTGACGGCCTCGTGTACGGGGTGTGTCTGGTAGCTTTGCAAAGCTGCCAGATCATTAAACACCGTATACAGCACCACATCAGCCGTATTAGCTTCGTTCGCGAAGTTAATGCCGACCTCGATATGCTGCAGGCCAGGGATTTTTCCGGCCATACCTTCCAGTAATTCTTTGGCACGTTGTGCAGATGCAGGCTTATCGAGAGTTTCGTTGATGCGCCACATCACAATGTGCTTAATCATAGGTTGCTTTCCTTAAGATGAACGAGTCGGATTGCGAAGATCTTTCCATGCGGCAATAGCCGCTTCACGGGAAGCTTTTAGATCGACGATCGGTGCTAAAGGTGGCACGCCCGGTGCGCGGCGATCTTGATTCCATTGCTGGCAATACCGTCCTTCCGGGTCAAACTTTTCCGCCTGTGATTGGGGGTTGAAGACTCGGAAATACGGGGCCGCATCGGCGCCACAGCCCGCCGCCCACTGCCAACCGAGGGTATTGCTTGCCAAGTCCGCATCGACCAGCGTATCCCAAAACCACCGCGCGCCATGTAGCCAATGTAGGCGTAAATTTTTGACCAGCAATGAAGCGACTACCATGCGTACCCGGTTATGCATCCAGCCTTCTATCCAAAGCTGACGCATGCCAGCATCGACAAGCCGTATGCCCGTTGAGCCACGTTGCCACGCCTGTAGATCGTTATCGCTATCTCGCCAAGCAAAGTCTTCGTATTCTTTGCGTAGAGGAGAATTTGTAGTGTGCGGAAAGTGATAGAGCAAGTGATGAGCAAATTCTCGCCAGCCGATCTCTGCCATGAATGTCCCATCACGATGCGCGTAGGCGCCATGCCATATTTGTCGGGGAGAAATTTCACCGAAGTGTAGATGCGCGGATAGACGCGACGTCCCTGGCACAGCGGGTAAATTGCGTTGCTCGGAATAGTGCTCAATAGGATCTTTCGAGAATTCCTTGAATCGGCTCATAGCAGCCGCTTCGCCCGGTTGCCAGCTCTCGGCCATGCCCTCATACCAATGTATTTTTGGCATTAAACCTAAAGCTGATAGCGCGTGTGAGGGTGGCCAAGCGTCTGGCAGCGGTATTTTTTTGGGGGCTGGTATCGGTGACTCGGGTGCGATGACACTGCGCGTCTTTTTCCAAAACGGGGTAAATACCTGAAAGGGTTTGCCGCTTAAGTTACGTATATCCCAAGGTTCCGCGAGTAGAGCTGAATTGAAGGAGCGTACTTCGAGACCCGTTTCGCGCAAACGACTTTTAATTGATTGATCGCGGGCGATGACTAACGGTTCGTAGCGCCGGCTCCAATAAATAGCCGTCGCCCCCGTCTCACGCACTAAATTTTGTAGTACTGAAAACGAGTCGGCCGCGTCGGCGCCCGTATGGTGGCCTGCGATACGAAATATCAGCCGCGATCCACGCTTTCTCAGAGACTCTTCGACGCGCTGTAATGACTGGTGTAGCCACCAACGTGAGGCTGCACCGGGAGCCCACTCGCCCTCTTCGTCAGGGGCCCAAATAAATACCGGAATGATGGGTCCGCCGCGTTCAATTGCCGCCTGCAAGGCCGCGTGATCGGCGAGACGTAAATCTAATCGTAGCCAGAGCAGAGTGGGGCGAGTCCCAGTGTTCATAGCGCATGCTGCCTGATGATTTCATTGACAGCATGGATGGCTGCATGACGAGGGTTACTCTTGCGCCATATCGCACCCACGTGACGTGTCGGTATGGGCTCAGCAAAGGGGCGTAGTGCCAGTCCCTGAGTGTGGGCATAGTTACCGCGCACAGCTAACTCTGGTAGCAGCGTTAACCCCGTACCGGCCGCGACCATTTGGCGTAAGGTCTCGATACTTGTAGCGCGAAAATCCTGTTTCTCATGGACCTCAACGCGGTTACACACGTCTAAGGCTTGATCCCGGAGGCAATGCCCATCCTCCAGTAACAATAGCGTCGCACCCTCTAGATCTGAGACCTGAATCTGTGATCGTTGTGCAAGGTTATGATTCTCAGGGATCGCGACCACAAAGGCTTCGTCGTACAGAGACTCAACTGAGAGGCTGTAATCCTCAATCGGCAGCGCAAGTACACCGAGGTCGATATCCCCTGCGCGTAATTTTTGCAGCATAGTCGCGGTTTGGTACTCGTACAGCATCAACTCCAGTCTGGGCAGTGCAGCACGCAAGGCCACTGCAATATGCGGCAACAAGTAGGGACCGATCGTTGGTAGAAAGGCGATCCGGAGCTTCCCTGCCAAGGGATCGCGATGACCGCTGGCGATTTCCATCACCTCATCGCTCGCTTCGATGATACGTCGCGCGCGTAGCACGATATCTTCGCCTGCCGGGGTCAGCATGGCCCCTTTGGTTTGGCGTTCGATCAGGGTGACACCTAGATAGTCTTCCAGTTTTTTTAGCTGCGCCGATAGCGTCGGCTGACTCACAAAACAGCGCTCTGCCGCCTTGCCAAAGTGCCCCGTGTCCGCCACCGCGACGAGGTATCGTAGGTCTTTGAGTTTGATATCGACCAAGGTCCTTCTCATCGAGATATACAAAATCTATCGAAATATTCACATCAATTGATGTTTAAGTCGAGTATTTCGCCCCGAATGAGTGGGCTCCGATGCGCTTGCTACCACAGACCGGCTTGTCGGGCCTGCTATGCTCGATGCCACCATGCCCCAATATGAAAAAACAGCCTTTGTTGTGGTCTGTCGCGATGGTCCAAATGGACCGTTCGTGCGGGCGACCTACACGCCTGAGCATATGGCGTATGTCGAGACGGTGATGGACGAGCTCAATGTCGCTGGGCCGCTGTATGACAACGGTGCCGAACACGCCGATAGCGCGCCGATTGGCAGTCTCTACTGTCTGCACACCAAAAGTCTGCAGCGCGCCCGGGAGATCATCGAGAGCGACCCCTACTTCAAACATGGTGCCTTCGCATCGGTGGAATACTTCCCGCATCTGCCTGCAGCGGGACGTTATATCGGCGGCAAGATTTGGTGATTGCTCGGTTATGATGCTGCTCGGGAGGCGGGCAGCATGGCACTCAATGAAATGTTTGAATCGGACGGCACGGTCCGTCCGCATTATCGGGCCTATGCTGAGTGGCTGGCCGCCATGCCGTCGCAGCGCCTCGACGAAAAGCGCGCCGAGGCGGACTCCTTGTTCCGTCGAGCGGGTATCACGTTTGCTGTCCACGGAGAGGCGACGGGTACCGAGCGACTGATTCCCTTTGATCTTGTGCCGCGCATCATTCCTACGGCGGAATGGGACTGGCTACAACGTGGCTTAAAGCAGCGCGTGACCGCGCTGAACGCGTTTTTACAGGATATTTATCACGAGCAGGAAATTCTTAGGGCGGGTGTGATTCCTGCTGAACAGGTCTTTCGCAATTTGCAGTATCGACCGGAAATGCAGGACATCAATGTCCCGATGGATGTGTACGCCCATATCGCAGGGGTCGATCTCGTCCGTGCGGGCGCGGGTGAGTACTACGTGCTGGAGGATAATTTACGCGTTCCATCGGGCGTCTCCTACATGCTAGAAAATCGCCAAGCGATGATGCGGTTGTTCCCAGAGCTATTCGCCAATTGTTCAGTTGCGCCGGTTGAACACTATCCTGATTTGCTGCTCGATTGCTTGCGCAGCGTGGCTCCCGCTGGGGTGCGCGACCCCACGATCGTCTTGCTGACGCCGGGTGCCTACAACAGTGCTTATTTTGAGCACGCGTTTCTCGCCCAGCAAATGGGTGTTGAGCTGGTCGAAGGGCAAGATCTATTTGTCGATGATGAAGTGGTCTACATGCGTACCACCCAAGGGCCGCGTCGGGTCGATGTGATTTATCGTCGTATCGATGATGATTTCATTGATCCTTTGGCTTTTCGTCCCGATTCGATGCTCGGTGTGCCGGGTCTTCTCATGGCGTATCGCGCCGGGCGCGTCAACATTGCTAATGCAGTGGGCACCGGCATTGCTGACGACAAGTCGACTTATCCCTACGTGCCAGAGATTATCCGTTTTTATTTAGGTGAAGAACCGGTTTTATCCAATGTTCCGACCTATGTATTACGTCGTCCTGACGATCTTGCCTATGCTTTGGCGCATTTAGACGAGTTGGTTGTCAAAGAAGTACATGGCGCTGGAGGCTATGGAATGTTGATCGGTCCACGAGCATCCAAACAAGAAATCGAAGATTTCCGACTACGTATCACTTCAGATCCTTCTCGATACATCGCTCAGCCAACTCTGGCGCTATCGTCCTGTCCAACTTTTGTGGAGAGTGGCTTGGCGCCGCGTCATCTTGATCTTCGACCCTTTGTGCTTTCGGGGTCAGATATTACTTTGGTGCCGGGCGGATTGACTCGGGTTGCCTTGCGCGAGGGATCATTAGTGGTTAACTCATCACAAGGTGGTGGTACCAAAGATACCTGGGTGTTGGAGCGCTGATCATGCTGAGCCGCACTGCCGATCACCTCTACTGGATGGCACGTTATACCGAGCGTGCTGAAAATCTCGCTCGTATGTTAGATGTGAACTGTCGTATGACACTGCTTCGACAGGATGAGGACGCGGTGCGTCGGCGCTGGACGGCGATGTTATCGACCGTCGGGCAGCTTGAGCCCTTTCTAGCGGCGCACGGCGATGTGTCTGAACCCGCTGCGATTCAGTGGATTTCGTTTGAGGGGAGTAATCCAGGCAGTATTCAGCAGTGTTTCGACTCAGCTCGGGAAAATGCTCGGGCGGTTCGCGGGTCAATCAGTACTGAAACGTGGGAAACGCTTAATACCACTTGGCTTGAGGTGCGACGTTTCAGGAACCACCCCCTCGCTGCAGAGGTGTCTGGCGAATTCTTTGAGTGGGTAAAATTTCGTTCACACTTAGCGAGAGGCGTGCTGGGCGGAACGATGCTGCATGATGACGCGCTGAAGTTCACTCAGCTCGGTGCTTATCTTGAGCGGGCTGATAATACGGCTCGTATACTCGATGCTCACCTTGAGATGTTGGCCCACCAGACCATTAAATTTGATGATGTCGGTGATTATTACGACTGGGGTGCTTTATTACGCTCGGTCTCTGCGTTCGCTATTTATCGCAAGGTATATCGCGATCGTATTACCCCACGTCGGGTCGCGGAATTGTTGATTCTGCATGAGCCCATGCCTCGATCCTTACGTCATTGTATGAGCGCGGTACAGCACACACTCGAAGAATTAGCCAACACACGCTCCGTCGAAACTCAACGTCGAGCAGGAGAAGTCGATGCCATGCTTCGCTATGGCCGTATCGAAGACGTATTAGCTCAAGGACCAAGATCTTATTTACATGAATTCTTGGCTCGCACGGCAGATTTGGGTTCTCGTATCGCCAATGATTTCTTAGTCTCGGAGGCTACTTAATGCGATTGCATATTCGCCACGAGACGATCTATCGCTACGATCGGCAAGTGAAACATAGCGTTCAGTGCTTACGTTTGACTCCACGAACGGAAGCGGGACAGAAAGTGTTGTCATGGGAATTACAGGCGCCAGGTCGTCGTATTGAGCAATTAGACGCACACGGCAATTTAGTTCATTTATTGACGCTGGATACACCACACGAAGAAATTCGTATTTCAGCGACCGGCGTGGTGGACACGGAGGTGGTGGAGGATTCGTCACCGTCGGCGCGTGCGGGATTATCACCGCTCGTCTATGCTCTAGAGACCTCATTGACGAGCGTGGATGAGAGTCTTAAGGATTTTGCGATGGGCTACGCGGTCCCCGAAATGGACGAACATCAAGCGATGCGACTCGCAGGGGCGATACGTGATGCGATGGATTATGTGCCCGGGGCAACAGCCGTATCCGATACAGCCGCACACGCTTTTGGCTTAGGTCGCGGCGTCTGTCAGGACCACGCCCATGTCATGATCGCTTGTTGTCGTCTGCAAGCGGTACCAGCGCGATATGTGAGCGGCTATTTGTTATCGGAGCACGATGATCACATCGCCAGCCACGCGTGGGTTGACGTTTGGTTGGCTAATGAGCGTCGGTGGCTTGCGATTGATGTGACAAATCGCGTGCTCGGCGGCGCGCAGCATTGTCGACTCGCGGTGGGCCGTGACTATCTTGATGCGTGCCCCATCCGCGGAGTGCGCCGAGGTGGGGGCGCTGAGTCAATGCAGGCACAGGTCCGAGTATCGGCTGACGCGCTTCCTAGATCGCCGATCGGAGGGCGCTCGCGACTCTTACAGCAAGTGCAAGCAAGGCAGGCCACCTCGCAGCAGGAGCAGAGTCAGCAGTAAACTGCCGCCATGACTTACTGCGTTGCAACCTTGCTCGATACTGGGATGGTGTTTCTCGCGGACTCCCGCACGAACGCGGGGGTCGATCATGTGAACACTTTCCGCAAAATGCACGTTTTCGAGCGCCCAGGGAATCGGGTGATGGTGCTCATGACGGCCGGTAATTTAGCGATTACCCAGGCAGTCGTACATCTACTGCGACAGCAGGCAAGCGATCCCGACAGCGACAATCTCCACACAGTCGATAATTTATTTGATGCCGCTGTGCAGGTGGGAGAGGCGTTAAGAACGGTCCATCATCGCGACGCGGTAGCCTTAAAAGAGCACGGAATCGACTTTTCTGCTTCATTTATTTTGGGTGGGCAGATTCATGGTGAGGAGCCTCGCCTATTTAATATTTATGCACCCGGTAATTTCATTGAGGCCACACTAGATACCCCATATTTTCAGATCGGCGAATCTAAGTATGGTAAGCCCATACTGGATCGAGTCATCACGCGATCTTCGAGTTTAGCTGAGGCTGCTAAATGCGCACTGATTTCCATGGATTCGAGTATTCGCTCGAATTTATCAGTGGGTCCACCGCTGGACTTATTGTGTTTTCGTCGCGATGAGTTGAGAGTGCTATTACATCGCAATATCACCGCAGATGATGCTTACTTCAGCATGATTCGCTCCGGCTGGAGCGATAGCTTACGTCACGCTTTTCACGCTCTACCCAACCCCGAGCTCTGATCGCGAGCACCAAGTAGTCGATCCACAAGCTGGCTCATGTACGAGCTTGGTTTCGTGCCTTTAGCCACCAAAGAATACACTGCGGGCACGACGAGTAGAGTCAAAAATACCGAAATCATCGTGCCGTAGAACACGACTACACCTACGGGCTGACGCTGTTCCGCCCCTGCTCCGGAGGCGAGTAAGAAAGGAATGGCACCAAAAGCCGTGCATAGGCTAGTCATCAACACCGGGCGCAAGCGGATAGCAGCTGCTTTAATGATCGCCTCGCCAAACGCCTCACCTCGGTCACGTAGCTGATTAGCAAATTCTACGATTAGGACGCCATTTTTAGCGGCGATGCCGATTAGCATGATCACGGCAATCTGACTGAATATATTGATACTCATACCATGTAGCTTTAATCCAAAGACGGCGCCAAGTAAGGCAAGCGGCACGGTTACCATGATAATGGCCGGATGAATAAAGCTCTCAAATTGAGCTGCTAGGACCAAAAATACGATGATGACGGCAAATAATAAGGTGGTCCACAATTGGCCACCGCTACGGACATAGTCACCGGATTCACCATCCCACATGAGTGTCGCACCAGTCGGTAACTCACTCCTGACGGTATCTTCAAACCATTTGATCGCTTCACCCATGGTGTAGCCTTCCGCGAGATTCGCGCGAATTTCAATCGCGCGAAGACGATTGAACCGACTAAGTTCAGTGGCTCCGCCCGTTTCAGTCAAGCGAACAATACTTGCCAAAGGAATGAGCTCCCCTGAGCGATCCGAGCGTACCTGTAGATTAGTGAGATCGGTGGTGGTTGCACGCTCATCGGGCCGCGCTTGTAAAACGACGTTGTACTCGCGACCCCGATCAATGAACGTGGTGACAATTCGCGATCCGAGCATGGTCTCGAGCGTCCGGCCTACCGTTTGCAGGGATACACCGAGATCAGCGGCACGGTTACGATCGATCGCGACACGAATTTGCGGCTTGCTCGGTTCATAGTTCGATTCAACGCCCGTCAGGCCCGGGTTTTGCTCGGCGAGCGCCACCATTTGATCCGACCACCGTGCAAGGCTCTCGTAATCGGGGCCACCGATCACCGCTTGAACAGGCGAGCCAAAACCACGACGCAAGCCGCCGGGCGTCAGTGCGATCGCGCGAACACCGGGCAAGGTCGCTAATTCGCGCTGCAGTACGCCTGCAATTTGTTGGGCCGAGCGATCCCGTTCGTTCCAATCCACGAGCGTAATGATGACACGCGCCGAGTTCACAGACCCCGTGCCACCACCCCAGCCTCCGGGGACTCGCAGCGTGACGCGTCGAATATCGCCCGATTGCATTTCGCGCATAGCGATTTCTTCGAGGCGCCGGCCATAGTCCGACGTATATTCAAAACTCGCGCCTTCTGGCGCCTGTAGCGTGATGAATATTCGGCCGGCATCGCCGCGAGGCGCAAACTCTTCCGGTAATGCGCG
>RFOD01000057.1 GCA_009926865.1 Gammaproteobacteria bacterium | reverse complement strand
CAGGGGGTGGCCAAGTGATTTCGCCAGCTTTGATCACCGTCGTGCCTCGGATGACCTCGTCGTCAAAATTCACATCAAGCTGACCGTCTTTGCTCTTACAGAGCTCTTCGGTGAGTCGTAGCAAGTTATTGGCATACAGCGTGGAGGCTTGCTTGGCGAGCCGGCTCGGCAAATCCGTATACCCGATGATCGTGACGCCTTCGCGCACGACCACCTCACCGGGAACCGTTAGTTCGCAGTTGCCGCCTTGTTCGGCCGCCAAATCGACGATAACGCTGCCGGGACGCATGGAACGCACCATCTCAGCGCTGATCAACTTGGGCGCGGGTTTGCCTGGGATCAGGGCGGTGGTGATGATGATGTCGACGTCCCTGGCTTGCTGGGCGAAGACGGCGCGCTGGGCCTGCTGGAAGCCTTCGCTCATGACCTTGGCGTAGCCGCCGACGCCGCTGCCTTCTTCCTGATAATCGACGCCGACAAACTCGGCACCCATCGATTTGACTTGATCGGCAACCTCCGGCCGTGTGTCGTTGGCGCGCACAATCGCACCTAGGCCGACAGCTGCACCGAGGGCAGCTAAGCCCGCCACGCCAGCGCCAATCACAAATACTTTGGCAGGTGGGACTTTGCCCGCCGCGGTGATCTGTCCGGTAAAGAAGCGGCCGAAATGGTGTGCCGCTTCAATCACGGCTCGATAGCCGGCGATATTGGCCATGGAGGAGAGGGCATCGAGCTTTTGGGCGCGCGAGATACGCGGCACGCTATCCATCGCCAGCACGGTCAATTGACGTGCGGCGAGCTCCTGCATGAGTTCAGGGTTTTGTGCAGGCCAAATGAAGCTGACCACGGTGCTGCCCGGTTTGATGAGCTGGATTTCCTGCGAGCTTGGTGCACGTACCTTGAATAGCACGTCGGCAGCCGCGTAGAGCGCCTCAGCATTAGGCTGAATACTCGCACCTACTGCGGTATAGGCTGCATCGTCAAAGTTGGCATGCTGCCCAGCGCCACTTTGTACCGTCACGGCAAAGCCGAGTTTGATGAGCTTTTCGACTGCCTCGGGAACAGCAGCCACTCGCTTTTCGCCCGCGAAAACTTCGCTTGGGATACCAACTGTCAGGGCCATGCGCACCTCGGAAGCTGATGCGGGTTTAACCCGCCGGATTCGAAGAAGTCGCGATCATACCGAAAAGCCCACTGACACCGTTGAATCTGTCATGTTTAGCCCTGTATCTTTATCCCCCGATGAGACCCATCGACTTCGATGATTTTCGCATCGACGCTCGCCCTGCTGAGGGGGTGACGCTCGCGCAGCCTGTGCTGCGCACCGATGTGTCCGGTATGCCCCTCGAGTGGATCGACTACCGCGAGGCTGCGCGGCTGTATCATCAGGAACAAGTGGCCTATACCTGTGGCACGCCAATCTTCAGACTCTATGGCGGCATTAACGCGCAGAGCGGCCGGCGAACCGTGCTCGAGGTCAACTCCATCGTGGCGACGGTCGGGCAAAGCGGTAATCCCGGCTATTTGCGTGAGGATTACTTGCCGCCCCTGAACAATCAGACGCTGTTTCGCCGCGATGCATTCTTGTGTTTGTACTGCGGCGAGCGTTTTGCGACGAAAGACCTGTCTCGTGATCATGTGCGCCCGTTCAGTCAGGGTGGGCGAGATCTTTGGACCAATGTCGTGACGGCCTGTCGGCGCTGCAATAACGTGAAGGCCTCGCGCACGCCCGAGCAGGCGAAGATGCAGTTATTGGCGGTACCGTTTACACCGACTTATGCCGAGTACATTTTCCTGAAAGGTCGACGGGTGTTGTTCGATCAGATGGAGTATCTGCTTGCGCACTTTCCCCGTAGTAGTCCTTTGCACGGACGCATCAAACAGCTGATGGCTTGATGCTCTATCTTATTGACGCCTCGGTGTACGTGTTCCGGGCGTACTACTCCATGCCTCCCGACATGCTGGATACCGCGGGTCAGCCAGCCCACGCCACTTTCGGATTCGCGCGTTTTCTCAGTGATTTCATTGAGCGTGTACAGCCAGACTATCTGGCTGTGGCTTTTGATGAGAGCCTTGAGAGCTCGTTTCGTAATCGGATCGATCCGAGCTACAAGGCCAATCGAGAGCCAGCGCCTGAGGAGCTTAAATGGCAGTTTGCACGCTGCCGTGAATTTTGTAGTCATTTGGGTCTCGCCCACTTTGGCAGCCAGGAATATGAAGCTGATGACATCATCGGTACCTTGCATGCGCTCGGGCGTCGCCAAGGATTGAACTCGACCGTCGTCACACGCGATAAAGATCTCGCACAGCTGATATGCGAAGGCGATATCTATTGGAATGTCACTGAAAACATTCGTCTACGCCATGTGGATATCGCCGGGCACTTCGGGGTGGCGCCGGAGCGTTACGCAGACTATTTGGCGCTGACGGGCGATGCGGTGGATAACATTCGAGGTGTGCCGGGTGTGGGCCCCAAGACGGCAGCTGTATTACTCAGTGAGTATGCGTCGCTCGAAGAAATCTACGATAATCTGGATGCGCTGGCATCACTTCCAATCCGCGGTGCATCAAAGCTCTCCGATAAGCTCACAGTACACAAAGATCAGGCTTTTTTAGCGCGGCAACTGACGGAAATTATTCGTAACATGCCCTTAGACACCGATCTTGAGGCGCTGCGCTGTCGCGCGCCGCATTCGCAAGGCTTAAATCAATTTTTTGATCAGCAGGGCTTTGGCAGTCTGCTACGTCGGCAGAGCGAGCGACTAGTGGCGCGTTGGGTATGAGTCTGCGCTTCATTTGGCCGCAATACTGGCCCACCTGGTTCGCGTTAGCCTTGATGCGTTGGTTGGCGCGCCGCGATGAGCAGTCATTGCTCGCGTTTGGGCAGCGACTCGGAGATGTTGCCCGATGGTTGCCGCTACCTCAGAAGCGCGTGGTCCGACGCAACCTTGAACTCGCGCTACCTGAGCTGGATGTGGCGGCGCGCGAGCAGTTGCTACGAGCGCATTTTCGGGAAGCAGGAGTGACCTTGGTCGAAACAGCGGTGACCTGGTTTGCTGATGATCAGCGGCTTCGCTCACTCGCCGAGATTAGCGGGCTCGAACATTTTGATGCCGCGCGGGCCGAGGGTAAGGGGGTGATCGTGCTCGCCGCTCACTTCACGACGCTTGAGATCGGCGCGCGGTTCCTCACGGCAACTCGTGAGGTGCACGCCGTTTATAAGCCATCGAGTAACGCTTTGTTGTCAGAGCTTTTCAAGCGCTATCGCGGTCCTTGCGCGGCGAGCATGATACCGAGCGATGATATTCGCGGCATGATCCGGGTGCTCAAGCAAGGCGGCGCCGTGTGGTATGCCCCAGATCAGGCCTATCGCGGTAAAAGCGCCGAGCGCGTTGAGTTCTTCGGTCATCCCGTGGCGACCAATACCGCAACGACGCGTCTTGCGAAAATGACCGGTGCCAGAGTGTTGCCGTATTTTGTTGAGCGACTGCCGGGCGCGCTCAGGTACCGAGTTCGTATCGGGGCGCCCCTTGAGGATTTTCCAGGAGAGAGTTCCTTAAAGGATGCGCGACGTCACCACGCTCTGATTGAAGCAGAAGTAAGAAGAAATCCGGCGCAGTATCTTTGGTTGCATAAGCGATTTAAGGATATTCCTGGCGGGGAGCTTGATTATTATCGGCGCCGGTAATCGCGCCTAGAACGGGGTATTTTTGATGAGTCAGAATATCGAATCGGTTTTGCACGAACAGAGAGTATTCGAGCCCCCCGTTGCCTTCTCTCGCAGCGCGCGTATGCAGGCCGCTGATCTGGAGCGTCTGCGTCGCGAGGCGCGTGAGGATCCGCTTGGTTATTGGGCGCGCCTTGCACGTGAACATATTCACTGGCAGAAACCGTTTACCCGAGTGTTAGATGACTCGGCGGCGCCAAACTATCGCTGGTTCACCGACGGGGAGCTCAATGTGTCGGTGAACTGTCTCGATCTGCACCTAACAGAGCGCGCGGATAAGACAGCGATTATCTTTGAAGGAGAGGCAGGCGATGTACGTAAGCTGACTTACGGACAATTACATGCCGAGGTGAGTCGTTGCGCCAACAGTTTGCGAGCGCTGGGTATCGAGCCCGGTGATCGCGTCGTGATTTACATGCCGCTCGTGCCCGAGGCCGTGGTGGCGATGCAGGCTTGCGCGCGCATCGGTGCCGTCCACTCCGTTGTGTTCGGTGGCTTTTCAGCCTTGTCACTGAAAGATCGTATTGAAGATGCCGGTGCACGCTGCGTCATTACGGCGGATGGTGGCTGGAGAGGGGGGCAGATCGTCGAGCTGAAGGCTGCCACGGACAAAGCCTTAGCGGATGGTTGTCATAGCGTTGAGCACGTCATTGTGTTGCGACGCAGCGGACAGGCGATCTCGATGCAGGAGGGTCGCGACCACTGGTGGCACGATATCGTTGCCACACAAGCGAGCGTTTGCGAGCCCGTTTGGGTAAATGCTGAACACCCGCTTTTTTTGCTCTATACCTCTGGCTCCACTGGCCGACCAAAAGGGATCCAGCACTCGAGTGCAGGTTATTTTCTCAACGCGAAACTGACGAGTCAGTGGGTCTTTGACTTACGCGATGACGATGTTTTTTGGTGTACGGCCGATGTGGGCTGGATTACGGGCCACAGCTATGTCGCCTATGGTCCCTTGGCGGCCGGCGCCACATTAGTGCTTTACGAGGGGGCGCCGACTTATCCCGATGGAGGTCGGTTTTGGCGGGTCTGTGCAGCGCACGGCGTGAGCATCTTTTACACCGCGCCAACGGCAATTCGTGCCCTGATGAAATTGGGAGATGAGATTCCCGCCGCCTATGATTTATCAAAGATTCGACTACTAGGTAGTGTGGGTGAGCCGATCAATCCGGAAGCATGGATGTGGTATCACCGTGTGATTGGGGGCGGGCGTTGTCCGATTGTGGATACCTGGTGGCAAACCGAGACGGGGGCCATCATGATCGCGCCCATCCCTGGGGTGACAGCGACTAAGCCGGGCTCCTGCACTCAGGCCTTGCCGGGTATCGAAGCAGAAATTGTGGATGATGAGGGTCGGCCTGTGATGGCGGCCGATGCCGGCGGATATTTGGTGATCCGCCGACCGTGGCCTTCGATGCTACGTACGATCTGGGGTGATAACGCGCGCTATATAGAAACTTACTGGTCAAAATTTCAAAATCGCTATTACGTCGCAGGTGATAGCGCGCATCGCGATGCGGATGGTTATTTTTGGATCATGGGTCGAATTGATGATGTCCTGAATGTGGCGGGTCATCGACTGGGTACCATGGAAATCGAATCCGCGTTGGTGGCGCATCCGCGTGTCGCCGAAGCGGCTGTGGTGGGACGACCCCATGAGATCAAAGGCGAGTCTGTTTTCGCCTATGTGGTCTGCAAGGGACAGCGCCCGTCAGAGTCCGAGCTCGCGACACTCAAAATTGAGCTACGTGCGTGGGTGGGCGAGCAACTGGGCGCGATCGCGAAACCCGATGAACTGCGGATCGTCGAAAATCTACCGAAGACGCGCTCTGGAAAAATCATGCGCCGCTTGTTACGGGCGATCGCACGGGGCGAGTCGATCACTCAAGACGTCAGTACCTTGGAAAATCCCGCGATTCTGGAGCAACTTCGCGGCGGTTAGCCCATCTCGTCAAGGATTCATTTATCGCGCGCCGCGCGCGCGGTATCCGGAAAGTCGCTAAATACGCCATCGACTCCAAGGGCGTAGAACTGCTGATATTCCTGATATTCCGTCTCAGGGCTACCCTCATAATCCGTGAGTAATTCTTTGGCCTCATTACGAAAGGTCCAAGGATGTACCACCAGATTTGTCGCATGCGCCAAGCGGATAAATGACGTCGGTTCAAGTGCCGCGTCGCCACCGCGCTCGGGATCAGGTCTTGCGCTAACGATCCATCGCTTCCACGGTCCAATGCCATCCGCGTATTGTGCGATCTCCTCAAAGGCAGCGACGGTCGTGTAGTCCTTAGGCATAGCCCCGACCGGATAGAGTTCGCAGCCTGCCGTCGTTTCCGGTACCGACCATGGGATCACGGTCCCGTCTTCGCGGATGCCAGCGCCTGCGATCAACTGAATCAGTTTGTAATCGCTACGTTCTCGTAGCCATCGAAGATTGCCGGATTCAAAAGATTGGATGAAAACAGGCGCCTCGCGTCCTTGCCAGCCAGTGGCTTGCAAGGCTTCTAGTAAGGCAGGCTCCAGCGCCAGACCCAATGAGCAATGCCAGCTGGGATGCTTGGTCTCAGGATAAATACCAATCGTTCGTCCGAGTCGCTTGGATTCGGTTTGCGCAAGATCAATGATTTCTTGTAATGTCGGAATAGAGTAAAGACCATCGTATTCTTTGCTTCGATCCTCTCTCGGTTGGATCGCGCGTAGAGTCTTCAGTTCTTGCAAACTGAAGTCCACGGTAAACCACCCTTCGTAAACCACCCTTCGTACATGACGCCATCGATTTCGATACGACGCTTGCGGTCCGCGAATTCTGCTCGTGTCGCCACATCGGTGGTCAATGAAATATCTGGCTCATGTCGTGCAACGAGCACCCCATCGCGCGTGGCGACTAGATCGGGTTCGATGTAGTCGGCGCCCAGCTCGATCGCCAGTCGATAGGACTCCAGAGTGTGTTCAGGGCGATAGCCCGATGCGCCGCGATGGGCAATGACCAAGGGACGTGCTAGGGGCGCCTCGGCGGATGCAGCGTGCAGTGCCTTCGAGGAGAAGCTCATCGCGCCGACGACCACGAGCGCGAACGCGATCGCGAGAGCACCCGGAAACCGGCGCAGGATACGCTCATCACGAGAGAGACCAAAGATTGGAGAATGACGGACTCGCATAGCGATAACGTAGTGGTGCGATATGACCAAATCATGACAGAGAGAGTGTTTTGCACAGTGAGATAAACCACAGATCATCCCGCTTTGGTAAACCAAAGCGCGCATCCCCATACGGAAACTCGTGGCGCTCCCCTGTGAGCTCAAAGCCGCGCCGTCGATACCACTCAATCAGTTCATGACGTAGATGAATGACATCAATGGTCAGATAACGCGCGTGCCAAGCCCACCGAGCATGCTGCTCGGCTGCGCTGATCATTTGGCGACCGAGGCCTTGTCTTTGATCAGAGGCTTGGACACTGAGCATGCCAAGATGGGCCTCATCGCCAAGATGTTCAAGTTGCAGACAGGCGATGATCTGGTCTTTGACGATACCCACCAACATCACCGAGAGATCGGGCGATCGACTCAGAAAGTCCTGCAACGCATCACGGTCTGTGCGCTGGCCATCGAGCAAATCGGCTTCTGTGGTCCAGCCAACGCGGCTCGACTCACCGCGGTATACGCTATTAACCAGCGAGACGAGTGCATCCGTATCGGCGACTGAGGCGAGTCTTATTTGCAAACAATGCCTCGAGTCTCGGCGATTTGCTCAAGGCCTATGCGCATTTCCAAGCGGCGTTTGAATTCTTCAGGTCCGAGCGCGCGTTCGGCGAGTACGTTCATGGGGTCGGTACGATAACCCATCTCTCGCACGTAGTAATCATAGTGCTGTTGTGCGAGACGGTCTTCCGTGGCGAGAGGCTGTTGCTGTGCTTCATCTAACCAGCCGAACCAGCGTCCCACAAAGGTCTCTAAGTACGACTCACAGGTGGCGATATTTTGTTCCGTGAGCTCGCCCATCACGCTCGTACACACCGGAGACATCAAACCTCGAAGGTAAGTCCCGTGGCTCCAGTTCCAGGTGAACTCCGGTAAGCCGCGAAAGCGAATGGCCTCCGCGTTCGCCGGCTCGTAATACTTCTGAACATAATCGAGATTCATGCGCAGATCGACGCGCGGCGTGTAGTCTGCATAGAAAAAAAGCTTCGGCACCGTGCCAAAGATAACGACTAGATGCGGAACCTGATTCTGTTGTGACAGATACACGGTCGCGTTCATATCTAACAGACTTGCTTTGCGATTACCGAGCCAGGAGTGCACCAACCAGTCCACGCCGCTGCCGCTCCAAGCGCTGAACGAGCCCTCCATCGCACCTGCTGCGGAGGTGAAATATTCATGTCCCGCGGTCGAGGGGTGTTTACTCAGGGTAAATCTTTGCTGTACCCGCTCTACAATCGAAGAGTGAATGCCCCAGCAGCGTTCCCAGGCGCGAGAGACGTCCACGTCCGGCTGCTCCGCGAGGAACTCCGTGATGGTCTTGATGTCCAATTTCGGTTGATTCATGGTCGTGACCGTAAGCGGCTAGGCGGCGATACAACATCACCCTTCACCCATTTGTTCATGACGCGGACAGGGTAGGTTTGTTAGCCTGCGGTCAGGATTTATTTGCCAAGCTTTCGTTCTTCGGAGTCAGGGAGGTTCCATGTCAGTCAGTCAATCAGTCAGGCGAGTGGATGGGCGTGTCCGGATGGGTCGCGTTTTGGCGGGACTTTTGGCGATGTCCTCGATGCTGGGCGGTGCCATCGCTGTCGCCGAGTCATCGGATGCGGTTTTGGCTGAGGTCGCCGCGGGGGATTGGCGTAGTGAGGGGGATCGCGCCCGTGACGCAGCGCGACGACCTGTTGAATCCTTGGCCTTCTGGGGTCTGGCGCCGGGCGATCGCATTTTGGAGGTCCAGCCGGGGGCAGGCTGGTGGACGCATATTCTCGCGCCGTACGCTGCGCGGACCGGAGGCCAATACTTTGCGACCGCTGCGGATCTCGACGATCCCACTACCTCCGAGGGCGCCCGTCGCGGTCGTGAGGCATTCGCGGCACGCTTTTCGGACTCAGCGATTTACGGCGCCATCAATCTCGTCAATTGGGGTGCGAATGCGGCACCGCTCGCCGCAGATCAATACGATTTTATTTTGATCTCTCGTTCCATTCATGGCTGGATGCGTCGTGAAGGCGCGCTCGATCGATATTTGGGTGAACTCGCCCGAGCCTTGAAGCCAGGCGGCACGCTCGCGATTGAGCAACACCGCGCGAACCCCGGACCGCAGGATCCGCAGGCGGCCAGCGGCTATGTCACCGAGGCGTTTGTCATCGAAGCCGCTGAGCGAGCGGGCTTTAAGTGGGTGGCGCGTTCGGAAATCAACGCAAATCCCAAAGACACCAAGGATCACCCTTTCGGGGTATGGACCTTGCCGCCTCAGCGTGCGACGGTACCGTATGGTTCGGGCCGCACTGCGGACCCCAGTTTTGATCGAACCAAGTACGATGCGATCGGTGAGTCGGACCGCATGACATTGCGGTTCACCAAAGAATAATGCACTGAAAATCGAGGCCCCGACATGGACCAACCCACTGCGCTTGATCGACGACAGTTTCTGCTGAGGTCCGGAGCCGGCGCAGTCATGGCGGCGCCTCTTCTCTCGTGTTCGCGTAGCGAGCCCGAGCCGGTCGTGCGCCCTGCGGGGGTCCCCATAGGACCTTTCGGGGCAGAGAGCACGGCCGAAGAAGTCACGGCGGGTATCGATCTGACAGGCAAGCTGGCCTTGGTCACAGGGGCGACATCGGGTCTGGGTCTGGAAACAGCGCGGGTACTCGCGCAACGCGGCGCCAGTGTCATCGTGGCGGGGCGTAGTCTCGGCAAGGCGGAAACAGCCTGTCGAGAGCTCGGTATGGACACCCAGCCGTTGGCCTTAGAGCTCGAGCAGGGTGAGTCCATTGTGACGGCGGCCCAATCGGTGCTCGCTCTGGAGCGACCGATCGATATCTTAGTCTGTAATGCCGGCATCATGGCGCTACCGCAACTGGAGCAAGTGGGCGGCATTGAAAAGCAATTCGCGGTCAATCATTTGGGCCATTTCATGTTGGTCAATCGATTGTTGCCGGCTGTAGAAGCGGCTGCACAGGGGCGAATCGTCATCGTCTCCAGTCTCGGTTATCGCTGGGCACCCGAAGCGGGTATTGAGTTTGACAATCTCTCCGGCGAGCGTGATTACGAGCCCAACCGTATGTACGGACAGTCGAAGCTTGCGAATGCTTTATTTTCTTTGGAGCTCGCAAGACGCTTTCGTGAGTCAGGTAGCACGGCGACGGCCAATGCCCTACACCCGGGGGTCATCAATACTAATCTCGGTCGGCATTTCGATGCGTGGAAGCGCGTGGCCGCAAGTTTAATAGGCTGGACGTTCATGAAATCGATTGAAGAGGGTGCGGCAACGAGCTGTTATCTGGCAACGGCCCCGGCACTCTCGACAGTCAGCGGTTATTACTTTGAAGACTGTAATCCCGTCGTCCCGACGCCCGGAAAACACATGGATGATCTCGCGATGGCGCAACGTTTATGGGATGTCTCACGCGAGCTCTGCACGGAGTACTTAGTATGATTTTTCTACGCCAGGTGTCCGTATTAATAGGCGCGTTACTTACGGTGACCAGCGTCGTTCACGCGCAAAGCGTGGCGACCGCCGCGTTGACTCCGGCCTCGGTGATGAGCGATGCGCAAACCGCCTATTTCACTGAATCGATATCGTCCTTGGATGCCTTGAGCAAGCGTGCGAGCGCCTGGGCGGAGAGTCC
>RFOD01000056.1 GCA_009926865.1 Gammaproteobacteria bacterium | reverse complement strand
CGGTGGAGCGCTCCACCGCCAGCCCTAATACTCATCCAAGCCGTGGAGTCTTAGATCGACTCGAGAGCCTTGGTGAAGCGGTTGGCGTGTGAACGCTCGGCCTTAGCCAGCGTCTCAAACCAATCGGCGATTTCATCGAAGCCCTCATCGCGAGCGATCTTCGCCATGCCCGGGTACATGTCCGTGTACTCGTGGGTCTCACCGGCGATCGACGCTTGCAGGTTGAGCTTGGTGTCGCCAATCGGCAGGCCCGTGGCCGGGTCACCGGAGGCTTCGAGGTACTCAAGGTGCCCATGGGCGTGGCCGGTCTCACCTTCAGCGGTGGAACGGAACACGGCGGACACGTCGTTGTAGCCTTCGACGTCAGCCTTGGCTGCGAAATAGAGATAACGGCGGTTGGCCTGAGATTCGCCCGCGAAGGCGTCCTTCAGGTTCTGCTCGGTCTTGCTGCCTTTCAGTTGCACGAGACTTCTCCTTACTGTGCTTTGAAGGGGGGTCCTAGGATCCCGATTTAGACTGAGTCTAACAACGGGGCGGAGACTTTAAGACCCTAAGTCGGACAGCGTCAACTGCTATTTTCCTACTGACCCGCGGCTGCGGTATAACGCTCGCATGACCCGAAACAAACGCGCGCCCGACTTTGAAAAATCCATCACCGAGCTCGAATCCTTGGTGGAAAAGCTCGAAGGGGGCGATCTGTCTTTAGAGGAATCGCTCAAAGCCTTTGAGCGCGGCGTGCGCTTGACCCGCGAATGCCAAGGGGCGCTCGAGGCCGCGGAAACCAAGGTGGAAATTCTGCTGCAACAAGCCGGGGGCGAAAGCCTGCAGGCCTTTGACGATGAGCTCGAGGAAGCTGATGAGTGAGTCGATCCCGACAAATTCGACCCCGACGAATACGACCTTGACGGATTATCGGGCGCGTATCGAAGACGTGCTCGATCGCGCGCTGACTCTGCCCGAATCAGGCTCCTCACGCCTGCGCGAGGCCATGCGCTACGCGGCGCTCGGCGGGGGCAAACGCTTACGACCCACACTCGTATACACCTCAGGCGTCGCACTCGGCGCTTCGCTCGAAGCGCTCGATGATGCAGCCGCTGCGGTGGAACTCATTCACGTTTATAGCCTCGTGCACGATGATCTCCCCGCGATGGACGATGATGATCTGCGTCGCGGTCGGCCGTCTTGCCATCGGGCCTTTGATGAAGCGACGGCCATCCTCGCTGGGGATGCCCTCCAAGCTCTCGCCTTTGAACGCCTCGCGGGTCCACCCGGTTTGGCCATGGACGAGGCCGAGCGGCGTCTCACGATGACGCGCCTCTTGGCACGCGGTATCGGCAGCGGCGGCATGGCGGGCGGCCAAGCCATCGACTTAGAGTCGGTGGGGCACGCGCTCGATCTCGCGGCGCTACAAGATATGCATCGGCGCAAAACAGGCGCCCTGATCGAGACCAGCGTGCTGATGGGTGCTGCGGCAGCGGGCGTACTCCAAGGTGAGATCTTTGAGGCACTACAGACCTATGGCGCGGCGATTGGCCTCGCCTTTCAGATCCAGGACGATATCTTGGATGTGACGGGTACCACCGCGGCGATCGGCAAGCTCGCGGGAGCCGATGCCGCCCATGACAAACCCACATACACGAGCCTGATGGGCCTTGAAGCCGCCCAAGCGGCCGCGGCTGCGCAGCGCGAACGCGCCCTCAGCGCCCTGACACCCCTCGGCCCGGCAGGCGCGCCGCTCGCGCTCCTCGCTGACTTTGTGGTGGGCCGCGCCTCCTGAGCTCACCGACGGCTGTCACGCCGTCACGACGGGGTCACATTTAGTACACTGCGAAGCATGTCTGGCCCGACCGCGTTGCCGACTCCGGCTCTCGAAGATCGTTATCCGCTGCTGGCGAAAATCCAATCGCCGGCCGACCTGCGTGCGCTCGAGCCGAAAGCCCTGCGAGCCGTCTGCGATGAGCTGCGGGATTATTTGATCCAGACCGTTGCCACGCGCGGAGGGCATTTCGCAGCCGGTCTCGGTACGGTGGAGCTGACGGTCGCGCTGCACTACGTGTACGACACGCCGTTTGATCGCCTCGTCTGGGATGTCGGCCACCAAGCCTACCCGCACAAGGTGCTAACCGGTCGACGTGATCAATTAGCCTCGATCAAACAAAAAGGTGGGCTCGCGCCCTTCCCGACCCGTAGTGAAAGTGACTACGACACTTTTGGCGTGGGCCACTCCAGCACTTCGATTAGTGCCGCGCTCGGCATGGCGGTCGCCGCCAGTCGCGAGGCGCATGATGGCGCTCCTCGACGTATCGTCGCAGTCATGGGGGATGGCGCGATGACCGCCGGCATGGCCTTTGAAGCGCTCAATAACGCAGGCTCTCTCAAATCCGACATGTTGGTCGTGCTTAACGATAATGACATGTCGATTTCGGAGAATGTGGGCGCGCTTTCTAATTACTTTGCCCGCATCCTGGCGAGCCGTAAGTACGCGGCCCTACGCGAGACCGGCAAAAAGGTCCTTGCCAAAATGCCCGCTGCTTGGGAACTCGCGCGCCGCTCTGAAGCGTATTTTAAGGGCATGGTGCTGCCGGGCGGCCTCTTTGAGGAAATGGGCTTCAATTACATTGGCCCGATCGATGGTCATGACATTGAGGTGTTGGTCCGCACTTTGCGCAACCAGCGCGTCCTTAAAGGACCGCAGTTTTTGCATGTAGTCACGCGCAAGGGTAAAGGCTATGCGCCTGCAGAGGGGGATCCGATCAAATGGCACGGACCCGGCCCCTTTGACCCTGAAAGCGGCACCATATTCAAAGAAAAAGCGCTGGGCCCAAGCTTCTCGCAGGTCTTTGGTGACTGGTTGTGCGATGTGGCCGAGCACGATCCTAAGATCATTGGCATTACGCCCGCCATGCGCGAAGGCTCGGGGATGGTTGAATTCTCACGCCGTTTCCCCGATCAATATTTTGATGTGGCGATCGCCGAACAGCATGCCGTGACCTTTGCGGCAGGACTTGCCTGCGAGGGCTATAAGCCCGTCGTCGCGATTTACTCGACCTTCCTGCAGCGTGGCTACGATCAGCTAGTACACGATGTCGCCCTACAGAATCTGCCCGTCGTCTTTGCGCTCGATCGCGCAGGGCTCGTCGGGAGCGACGGTGCGACCCACCAAGGCGCGTACGACATCTCTTTCCTGCGCTGTATCCCAAATTTAGTATTGATGGCGCCTGCCGATGAGAATGAATGCCGGCAGATGCTCTATACCGCAACGACCCTAGAAGGCCCTTCCGCCGTGCGCTACCCCCGCGGTCAAGGGGCGGGCGTTGCGATCGAGCGAGAGATGAGCGCCTTACCGGTCGGTCGCGCGGAGATCCGTCGCAAGGGCCAAAGCGGTCTTGCGCTCCTCGTCTTTGGCACCCTGCTCGACTCCGTCGCCGAGATTGCGGCTCAGCTCGATGCGACGCTCGTCAACATGCGATTTATCAAGCCGCTTGATGTGGCGCTTTTGAAAGAGGTCGCTCAGCAGCATCGCGCACTCATCAGTATCGAAGAAAATGCGATTGCCGGCGGAGCAGGCTCGGCGGTGGCTGAGTCGTTAGCCGAAGCCAACCTCACGACGCCGCTGCATATCATCGGTATTCCCGATCGATTTATTGAACATGGTAGTCGCGAGGATTGTCTGGCCGACGCAGGCCTTGATCGAGCGAGTCTCGCCAGCCAAATCCGCTCGTGGTGGACCACGATCGCCGAGCCCTCAACGGCTGAAACCACAAGGAAGTTCGTTGATGTCGCCCGCTGATGCTCCTGGCATGACGCCTGATACAACGCCAACGTCGACTGGCGGACAAGCGCCTGTTGAAGATGTGCAATCACGCGCCGATACGCGTCGCATTCCGATCAACAAGGTCGGAATCAAAGATATTCGTCACCCGGTCAAACTTAAAGATCGCTCGAGCGGCGAGCAGCACACGGTCGCGACCTTCAACATGTACGTGAATTTGCCGCATGACTTTAAAGGCACGCACATGTCACGCTTTGTGGAAATCCTGCACCACGAGCGCGAGATCTCCGTTGAAAACTTTGGCCGATTACTCAAAGAGATGACTCTGCGTCTGGAAGCAGAAGCTGGACATATCGAGATGACCTTCCCCTTCTTCGTCATGAAGCGCGCGCCTGTCTCAGGCGTCGAAAGCCTGATGGATTACGAGGTCACTCTCATCGGCGAGCAACGCGGTGATGCGCAAACGTTGTCGATCCGCGTGGTGGTACCCGTCACGAGCCTCTGCCCCTGTAGTAAGCGTATCTCTGAGCGCGGCGCCCACAATCAGCGCTCCCATGTGACGCTGACGGCAAAGTTACGCGATCATGTGTGGATCGAAGAATTGATTGATATCGCAGAGGCCGAGGCCTCAAGCGAGCTCTTTGGTATTTTGAAGCGACCGGATGAAAAGTTCGTGACCGAACGCGCTTATGACAACCCCAAGTTCGTCGAAGACTTGGTGCGAGATCTGGCCATTCGACTCAATGCTGAGTCGCGCATCAGCGCCTATGTGGTTGAAGCCGAAAACTTTGAGTCCATTCATAACCACTCGGCTTACGCACTCATCGAACGCGAAGGCTAGTCCTCGGACCAAGACGAGGGTCAGGGCTAAGGCGGCTTCACGTTTTACGCAAAATGATCAAACCCACTGCGCTCGATACCGAGGGCAGATAATCTCAGTCGAGCGCCCTCGCGCCACAACTCAACGCCCGCGTGTGCAGGATCCTCGGGCATCTCGGGTAGACACTCTCCAATCTGGGTAATGTCGCCCTGACTGATGAGCGGCTCAAGCCGATCCTGATATTTGCGCGACACACTGAACAAGAGCTCATAGTCATCGCCACCCGTCAGCATCAAATTCGTCGCCGTCGCGGGCAAAAAGCTCTCCGCTAAGGCAGCGCTTTGCGGTAAGCGCTCAAGATCAATCCGGAGCCTGAGACCACTCGCGCGAGCGAGTTTCTCCGCATCGGCGAGGAGACCATCGGAAATATCCATCGCGGCACTCGCCACCCCACGCAACTTCAAAGCTAAGGCGAGCCGAGGCTGCGGGAACTCAAAGCGTTCGATCAAAGACCGGCGCACACTGTCGTTGAGCGACTCACGCGGCGCCAGCGTCGCTTGCAAAAGCGCGAGCCCGCCAGCGGCTTCGCCCACTCGCCCCGAGACAAAGAGCAAATCCCCAGGACGCGCCGTACTCCGACGCAAGGCGGTCTCGGGCGGAACCATCCCCACCACCTGCACCGAGAGACTGAGCGGGCCGCGGGTTGTGTCACCGCCGACCAACTGCACCTCGTGAGTACGCGCGAGCCGCGAGAAGCCGCCTGCGAACTCTGTCAGCCATCGCTCATGCACCTCGGGCAAGGTCAAAGATAACAAGGCCCAGGCGGGTGTCGCCCCCATGGCAGCGATATCACTTAAATTGACGGCGAGCGCGCGGTGCCCGACCGAGCGAGCCGGCGCATCGAGGGGGAAATGCACTCCGGCGACGAGCGTGTCACTGACCATCACCAACTCATGCCCCGGCGGACAGCGCAAAATCGCCCCGTCATCCCCCACGCCGAGCACCACATCCGAGCGGGTACGGCCGACATCCCGGAAAAATCGATCAATTAAATCGAATTCACTCAGTCCCATACGATGAAGTATCGCCTGAGCAAGGCCGTCCGTCAGTGCTCGTGCGGACGTAACTCGCGGGCGGCGCGATCTAGAACGGCGTTCACGTATTTGTGAGCGTCAGTCGCCCCAAAGCGCTTAGTCAGTGAGACCGCTTCGTTCACCACCACACGCCACGGCACCTCCGGTTGCGCAACGAGCTCATGCAGACTCATCCACAAGGCCGCGCGCTCAATGGGGTCGAGTTCGCTTGGCGCACGATCCGCCCACGCGCCCAGTTGCGTATCGAGTTGTTCTTGAGCTTCGATCACCCCACGTACGATCCCCATGAAGTACGCTTCATCCGCGCGCGGCATGTCTTCATCGGTATGAAATTCATTGACGAGATCCTGCCAGGGCGAAGCGTTTAGCTGCCACTGATAGAGGGCTTGCAAAGCTAATTTGCGCGCAACGGTACGCGCACCATGCCCACGCTCAGCCACGGACCTGCTCCAACAACATTGCCATTTCGATGGCCGCCTCCATGGCTTCACCGCCCTTGTTCATCCGCGAGGGATCAGCACGCTCGAGCGCCTGAGCTTCATTCTCCACGGTCAGTACACCAAAAATAATCGGCACACCTGTCTCGAGGCCTGCCTGCATCAGCCCCCGCGCGCACTCACCCGCGACAAAATCAAAGTGCGCGGTATCCCCTCGGATCACACAGCCCAGAGCGATCACGGCGGCATATCGCCCGGCTAAAGCCTTCGCGGCGAGCGGTAATTCATAGGCGCCAGGTACCTCGTAACAACCCAGCTGGGCCATGTCGCCACCATGATGTACCCAGGCGGCCTCAGCGCCCTCGCGCATCATCTGGACCAAGCGATCATTAAAACGGGCCGAGACGATCGCCACCTTCAGCCCAGCGGCGGACAAGCTTGGCTGACGTGCGGTATCTGAATCGAGTTTCATTCTGTATCCACATAGCTTTCCACTTCGAGATCGAAGGCAGAAAGACCAAAAAATTGTTTGGGTGCGGATAATACCCGCATACGCTTGACACCCAAATCTTTGAGTATCTGCGCACCGATACCGTAGGTGCGTCGAATGGGCGAACTTTGCTCCGACGCCGCTTCGTGCTGCACTTGTGCGATGGCATCGGCAAGCTCGCGCGGACTTTCCGTGTCGCGAAGGATCACAACGATGCCAGCGCCTTCCTCGGCAATGCGCTGCATGGCGCCGCGTAGGCTCCAGCGCTTGGTCTCACTGACGATCCCTACGATGTCGCGCAAAGTGTCAGTGAGATGCACGCGCACGAGCGGAGCCGACTCCGCACTGACATCGCCGCGGAGCAAGGCCAAATGTACATCGCGATGCACATGATCCTGATAGGCCAATAATTTGAAGGGCCCAAACTCGGTCTCGATGTCTCTTTCGGCAAGACGCTCAACCGTCCGCTCAGTTTGCAAGCGATAACGAATGAGATCGGCAATCGTACCGATTCGCAAACCATGCTCTCGCGCAAAACGTTGCAGATCCGGGCGACGCGCCATCGTGCCATCGTCGTTCATGATTTCAACGATGACCGCTGCAGGTTCGAGCCCAGCCAGACGCGCCAAATCACAGCCCGCCTCAGTGTGCCCCGCACGGGTCAGGACGCCGCCCGGCTGCGCCATAATCGGAAAGATATGCCCCGGCTGTCGTAAATCTTCGGGGCTCGCCTCCGCCGCGACAGCGGTACGAACCGTATGCGCCCGATCAAAGGCGGAAATCCCCGTTGTCACGCCCTCGGCCGCTTCAATAGACAGCGTGAAATTGGTGCGGTGCTCACGGTGGGTATCGCTCACCATCAAAGATAAACGTAACTGACGGCAGCGCTCTTGTGTCAGGGTCAGGCAAATCAGACCACGACCCCAGCGGGCCATGAAATTGATGTCCTCGGCGCGCACCTTAGACGCCGCCATCACGAGATCGCCCTCGTTTTCGCGTTGCTCATCATCCATGAGCACGACCATCTTGCCGGCTGCGATATCAGCCAAAATATCTTCAACCGAATCGAGCGTCTGCGTCACAGCGAGCTCCCTATCGAGCCGACCTGAGTCGGCGCTTGGCGCTCTATCTGCAGCAAACGTTCGACATAACGCGCCAACGTATCGATCTCGAGATTCACCTTGCGGCCGACCGTCAATTCGCCTAAGGTCGTGACCGACTGCGTGTGCGGAATCAAGTTGACTCCAAAGATATCGTCCTCGACCTCGTTCACGGTGAGCGAGACGCCATCAATCGCTACCGAACCCTTACGGGCGATGTATTTCGCAAGCTCCATCGGCACTTTGAACCGCATGCGCACCGATCGCGCATCCCCCTCAAGCCCGACGACCTCCGCAAGACCATCGACATGTCCTGAGACGAGGTGCCCCCCGAGCGGATCACCCGCACGTAGCGCAGGTTCCAAGTTCACTCGGCTACCGACGGTTAGATGCCCCAGCGTAGTCAAAGCGAGGGTTTCGTTCGACACGTCCGCCACAAAGTGTGGGGTGGGTCCACCCGCTGCGATATCAAGCGCGGTCAAACAAACGCCGCTGACGGCGATACTATCCCCTTCTCCCGTCGTCACCAAAGAAATGCGCTCGACGCCGACGCGCAGGCGTACATCGCCTTGCCGACGCTCGAGTGCGAGCACCGTGCCTACGTCCTGGATGATCCCGGTGAACATGTCAGAATGATACGGATATCAGGCCCGATCTGCCGCTTCGCATCCGCCAAACGCGCAAGCTGCGGCCAGTGTGCTAACGGTCGAGCTTCAGGGCCGAGCAGGCAAGGCGCGAGATACAGGACAAGCTCATCCACCCAATCACCGGCGAGTAATGCGCCCGCCAAGGTCGGACCGGCCTCGGTCCAAATCTCATTGATTTGGTGCACCTGCGCGAGTTGCGCGAGACACTCACCCAAGTTGAGTTCACCCCTGAGATGTAGCACCTCGCCTGGTGGCGCGAACACGCGCTCACGACCACTCAGTCGTCCACGTGAATCCAATAGGACTCGGAGCGGTTGACGCTCCGTCTCGGGCCAACGCACATCGAGGCGCGGATCATCGGCCAGTACCGTGTTGGCCGTCGATAAGATCGCGGCACTCTCGGCACGGAACTGCTGCACATCCGCGCGCGCATCGGCTGAGGTGATCCATTGACTCTCACCGTTCGCCAGTGCAGTTCGTCCATCAAGACTCGCCGCCATTTTTAGCCGCAGCCAAGGTCGTCCACGACGCATCCGAGCAAAGAAACCCCGGTTCAGTCGCTCACCCTCGTCTCGCATCACACCCTGACGAACGCGAATGCCCGCCTCATGCAAGCGCGCTCGTCCGCGTCCATCCACCTCGGGGTTCGGGTCGCCCGACGCAAAGACGACTTCCGCGATCCCTGCGGCGATCAATGCTTCGGTACAGGGTGGCGTCCGACCGTGATGGTTACAGGGCTCGAGCGTTACATAGGCGGTCGCGCCGCGCGCGCGTTCACCCGCTTCGCGTAGTGCAAAAACTTCCGCGTGCGCTTCGCCCGCGCGTTGATGCCAACCCTCGCCGATGATCTCTCCGTCACGCGCGATGACGCAGCCCACTCGGGGATTAGGCTGGGTGGTGCGAGCCCCTCGCGCAGCCAACTCAAAGGCCCGGGTCATCGCCAGTCGATCAAACTCAGTCATCGGGACTCGGTCATCGGGGTTTCTTACGCGGTCTCAGGACGCTGATTTTGTTGAGCCCGTCCAAGTCGTCACTCGGCCCATCATTACCTGACCCAGCGCGCATCGCGCCAGGATCTTCACTTGCGAGCAAAGATAACTGACCTTCCAATGGCTCGCGTCTTTTTTTAGTGCGTAGCTTATCGACCTCTTCGCGAAACGCCTCGACATCTTGGAAGCTACGGTAGACCGACGCAAAGCGTACGTAAGCAACTTCATCCAGATGGCGCAACTCTTCCATCACAAATTCGCCGACCTGCCGAGCGGGTACTTCGCGCTCGCCGAGATTACGCAAGCGATAGCTAATGCGCGCAACGGCCGCATCGATTTTCTCTTGGGCGACGGGGCGCTTCTCAAGTGCTTTGATCATCCCCGAGAGCAATTTCTGCTCATCGAAAGGCTCGCGACTACCATGACTTTTGACGATCCACGGCATGACGAGCTCGGCACTCTCAAAAGTCGTGAATCGTTCGCCACATTCGAGACATTCGCGTCGACGACGTATTTGACGACCCTCAGCGGCCAATCGCGAGTCATTGACCTTCGTTTCTTCGTGACCGCAAAAGGGGCAGAACCTCAGCCGGTATAAACCGGAAACCGTCGACAGAGCGCCGTGGCTTTCTCGCGCACGCGGGCGATCGCCTCGGGGGATCCTTCAGCGTCGAGCACTTCGGCGATCAGATCAGCAACCTCTTCCACTTCTTTTTCTTTAAAGCCACGAGTCGTGACGGCGGGAGTACCGATACGAATACCACTCGTGACCATCGGCGGACGCGGATCATTCGGGACCGCATTTTTATTGACTGTGATATGCGCCGCACCCAGTGCCGCATCGGCTTCTTTACCGGTGATGTTCTTATCGGATAGATCAATCAAAAAAAGATGATTATCCGTACCGCCTGACACAATACGATAGCCACGCGCTTGCAAGCGTGCGCACATCGCCCGAGCATTCGCGACCACTTGGCTTTGATACCCCTTGAACTCAGGCTGTAGTGCCTCAAGGAAAGCCACTGCTTTGGCGGCAATGACATGCATCAGAGGACCGCCCTGCGTCCCTGGAAACACGAGCGAATTGAATTTTTTGGTGAGCTCATCGTTCTTGCGCGCGAGAATCAAACCCCCTCGCGGACCCCGCAAGGTCTTATGCGTGGTGGTGGTCACCACATCCGCGTAAGGCACCGGGTTGGGATAGACGCCCGCTGCGACTAAACCTGCGACGTGCGCCATGTCTACATGTAGATAGGCACCGACCTTATCGGCAATTTCACGGAAGCGCGCAAAGTCGAGTAGGCGCGAATACGCCGAGAAGCCCGCAATAATCAGCTTGGGCTGCACCTCGAGCGCCTGGCGCTCAAGCGCATCGTAATCAATCTCACCGTTATCTGGACGAATGCCATATTGAGAAGCGGCGAACAACTTGCCCGAAAAATTCACCTTGGCACCGTGGGTCAAGTGTCCACCGTGATCAAGGCTCATACCCAGGATACGATCTCCCGCCTGCAGGAGCGCGAGATACACCGCCGCATTGGCCTGCGAGCCCGAGTGCGGCTGCACATTGGCATAATCCGCCCCGAATAATTCTTTGGCGCGATCAATGGCGAGCTGCTCCGCCACATCCACATGTTCGCAGCCGCCGTAGTAGCGCTTACCTGGGTACCCTTCGGCATATTTATTGGTCAGCACGGACCCTTGTGCCTCGAGCACACGGGGACTCGCATAGTTTTCAGAGGCGATGAGCTCGATATGCTCCTCCTGCCTGATGGTCTCGGCGTCCATGGCCGCAGCCAGTGCAGGATCAAACCCCGCGATCGTCATCTCTTTCGAAAACATGCGTAATGCCCCAAAACGTTCTGTGTATCGGTAAAACCCGCGCATTCTAAACGATCAACCCCTCCACCACCGCATTCCACGCCGCAGCAATAT
>RFOD01000055.1 GCA_009926865.1 Gammaproteobacteria bacterium | reverse complement strand
GGGTACATCGGGAGCGAGCCCCGCCACATGGGCAACGTGGTGAATGATGGCGTTATAGACAACATCCAATTGCAGACCTGTGCTGAACGGGCTCCACTGCCCAGCCGGCTTACTGAGCGGGCCTGCATCGTTAAAGTCCACGCCATCTGGGTAGAAAGGTCTCGCTAAATTGCCGACCGCCCGCGCGGAAAACGCGTAGCGACCATCAGTGAGTGCCGCCGGAACACCAATGAATCGTTGGAGTGCCCCGACGTACTGACTCGGCGCTTCGTTACGTAAGACTTCTAAGCCTTCATTGAGATAGACGGCAGGAGGTAAATCATTGAGTACGCTCGCTGCCGTAGCCGAAGAGAGGAAGGTGGCCGTACGGGCTTTTTGAACCGAGACATCAAGACCGAATACGGGGGCATCGCGGCTGCGCACGACGCCTAAAATTTCGCCGCGCGAATCGACCACCGTAATGGAGACTCGCGCGGGCAACCCGAGGGGTTTGCGAATCTGTGCACGACTACGTTGCGCGATACTGAGCGCGTTGAAGAGCAGCGTACGTACTTCAGTTTCAGTAAGGGCCTCAGCGCCATCGGTACCTGCGCGAGGACGGAATCGCTCGTTCCCCGCAGCATCAACCAGAACGAAGGCATCCAGCCCGGGATAATCCAAACGATCAGCGGTAACACCGGATTCACGCTGGCCAAAGGCGGTACCCCCACGTAGTGTGGCCTCGGTGTAACCCGTAACCGCGACTAAGCTTCCGATTGCGCTGAGCGACGCAAAGGCGGGGGGCGAAGCGACGGCCGAACTCAGCGCCGCATATTCGATATCCGTGTAGCGTAAGGTTTTGCCATCGGCCGTAATGCGATCCGCCCGACGCGCAGTGGGCACCGGATGGCCAGCCGTCGCCGCTAAAGCGATCGCCTCATCAAGATCGGTATCGATGTCTAAGATATTGGTATCTAAGCTGTAGAGCCCATCGGCCACGACACCGACGCCGCCCACCGGCACGCCATCCATATAAAGCGGGAACCCGCCGGGGTCGGCGGATAAACCGAGCGGTGAGCGCTGAGGACCTGCTGTCGCCGAGCTTCCGGGGCCGAGTGTCCGTAGGTTCAGATCCGAGCAGGGTAACTGGCTGAACTGCACGCCAAAAAGCGGGCCGCCCGGTGCCAAAAATTCGCCCGGATTGAAATGTGACTGCACAATTTGGCTCGCCGTGCGGGTGCTAAACGCGTTGCCTTCGCTCGATAGAAAGGCGCCCGTGATCGCTTTGGCGATAGCGGCCATCGTGGCGGGCACAATCGCGACCCCTTCCAGGCCGCCATCAATCGCGGCCTCGCCCTCTGCGGTACTGCGCAGCGTGATCGTGGACGAGGCGCCGTTCATGACAAATACGCCGAGCACATTACCGACACGATCTACCACCGCGATGGTGGCTCGCGCGTTACGCGCTTGCGCCTCGGCGACAGCACGCGCAATGACCGCTTGGACATCAGCGACTTGAAGACGGCTATTCGCGGTTCCGCAGTTGCCGGAACAATCCTCCGTGGCGGGCGTCGCGCTGCTCGGTAGGCCAGGTGCACTCGTTGGATCGTCGCCCCCACCGCCACAGGCCGTTAAGACGGCGGCGGCGATGAGATTGAGCCAGAGCGATCTACGTCGAGTCGTCATTGAGCCAGCGCCTTGGCAGAGGGCGTCCACAAGGGATGCGTTTCTTCGTGGAAGACGTGGCAGGAGACACATTCGCCCGGTACGAGATGACGGCTATGCGCTGCGCCAGGTTCGCCTCCATGGCAGTCACGGCAAGATTCGATTCTTGGCATCAACACGTCCGTCGCCGATTCAGAATTTTCTGCTTCATGACAGCTGCTACAGGCGAGATCTGCGGTGCGATGCGAGGCATGATCGAATCGCGCCTTAGGCATGAAAACTTGGGTGAGCTGTACCGGCAGGACATCCCATTGCGGACCTTCGTCCGTTTCGCGTCGGGTAACGGTGTGGCAATCCGCGCATACACGACGTTCAAAGATATCGGTCGCCACGAGTAGCGCTCGCGCACGCGCTTGGCCGAGACGCACAGCGCGCTCTTGCGGCGACAGTCGCTCACCGGTACCACGACGATTTGGCGCACTGGTTGCGAGCGGGTCAGCATAGCCTTCTAAGAATCGCGCGCTGTAATGACCGAGTAAAATCCGCCACGCCTCGGCCGGTTCAGCGTGCGGTAGCTGGCGCTCAGGCTGTGCGGGATCAAATTCCAACCGATGACAGCTCGCGCAATGTTGTTCCATGTTGATGGGCGAAAATTGTGCACCCCCCATCGTTGGCGTATGGCAGTCAGCGCACCCCATCACGACATCACCCGTCGGCGCTTGAATACCCTTGGGGTCGAGGTGGACCTTATGGGGGAACTCGAGGTTGGAGCTTTCTTTTAAGCGGGGATCATCCAGTCTCAGTCGTTGTAAGCGAGCCGGAGCAGGGCTTGCCATACCCGCCATCGCGCTAGTGATGGGCTGGCTAGAAGCCTGTAGCAGCGACACCTGAAACTCCGGATGCTGCGTGACAAAGTCTGTGACGGCGAGCACCGATTCATCAAAGCCACTGGCCGCAGGGTTTGCATGGCAGTCAGTGCAGAGACGCGTATCGGCTTGCACCAGTGTGGAGGGTTCATCATGTTCGATGTGGCAAGTTGTACATCGATCTGCCATCAAAGAATCGACTTGGGGGTGCCCTTCGGTCACGTGCTGAGTGAGGTGTGTGCTGTGGCAATCAAGACAAGATTCGTTACGTACGCGTTGAAAAGGTTTAGCGTGGCAGGCTTCGCACTCGAGTTCTAATTCCGCATGGGCGGGATGTAAGGCCCCTGAACTCCACTGGCCGTCAGCCGGGAGCGGTGTCCCGCGTAAGCTTTGTAATAACGCTCCATCGCCACTCAGTCCTGACCATGGGAGGAGCAGGCCGAGTCCGAAGCAAGCTAAGAAAAACACCCATGCCCAAACGCGTTTTCGCCAGCCGAGCGCTTGAAGTGTGAGTTTAGGGGCTTCAATGTCTTTGACTGCGACCGCGGATCGTGGATCGGGCTCCAATGAAAATGCCGCGTCATATCCCGCTGGGGTTCGCAACCGGCGTAGAAGCATTGGGCCGAGCTGGACGATATCGCCAATTTGTAGACTCGCGTCTCGACACAAGCGGCCATTAACAGCTGCTTGCGCTGGCGAATTGACAGTCAGACCGACTCGCTCATCGCTGATTTTGATGGTGGCATGCTGCAGCAACACCCGTGGATCGTTGCACTGCAGAACCTGATCGGTCGCGCGACCAAAGGTGACGGTATCGCCCGCGTGAATTTTTTCTTGGGTTTCAGCGGCGCCGCCGGGCCCTCGCGAGATGATCTGAATCAGTATGCGCATGACGGCCTACCAGTAAAGGAACACGCTGACGACGTGCGCAATCAGCGCGCCGAGCAGAGCAAAGGTGATGGGAACGTGGAAATAAAGCCAAATGTCTAGCCAGCCGCGTACTCGTGCATCGCGCTGTAAACGACGCAACGCCACTCGGCGGGCTGCCACGATATTGATCAGATCACTGATACGCCGACTGAGTTCGCCATCTGTACTGCGGGATAACTGGGTGCCTAACCAGTCGAGTAAGCGGTTTTGCGAATCGTTGCCTTGCAGGCGGATGACACCGTCCGCAGCGGGCAACTCTACTTGCGAGCGATCGCGCGACGTCAATATGGCGAGAGTTCCTCCGCCAATCCGGGTGTGTTCACGCGCTGAGCGCACGGCATGACCGATTTCGATGGGTAGGTTGGTAATGAGCCGTTCGGCTCGCTGATCGAGATCGTCAACCTCTTGCAGCATCTGCGTTGCATTGAGTCCCGCTCGATTCGCAGACAGTTGCTCAGGAAACCGTAGATAAGCGACGACACCAACGATGCCACTCACGATGACCAGCATCATCAATACATATGCGAGCGTGTGAATATTCCAGCCGACTTGGAAGCCTGCATGGAGCGTCGCGATTAGAATCAGTGACAAGCCGAGATACACGTGGGCACTGACCCAACCCTGTAGGCTTCCTAGGCTCGATCGATACGCGCGCTTGCGTATACCCAAGGCGGTTAGCCAAAGAATGAGCGCAGCTCCGATCCCGCCTAAGGTATAGCCGAGCCAGGTTCCACCGTTGGGAGGTGAGATAGGGTCATGCCAAAGATAGGCAATGACCGAGGCGCCACACAGCAGGAGCGCGATCTTCAAATATCGCCGGCTTGCATAATCGAGCATCGACTGGTGCATGTCAGCGCTCCGCCGCTTCAGTGGTGACGTAGTCCACAAATTCCTGTGGACTGACGCGCAAGGCAGCGCCCGTTGGGCAGGCGCGAACACAGGCAGGGCCTCCGCTGAGGTCTTTGCACATATCGCATTTGACCGCCTTTTTCAGGGCTTTTTTGTCGTATTCGACTTTTTTGTTTTCGCCAAGGCCAAATAATAGCGAGCTCAGTAAGCTAGGCTGAGCCGGCTTCGGTGCCGACATATGAATGACGCCATAGGGGCAATTGCGTTCGCAATTTCCGCAGCCAATACAGTTGTCCTGGATGTACACCTCTCCGCTCGGTGAGCGACGAATCGCATCCGGCGGGCAATCCTTCATGCAGTGCGGATCTTCGCAATGTCGGCACGAGGTCGGGACATGCACATTCGCGAAGGTTGGACCGGCTGCGCGATCGAGTCGGGAGGTACCGCCATGGGTGCCTGCACACGCTTTTTCGCAGTTATCACAGCCCACGCATAGCGATTCATCGATTAAAAGAATATCGGTCGCTTCACCGAGACCCTGTTTAATCATGAAGGAGATTAAACCGCCGCTATTTTCTGCACTGGCTTGAGTTTGAGCATTAGACGAGACACGTTTACGCATCACGCCTTCCATTTCAGCTCGAAGCTCAGGATTATGATCGAGGAGCTCACCGAACGCGGTGGCATCGAGACTAATGGTTTCGGTCGGTACCGTAGCGCGCACGGTTGCACTACGCGAGGTATTGCCGAGAAGGCCCATTTCCCCAACGTAGTTGCCCGCTGCAACGTAAGAAATGACGACCTCGCTACCACCCATCGTGCGTGAGATCGACACTGAGCCATTACGAATGAGGTGCAGGCTATCGGCGTGATCTCCCTCAGCGAACACGACTTGGTTGGGTTTGAATTTATTGATCTTCGCGCGCGCCGCGATGGATTGGAGATCTTCAAAGCTAGCTTTAGGGGCAAAGCCTGTTTGGATGGTACGCGTGATAAAGAGGCGATCAATGACCTCTCGCACGGCATCAACTGAGCTGATCAGTTTGATCATATCTCGGCGTGGAGTTTCAATAAGGACGCAGTCTTTGCCGGCATAGACCGTTGCCGTACGGCGACGTCCGGAAACCCATTTCACCAAAGAATTGCCCGGCACTGAGTGGGATCCGCCGCGCCCCTGCGCCTTCGCCCACTTCGATTTCTACGCTACCCGACAGAATGGAAAAGAAGGTGTTGGTGTAGTCATTCCGGCGAAAAATAGCCTCGCCCGCTACAGGGACATGAATTTCACTGCCGAGGATCAGCTCACGAAACATCAGCGGATTCACATCGCTAAATAACGGAATCGTGCTTTGCATGGCTGCCAGCACTTCCGATACCGACTGCCGTCCAGGTAGTCGCGCAAATTTCTTTGCGAGCAGAGGCTCATCAGCAGGCGCGCACTCGCGACCCATGATGGATTCGACGACCTCATAGCCTTGATTCATCGCCTGTTTGATGAGGGGGTAACCCGCGAGCGCGCCAATGACATAAAGACCCGGCACGCTGGACTCGTATTGAGGCGACAACTCAGGTAACGCAGCGGGGTCCGTCGATGGAAAGCGAATCCCGCAAGACTCCACAAATTTCCGTGGGGCGATGGCACCGAGTCGAGCAATGATGCGATGACACGGCATGTTGATTTCGCCCTTGTCGGTCGACAGGGTCAACAGATAAGGCTTTTCTGCCTCGGGGGTTGCGCTCAGCGCCGAGCACTGGGTTTTGTACAGGCAGTCGAGCTTTTCTTCCTCAATATGCTTGAGGATCAGCGCGAGATTGCCGTCTTTACAACGCGCGAACTCTCCAGAGCGATTGACGATGATGACTTTATTTTGCTTGGAGAGTGCCACCGCATTCTCAATCGCCGCATCGCCTGCACCCACGACTAGGATAGTTTCATCTTTATATTCATCTGGGTCATCGAGGGTGTATTGGACGCAAGGGAGATCGTCCCCCGGTACGCCGAGTCGACGCGGATTGCCTTGCAGGCCAATCGCGAAAATCACATATTCCGCAGAGATTTCTTCGCCGGACTTGAGAGTCAGACGGAAGTCACCACGACTACCTGAAATCGCGGTGACGTCCGCGTTATAGCGGACGTTGACTTGATGCTCACCGAGACCATCCGCCCATTCGCCGAGGATTTTCTCGCGAGTGCCTACCTCGAACTTCAATGGGCTGCGCAGGGGGAGGATCCCTGGCTCCGCCATGACGTGCTTACCTTTTTGGTAGCGTTGAATGGTGTTGGCGTGTGCGGGACTTTGCTCAAGCAGGATGTGGGAGACCCCAGTCTGCGCGGCACGGGCGGCAGCGCTCAGTCCACCCGGACCCGCCCCGACCACTGCTATATGATAACGTTCGCTCACTGAGTCCCCCCTGATCCAAGGGTTTGCCGGTCGATGAGCAATCCCCCCGCTTTGGTCGTTGTTGATGTTCGCGAACCCTCCCCTGTTAATGGGGGAGCATGTGACCCTACCGTTTCGGAAGTGTGCCGGCGCTTAGATGACGATTGCAATCGCAATCAGGGACTTATCCGCTGGTCATGAAGCGTTTGGTCCGCAATTCGAACACTTTTTGGATCGCAACGGTGATGATACGGCTGAGCTCTGGGTCGAAGCTGGCGATGTACTCTTGTCCTGCGCGGACGCGATCCGAATCACTGCGTGCTCCGGCGAGGTTGGCGAGAAATTCCTGGCTTTTACTCAGCGCACGGTCAAGACCATCAAAGCCCAAGTGGTGCAGAAAAATGGTCGCGAGCGGCGAGTGTCTGAGATCGAAATCCGACACCGATGCGCGCCCGACCTCGATCAATTGTAGCGTCGTCGTTTGCGCGGCGCCGACCGGTTCAATCCGTCGGTAGGGCTTCGGAAGATGTCGTTCGAGGCTGAGATCGGCAAGGCGCGCCTCGCTGCTGAGATCTCCCATGATCATGGCGACCGATGCATCGGTTGAAACGCGTAACGAGAGTGCTTCTAAGAACGCGATGGTGACCAGTTTGGTTCCCAAGTAGAGCCGGGCGACCTCCAGATTAAGTCCCGCGTGCGTGACAAGATCTTGATAGCTTTCTGAGTCGGGCTCATCGTCAAATTGGCGAAACACCACCCGCGGGTCGAGGCTACCTAAAAAGCCTGTCATTTTTTGTACCGCGGTGCGATACCCCCGTACCGTGTAGTTAGTAGAGAGCAGCAACTCATGATTGGTTTCACCCATCAGTCGCCACGTGTCATCCAGAAAGGCGCCGATATCATCAAAAGCGAAGCCTGCGACGTCTCGATTGGCGACCTTAACCGCCGTTCGAACACAATCGCGCTGCGCGTCGGCGGCTAAGCCAAAACCACTGAGCTCGCTCGCAAGGCCGATACGGGTAAGGAGCTGCTCGTTCGGCTGCGAGCCGAGTCGTCGAAAGGCAATGGTCGCTTCGATGCCCGCAGCCAGCCTCAGTAACTCTGGCTTTGGCAGCACTGGCTCCAAGGATTTCACAGCCGCCAGTGCGCTCAAAAATTCATTCGTTTGTGCGAGTAGTGGTAGCTCCTGCCCCGGCGAAAAGCCAAAGATAATGCCCACCATATTTGCGGTGGGATCATCATTGAAATCGGCGTTCAGTCGCAGCGTGGGTTTGCCGCCTAAATGAGCGGGTAAGAATTCGCGTACATGCGGCGCCACAAACTCCGCCAAATTGATGGGCATGTGTGGCTCTATCTGCTGCTGTACTAAATCATGAAATAGCCCGATCAAAATTTCTCGTGGAGATTCATCGCCTGCCACATCGAGCGCGTGCTGCAAGCAGTGATAGAGCCGATATGGGCCGGTCATCGCTTGGATGACGAGCTCACTCAGCATATCGACTTGCTGATCGCTAGCCTCTCCGCCGAGTGCACTTAATGCATCAGATAATTTTTCTCTGCATTGATGGTGCTGCTGACGAATGATGCTATCGGACATGCCTATTTCTCCTTCATCACCCAAACACCTGTCCAATCGCCTTCGGGGGCGTGGGTTGCAAGGTACTGGCACCGGCTGACATAGGTCGCCGACAAGCCATCCTCTGGGTTAAGTTCAAGACACTTTTTAAAGTTGCGCTCAGCTGTGATGAAGTCCGCCTTACGGTAAGACTCCATGGCCGCACCAAAATAGTTGACGACATCCATTAGGTTCGGAAACGTCTTACTATCATGATAGTCCAGTATTTCATAGACGCGAACGGGCTGCGTTTTACCTTTGACTACGACTAGGTCGATATCTCTGAGTCGATAAGTGCCCTTGAGCTTCGAAACAGTCGATTCACTTGCAAGGATACGTGCTGAATAAGCTTTGCAAGCGCTTTCTAGTCGCGAGGCGAGATTCACGCCATCACCGATGACGGTATAGTCCATCCGCTTAGGTGAGCCAATATTGCCTGAAACCACCATATCGGTGTTGAGCCCAATACCCATATCGACTGTTTTGAGCCCGCGCTCTCGGCGTGCTTCGTTCCAGGCCCATAGTTCTTTGATCATATTGATCGCAGCTTTTGTAGCGCGATCCGGATCGTCGTCATGCGCAACCGGTAAGCCAAAACAGGCCATGATCGCATCGCCAATGAATTTATCGAGCATGCCACCATGCTGAGTAATGCACTCCACCATTAAAGTGAAGTACTCGTTAAGGAACGATACCGTTCCTTGTGCGCCATATTCTTCGGTAATCGTGGTGAAGCCTCGAACGTCGGTAAACATCACCGTAGCTTCTGCATTGACACCCCCTAAGATGTCCGATGCTTCGCCATCGAGCATTTGCGCCGCAATGGCTGGGTCCATGTAGCGAGACATGGTGGATTTCATGCGCTTCTCATTGCTGATATCTTCAAACATCAGCATCGCGCCCAATTCTTTGTCACCCTCTGCGGCGAGCAGTGGCATGACGCTGAGATTGACCGACCGAGTGACAGCACCCAGAGTGATGTTGGCATCTGGGAAATATTCTGTTGTGTGCGAGGTTTTGGCTGCGGCGACACGCTCGACGATCCAGTGCGTATCGGCGCCTGTCAGGCCCGAGAGTTTTTGACCAATCCAAGAACCGTCGATCTCCCAGATACGCTCACTCGCTCCATTGCAAGTAACGACCTTGTCTGCGGGGTCCAGCGTGATCACGCCATTGGACATACTGGCGAGGATAGAATCGTTATAACTCTTCATTCTTTGCACATCATCGAAGAGTTTTGAGTTTTCGAGCGCGATCGCCACTTGCGCTGTGAAGGCTTTTAAACGTTGCTCGTCTTCGTCTGTGAAGACACCGCCCTTCTTGTTAAGTACTTGGGTGACACCAATCACCGCTCCATTTTTATTAATGATCGGGACGGCAAGAATCGAGCGGGTAAAAAATCCGGTTTGTCGATCAAACGACGGATTGAAGCGCAGATCTGCATACGCGTACGGGATGTTCGTGCTCTCTCCCGAGGTGAACACGGTGCCCGCGATGCCAAGGTGTGCGGGAAAGCGGATCTCGGCTATTTCGCCGCCCGCAGCGACCCGGGAAAAGAGCGTTTGGGTCGAACTGTCATACATGAAAATAGTTGCTCTTTCGGAATTGAGCATGCGGGTGGTTTCGGCAACCACGCGCTGCAAGAGCCGAGAGAGATCAAATTCTTGGTTGATATCTGAAACGAGTTCAAGAAACGCCATTTCTTTATCGCGGAGCCGCTGCATCTGTTCCACAAACTGGAGGCTTTGTAGGGCGACTGCCGCTTGAGTGGTCATTTCCGCAAGCAGTTCAATATCTTCTTCGATAAATGGGCCGTGGTGTTTATTCAGACTTTGCATCACACCAATGATTTCATCGGCCATATTGCGTACAGGTACGCAAATGATATTGCGCGTTTTATAGCCGGTGCGCTCATCAATACTGCTGTTGAAACGTGGGTCAGAATAAGGGTCTTCTACGTGAATGGGTTCGCCGTTCTGAAATACGTATCCTGCGATACCGGATGTATTGAGAATGCGGATTTCGCGCGTGAGATCGCCTTGCGCAACGCGTGAGTAAAGTTCGCCCGTCGTCGGATCGTTTAAAAATAGCGTACCCCGATCGCAATCGAGCGCGCGCGAGGTCAGCGTGACAAGTTCGACTAGAACGCTATCGAGATCATTACGCGCGGCACACCGACGCGATACCTCAAGCAAAATTTCGGCTCGCTTAAGGGCGGCATCCTTGCGTACGCGGCGTCGTTTTGCTCGATCGTTGGAGTTGGGCTCGACGGTCATGCAGTTGTTTCTCGTTTCGCAGCTTCAAGTTGGTCGCGTAGGATTTGGATTTGCTTTTGCAGCATGTCACGCTCGCGAGCGAAGGCCGCATGTGCTTCGCTGAGCGTTTGGTCTGCATCTTGGCGTGTCTGCTCGAGCGTGAGCCTAAGGGCGTGCAGCGATTCACGTAATTGACGCACCTCACTTTCACCACTGGCTCGCACCGCTTGGGTCATCGCTTCGCCTTGGATGATCGCCTCTTCTAGTTGGGTTCGCACCGCCTGCGTTGTCTCTTTGAGTTGGGTGATTTCGTTGGCGGCACGCGCTTCGGCAGCTTGAACGGCGGCTGTTGCAGCGGCCGATGCATTCTCCAACTCTCGTCGGAGCTCATCAATAGTGCCTTGCAGTTGTAATAAAGTGCCGCGTAACTCAGACACGAGCTCAGCGGTTGGCGCAACATCGGCCATCAGCTCCCCCAAAGTATTTCTTCTGATGTTACTCCGAATCGGTAACAGGTGTTTGTACGGATAAATGGGGTGAGATGGCGCGCCCGGCGAGATTCGAACTCACGACCCCTGCCTTCGGAGGGCAGTACTCTATCCAGCTGAGCTACGGGCGCGACGATGGCAGGCAGTATAGCCGCGATGTGAGCTAATGTAGCCTGGGCGTCTCGCGTTGGGCAGGATGTCGCTGATCCGGAAACGCCGGTTCGAGCCAGCCGGTGGAATGTGCGGCGACGGTCTTTGGGGCCGCGCTGGCGGCACGCGCTTGAAACTTCCCTGCCGTGTTCGCCACGATGGGTTGGCAGCGTCGGCCGGCCAAAAAATCGAGGGCCTGACGGATTGAAG
>RFOD01000054.1 GCA_009926865.1 Gammaproteobacteria bacterium | reverse complement strand
GTATTGAATACGCCTGCTACGGCATCCGCTCCATAGATCGCGCTGGCCCCATCGCGTAGCACTTCAATCCGATCCACCCCATAGGTCGGGATCATATTGGAGTTGACGCTGTTGACCGGCACAAAGCTACCGCCCACCTGCTCGGTTTGGTATTGCGGCGCATTGACCATGCGGCGTCCATTCAGCAATACCAAAGTATTTCCAGAGCCGAGACTTCGAAGGTTAAATGCACCCACATCGCCACGAGCGGAGTTCACACCGCCGCTGATATTGGCGGCTTCATTGACAAAGTTATTACCGTTTTCGGGAATGAGATCGAGTAATTGATCGCCTGAGTCGATACCGAAAACCTCGATGGTTTCGCTACCCAGCACCGAGATCGGTAAGGCATCGGAGATGACAGCACCACGAATTTGTGAACCCGTGACAACGATTTCCTCTAAGCCTTCATCAGCGCCCTCGCCACTCTCTTGGCTGATTGCTAAGGCCGGCCAGGCGATAGCGCTCAAGGCGATAATGGAAGATACCGTTCTTGACACCGTATTTCGGTGAATGGGACGCATGTTTAGCTCTCCTTCATTTGTGGATCCCACTTACAAACATCGGGAATCCTGACTGGGCACGACGCTGCTATCGGTTACAACGTCAAGCGCCACGTTTATTGTTGTGACAGTTGTCGGGACTGTTTATAACCCGTATGGGAATCCCGTACAAGTTACCCGTCGGTATACGGATCGAGGCGATAATAGGTTGTGAAGACTCGTCGTGAATTGAGAGAGGGGCTAGGTATGAGTGCTGGGCAAACCGTCAAACAGTTATGGCATCAGCGCAACACTATGTCTGCGATGATTTGGTTTTCACTCGCCTCGTTGTTCGGCGGTCCTGTGCATGCTCAAGGCCAAACGCTGCTCGAGTATCCGAGTATCCACGCACCGGTGATGGGCTATGACGGTATGGTGGTCTCGCAAAACCAGCTCGCGACGGAAGTAGGTGTTCAAATACTCGAGCAGGGTGGCAATGCCGTCGATGCTGCTGTCGCCATGGGTTTTGCCTTAGCAGTCACCTTGCCTCGTGCAGGCAATATCGGCGGCGGGGGATTCATGACCGCACATATCGCCGCCCAACAGAAAACGGTTGTTATCGACTTCCGTAGTGCCGCGCCCGCAGGCGCGACGCGCGACGCTTTTCTCGACGCTAATGGTAAAGAGTCTGTAGATGCTTCAGTCGGATATCGAGCTGCGGCGGTACCGGGCACCGTCGCCGGCTTGTATCTGGCCCATCAAAGATATGGCTCAATGCCTTGGTCTGATCTCTTGCAACCTGCCATTAACCTCGCTGCAGACGGGGTATGGCTCACCCCCGATGAGGCCTTTGTGTTGGGCTGGGGACGAAAACGGCTCAGCGCGAGTCGCGAAGCTGAGTGGATATTTTTTGGGCCTACAGGAGAGGGGTATCAAGCAGGGGATTTATTACAGCAAAAGACGCTGGCGCAGACCTTACGTTACATTGCTCGCGCTGGTGCGGATGGTTTTTATAAAGGACCTGTTGCCGATTTAATTGCCGCCGATATGCAGCGTCACGGTGGGTTCATTACACAAACGGATCTTGCTGCTTATCGAGCCATTGAGCGCGAACCTTTACGCGGTACCTACCGTGGTTATGAAATCTTTGTGCCGCCCCCGCCGAGTGGCGGGGCCATTTTGCTCAATATGCTCAATATGCTAGAGACCCAAGATCTGACCTCATCCGGACCCAGATCTGCTGAGACCTTGCATGTGATGGCAGAAATTATGCGGCTCGGCCATCGTGATCGTCTCGCCTACCTCGGTGACCCAGGATTCGCGTCAGTTCCCGTGCAGGGACTCATTTCTAAGGACTACGCGCGCCAGCGGGTGAAGAAACTGCCACGTCGCGCACCCACTAATGCTTCAGTGAAAGCCGGCGACCCATGGCCCTATGAAAGTCCGAGCACGACGCATTTTTCAGCCGCCGATCGCTTTGGAAACCTCGTCAGTTTGACCTACACACTGGGTGCCGATTTTGGCTCTGGTGTGATGATTGAGGGGACGGGCGTACTGCTCAACAATCAAATGAATAACTTCAGTCATGAGCGTGCGCTAGAGGCAAAGCGCGCGGGCGAGTCCGACCCGCCCAATGCCCTAGAGCCTGGGAAACGCATGATTTCTACCATGGTACCCACTCTCGTCTTCAAAGAGGGTGCACCCTGGATGGCAGTGGGTACGCCCGGTGGGGGTCGCATCATCAACACCGTGTTTCAGCTCATCTCACACAGCATCGATTTCAATCTCAATATCGATGAAGCCACGCACTTACCACGAATATCGCAGGGCTCAGGGCGGTTGGAGGTCGAGCCCAATTTCAATCCTGACACTTTGAATTTATTGCGTAAGCGCGGCCATGATCCGCGCACATCGACCACGATGGGTAGTTCGCAAAGCATCGTGATTCAAAACGGTTTATTCCAAGGTTCTGCCGATCCGCGTCGGCCCGGTGCGCTTGCTAAAGCGCCCCGTCGTTATGCCTTAGACTCAAATACCAAAGTGTTATCGGTGACCGACTGGGGTGGTTCGCCCATCAAACTCTGGTATCTACGACCACCTAACGCTCCTGCCGATGCACCTGTTGTGTTTGTCATGCATGGCGTACGTCGTGATGCCGATCGTTATCTTTTTGAGTGGCAATCTTTGGCGCGCGACAAAGGCTTTATCGTAGCGGTGCCGGAGTTTTCTACACGTCATTTCAAAGGGACGAGAGGGTATAACTTTGGCAATGTGTTTGATAGCGACGACAAGCTAAACCCAAAGTCCATTTGGGGGTACTCCTCCATTGAGCCACTATTTGATGCCCTAATTACTGCAGAATCTTTATCGACGAAGGGTTACTGGCTATTTGGCCATTCCGCTGGCGCACAGTTCGTACATCGACAGGTGATGTTGGGTGGAGGCCCGAGAATGATCAGCGCCATTTCTGCAAATGCGGGCTCATACATGGTGCCGACTACCGAGTACGCTTGGCCGTTTGGTTTGACGGGGAGCCCCGCCACCAACTCGACGCAGCTCTTTGAGCGACCGATGCTATTACTACTTGGTGAGGCGGATAATGATCCCAATCATCCAAGTCTACCTCGGCAGCCAGAAGCGCTGGCGCAGGGACCTAACCGCTACGCTCGCGGTATCCATTTTTTCGAGACAGCACAGAAGGTTGCTCGAGAGAAATCACAGCCCTTTGCATGGCGGTGTCGTAGCGTACCGGGAATCGCGCATGACAATGCCGGAATGGCTCGCGCTGCGGTCGAAGTCATCATGTCATCACTTCCAGCGATGCGGTCAGATTGTCCGCGCCTATAGCGAAACTAGTTTGAGGCGATATTTTTGGTAGTGGCAGGCGGAAGACCAGGATGTCGACCAAGAACCGTTTCTTCACGCGATGAGCGAACGAAGGGATAAAAAAGTTGCGCCTGCCATCGCTCGGGGCCGTGATCGAGGTCGTCCTGAAGACCCACGGCCGGCGGATATCGTCGCGTAATGACCGCCGTTCCAAAAATAACGTCCCAAAGAAAAAACAAATTACCAAAGTTTCCAGAATAATGACCGATCCCATCGGATTCAGTTAGCGCGTGGTGTGCATGATGGGTCGCCGGAGTGGAGATCAACCGCTCCAATACCCACATGAGTGGGCGTAACGCCGGCTTGCGATAGAGCGCTTCGTCCCAACGCCACGCACTGTGAGCACCGACAATCACGGTTATTTTGACCAAGGTGTAACCGACGGTGACCCAACCAAAACCGAGATACACCAAAAATCCCATGATCCAGAGTCCCGGCATCAGCGCGTAATACAGAGCGTTATTGCGATAGACCACGCGCACACTCATATAAGGTGCTGAGTGGTGTGCGCGATGCAGTGGCCATAGCACGCTGCTATGCGAGAGGCGGTGCCAGCCATATTGCGTGAGATCATCACCGACGATCAGTACGAGCAGCATCGCCCACCAAGGCCAGTGACCTAGGGCGCCTTGCCATTCCGGTGCCCAGATCGATGCGAGCAGATTCGCCGTCAGCGCCACGGCTCCGGTGACGCCCAGAAACATCAGAATGACCGCCGCATCTAGACGGTGGTCTTCTCGGGTAGCCTGTGGTGGCGCAAATCGACCGAGACGCCACTCCAAAAAAGCAAAAAGCCCGAGAACGCTGGCGAGACTGAGAAGCTGGGCTTGGGTAGGTGTCACACGTGCTCCGATAAGACTTATTTGCAGGGTCCACCTCGTTCGCCCTGCGTACGGTTCATTCGGTTGAAAACGTCTGGTTCATTTTGACCAGGGGTTGGCAAAGTCGACAACGATTGTTAGTTTCGATCCATATTAGTTCCAAAACGAATCAATCGGCCACTGTCGTCATTTCGATGCAGTCCGGGATCCCACGGGCTAGGAGTTTCTCGCCATGACGCTTAAGTATCTTCGCTCTATGTTCGCGCGGCTAGTGTTTCTTATGACTGTGACGGTTACGTCTGGCAGCTTAATGGCCGCTGATCTACCTATCGTCGCGGTGTCAAAGTTCACGTCAACCGTTGACTCACCGTACTTTCGTCGATACTCGGCCTCGAACCCGCAAAACTTCGAGGTCATGATCGAGACCCAATTGATGAAAATTGGGCGTTTTAAGGTTTATGAGAGAAATCGGCTAGATCAAATTCTCACCGAGCAGGGCATACAAGAATCGCTAAGCGGAAATGGCATGATTATGAAAGTCGACGGCGTCGACTATCTGCTCTATGGCTCGATTACCGATTACAGCAGTGAAATAAAAGAAATACGTACCGGAAGCTTTGCATCTAGAAAGTTAATCACTCAGTTTGGAGTGGACGTCAAAATAGCCGATGCGCGAACGAGCGAGCTACGGCGAGCTGAAACGGTGACAGTCCGCGTCGAAAGCGCTAACGCCATCGCGACTGGTGGCTTTTCTCAAGGCGAGATAGCCGGTGACGGTTTAGTTGAGGCGCAACGTAAAGCAGCGAAAATTGTTGCATCGCTTCTAACGGAAAGCATCTTTCCGATCTCCGTCGTCGACGTCGCTGACGGTAACGTCTACATCAATTATGGAGATTCCATTTTGAGTGTGGGCGACGAGCTACGGGTTGTTAAACAGGGCCGTCAGTTGGTGGATCCTCAATCCGGAAAAGTGCTCGGGGCAACTGAAACGTTAGTCGGGCGTATTCGAATTAAAGAAGTGACGGGTGATTTTTCCATTGGAGAAATCGTTAGTGGCTCAGAGCCTAAGGCTGGCGATATTGCACGCTTGGATGTCAAGGCTTCTAGTCAGAACAAAAAGTCACAAGAACAACGAAAGCCATTGGGGCGAAAAATATAATTTTTCAGCAAGCAGGAGCAAAAGCTGATGATCAAGAAAATTGTAGCGCTATTTATAGTTTTAACATCTCCTTTGGCTTTTTCTCAGTCAAATAAACCTGTAATTGCAGTAGGTCAAATAACGAGTGCCATCACCCAATTTAATACGATGAGCATTCAACTTGCACTCGAAAATGCACTTTCAAAAACCGGAAAATTTACGATCATGGAGCGTACTCGCCTCGACTCTTTGCTGAAAGAGCGTGGTTTGTCGGCGGCGGGTATTACGGAGGGAAACGCTTCTTTGGGTGGTTTCAGCGGAGTAGATTATTTGGTTTACGGTAGCGTTTCTAACATCACAGTTTCATCAAAGAATTTATTTATTATCATGAACTGCGATGCGACGTTGAGCATGAATATTCGCGTTGTCGATGTAAACTCTGGCGAAATCCGTTTTAGCGAGAATCTGACGGCGGAGCAGACGGTCAATACTTCCCCAACCGATCAGGATCCCTGTAGTGGTATCAGCTTATCCAGCGTCAATGTAATTGGTGAGGAGGCGTCGGACGGTATCGCCAACAAAATGACTATGGCTTTGTTCCCGATCAAAGTGGCTCGAGTCTCTGGCAACGAGGTATATGTTAATTACGGGGAAGGAACGCTACAAAAAAATCGGATTTTATCGATCAAGACAATTGGCGAAGGTTTTACTGATCCCGACACAGGTGAGGTCCTCGGTGCAGAAGAGACCACGAATGCGGTGATTGTAGTGTCGGATGTCAGGCCGTCATTTAGCATCGGTGAGGTCGTGGTTAAGCGAGCTGATGTAAAAATTGGCGACATTGCCTACTTGTTGGAAAAGAGTAAACGCAATGAACGCCAGGTGTCGTCTTGTGTATCAGCCCAAACACAACGTCAAAAAGATTGTGGCAAGGATCCAGAGGGCAAGCGCTGCGCCTCGTCCATGAACAAGATGTCATCCGCTTGTGGCGCCTTGATGGAGCTTTGATTCGCTCATGAGGGTGGCTGATCAGTCCAACCTGTGAACCACTGATCAGCCACTTTCGGCGCTCAACCGAGCTTGCGCCTAGGATGGGCGATGGGTAATGAACAAGCGAGGGGGTCTAGCTCGCCCGGTGGAATCCGGGTGGGTGTTTGGGAGCTGTCCCCCGGCATTCAACGATCAAATTTTTACGCGCTACTCGGTACCGCGTTCTTCTCGATCGGGCTGCTGACCTTGGTCGGTAATTTGCGCCCGTATTTGTTCAACGAGATGTTGGGCATTCCGGATGATATTCAGACCATGGACGTGCTGAGCGAAATCCCGGCTTTATTGCTGTCGGGCCTGGTCGGGGCGGCGTCGGACCGTCTTGGCAGGCGACTCATCTACGGTATGGGCTTTGCGATATTGGCGGTGGGGTACCTCTTATTCCCCTTCGCCGAGTTCAATTGGACCTTGTATGCGATGGTCTTTATCACGGCCTGCGGCGCATCGTTGATTGCCGCCATGCTGTCGGCGGTCATCGCCGACTATCCGCAAGAAACCTCGCGCGGCAAGTTAGTAGGCATTTGTTTCTTCCTAAATGGGCTTGGGGTGGCATCGTTGGTGGGTCTTGCGGCGCAGCTGCCGCGAATCTACCTCGGCCAGGGGATGGATGCCATTGAGGCGGGCCGAGCGGCCTATTGGACGGTGGCTGCACTTTGTCTCATTCCTATGGTCATCGTGCTTCGGGGTCTCGCTAAGCAGGCGCCGAGCCAGCTGACTGAGCGAGAGCCCTTGCTCGCTACACTACGGGTCGGCTTGGCGGCTGCAGCAGATGTTCGTGTACGACTCGCGTATGCCTCTGCGGCGGTGTCTCGAGCGTCGCTCTCGATTATCAGCGCGTTCTTTTTTCTTTGGATGGTGCAGACAGGTAAGGATCAGGGATTAACACCCGCCGAAGCCATTGCCAAAGGGGGCGGCATCTTTGTCGCGATTCAAATTACGGCCACTTTCTGGGCCATTACGGTGATTACGTTCATCGATCGCGTCAATAGAGTCTTGTTCATGGCGGTTGCCTCTGCCTTGGCGTCCTTTAGTTATATTTGGTTTGGTCTTGTCGATAATCCCTTTACGCCCGCCATGTACGTTGCTGCGGTCTTCTTAGGGGTTGGAGAGATGAGCGGGATTTTAGCTTCGCAGGCATTAGTGGGGCAGGTCGCACCAGAGCGTGGTCGTGGTGCTGTAATCGGCGTCTTCACGCTATGCGGATCACTCGGCATATTTCTAGCTGCAAGTGTTGGCGGTACCTTATTTGATATTTGGCGCCCGTCAGCACCGTATATCGTCATGGGTTGCGTTAGCGGCTTGCTGTGCCTGCTGAGTCTTTTTACATGGTGGCAAACACGCGAACAGGGGCGTTTGCAGTTTGGTGTGTGATATGGCCGCAACCACAAACTAAGAGCCGTATCGAGAAGATGATGTTTTGCTGAGGGGGTAACTATGGAGCGTTTATACAAGAAGCCTTTGCTAGGTCTCTTCGGGTTATCCATTGGATTTCTGACACAGCCATTAGGCCACACGGTCTACAAGGTTATGGACAATACCTTAAACGACAATGTCTATGTGGCTGCAGTCCTCCTTGGTATCGTCGGCTTTATCTTAGTCGGCATAGGGCTCAAGAAAAACGAACTCAAAGCGACATGGTTTGGTCTGCTCGGTGGCTGGTTCATTTGGATCGGATGGTTTGAGTACGCGTTCAAATATTTTTCCGTTTTGTATTCGGTGCCTCCATTTCCGGTAGAAGTAGACGGCTACGCCGCCGCTCCGCAAGCCAATATGTTGCAAGCAACGGTCACCATCATGGCCGGTATATTTTTGCTTTATGGGATGTTTAACTTACAAAGCAAATGCAATTTCATGCGATTTTTTCATCGCAACTTGCGTTTGTCGCCGGGGATGCCGACGCCAGATAACAAGCGTAGCTTTGCTCGGATCACGGCCATGGAAGTGATCTTTGTGACCTGGTTCTGTTATCTTTTTTGGCTATACGCCATTTATTTTGGCACTCAAGGTACAGGGCTTTGGATTGTCATGGGCACGTATGTCGCCTGGTCTATTTGGGCGGCTTATCTCGTATATCGCTGCACGCTTCAGGTGCGTTTAGCTTCAGCGCTACGTTACGGCGTCGGAGCGGGAATTGTGCTTTGGGGGTCGGCAGAAATGCCAGCGCACTTTGGCGCTTATCGTGAATACTGGCTCTACCCAGCGGAATATCCGATCTTCAACACGCTGATGTCAGCGGTATTTATTGCGAGTTTGGTATCGGTGGCTCGTCGGTTCCGGCCTGAGGCCGGAACCGACGGTTGATCCGAAGGATCAGTTACCGAAGCGATACGTTGCGCGGATACCGATTAAGCGCTTATCGGGAGCGATCAACACGCCCTGCCGAGGAAGCTGGTTGTTGCGCAGGTCAAAGAATCCAAATAGAGAGCTCGTACCACCATTGGTGATGGTGTCATCGTCAAAGAGGTTGTTGACGTAACCCTGAATCGACCATGCACCGACATCAAAGCCAGCTTGTAGGTTTACACGAGTAAAGTCAGGCAGCCAATACAGATTGTATTGAGTCAAGAACCGCTTCGATTGGTACTGAGCATCGGCGCCAATATATGCGCGGCCTGAGCCCATATTGAATCCATAGCGGATGATGGCCGTCAGCTGATTCTCAGGTACTCGAGGTACTCGGTAGCCTGTCGCCCCAAAGATGACACCCAGGTTGTTGGGGTTACCCGCTGCGAGACTGTTGTTCCCAGGCACGAAGCCTGCGAGCAACGATTCCGAGCGGTCAGAGATCGAACCGGGACGAACCACTGTCCCTGCAGGATCTGTGATGACGCCAGAGCCACCGGTCGTACTCGGCGCGAACGATAACGGACCTGCCGGTACTTCGTAGTCAGTGAATTCTGCGTTGGTATAGGTGTAGCGCAGCCCAAGATCAACATTTTCGGTGGCGCGGAAGTCCACCGACAACTCGACACCATAGGTTTCGGACTCGCCGATATTAATGGTGCCGGTTTGCGGAAGGGTGCCTACCTGCACGTTAACTGGGACTTGCTGATCGGTGTAGTTGTTGTAGAACAGCGCCCCATTTAAACGCAGACGACGATCCATAAATTCATTCTTAGACCCGAGTTCCATCGCCAACAGGTTCTCTGGCTCGAACTGACGACTGACTTCATCGACGAAGCCTGTGTTGCCCGTGGTGTCGACGCCGCCAGGCTTGAAGCCCTTTGCGGCACTCGCGAACAACAAAGCATCCTCAGCATATTTCCAGTCGAGCGTGACTTGCGGCACAAATTTAGACGACTTGACGTTAGCCGTCGGTGTCGGGACATTTGGGATCGCACCGCCAAAAGTTCTTACGGGGAATTGATCATACGGATATCCCTCGTATTTATAGGTCTCATCGAAATATCGTCCACCGACACTAATATTTAAAGATTCGGTGACCGCATACGCAACGCCGACGCCGAGAGAGAAGCTCTCCTGATCCCGTACAATCAAAGCAGGGCCCGGAACATTTTCTTTGGCAACTGGCGTAGTCAACGGGGGCGCAAACGGATTACCTGAGCCGCCCGGTAAGAACGCACCAATCACGCCGCAAAAGAACGCGGAGCTGCCTTCCTTACACCAAAACTGAGATCGATCGACAACCTCGGTCTTTTCACGCCAGTACAGTAAATCCGCCTGTAGCTGTAACGGACCTGAAAAATCTGAGCGGAAAATGAACTCTTGGCTGAATTGATCGACATCGCCATCGGTTTCACGCAAGGAGGAGAGCGCGAAGGTGGGTGGCGGGTTTGCTGGGGTATAGCCCAGCATCGGGAATGGGTTGCCGGGTGATGGGAAAGCGAGCGGTGCATAAATCGCAAGCCCTGCGCTGCTGACCCGATCATCTGTGTAGTCAAAATCTTCGCTAGTGGTTTGTTCGGACTTCAGGATGGCCGACAAAGATTTAATAGAACCCCAGTCTCGTTCCCAAACAAGTTCCAGTAACGCACGAGTATTTTTGACTGACGAACCGGCGAAATCGCTGCCGGTACGTGGATCGGCAGAGAGATGAATTCGGCGATTAACCGCCGCTGCGGAGGTCGTCATATCACCCGATTGGGTGAAATAGCCGAGCAGGGGGCCACCTGGGAATAGCGAGGTTAGTGCCGTCGCACCGGTGCGTGCGTTAAAGGTGTAGTACGGGGCGTACACACCATTGTTTTCGGATAGTAATTCGCCGGTCAGTACATCAACGGGCGCGACCGATATACGTGCAGGTTGGCTAGCATCGTCTTTAGAGTGCTGTACGCGTACAAAGGCGCTAAAGGAATCGCTCGGCGTATATTTAAATGCAGCGGAAAACGACGTCGTTTCACGAGCATTGAGCTTTCCACCGGTGACAGGGTTCTTCCAATCACCGTCAAAGTTCACTGTGCTGGCGGTTACACGAACGGCGGTCACGTCACTCAGCGGCATATTCGCGACAAAGCCCGCTTCATAAGTACCGAAGTCACCTACGCCAATCTGCACTTCGCCTTCAGTTTGATTGGGATCGGGTCGGCATGTGGTGTAGCTCACTGCACCGCCAAATGCACTACGACCGTAGAGCACGCTTTGCGGACCCTTAACCACTTCGATTTGACAGATATCCGAAAATCTTAGGCCCGCGAGTAACCCACCCCCAGGCACACCAATAGATTCGGTGGTTTGGTCAACACCATCGATGAGAATCGCTACGTTAGGACGTCCGCGTACTGCAGTTAAGCCACGAATATTGGGCTTGAAGTCGCCTGTGGTAGCGCCCTGTTCAAAGGTAAATCCGGGGGTCAGCTTTGCGATATCGTTAAGATCGCGTACCACTTTCTCTCGAATGACGGTTTGATCCAGTACCGCAATCGTCAACGGAACATCCTGCAGGTTTTCCTCAAACTTACGTGCCTGAACGACGATTTCCTGCAGCTCTTCGATACCCGATTGTGCGTTTGCAAATGGAGCAGACGTTGCGAAAACGGCACCGGTCGCCGTCAGCAACGTACGGCGAACCCAAGCCTGTACTGGGCGCATAGAACATCCCCCGTTTATGTTAATTTTTATGACCCCACGCCGAGGGTCGTACAGACGGCGGTGTAGCGTCAATGTTTCACGGGGGAATTGCTGTCCGCTCATCCGCCTGATGAACTAGTGTAATCAGGCCCGATCGGTCATCCGGCGAGTCATATCTGAGACGGCTTCAATCGCCTTTGCGTTGGACTGAAACATACGCTGTGCGTTGATGAGCCCCAGTAATTCATCGGTCAGATTAACGTTAGAGGTCTCAAGTGCGCGGCTTTGTACGGCGCCGATACCGCTATCGGTGGGATAGCCAAAAATCTCATTATCTCGACGCGTCGAGCGATAAAGACCATCGCCTAGCTGCGTCAATTGCCCTGGGTCGGTAAAGCGCGCCATGAGTACCCGACCGAGATCAAGCGAGCGACCGCTATCATAGGTGGCAATAATGTTTCCGCGTCGATCAATCTCGATCGTATCGAGCTGATCGGCGGGAAAGCCGTCCTGTTTCAACGCTTGAATACTAAAATCACGCGGGAACTGGCTCGTATTCGCTGCAAAGTTAATATTTAAAACGAGCGGATCGGCTCCATTACCGAGATTAAAGGGTGCAAATTCGGTACTTCCAAATGGCTCTGCGAGTAAGCCATCAGTACCAAAGATTAATTCATCTGTTGAGATCGGCTGGACTTGCTGCCCTCCAATGAAGACACGCGCCGTCCAACGATTAAAGGGATCATCCGGTGTGGCTAGCGAGTTACGACTAAAATAGATGGTTGCATCAACGGGACTG
>RFOD01000053.1 GCA_009926865.1 Gammaproteobacteria bacterium | reverse complement strand
TGAACACGAAGGGTTAATAGATGGCTTCTACCACCATTCCGAGCAGTGTTCGTCAGTCGCTCCCCGCAGGGATCACGAGCTTTGAAGCGGAGCAGCAAAAGGAGATCGAGCGCTCAACGACCTTGGGCCAGGAAGATTTCCTCAAGCTGATGACCGCGCAGCTTAAGAATCAAGATCCCATGCAGCCGATGGAAAACGGCGAATTCTTAGGGCAGATGGCGCAGTTTTCGACGGTTTCATCAATCGGTGAAATGGCTAAGGAGTTGAAAGCCTTGTCTGAGCAAATGGTATCGAGCCGTTTGCTATCGAGTGGATCCTTGATCGGTCGCTCAGTACTTTCCAGCGGAAATTTTGCCGAGCTGCGCGAAGATGCGCCGCTCGAGGGCACGGTCCGAATTACTGAGCCTGTTGATGGCGCAGTGGTTTATATCCGTAACGCCATTGGTCAGGTGATGGAAACCTTTGAGCTCGGGCCTGCCGGCGCGGGTGACTATCCCTTTGCCTGGGATGGTGCGCTATCTGGCGGGATGAACGCTTTGCCCGGCCAGTACCAAGTCGATGTTTCATTGGTCAAGAACGGCCAGGCGACAGCAGGCAAAGCCCTGCTTTACACCAAAGTTCACAGCGTCTCGATGAACGGGTCCGAGGTCATGCTCAACCTCGTGAACGGCGAGACGGTTGCGTTATCACAAGTTTCAACGATGCGCTGATTACGGGAAGCGCTTTTTTCGACCTCCGGAGACTTAACACATGTCGTTTTATACCTCGCTGACTGGTCTCAATGCTGCTACGGCCGAACTCGGTATCGTCAGTAACAACATCGCCAACGTCGGTACCATCGGATTCAAAAAATCTCGTGCGGAGTTTGGTGACATCTTTGCGACCTCGCCGTTACAGAATGCCTCGAGCTCCATTGGTCAGGGCGTGCTCCTCAAAGGCGTGACCCAGGAGTTCTCGCAAGGTAACGTGGCCTTCTCTCAGAATTCGCTCGACATGGCGATTCAGGGACAGGGCTTCTTCGTGTTGAAGCCTAATCTCACCTCGAATCAGACGGTGTACACCCGTAACGGCTCGTTCCGTGTCAATAACGACCGGTACGTCGTCGACTCCGCGGGTCAGTTCGTACAAGTCTTCCCGGTTAACGATGACGGATCGGTGGTTGCGACCGGTTTGACCTCCGCTAAATCTTTGCAGTTGCCGACCACGGCGGGCTTACCAAAAGCCTCGTCATTGATCGAGCTCGGTGTGAACTTGCCTGCGGACGCGGAAATCATCCCGCAGCAGGAGCAGTACACCTCAGGTGCCGCCGTATATCGGTTTGATCGAAATGATCCCAACACCTACAACCGATCAACTTCGATCACGGTGTTCGATTCGTTGGGTAACCCGTCGATTGCGACGATCTACTACGTGAAGAGCTCGAACGCGACGACGGAAGATCCGACCAACAAATGGCAAACGTACATTTACGTCGGTGATCGTGAAATTTTGCCGGCCTTGTTGTCTGCCAAAACAGACAAAGGCGAGGCGATTTACATTGATAAGTTTGGTCAGCAGACGACTGACCCGACTCAGTTCGATCCGACCTTTAACTCGTCGGCGCCTCACCCACTTTACTACCTCAATGATCAGACTAACCGTGTGGATTCGGAAAACGGTAAGTTTGTCGGTGGTTTCATTGATCGCGGTAACGGTTTTGATTTCGGTAGCACTGATAGCAACAAGATTCGCATTGGTGCGTCGACCATCAGCTCGACGTATAGCGGCACGTTCACGCCGCCGGTGGCGAGCGCCACGAACCCAGCGAATCAGACGTTTACGCTCACGGTCGATGGTGTACAGATCTACACCAAGACAGCCACGGCCGCGGGCGATACGGTCACCGCTATCGAGATCGATGCTGCGGTGAGAGCACAATCAGCCGCGTTGACCGCTGCGGGTATTGGCTACACGGGCTCGGCGCTGGGTGGAGATCTCACGTTCTACGATCTGACCGGTGCAAACCCCTTTAATATCGTGATCGCCAACACCTTTGCGGGAACGACGGGTGGCTTTGCGGGATCAGACTTTTCGACAGGTACCACGTCAGTGGGTAACGATCCGACGACGAGCCCTAAGACGCAAGGTTTGTCGACCAATAATTTATTACGACTGACCGTCGATGGTTCAGATCCCATCACGGTGTCTTTGCCCGATGATCTGCAAGGCGCGGAGCTGACCGGTACCGAGCTTGCAGCCGAGCTCACTAAGGCGATCAATAATGCCTTTAGTGATGAGCAGTTTATTCGGATCGATACGACCAACAACCAATTCCGTATTCAAGCGGAAATCGATATTCCCAACAGTAACCTAACGGCACTCTACACGGATCCCTATACCGGCACGGTGAACGATGCGCTGAATGGCAGCACGATTGCGGCCGCGCTCGAAGCCGGTTTAACGATTGAGCTGGCTGCCGGTACCCAGTACACGCCGAGCACGCTCGTTGACGAAGTGCAGAGCCAGGTCGATGCCAATATCGGTGCCGGTGTCTTACGCGTGGGTTATGACTCGAAGTCACGCACGCTGACGTTTAAGCCCTACACCAACTCAAGCCGTATCGAAACTTTGAAAGTCGTCGGTCCGCGCGTGAGCGGTGTCGACTTGGCGAACGAGACTCTAGGTTTAGGTACGACGGCGGACTTCACTGCGGTCGGTGCGAGTAGCTTGCAGGGCACATTCTCAACGAGCGAAGTACGCCCGAACGGCGAGTTCCGTTTGAACGAAGATCAGCGCCGGTTTGGTATTGAGGTGCAATACCTCAAAGATCAGCGCAAGTTCGTCTTTGCATCGGGTACCACCGGTGAGACCTCATCGATCAATATCTTTGCGACCTCGGATAATGAGCGCTCAGGCTTTGTGCTCGGTATTGACGAGGAGTTTGCGACGGAAGTGCAGGCCTTGCAGGGAACAGGTCTGCCCGCGAAGGCTGCGGTGACGCGTGGCGGTAAGGCGGGTATCGATATCAGCGGTACCTTCTCGGTCACCCCGAACGACAATCTCGTCAACGTCACTGTGGACGGTATCGATGGTTCGATTCGTATCCCGCCGGGCGCGTACACGGGTGGCACGTTTGCAGCCGCACTTGAGACCCGAATCAACCAAATCGCGACGGCCGATGGTCGGACCATCAACGGCGTGAAAGTCACCTACGATCAGGATAGTTCACGATTTGTCTTTACGTCAGGCACGACCTCGATCAACTCGTTCATTAACGTGAACGGGCACCCGAACTTTGGTTTGAACGCGACCACGCAGCAGCGTGGTGAGGTGCCCAAAGTCACGATCTTGAAGCAAGCGACCGACACGGACGGTAACTTGCTGTACATCGATCGGGACGGTAACGAAACGACGCAGCGTCCGGATAACCTGCCGAACTACGCGCCGGTTTATCTCACCAAAGGGCAGTTGACGTTCGATACGACCGGTAGCCTGATCTCGCCGAAGGAGGGTGCGAAGTACACCCCGTTCGATCCGCAGAACGGCGCCGACCTCATCGTCTTGAACGTGGACTACGGTAAGTTCTCGACTCAGTATTCTCAGCCCTTCTCGGTGCTGTCTTTGTCGCAGGACGGTTTCGCCTCGGGTCGACTGGATGGACTATCGATCGACTCGTCGGGTGTCGTACGCGCGAACTACACCAACGGTAAGCAGCAGGCACTCGGCAAGATCATTCTCGCAAACTTTGCGAGCCCGAACGGCTTGAAGCAGATCGGTAATGCGAACTACGTCGCGACCTCGAACTCGGGTGCACCGAGCGTGGGTGAGGCGGGTTCGGACGGTTTCGGAACGATTCAGGGTGGTGCGCTTGAGCGCGCAAACGTGGATTTGACCGAAGAGCTCGTGCAGCTCATCACCGCTCAAAGAAACTTCCAGGCGAACGCCAAAGCCATTGAAACCGCAACCAACTTGACGAGCACCATCGTCAACATTCGCGGTTAAGGCTGAGCGTAGAGGCTAGGTAATCGGACACGGTGATTCATGGATAGGCTGATTTACACGGCACTGAGTGGTCAAACCGCGATCGATTCTCGATTGAGGCAGATCACGAACGAACTAGCGAACGTCAGCACGGCGGGCTTCAAGCGCAGCTTGACTGCGGCCATGCAGAGCTATCGCTATGACGGTGCGGGGTTCAATAGCCGCTTTGTGTCGGCGGCCATGGCGCCGAACACTGTCGATATGTCACCAGGGTCCATGCAAGCGACGGGGCGTCAGCTCGATATTTCTTTGGGTGATCTGCAGTTATTAGCGGTACGCGCCAAAGATGGTTCGGTGGCTTACACGCGCCGGGGCGACTTATCGCTCGCTGATGACGGGACTCTGAAAATTGGCTCAGGTGAGACGGTCCTCAACGAGTCGGGCGCACCCATCGCGATCCCGCCTTTGTCCGAAGTGAAAATGGGCACCGATGGAACGGTGCTCATCATTCCAGATGGCGATCAGCTGCGTCAGTTCGTGCCGCTCGATCGGCTGCAGATCGTGCAGGCTGAAGCGAATAACGTCGTGCTGCGTGAGGACGGACTTTTTAAGTCACCGGATGGCAGTGCTTTTGAGCTCGCGACCGCGCCACGAGTGAATTCAGGTTCTTTGGAAGGCAGTAATGCCAACGTCTTTTCGGCACTCATCGACATGATCAGCATGAGTCGTCGTTATGAGATGCAGGTCAAAGTATTGAAGCAGGCCGATGAGCTCGCTCAGCGTAGCCAGTCGCAAGCTCAGATTCGAATGTAACGGAATTTAGCGGGAGATAGTTAAATGGAAGCCGCTCTTTGGGTCGCCAAAACAGGTCTTGATGCGCAACAGACGCGTATGACCGTGATCGCCAACAACTTGGCTAACGTCAATACGACAGGCTTTAAGCGCGATCGCGCAAGTTTTGAAGACTTGCTCTATCAGAACGTCCGTCAAGGCGGTGCGCAGACGTCAGCCGATACCTCGGCACCGACGGGGCTATTGCTCGGTACCGGTACACGCGTGGTCGCGACCGAAAAGCTGCACGCACAAGGCAATATTATTCAGACGCAAAATGCCTTTGATATCGCGATCAGCGGGGAAGGGTTTTTCCAGATCCTGCAACCGGATGGCACGATTGGCTATAGCCGTGACGGTAGCTTCAAGCTCTCGCCGGAAGGGGCTTTAGTCAACTCAAGCGGCTACCGCTTGCAGCCCGAGATCGCGATTCCACAGACCGCGCAGACGATCACGATCGGTGCCGACGGCACCGTCTCGATTCAGGCTTTTGGTGAGCCTCAGGCCCAGGCCATTGGCCAGATTCAGGTCGCGCGCTTTTTGAACCCCACAGGTTTGCAGGCCGTGGGTGAGAATCTCTATCGCGAAACGACCTCGAGTGGTCCGCCGCAGGTGGGTATTCCGAGCCAGCAGGGCAACGGCCAGCTGATTCAAGGCGCGCTTGAAAGCTCGAACGTCAACGTGGTCGAAGAAATGGTCAACATGATCGAGACGCAGCGCGCCTATGAGGTGAACTCAAAGGCGATCGAAGCGGTCGACGGCATGCTGCGCTTCGCCAACAATAACCTCTAACAGGTGACGCATGACTAAGGCGCTACGCCTACTCGGATTTGTCGGCTTCGCTATTGCCCTCACAGGATGCGCGGAGATCGGCGAGCGCGATTTGCCGCCCGAGCGAGTCTATATCCCGTACGCAACACCCTCAGCGCGCGTGCCAGACGGTTCGATTTTCTCAAATGCGGGGCAAGAGAGCCTCTTGGGCCGAGAGAAGGCGCGGGCGCCCGGTGACTTAGTCACTATTTTGATTGAAGAAAGCGTGGCGGCATCCGCCTCCGCATCGAGTAATACGTCGCGCGCCTCCACGACCACCGCACTGACCCCGAATTCTTTGGCGTGGATCGATGGTCAGCTAAATGGTTATGGCATTCCTTGGCCACAAGATATGGACCCCGGTCAAAGCTCGATCGGTTCGACGGGCGAGGGGGGTGCTGAGCAGGCAGGCCAAATTACGGGCGAAGTGACGGCCGTTGTCACTGAAGTGCTTCCTAACGGCTTGTTGGCGGTTCGGGGCTATAAGCGTATGACGCTCACCCGCGGTGCACAAATCATTCGGATTAGTGGCCTGGTTCGACCTGCTGATATCCAACCTGACAACACCATCCGCTCACGACGTCTCGCGGATGCTGAGATCAGTGTCGCAGGTCGAGGAGAACTCGCGGATGCGAGCCGCTCGGGTTGGATGAATCGCGCCTTACTGAGACTGTGGCCCTTCTGATCCCGAGCTGGGGGTAATGATGATGCAACGAATTATGCTAACTGCCTTGATGGCTATCGCGACGCTCTTGAGTGGCGTGCCCGAGGCACAGGCGGAGCGAATCAAAGATATCGCTTCCTTAGCGGCTGCACGACCGAACCAGTTACTAGGGTACGGTTTGGTGGTCGGCTTACAGGGGACGGGTGACGGAAAAGATATCTCCTTCACCATCCAGTCCCTGCGTGAGACGCTTGGCCGTTTAGGGGCAACCGTCGATGGCCCGCTCTCAAGCTACGACACGGATCCCACCGCCGTCAAAGATTTCAAGGTGGAAAACGTGGCTGCGGTGATGGTGACGGCAGAGCTCCCCGCGTTTGCCAAGCCTGGGCAAAAAATTGATGTGAACGTCGCGGCGATCGCCAAAGCGAGCAGCTTGCGCGGTGGCGTCCTCCTGATGACACGGATGCGTGGACCGGATGGCGAGACCTACGCCGTTGCGCAGGGGCCCCTTGCCGCTTCGGGTTTTTCTGCGGATGCCGCGGGCAGTTCCGTCGCCGTGGGTGTTTCCACATCGGCGCGGATCCCAGGCGGTGCACTCGTTGAGCGCGAAGTCGAGGGCCCGTTGAACTATGGCGATTCAGTCGTCATCAATCTCAAAGAGCCTGACTTTGCCACGAGCGCACGCGTCATGCAGGCCATCAATCAGGAATTTGGCGATGACACGGCGGAGTCCATCGACGCGGTCGCGGTACGAGTTAGGGCGCCCGAAGCGCCGAATGCGCGTGTGGCCTTCATCGGCATGCTCGAAGAGTTGGAAGTGCAGGCGGCGGATCCCCCGGCGCGCGTAGTGGTCAATTCGCGCACCGGAACGGTGGTGATTAGTCGCAACGTGCGCGTTGCGGCGGCCGCTGTCAGCCAGGGCGACATCACCGTGACCGTGAGCGCGACCAATGATGTCAGTCAACCGCTCCCCTTTAGTGAGGGGGAGACGACGCCTATACAAAACGCTGAGATCACCGTATCCGAAGACAATAAAAAGATGGTGCTGTTTCAGCCTGGCACGGAATTACGTTCTATCGTCAATGCGGTCAATGAAATTGGGGCATCGCCCACCGCGATGATCTCGATCTTAGAGGCGCTGCAACGTGCAGGCGCCCTACGAGCGGAACTCATTGTGATCTAACGATGGATACGGCTAGCCCCTCCAACTGGTATGACTTCGGCTCCCTCGCGGAGCTTAAGTCGTCTGCTACTCGCTCTTCAGACAAGGTCGATAGCGCCTCGTCTGAGGTGGCGCAGCAGTTCGAGTCGCTGGTTCTTAATCTTATGCTCAAAGAGATGCGTAAAACCGTCTCCCGTAGTGGTCTCATGGATTCAGAAGCCATGAAAACCTTTGAGCAGATGTTCGATCAACAGGTTGCGCTCGGGATGGCTAAGGCCGGTGGCATAGGGCTCGGTAAGTTCATCGCGCAGCAACTTGAGATGCGTGCCTCGCAGACGATCATGCCCGGCGAGTCCGCGACTCTCCCCGGAAGCGATACCAATAGTCCTTCGATGCCGACGGGGCTTCCCGTGGTGTCGCCCACTCCGACCTATCCGTTACCGACTTCACGCGTGCTCGAGCAGCGCGGGTTGAGGCCATAATCCATGGTCGATCTCGTAGCAGTCGGTGTGTCGGGGCTGGCCGCGTATCAACGCGCGCTCGCGACCACCGGTAACAACATCGCGAATTTGCAGACGGACGGTTACGTCCGGCAGCGCTCGTCGATTGAGTCGGCCGCGCAGGACAATACGGCTCGAATCAGTTTGGGTAGTGGCGTGCGTTTTGCCGCCGTCGAACGGCTTTATGATCGTTACCTCGAAGAGAATCTGCAGCGCGCAGGGGGCGATCTCAAAAGTCAGCAGGCCCTATTAGGTGAGCTGCAACAATTACAGGATGCACTCGGCAGCTCGGAAGCCGGTTTGCATGGCGCCTTTCAAGCGTTCTTTGACTCGGCTCGTGCACTTGAGGCGAGTCCTGCCTCAACTGGAGCCCGTGCAGGATTTTTGGCGGCTGCCGAAGGAGTCGCCGCACGGTTTCGGGGTTTGGCTTCGACCGCAGAGCGCCTAGAGGGGTCCACGCGAGAGCAGATTCAAGCGACGGTGGGTGAAGTCAATCAGCAGTTAGCGGAACTGGCGACGCTCAACGCGCAAATCATCAAACGCGCGAGTGCCTCTGAGCAGCCCATGCAGCTCCTCGATCGGCGTGATGCCTTGCTCAAAGATTTAGCCGAGCGGATCGGTATCACGGTGAATATTGGGCAAAGCGGCGCAGCCACCGTTTATGCGGGCGATAGCGCATCCGGCGCGGCACTCGTCGAAAATAACTTTGCACGTAATCTGTCGGCCACCTTTGACCCGATTGATCTGGGTAAGGTGCAGTTTGTGCTGGATGCGCAAAGTCGCCCAGTTGTGTTGCCGACGATTACCTCGGGTACCCTGGGAGGACTCGTTAATTTTCGGGGTCAGGGGCTCGGACCGTCAGCCGATAAGCTCGATGCCCTAGCGGTCGCGTTTGGCAGTAGTGTCAACGATATCCAGCAAGTAGGCTTGGATGCCCAGGGCCGACCCGGACGAGATCTTTTCTATATCGGCCCTGATTACGTCGTCGAAGGTCGCGCCAACGCGGGTACGGGGCGACTCGGTGTCGAGGTGATTGACGCCAGTTTAAACTTACCACGCCGATATGAGGCGCGTTTCGATAGCGCCGAGGGCCTGTGGACCGTGACGGATCCGCGTACCGGTGTCAGTGCTTCGGGTACATCGAGCGTCGAGCTTGCCGGCTTACGCTTTAATTTTGAAGGCACACCTCGCGACGGGGATACCTTTCGAATCACACCCGATAGCCGTCCTGCTGCGACACTCAAAGTATTAATTCGCGAACCTTCAGAAGTTGCGAGCGCGAGTAAAATTTCGGCCTTTGGCGCAATCAGTAACTTGGGTGCTGCGAGTGCCGATGTGCAGCTTGCGGATCTACGCGAGGCGGACTCGTTCCGCTCTCTGCAAGATGCTCTGCCACGTACGTCAGGCCCACCGTATCGCGATACGTTGCTGAGTGCGACGACACGGCCCATCGCCGTGATCGAGGCGGGCATGCAGAACGTGGCGCTGCGTGCGGGGGGCACAAGTGGTGAGCTTGCGGTGTTCACGCGCGATGGGCGGCAACTATCAGGCCCCGCGCTGACGGATGCGCAAGCAGCCGCGATGTTGAGCACCGCGAACGGGTTCTACACGGGCGCGGTGTATTCGGCGGCGTATCGGGGTCAGGTGGGCGATAGCGCCTATCTCGATCAAAGTTTTGTGTATGGGGCGTATGCGGAACCCGCTACTCAACGCGATGCAGCGGGACGCGAGGTGATTTCACCCGCACTGGTCACGGGACAGCGCATCAACTCAAGCGCGATCACGGCGTTACCGGCTAATTCATTGCGCTTAAATGGCGTCGCCTTAAATGCTTCCATTGCAGCGGGCGCGACCGTGCCGACGATCGCTGCGGCAATCAATGCGCAAAAAGCGACCACTGGGGTGGAGGTGCTCGCCCGAAACGAAGTGCGCATCGCCGTGAGTGATCCACTTCCGAGTGGCACGCAATCTTTGACAATCGAGGGTAATGCCTTCTCGGGGGCAAGTGTGCCGGCACTCTTGAGTGCAATAAATAACGGCGGAATCGCGAACGTGTCGGCGCGTCTGGAAGCGGGTGCGATCGTCATCGAGCGCGCAGATGGTGCCGATCTCACGATCAATAGCGGGTCGATTGGCGGTGCACCCGTGTCGACGGGGACATTTGGCGGTTGGCTCGAATTTAGCGCGGCCTTTATGCCCGCGGGCAGTGGTAATGCCACGGTCACGGTCGGTGCGACCACCGTTACCGCGGCAGATGCCGAAGGGCTTGTCGCTGCGATTAACGCGCAGGCGAATTCTCAGACACCTGGTGACATGGCGAATTTAGTTGCGACGCTGGAAGGCGATCGCATCGTCCTACAGAACACGAGCGGCGCGGATTTTACGGCGAGCGGCTCGGTGGGTGATGCCGCCATTCCTGCTAACTCGAGCGGTGGTCGAATGGAAATCACCTCGAGCTTAGCGACGCGTTCCGTCGCGATCGATATGGATCCTGCACTCGCCAGTAGCGTCAACCTACGTCAACTCGGTCTATCACCGGGGTTTGCGATGCAGGCACCGCTCGCGGAAGATCTACTGGTGTTTGGAGTCGATGCCGCGGGCGTCGCTTCGAGCATCTCGCTTTCTGGGACCTATGAAATGGGCGAAGCTCCGGCTGAGCTCGCAACCGACACCCGACAGTACCGGGTCGCCTTTGCGGCGAATAACGCCTATACCGTCACCGATGTCCTCACCGATACCGTGGTCTCGGCAGGGACGCTCGACACGACGGATCTCAACATTCGCTTTGGGCAATGGTCATTGACATTAGGCGGTATCCCCGCGAACGGGGACACCTTTACGGTCCGGCCGACCGAAGATCCGCTGGGTGATAATCGCAATGCCGCCGCCATGGCCCGCTTGCAGTCGCGTAAAGATTTATTGGGTGGCGATGCGACCTTGCAGCAAGAGTACGAGTCGCTCGTTTATCGCGTGGGGTCGCTTTCTGTGCAGGCGGAAGTCGCGCGCAATGCCCAACAAGTCGTTTACGAGCATGCCGTCGAAGCACGTGATCGGGTGTCGGGTGTCAACCTCGATGAGGAGCTCGCGGACCTGCTGCGCTTTCAACAGGCCTATCAGGCAAACGCCCAGGTCATCCAGACCGCTAACCGAATCTTTGATGCGCTGTTGCAGCGTCTGTAACGGAGTTATTCATGCGCGTCTCAACGTCTTACCTTCATCAACAGCTCGCCGATCGGATGTCAGCGAGCGCGGGTGAACTCGCGAAGCTCCAAGCGAATGTGGCCTCAGGTCTTAAATACAACCGACCCTCCGAAGCGCCAGATCTCGTCGGTCGAGTGCAATCGATCGAAAGTCGCATTGAAGGGTTGAAAACGGATGTCGAATCCGTCGCTCGGGTTCGCGTGGGCGTCGATGCGCAAGCATCCGCGCTTGAGTCAGCGGTTGATCTCATGTCGCGCGTGCGTACGCTCGTCGTGCAGGGGTCTTCGCAGCAGTATTCGGATTCTGAGCGTGAGGCGATTGCCGAAGAAATCAATGTCCTCAAGCGCTCGTTATTGGATTTGGCCAATTCGCGTGATGCCGATGGTCGTTATGTGTTCGCGGGCACTCGCTCCTCTGAGTCTCCGTACGCGTTGCAGCAAGATGGCTATGTGACCTATCAGGGCGCCGCCAATCCGCTTCGCGTGCAGGTGAGTGACGCGGGGTTTGAAGACGCCACCGTCTCAGGACCTGAAGTCTGGCGGGGAACGACCCGCGGTGGATCGTCCGTGGACTTCTTTGCCGTGCTTAATGATCTTGAGACTGCACTGCGTAACGGCGAGACCGCAAATATTGGACGGGCACTCACCGAGACCGATGATCTATTCGATAATTTAAATAATTCACTCTCGAGACTCGGTGCGACGCAGCAACGCTTGGCGCTCGCCCAATCGCAAGCCGAGGAATTAACTATTCGGGCACAAGAAGTCCTGTCGTCCGTCAAAGATCTGGACTACGCGGATGCCTTAAGTCGACTAAAGCAACAAGAGGTGCTTTTGCAGGCCTCACAGTCGCTGATGGCGCGATTATCGCAACTCTCGCTCTTGGATGTGATGCGCTAAGCGCAGGTGACTTATGGCGACTAACTTTGTCACAGCTCTCGGTGCCTCGGATATCGACACCAAGCAACTGGTGACGGATCTCGTGGCTGCCGTGCGAGAGCCTCGTCAGCAGCAAATCGATAAGGCCAAAGAAAAGGCGGAAGTTGCGATTTCGAGTGTGGCGCTTCTCAAGAGCGCGCTTTCGACCTTACAAACAGCTGCTGAAGATTTAGGTAGTGTGGGGCGTCTCAATCAGCTTGCGATCTCAAATACCGATCCCACCACGGCGACACTGACTTCGGGCGGTACGGGCGTGGCCATCGCGGGCAATCACAGTTTGACCGTTCAGCAGTTGGCGCAACCACAACGGATGACGAGCGGCGGCTTTGCGACCTCGACTGAGGTCGTCGATGCGAGTGCTTTTACAATCGACATCACGGTCGATGGTACAACCGAGACCATCAATATTTCAGGTGGCACAACCGTCGGTGGTGTCGTGGCGGCGATTAATTCCGCTGGCACAGGCGTCACCGCGCGACTCGTTAACACCGGTAGCGGCGCGAC
>RFOD01000052.1 GCA_009926865.1 Gammaproteobacteria bacterium | reverse complement strand
GCGGGGCTCGATGTGCGGGAGATGACGCGAGATGCGGCGGCCGCTCAACAGATCGTCGAAGGGTTTTTTGCGCTGCAAAAATCTTTAGCACTAACCGAAAAGCCCATCATCGCCGCGATCAACGGCCATTGTCCGGCTGGCGGAACGGTATTGAGCTTGCTCTGTGATCAAAGATTGATGGTTGAGGGTGATTTTCGGATAGGACTGAATGAAGTTCAGGTCGGCCTTTATCCTGGGTTGACGATCTGGAAAATCTTTGAGCGACTGCTGGGTTTTCGTCGTGCGTCGGATCTGCTCTCGCGCGGGGTGATGTTGACGCCCGCCGAGGCCTTGGACGCAGGCTTAGTCGATGAGCTCTGTGCATCTGATGCTTTGCTAAAGCGTGCGCTCGAGCGTGCTCATGAGTTATTACAGCTTCCGCCCAAGACGTATTTGCGCACGCGCGCGCTCGTGCGACGCGAGCTTATGCAGTGGTATCGCGAACCCGGGGAATCGCTTGAGGAGTTACTCGCTGAAGGGTGGGTGAACGATGAGTCCATCGCGCGCCTACGCGCCTTAGTACGCTAGCCCGCCCAACGGTAGAGCAGGACGTAAATCGCGCCGGTTCCGCCGTCGACTTGTCGCGCAGAACAAAATGCGACGACCGATTCGGTTCGCCGCAAAATCACGTTCACAGCTTGTTTCAGCACCGGACCGCGCGCCCCGGACCCGCGGCCTTTGCCATGAATAATGCGCACACAGCGACACTGGGTGGCGAGCGACCGAGCGAGAAAATCGCGTAGGGCTTGCTTGGCCTCGGCCAGAATCAGGCCGTGAAGGTCGAGTTCCGACTCAACGCGATAATGCCCGCGTCGCAGCCGACGCATGACGGCATCCTGCACGCCATTACGGCGAAACGAGAGCTCATCGCCCGATTCCACCTCCAGATCCGCCGGTGACAGATAGAGGCTCTCTTCCAGCACTTCGGCCTCGTCCATACGCCGAAAACGGGCCTTGGGGGCCGGTTTTTTACGATGACTCACGCGAGGGGAGTGTCGCAGTGGCTTGACACCCTTCACCGCCTCGCGGAAGGCACGGATTTCATCATCGCTAGGCTTGCGCATCCTGCTATCTCCGCCTGCGGGGTTTTCAGTATATTGTCGTCTTCACAGGTCTCCAAGAAAAACACTTGCGATGAAGATTCTCGTCTGCAACGACGATGGTTACCGGGCTCCTGGGCTACGTGCGTTGCGCGAGGCATTGCAGGATCTAGCCGAGTTAACCGTGGTGGCACCAGAGCGCAACCACAGCGGCGCGAGCAATGCGCTGACTTTGGAGGTCCCGTTGCGAGTCACCGAGGTGGAGCCGAACTTCTTTTTTGTCACGGGAACGCCAACAGATTGCGTGCATCTTGCGATCTCGGGCCTATTCGATTTCGAGTTCGATATGGTGGTCTCGGGGATTAATAACGGCGAGAACTTGGGCGACGACGTGCTCTACTCGGGTACCGTGGCAGCCGCCATTGAAGGTCGATTTTTAGGCTTACCCACCGTCGCGTTCTCGCTACGTCGCCCGAGTGAGGGTGAGATGGATTACTCGGCGGCCGCAGGGGTCGCTCGAAGAGTGGTGCAGCAGCTGATCGCGCAGCCTCTGGCGCAAAATACGATTTTGAACGTCAACGTCCCGCATCGGCCCGCCAACGAATTACGCGGCTTCAAAGCCTGTCGTCTTGGGCACCGACATCGCGCCGAGCGTATTCAGCCAGCACAAGATCCACGGGGTCGGCCCATTTATTGGGTGGGTCCAGCGGGTGAGGGGCAGGATGAGGGCCCTGGGACAGACTTTCATACAGTCAACGAGGGTTTTGTCGCGGTGACGCCGCTACAGGTGGATTTAACCCGTCACGAATCTTTGCCCGTTGTGGCTGAGTGGTTGGCGACGCTGTGAACGATCGACGGCTGCATGGTATTGGGATGACGTCGATGCGCACGCGTGAGCGCCTCGTACAGCGCCTACGTGAGCAGGGGATCAGTAACGAGGCGGTACTTGATCGCATTCGCACGGTACCGCGTCATATCTTTGTAGATGAAGCGCTAGCGAGTCGTGCCTATGAGGATACGGCCTTACCCATCGGCTTTGGGCAGACAATTTCTCAACCGTATATCGTCGCGCGCATGAGTGAAGCGCTGCTCGAAGGCGGGCCTTTAGAAAAAGTGTTAGAGGTTGGCACGGGGTGCGGTTACCAGACGGCTGTACTCTCGAGTCTTGTGGGTAAGATTTATACAATCGAACGTATTGAAGCCTTGCTTGAGCGTGCCAAGTTACGGATCAAAGAATTACAGCTTCGCAATGTCCGTTTTAAGCATGGTGATGGCTACGAAGGCTGGTCGCTCGGAGCGCCCTACGATGGCATTTTGGTCGCAGCCGCACCGCTCAGTGTCCCCGAGTCATTGCTAGCACAGCTCGCGGTCGGCGGTCGCTTGGTGATGCCGGTGGGCGGTGAGGGGCGTCAACAATTACTACGCTTAACGCGCACCGAGGAGGGCGTGACGAGAGAAATCTTAGGCGCAGTCTCGTTCGTCCCCTTGCAGTCAGGCACCATTCAAGCCTGAGGTTCTGACCTTACTTGGGAAAGAGTAGCGCCACCACAGAGCGCCCATCGGCCGTGAGTAGATTATAGGTGCGGCAGGCAGCCCCCAATTTCATGACTTCTAACCCGACGCCTCGGGATAAAAATAGCGCTCGTTGTTCGGCCGATAACCAAAGGTCCGACTGGCAATGTCCGATGATGACGAGTTCCGGAGAGCGCGGCCAAATTGGCTCGCAAAGCACCTCGGACAGCTCGCTCGGCTCTAGAGCGCCCAAGGCGATAGCCCCCTCAGGGTGTAGCAGGACCGCTTGCGTAAAAGTGTCTTCGCTGTCTTCGTTCGATGTCGTCCCTGCAAACTGGATGGTAATGGCCTCGTCGGTGTACGCGCGGATGACCAGCCCTGGTGTGGAATTCGCGATCAATCTCATAGGTTCGATACCATACGCGATGTGCGTGACCTCTTGCTCATCCTGCCTGATCTGCGGTGCGAACTGTCCCAAGCCTTGCTCAGTGACGAGCGGCTCACGACGGCGTTCGCTGAGATGCAATGGCGAGTCGCACGTCCCCAATCGTGTCGCTCGTCGTGGCGGCAGCGCCTCATGCAGGCGCTTGAGCAACCCAAGTTAGCAGACTGTGCGATCGCGACCGTATTGGAAACCGCTCGTGCGAGCGCAGCGGGTGCGAAGCCCGACCCCTCGCCTTGGGTGGCCACCCCCATGCATTGGCTGGCGGGCTTGACGCAGGTGCATGCGCCCCTCGAAAGCGTTTTACAGTTGCCGCAAGCGGAAGCTGATGAGCTCGCGCTCAGTTTTGAGTCGACCTTTGCAGGCTCGGGTCTCAGTCTCCTGCCAGCCGGTTCCGTGGGCTTTGTGTTGCAAGGTCTCAAGGTCGACTCGGTGCGGGTGGATGAGCCCGCGAACTTGCGCGGACGCAATCTCAGTGAGCATCAACCGCAGGGTGAGGGGGCTGCTCGGCTCAAAGCACTGACGAGCGAGTTGGAAATGTGGCTACACGATCATCCCTTAAATCGTCGACGCGAAGTACGTGGAGAGGCGGGGATTAGTAGCCTTTGGTTATGGGGAGGCGGTGTAAGTCACAGTGTGCCTGAGCCCTCTGTGCCTTCTCGTGCGGTGCAGTGTTTTACCGATGAGGTCTGGGTGGAGGCAGCGTGTGAGCTCATGCAGCTCTCGCAACAGTCGGTTCCCCGTGAGGCTCAGAGTTTGCTGAGTCAGCCTTCGATCGCCATCCGCCCGGATGGGCTCTGGGCAGTGGTGTTGGCGGGCTGGGATCTTGCCGCCATACAGCGAGATTGGGTGCGGCCAATTTGCGAGCAGTTAATAGCAGGGAGTTGGAGTTCTTTGACAATTGAGACGGCTGACCACAGCTTGATATTGAGTGGGCGCGATCGCTGGCGTTTTTGGCGACGGTCATCGAATCCTTTGGCAAGTTTGCTCGCGGTCGGTTCGCTTCAATCGGGTCGTGGCCAATGAAATTACGAGTCGTTCGTAGATCGCTTGATACAGATCGGCTACCCAGTTTTGAGGGCTTGCCATCGGTACTAGCTCGAGCTTACGCGGCGCGCGGGATCGATGATGCGACACGACTTTCGATGCGGCTGGAAAGGCTCTTACCAGTCGGGACCTTGGAGGGCGTCGACGCCGCGGTCGAGCTGTTGCGCTCGCATCGTCGCGACGGTGGGCTGATCTTAGTCATTGGCGATTTTGATGCCGATGGTGCGACAAGCTCGGCGCTGATCGTTCGTGCGTTACGCAGCTATGGTTTTGCGCGAGTGGATTTTCTCGTCCCCAACCGCTTTGAGTTCGGCTATGGACTCACGAGCGGTATTGTGGATGTCGCAGCGGCCAGCGAGCCGAGTTTGATCATCACGGTTGATAACGGAATTTCGAGCCTTGAGGGGGTGGCGCGTGCTCGCTCACTCGGTATCGATGTACTCGTGACGGATCACCATTTGGCGGGCGCTGAACTACCGAACGCCAATGTGATCGTTAATCCCAATGTGCCAGGGGTTCATTTTGGGTCGAAATCTTTGGCAGGTGTGGGGGTCGCGTTTTATCTGGTAGCTGCCTTACATCGCGTCTTACGTGAGCAGGGGGAGTTATCGACGACGGCGCCTTCACCCGCGCAATGGCTCGATTTGGTCGCGCTCGGTACGGTGGCCGATATCGTGCCCTTAGATGACAACAATCGGATTTTGGTCGCGCAGGGTCTTGGGCGCATTCGAGCGGGGCGCTGTATCCCGGGTATCCAAGCTTTACTCGAGTTGGGTAATCGGAGCTTGACGCGTGTGGTCGCGGCAGATTTGGGTTTTGTAGTGGGTCCACGGATCAATGCTGCGGGGCGACTCGACGATATGACAATCGGGATTCGTTGCTTACTCGCCGAATCTTTGGCCGAGGCGCGTGAGATCGCCACGCAACTCGATGCCCTTAATCGTGAGCGCCGCGCCATCGAAACCGATATGCAAACGCAAGCCTTGGCCGCGATTCGTCACCTTGACGATCCAGCAAAGGATGGTCGTTATGGACTGTGTCTCTACGATCCGAGTTGGCACCAAGGGGTAGTGGGCTTGGTAGCGGGGCGCATCAAAGAACGCGTACGGCGTCCGGTGATCGCATTCGCGCAGGCCGATGAGGGGGAGCTGCGTGGTTCGGCGCGCTCGGTCCCTGGGGTACATATCCGAGATGTGATTGAGAGTATCGTCAGTCGTCACCCAGGAATGGTGATTCGCTATGGGGGCCATGCGATGGCGGCAGGCTTAACGCTTGTACGCGATCAGCTCGATGCCTTTGCACAGCTTTTTGATCGCGAAGTCGAGCGTTGGCAAGCGGGCGGCTCGCTCGCTGATCAGATCGAGACCGATGGTCCTCTCGCTCTTGACGAGTTCTCGCTGACCACGGCGATTGCGCTACGAGAGGCCGGTCCCTGGGGGCAAGGGTTCGCCGAACCTACGTTTGATCAAGCGTTCCGACTGCACTCACCGAAAATCGTGGGCGAACGTCATTTGAAAATGTGGGTCGAGCCACTGGAGTCGGGTCGGCGTTTCGAAGCGATCGCGTTCAATGTGCTGCAGGACCCCGATAGCCCCTTATGGGATGAGGGCCAGTTACGAGTGCCCGAGCAGGCGCACATCGTTTATCGCCTCGATGTCAACGAGTACCGAGGTGAGCAGCGCCTGCAACTGCTGGTCGATCATTTGCTAGACTACGCGCCATGATTGAACTCGGCATTATTAAGCGCTCCTTGGCCGATTATGAGGAGCGTATTGGCTCCTTAAGGGGGTTTCTTTGAATACGATCTCAAGCGAGATCGTCTCGAAGAAGTCACCCGTGAGCTAGAAGACCCTGCCATCTGGCAGAACCCCGATAAAGCCCAAGAGCTCGGTAAAGAGCGCTCGCGTCTGAGTGCGCAGCTTGAGGAGCTCGATCGCGTTACGCATTCCATTGTCGATTCCAGTGAATTACTTGAGCTCGCGGAGGCTGAGAATGACGAGGCGATAGCGCTCGAGATCGAGCACGACCTGCCAAAAATTGAGGCGCAGCTGCGTAGCTTGGAGCTTCGGCGCATGTTTAGCGGTGAGATGGACTCGCACAACGCCTATCTCGATATCCAAGCCGGTGCGGGCGGCACGGAAGCTCAGGATTGGGCGCAAATGCTGATGCGCATGTACCTCAAATGGGCGGCGACTCGCGGATTCGAGGCGGAAGTGATCGATACGAGTCCTGGCGAAGTGGCGGGGATCAAAGGCGCCACGCTTGAATTTCGCGGGGATCATGCCTACGGTTGGCTGCGTACCGAAACCGGCGTGCATCGCTTGGTTCGTAAGTCGCCCTTTGATTCGGGTAACCGACGCCACACCTCATTCGCCTCGGTATTTGTCTCGCCTGAAATTGACGATGACATCAACATCGAAGTGAATCCCGCCGACATTGAGATGGATGTCTACCGCTCAAGCGGTGCAGGCGGTCAGCACGTCAACAAAACCGAGTCTGCCGTGCGTTTGCGACATATCCCCTCAGGGATCGTCGTGGCGTGCCAGAACGAGCGCAGTCAGCACAAAAACCGGGCGACGGCAATGAAAATGTTGAAAGCGAAACTCTACGAGCTCGAGGTCAACAAGCGTAACGCGGCGGCCAAAGTACTCGAAGACTCCAAATCAGATGTGAGCTGGGGTAACCAGATTCGCTCTTATGTGCTCGATCAGTCGCGTATCAAAGATTTACGCACGGATGTCGAGATCGGTAATACCACAGCGGTGCTCGATGGGGACTTGGATCCCTTTCTCGAGGCATCTTTGAAAGCGGGGCTTTGACGCATATGAGCACCGAGACGCAGGATGACAATAAGCTGATTGCGGAGCGTAGGGCGAAGCTTGCGCAGTTGCGTGAGGCAGAGCCTGTAGCGTTCCCCAATGATTTTCGTCGAGATGCTTTAGCCGCTGAGATCCATCTGGCTTACGCGGAGGCGGATGCAGCGGCCCTCGAAGCGCAGGGCGTTCGTGTACGCGTGGCTGGGCGCATGATGTTGCGGCGCATCATGGGTAAGGCGAGTTTTGCGCATATCCAAGATAGCTCCGGACAGATTCAGCTGTTTTTGCAACGTGATGCGTTGGGTGACGCCTACGAGGCGTTCAAGAGTTATGACATCGGCGATATTCTTGGGGCGGAGGGCGTGCTCTTTCGGACCAAAACCGGTGAGTTATCGGTGCGGGTTGATACGCTGCATCTATTGGTGAAGTCTTTAAGACCTTTGCCCGATAAGTGGCATGGGCTCGCCGACACTGAGGCGCGCTATCGCCAGCGCTACGTCGATCTCATCATGAACCCTGAGAGTCGCGAGGTATTTCGTAAGCGCACTCGATTGATCGGGTTTTTGCGCGATATGCTCGATGCCTTGGGTTACATGGAAGTCGAAACGCCGATGATGCAACCCATCCCGGGTGGGGCGGCTGCGCGGCCGTTCATTACGCATCACAACGCGCTCGACATGGACATGTATCTACGCATCGCGCCTGAGCTTTATCTCAAGCGACTGGTGGTGGGCGGCTTTGAGCGGGTCTATGAAATCAACCGCAATTTCCGTAACGAAGGTTTATCCACGCGCCACAACCCCGAGTTCACCATGCTCGAGTTGTATCAAGCGTATGCGGATTATCAGGATTTGATGGCGCTTGTGGAGCAGATGATTCGGGGGGCGGCCGAAACAGTGGTTGGCGCCTTAAGTTTTGAATCGCAGGGCGTGAGCTATGATCTCAACGCCCCGTTTCGTCGGGTGACGGTGGAAGAGCTGATCTTAGAGCGTAATCCGCAGCTGGAGCGTGCGCGTTTGCGCGATGTGGATTATCTGAGAGCGGCCTGCGATCAGCGAGGGATCCCTTGGAAGAAGGGCGATGGCGCGGGTAAGCTGCAGATCGAGATCTTTGAAAAGACAGGCGAGCATACCTTGCTCCAGCCGACTTTTGTTTACGCATATCCCGCTGAGGTATCACCCTTATCGCGAGCGAACGATCAGGATCCGTTTTTGACCGATCGGTTTGAATTCTTTGTTGGGGGGCGAGAGCTTGCGAACGGGTTTTCCGAACTCAATGATCCTGAGGATCAAGCCGCCCGCTTTCGTGCGCAGGTTGAGCGCAAGGAAGCCGGTGACGAAGAGGCCATGTTCTTCGATGCCGATTATGTGCGGGCACTCGAATATGGAATGCCCCCAACGGCAGGGCTCGGCGTGGGTATTGATCGCTTGGCCATGTGGTTGACCGACACGGGGTCCATTCGCGACGTTTTACTCTTCCCGCATCTACGCCCAGAAGTCTGAGACTTGCCGTACTTTAACGGCCCTTTAGTCCGGTAGCGCGTAAGGTAGCGGGCGCGACTCAGGCAGCGGCGTACCCCCAAAGGTCGTGACGGCGAGACAAGCGATTTGCCCTGTATCGGTCGCGAGTGCATTGATCACAGCCGCCTGGCGCCCATCACTCAAGGTTACGCTTTGTCCGGGTGTCGAGGCGCAAGCGGTACTCTCGAGTGCCGCGGGCTCTAACTCAAATCTTTGAAGTCGGCGTTTCACTCGACCTCGAAAGTGCGCGCGTGCAATGACCTCCTGTCCGGTGTAACAGCCTTTCTTGAATGAAATGGCTTCGAGCACATCGAGATTAAGCATCTGCGCGACAAACTCGCCTTCCGTGCTCGGCTCAAGGCGGGGGAATCCAGCGGCGATATCGGCGCGCTGCCAAGCGCGTAAGTGAGCGGCGTCGGTATCGGTGCCCGAGTCCGCGCGCTGCAGGCTGATCGAGCGGCCATCTTTCGTGTGCGGCCAAGTCAGCTGCTCAGTGCTGTCCGCTGACGGTGGTCGATTCCAATGACCGAGAGCTCGATAGTGTGCGCTCTCGTCCTCAATGCGAACTTTGCTACGCAGGACATAGCGACGCAGCGTGGCTTGTAGCGTGGTCGCTTGGGTGGTCGAAGTCACTGCGAGGATATCCGACTCACTTTCGGCCACCAGATACGCAATCACAAGACAACGCCCCTGCGGGTTATTCAACGAGGCGAGGCGCGCGTCCCCCACAGCAAGCGTCACGACGTCCTGACTGAGTTGTCCTTGCAAGAAAGTACGGGCGTCGGGACCACGAAAGGCGACGACTGACAGATCGGTTAGCAGCAGGGGAGAGGGAACGACTTCAAGTGCAGACATCGGGGTGGACCTTTCTGAGAGAACACACACGGGCCTGTTGGTGCCCAGCCCCTAATTCTGGCAAACTTTCGCCCCGATGCAGAACGATCCCATGGGGGTGGGGCGGCACGCGTCAGCGTCCGTCTCGGCTTCCATACATCACACACCTGATTCCACCGCGCCGGCGGTGACACCGATTGAGGCGAGCGCCGAGGCGATCGTCGAGATTGGCGGTCCGAGTGGCCCTGAGCCCACTCGATATGGTGACTGGGAAAAGAACGGCCGCTGTATCGACTTCTGATTGCCTGGACGGATTCATGATGCGCGAAAGACCTCTCTCACCTCACCTCGATATTTATAAATTCGCCTACACCATGGCGACGTCCATCGCCCACCGTGCCAGCGGCATCGTGCTGGCGTTCGGGTTCAACTTGTTGGTCTGGTGGTTGATGGCTGCGGCCGCGGGACCGGCGGCGTACGAACGCGTGCAAGGAGTCGTGGGCTCCTGGCTGGGGCAGTTGGCACTGGCTGGCTGGTTACTCGCCTTTGCCTATCATCTCTTTAACGGCTTACGTCATCTCAATTGGGATATGGGCCGGGGGCTCGAGCGCGCCGAGGCGCGACGGAGCGCACTGTGGGTCGTGATCGCGACGGTCGTGCTGACCGCGTGGATCGGTTATGTCGCATTCTTTGGGGGAGAGACCGCATGAGTTTGCAGAGTCCACTGACTCGAGTACGCGGTCGCGGCTCCGCCAAATCGGGCGTATCGCACTGGTGGGTACAGCGAGTGACGGCGGTCACCCTCGTGCCCCTGACCTTGTGGTTTGTGGTGAAACTGCTCGGTTTACCCTCACTAAACATTGGAGATGTTCGTGAATGGGTCGCCGAGGGTTGGACGCCGGTGTTGCTGATTATGTTGCTCGGCGCCATGGCTTGGCACTCGGCGCTGGGTGTGCAGGTCGTGCTCGAAGATTATATCCGCCTCAAATCTTTGAAAGTGGCGGCGCTTTTCACTTCGACAATTTTTCATGTGCTCGTGGCGATCGCCGGCAGTTATGCCGTTTTGCGTATCGCGCTGACCACGCCCATCACTGCGGGATAATTTAGAGATGGCTGCTTACGATTTCATTGATCATACCTACGATGTGGTGGTGGTGGGCGCCGGCGGTGCTGGTTTGCGATCCACGCTGGGTCTAGCGGAGGCGGGGCTCTCCACGGCTTGTATCTCGAAGGTCTTTCCGACTCGTAGTCACACCGTCGCGGCGCAGGGCGGTATTTCGGCGGCGCTTGGCAATATGGGTGATGACAACTGGCGTTATCACTTTTACGACACCATCAAAGGCTCTGACTGGCTCGGTGATCAAGACGCCATTGAATTCATGTGCAAGGAAGCGCCTGCCGCTGTGATCGAGCTTGAGCACTACGGTGTGCCCTTTTCGCGCACCGCAGACGGACGGATTTATCAGCGCCCCTTCGGTGGGATGACTACCGAGTACGGGAAAGGGATCGCCCAGCGTACCTGTGCAGCCGCCGATCGTACGGGGCACGCGATGCTGCACACGCTTTATCAGCAGTCCGTGAAAAATCAGGCTGAGTTCTTTATCGAATACTTTGCCATCGACCTCATCATGGAAAACGGCGAGTGCCGTGGTGTGGTGGCGCTCAATCTCGCGGATGGGACGCTGCATCGCTTTCGCGCCCACTTGGTGATCCTCGCCACCGGCGGCTATGGTCGAGCCTATTTCTCGTGTACCTCCGCGCACACCTGTACCGGCGATGGCGGCGGTATGGTGCTGCGGGCGGGCTTGCCGCTGCAGGATATGGAGTTTGTTCAATTCCATCCCACAGGAATTTATGGTGCGGGCTGCCTCATCACCGAGGGATCTCGCGGCGAGGGGGGATACCTCACGAATTCGCAGGGCGAGCGCTTCATGGAGCGCTATGCGCCGAATGCGAAAGATCTTGCATCGCGCGATGTGGTATCGCGCTCGATGACGATCGAAATCCGTGAGGGCCGTGGGGTCGGCAAGGAAGCCGACCATATCCACCTGCATCTTGAGCACCTCGGGCCAGATGTGATTCGTCAACGACTACCAGGTATCGCCGAAACAGCGCGTATTTTTGCGGGCGTCGATGTCACCAAAGAGCCGATCCCCGTGTTACCGACCGTGCACTACAACATGGGGGGTATCCCTTGTAACTACCATGGCGAGGTCGTCACGCTCAAAGATGGCAACGCCGACTCGGTCGTCCCAGGCCTCATGGCCGTGGGTGAAGCGGCCTGCGTCTCGGTGCATGGCGCGAATCGTCTCGGTTCAAATTCTTTGTTAGATCTGGTGGTCTTTGGTCGTGAAGCAGGCCGTCACGCGGCATCTTTGGTTAAGCCGGGCAGCACGCATCGCGCGCTACCGACAGATGCTGGCGATTTAGCCATCTCGAGACTTGATCGGTTGCGTCACGCGAAGGGTCCGCGCTCAACTGCGGAAATCCGTCTTGAGATGCAAAAAATCATGCAGAGCGATGCGGCCGTGTTCCGTACGGGCGAATCGCTGCTGGAAGGCTGTGAGAAGCTCGAGAAAACCTATGCGTCGTTTGCTGATGTGTCGACCCGCGATCGGGGGCTCATTTGGAACACCGATTTGGTGGAGACCATGGAGCTTGAGAATCTATTGGGACAAGCCGTCGCCACCGTGCGCTCGGCGGAAAATCGCAAGGAAAGCCGTGGGGCTCATGCGCGCGAGGATTATGCCGAGCGTGATGACGTCAACTGGATGAAACACAGCTTGTGCTGGGTGGATGATCAGGGCAAAACCCGTATCGACTATCGGCCCGTGCACTTGAACACTTTGACTGCCGAGGTGGAGCCCATTCCGCCGAAGGCGCGAACTTACTGATCTGTAGGATGGGATGTCATGGCTGAGCTGCGACTGCCGGCGAACTCGCGTATCAATAAGCATGGTCAGGTGCACAAGGCACCGGCCGGTGCGATCCGGGTTCGGACCTTCAAGATTTATCGCTACGATCCGGATGGGGGTGAGAACCCGCGTATCGATACCTATGAAATCGATATGGATAGCTGCGGGCCGATGGTGCTCGATGCCCTCATCAAGATCAAAAACGAGGTCGATCCATCTCTGACCTTCCGTCGCTCCTGTCGTGAGGGGATCTGCGGCAGTTGTGCCATGAATATCGATGGTACCAATACTTTGGCGTGTACCAAAAGCTGTGACGACGTCAAAGATGAAGTCAAGATCTATCCCTTGCCGCACATGCCAGTGGTCAAGGATCTGGTGACGGATCTGACGCAGTTTTACGCGCAGTATTCTTCTATCAAACCGTGGTTGCAGTCGAATACCCCGGCGCCGCCCGATCGCGAGCGACTGCAGTCACCAGAAGATCAGGAAAAGATCGATCGTCCGTCAGCGTGCATTCTTTGTGCGTGCTGTTCGACGTCCTGCCCGAGTTATTGGTGGAATAGCGATCGATACCTTGGCCCAGCCGCGTTGCTGGCAGCATATCGCTGGATCATCGACAGTCGTGATGATGCGACGGGTGAGCGGCTCGATGCACTCGAGGATCCCTTCCGTCTCTATCGTTGCCATACGATCATGAACTGTACGGAAGCCTGCCCCAAAGATCTCAATCCGGCTAAAGCCATCGCCGATATCAAGAAAATGATGGCTGAGCGCGAGCATCTTTGATCGATTCAACGGTCCTGAATCGGCTGCGGTGGCGTTGTCGCCGCGGTATGAAGGAGCTCGATGTGCTACTCGAGCGTTGGCTTGCGCGCGATGCGCC
>RFOD01000051.1 GCA_009926865.1 Gammaproteobacteria bacterium | reverse complement strand
GCGCTGGCAGTGAACGCCCGAGGATTTCCTCTCCCCACTCATCAAAGATTAAAACAGTCCAATCATCCGAGCTCTCCTCTTGGGTTCGCGCCCAATCCAACAGGCCTCCCGAGCCTTGCTCGGCGAGCGCCAGCGCCGCAGAGCCTGCATGGCGGCGAATTTCTAGAGCGATAGCTTCTTCTTGTTGTTTAAGAGACCAAGAGGTCATCGCCGTTGATGTGATGGCCATCAAGACAAGTGAAAAAAAGAAAGCTAGGAATATTTGTAAAGCAATTCGACTCATAAAGAACGCCGCTGAATGGTCATGATGCTCGTTCCATGATTTCGTAACCAGCGCTTCGCACCGATTGAATCACAATATCTTTGGCGCCCGCCTGGTCAAGTTTTCGCCTTAAATTACTGACATGAGTGTCAATGCTGCGATCGTAGAGCGTGAGTTTTCTACCCAGTGCATATTCGGTTAATTCATCGCGCGCGACGGCTTTGCCGTGCGATTGAATCAAACGATACAGCACGCGAAACTCAGCAGCGGTCAAGCTTAGTTTTTGATCACGAACTCTCGCCTGTTTGTGGGTTAAGTCTAGGCGCAGACTGCCAAATTCTACGGAGGCATCGCGATCTTCATTTTCCGCAGAGGTTTCGCGGCGGCGAAGAACGGCTCGAATACGTGCAGATAACTCACGTGGGTCAAAAGGCTTTGGGAGATAATCATCCGCGCCGAGCTCCAGTCCGACAATTCGATCAATCGCATCGCCCCGAGCCGTTAGCATGATGATGCCAAGCGCTGGATAGTCAGGGACGAGTTGACGTAATAGATCTAAGCCGCTTCGGCCGGGCAGCATGACATCGAGAATCATTAAATCGATCGGGTTATCCGCTAAATCGGCGAGTGCTTGATTGGCGTCATGGCAGGATCTAACGGTAAAACCATCACGCTGCAGGTACTCACTGAGCATGTGCACCAGTTCCACATCATCATCCACGATCAGAACCTTGGATGGCCTTAAATCGCTTGAGCCCATGACGACATGTTGCGCGCTAGGTCACGGAATTTCACCTATGCAGAGAGCAGCTTGACATAACTTTGCATGAACTTTGCGCGCGCTTTGTGTTGCCGTGGCGCGAGTTATTGCACAATCGATTTACTGCCGAATGGGTACTACAGGAGCATGTTGGAATGAAACAGAAGCATTACGCTGTCCTATGTTTGGCGGCGTTAGTTGGTAGCACGGGATTCGCATGGGCTCAGAACCCTGCGCCAATTCCACCCCCGCCCCCTGGCACCGAAGAGATAGAAGTTGAAGTGCTGGAGCGCGATTTTGAATTCATGGGCCCTCGAGGCGGCGGGCATGAAATGCGGATTGATAGTTGGGAAATCTCACCGCGTATGTTGACGCGTATGGCCGATGAGCTGCAGTTAACGCCCGCCCAGCAAGGTAAGATCACCGAAATCATGGCAACTCAACGGCCTGCGGTACGTAAATTGCGCGAAGAGTTACGCGCGGAGTCCCGCCAACTCAGAGACATCGGACCACAGGATCGCGATTTTGATACCCGTAGCAAGGCAGCGGCAGCTCGCATTGGTTCTTTGTCAAGCGAGATGGTGCAGCAGGGCGCCAATTTGCGAAAGCAGGTTTGGGCGGTACTGACACCGGAGCAACGTGGCAAGCTGCAAGCGCGTCAACAACAGATGCGCGATCGCATGCAACACCGTCGTGAACGTATGAATGATCGACGGGATAACGGCGGCGGTCGGGGTTGGCAGATTCGTCGTGGGATGGGCGAGGGCGGTGATGGGAAACGCCGCATCCTCATTCGCGAGCGTCGTGTCGAAACGCCAGACGAGCCGTCATAGTCGATCAGGTATGGCCGAGCAGGCATAAAAAAAGCCCGGGACATCACTGCCCCGGGCTTTTTTCTCCGATAAACGGATCTTAGTTCACCATACCCTTGAGATTCTTCAGGGGCATCACGCGAACTTTCTTCGAGGCGGGCTTCGCCTTGAAGGTCATCTTCTCGCCGGTGAACGGGTTGACACCTTCGCGGGCCTTGGTGGCCGGCTTTTTGACAACCTTCATCTTGGCCAGACCCGGCAACGTGAACAAGCCATGCGCACGCAGGCTCTTCTTGATGATGCCGTTCAGCGAATCGAACACTTCCGAGACATTCTTGCGTGACAGTTCGGTGTCCTTTGCGATTTGGTTAAGAATATCCGACTTGGTCGGAGGACCGGCCTTCTTCGCCATCGTGGAAATCTCCTAATTTTATAGTGTTTCGCGGGCATTCCGCGTGTCTTTAGACGGATCGAAACATACCACAAGCGATTTGCTTATAAAACTGTTTTGAAGCGTTTTACCCTTAAAAAAACGGGTTTTTTTTACATATGGGTCGTTAAAGCACGGCGTCGAGGCTGAATACGGCTCCGGAAGGCTCAACGTAGTAGGATCAGCAGCACCTGAATAACGATGCCTGCCCACATCGGCGAGAGGTCGAGTCCACCGATCGGAGGTACTGCGCTACGAATGCGCTGCAGTACCGGCTCGCAAATAGACTCCAGTAGGTCCGCGAGCGGCGAGCGGATTCCTGGTGCAATCATTGAAATCAAGGCGTAGACAAAGATGCTCCAAAAATATATCCACAACAGGGAGCGTAATAGCTCAATGCCAGCAGCACTCAACCAGCCAATCGCGGGTGGTATTTGCGCAAACATGATCAGGTTGAAGGCTGCAATTTTGATCAGCGTGACCGCATACGCACCGACCAAAGAAGCCGTATCAACACGGCCAAGTGCGGGTAGGATGCGGCGCAGTGGAATCACCAGCCAGTTTGAAAATTTAAGCAAGGCTTGTGCAAAGGGATTGCGGAAGTTTCCGCGCGCCCAGTGCAGCATAAGACGTAATAAAAATACGTATAAAAGCAGCGAAAGCGCTAGTGCTTGCGACATTTACGCATCTCCGCTGGTTTGTTGGGAGAGAGCTTGCCCTCTAAGAATAGCTGCTTGCATCGCCTCTGCGACGAGTTTCTTAAGGTTTGCTTGCTCAAATTGTGCCAGCGCTGCAGCGGTCGTTCCGCCTTTCGATGTCACCGATTGACGCAACGTCGCTAAGTCATTCGTTTGACCGCACATGGCGCCAGCACCTGCCAAGGTGGCAGCAGCCAGACGTCGTGCGACCTCAGGGGGTAGGCCTTGAGCGATGGCCGCGTCCCTCATCGCTTCTGCCAATAAAAAGAAATAGGCGGGCCCACTACCCGAGAGGGCAGTGACGACATCCATCAAAGATTCATCGCTGATCCACTCCACTGTGCCTGCTGTCTTGAGTAGTGCCTCGGCGACTTGTCGGTCCTCTCTGCGGGCTCCTTCGCCCGCGAAAAGCGCAGTCGCGCCCACGCCCAGGCTGGCCGGACGATTGGGCATCGCACGCATGACGCGAGCGCCGCCGCCACAGAGCGCGCGCAATTGTTCGCTGGTGACACCCGCCGCGATCGAAATTATTAAAGTGGATTGGTTGAGTTTGCTGAGTAGCGGGGTGAGTGCGGGGAGCAAATCTTGAGGTTTAACCGCTAGCAATAAGACATGTAGATCATTAGGTAGATCCTCGCCACGGCTCACAGTAGCAATCCCGAGAGACTCCTGTAGTTGCATTCTTGTCTGCGCCTGTGGCTCGGCGATGACGATCTGCGAAGAGGGGACTCCAGCTTTGAGAAGAGCATCTGCCAGTGCGCGGCCCATATGACCGCCCCCCAGAAACCCGATCTTGAGATGCTGCAGTTCCATACGTTCGATTGTAGTCATTGTCGGGCGCCAAAGAGTGCTGTCCCAATCCGGATATGAGTACTGCCTTCTAGGATCGCAGCCTCCAGATCTGCACTCATCCCCATCGAAAGGACATCGAGCCCTGGGAAGTCCGCTTTTAGCGACTGATAGATGACCTGCAGTTCTCGAAACCAGTGACGCTGCACCGCGATATCGTCGCTGGCGGGCGGGATCGTCATCAGACCTCGGAGCTGTAAGCGTGGCAGCTGATCGATCGCTTTTAACAGGGAGGGTAATTCGCTAGCTATCGCGCCGCCTTTAGTCGCTTCATTGGCAAGTTTGACCTGTACGCAGACCTGTAATGCGGGCGAGTAAAAAGGGCGTTGGGCGGATAACCTTTCAGCAATTTTTTCGCGATCAACGGTATGTACCCAATCAAAGTTTTCTGCCACAGGGCGCGTCTTATTCGATTGCAACTGGCCAATGAAATGCCAGCATAAAGACCGTTCACGTAGTTCTGTTATCTTAGGTAGCGCTTCTTGCAAGTAATTTTCTGCAAAGTCGCGTTGTCCTTGTTCAGCCAGTGCCACAATCGCCGAAGTAGGTTGAGTTTTGCTGACAGCGATCAAGTTCACTGAGTCGGCAGGACGCTGCGCATTCGCCGCGGCACGCGCAATCCGCTCCCGTACGATTTGTAGCGCAGTTGGGTTCTCAGCGACCGCAGACATGAGTCATCTCAGCACAGCGGATCTTGATCATCAGCGACCAAAGACGCTGGCAGCCTCGAAAACAGGACCATCGACACAGACTCTCTTCATCGCCGGTCCGCTCGGCGTGTCGACTTCGACCACGCAGCCAGCACAGCCACCGACAGCGCAGGCCATAAACTCCTCCAACGAGACCTGACAAGGCAGTGAGAAACGTCGTGCCACGCGTGCTGTCGCTTCGAGCATGGGGGTCGGACCGCAGGCGTAGAGGGCGACTTCAGCGAGCACTTGGGGCGCGAGTGTTTGCAGCCAAGCTTCCGCGAGTTCCGTGACAAAGCCGCTATAGCAACCTGGGAATCCGCTGCGACTCGCGAGGCGCGACGGTACATCCCAGGCTTCCAGCAGTGGCATGCTGGCGATCACCCCTTCGGGTATACCAGGTACTAAGATTGTGGAGGGTCGCGCTTGAAACGGAAAAGGCACTTCCGATCCCATGAGTACCAAAGGCTGCCACGGGTTTGCTTGATCTTGTTTTAAGGCTTCCGCCAAAAAAATCATGGGAGGAATCCCTACACCGCCGCCGATCAGTAGCGCGCGTGGGCGTTCGATCGCGGGCGTGAAGCCCTGACCGATCGGGCCCAGAACCGACAAGGTATCTCCTGCGCGACGCTTGGCGAGAGCCGCGAGCCCGGGACCGACGATTTTGTAGAGTACATCGACCCAACCCGCTGTGGCATCCACGCGCATGATCGATAAGGGTCGACGCATCGGAATGTCATCATCCACTTGCAGATGAATGAAGCTACCCGGTTGTGCGCGTGCGGCGCAGCGCGGCGCGCGGAGGCGGATGATGTATTGCTCCGCTGCAAAACTTTGTTGCTCAAGAACCTCGCCTGTTTCTAGGCTGATACTGGCCCGATGACTGGGATGTTGTCCGCTTTGACGGACTAAGGTCTGGCTATTATTCATGATTGTCGTACTAGCGCTTGTTCGAGCACGGCCATTCGTACCGCAACGCCATGACGGACCTGATCGCGGATGACCGATTGGGGGCCGTCTGCGACCGCCGAATCAATCTCCACACCTCTATTCATAGGCTGCGGGTGCATCACGATGGCATTTTCGCGTGCATATTTTAGGCGATCAATTGTCAGACCCCATTGAGCAAAGTATTCGCGCTCGCTTGGGATATCCGCCTCGGTCATACGCTCTTTTTGAATACGCAGTGCCATGATGACATCGCAATCGGTTAATCCCGTTGCCAAAGAGTCATGCCGAGTGCAACCCGCAAAGTCATGGGTATCGGGCATCAGTGCAGTCGGGGCTAGCAGGCGAATTTCCCCAGCTCCCAGGAGGCTGAAGGCACGCCAAGCAGAGCGCGCAACCCGAGAATGCCGAACATCGCCCACGATGGCGACGCGTAGTCCCTCGACTCGCCCTTTATGTTGAAGCACGGTCAGCGCATCAAGTAGTCCTTGGGTCGGATGAGAGTAGCTACCGGCGCCGCCTGAAAACACGCTCACGTGATCGGCAACATGGGCCGCTACAAGATCGGGGACGTCAGCTTCAGCATCGCGCAACACGAGTCCATCGACATGCATCGCCTCTAGCGTGGCAACGGTGTCCAGCACGCTTTCGCCTTTGCGTCGCGAGGAAAGCTGCACTTCGATATTCACCACGTCAGCGCCGAGCCGTAACGCAGCAAGTTCGAATGAGACGCGCGTGCGTGTGGATGGTTCGGCAAACATGATGGCTACCGTCGTTCCGCGCAGTGCGGTGCTGCGTGCCGCGGGCTCGTTGAACGGCCGAGAAAAATGAGCTGCTCGCTCGAGCAAAGACTCCACCATTCCGCGTGACAGGCCATCGAGCGTTAATAGATGACGCAAAGAGCCATCTGCTCTGAGCTGTTCAGTTCGTTCTGCAGGGGGCTTGGACAACCGATATCACTCCGCGGTCGGGATGGTTACGCCGGCGCTCCGGCAAGCCAGCGCTCTAAGATAAGCGCCGCTGCCATACTGTCGACATCTGTTTTTTTGATCGCTCCTCGACGTTGTCCCCGCGCGCGCAGCTCGCGCAATGTTTCCTCGGCTTCCAACGATGAGTAACGTTCGTCAACCTGATGCACGGGCAGCGCGCAACGCTCACCGACTTGCATGACAAAAGCATCCAAAGCGTCAGCGAGCGCATGTCGACTGCCATCGGCATTATACGGCTGCCCGACGACAATCTGCGTAGCTCCTACTTCGCGAATGATCGCTGTCAGCGCTGACCATTCGAGCGGCAGTAGTTGCGTCGGATCGCGGCGCTCTAGCGTGCGCAGAGGGCGTGCGCGACGGGTGAGGGTATCACCCACGGCGCAGCCGATACGGCGTAGACCAAAGTCAAAGGCGAGAACGACTTGCGGCGTACGAGTCGACAAGGACTCAGGCATGCCCAGCCACGTGGGACATGCGACCGACATCGACACCAAGATGCTGCCATACCGCTTGCCAGCGATTCTCAAAGGGCGTGTGGAATAGGATTTCGTCGTTAACGGGCAAGCTTAGCCATGCGTTATCGCGCATTTCGCGCTCCAGTTGGCCGGCTTCCCAGCCCGCATAGCCAAGGGCAATAAAGGCGTCCTCAGGCCCTTCGCCACGCGCCATGGCCTCGAGCACATCACGCGAAGTGGTGATCTGAATATGCTCGGATACACGGTGCGAGGAACCCCATTCGCCGCCGCTTCGATGCACCACAAACCCTCGATCTCGATGTACCGGCCCGCCGCGCAAGACCTGCCGATCTCCAAGTTGAGGCGGGGTCGCGGTGATATCCATCTGTTCGAAGATCTCGCCCAGCGTCATGCTGAGCGGCTTATTGATCACGATACCAAGTGCGCCTTTATCTAGGCTGTGCTCGCAAACCAAGGTGACAGATCGCGAGAACTCCGGATCAGCCAGCGTGGGCATGGCCACGAGCAGGTGGTTAGTCAGTGAGACGCCGTCGCTCATAGATCTAAGTATGGGGGCCTGACCGCGGTGCTGTCGAGTGGATCACAACCGTCGCTGAATCGCGGTGATGAATAAAGTGGCGATATCAATGCCAAATTGCCGATCGAGCTCTCGAATACCTGTTGGGCTCGTAACATTAATTTCGGTGACATAGCCGCCGATGACATCTAACCCTACAAACAGCATGCCTTGCTCAGCTAATTTCGGTCCGATCTGTTGCGCCAGAAATTGATCTCGCTCCGTTAAAGGACGCCCGACTCCCGTGGCACCTGCAGCCAGATTCCCCCGATTATCCTCTCCGCTTGGAATCCGTGCGAGCGCGTACGGGATGGGTTGTCCATCAACCAGCAGAATACGCGAATCACCCGTGGCGACGATCTCTGGCAGGTAGCGCTGCACCATTGCGTAGCGCGTCCCGTACGCAGTCAGTGTTTCAAAGATAACGTTGGTGTTCTTGTCGCCCTGCTCAGTCACGAAGATCGACCGACCTCCCATGCCATCGAGAGGTTTACAGACGATCTTGCCGTGTTCTGTCAAAAATGCGTGCATGTCAGCCATGCTGCGCGTGATCAAGGTGGGCGCACAGCACTGGGGGAACCAGGCCGTATACGCCTTTTCGTTCATATCGCGCAGACCCTGTGGGCGATTGACGACCAAAGCGCCTTGATCCTCTGCGCGTTGCAGGATGTATGAGGCGTAAATGTATTCGGTGTCGAAGGGGGGGTCTTTACGCATCAAGATGACATCAAAGTCACCGAGCCGACGAATTTCTTTGTTACCGAGATCAAACCAATGGTCGGGATTGGCATGAACCTCTAAGGGTCGGGCATGACCGCAGGCTACGCCATCACGCAGATAGAGATCATCCAGCTCGAGATACCACAGATCAAAGCCGTTCGCAGCGGCTGATAACAGCATCGCCAGCGTGGAATCTTTGGCGTATTTGATGTGTGCGATGGGATCCATTACCACCGCTAACGTAGGTTTGCTCGTGCTCATGCGAAATCTCCTGCCAGCGATTGTATGGCAGCCAAGGCGGCCAGAGCGGCGGTTTCGGTACGAAGAATACGTGGTCCGAGTCTCAGAGCCGTGAAATCGTGTTGTTCGGCGATCGTCTGTTCGGAGTCTTCGAGTCCGCCCTCTGGCCCGATAAGTAGCGCGACGGGGGCTGAAGACGCGGTAGCCCGAGATACCCACTGAGCGAGCGTCAGCGCTGCCTGTGGGTCAAGCAGGCCGCGTGTTGCGAAATCCGCGTACTCGGCTGTGCTCAAGGCTTCGAGCGCATCCGCGAGGGAGCGCACTGGCTCTATGATGGGTAAGCGGTTACGACCGCATTGTTCACAGGCCGCGATGGCAGTTGCCCGCCAATGTTCTTGGCGCTTATTCGCGCGTTCGATATCAAGCTGCACCACGCTACGAGCGCAGGCGATTGGAAGGATGTGTGTGACGCCAAGTTCGGTGGCTTTTTGTACGATCAGGTCCATGCGCTCACTGCGCGCAACACCCTGCAACAAAATGAGAGCGCGAGAGGATTCGCGCTCGATTGATAAGTGCGAGATCACTTTGACCTCCACGTCTTCGCCTCGCATGCGTTCGATCTCGCCACGGTATTCGCCGCCCTGATCATTGAATAGGGTAAGAGACGATCCCGTGCGTAATCTCAGTACTCGTGCGACATGTCGAGCGGGCCCTAGCGGAAGGGTCACGCTCTTCCCTGCCGATAGAGGTCGTTCCACAAACACTCTGACCTCGCGCATTACAAGGATCCCACTTGCCGCACGGCTTCGTTGAGGCCCGCAACCGCAACCTCGGTCATCAGGTCAATGTCATTTTCATTGATGACGTAGGGTGGCATGAAATAAATGACATTACCGAGGGGCCGTAATAAGACACCGTGCTCGAGCGCATGACGATAGAGTCGTAAGTGCCGTCGTTCTCGCCATGGAAAAGTTTGGCGGGTTTCTTTATTAGCAACGAACTCCACCGCGGCGATCATGCCGCACTGGCGGACGTCACTGACATGGGGATGATCCGCAAAATGTTTTTGCAGACGCTCTTCCAAGTAACGCGCTAAAGATTGGTTCCGGCTGAGTGCATCGGTGCTATCGAATAAGTCTAAGGACGCCAACGCTGCGCGACAGGCGAGCGCATTGCCAGCGTAACTATGTGAGTGCAAGAACGCATTTAACTTGCTGTATTCATCGTAGAACGCATTATAGATTTCAGTCGGAGTGAGTACGACGGACATGGGCAGATAGCCCGCTGTTAATCCTTTAGATAAACATAGGAAGTCCGGTGTTATGGCAGCGTGCTCGCAGGCAAATAGGCGACCAGTTCGCCCAAAGCCTACGGCGATCTCATCGGCAATTAAGTGCACGGCATATCGATCGCAGATTTCACGCAGCCTTTGCATATAGCGCGGGTGGTACATCCGCATGTTGCCGGCGCACTGCACAAGCGGCTCGATCAAAATTGCGGCGATTTCATCGGCGCTCTCGGCAAACAATGACTCGACTTCAGCAGCACAGCGCTCGGCATACGCGAGCGCACTCTCTCCGGGTTCGGCTAAATAGGCGTCGGGCGAACGGACCGTGATAACGTCCATCAACAGGGGCCGATAGATTGCTTTGTATAGCTCCACATTCCCCACTGCGAGTGCGCCTAGTGTCTCGCCGTGATAGCTGTTGGCTAAGGTGACGAAACGTGTTTTGCGATGCTTACCGACATTTTGCCAATAATGAAAGCTCATTTTGACAGCGATCTCGATTGCGGCTGATCCGCTATCGGCAAAGAAAACGCGTGAGAGTCCGGGCGGCGCCCTCTGTAGGAGGCGCTCTGCGAGCTTAGCGGCAGGCTCATGGGTGAAGCCCGCGAGCATGGCATGTGGCAAGGTATCCAGTTGATCTTTGAGCGCCGCATTAATGGAGGGGTTTGCATGACCCCAAAGATTGACCCACCAGCTACTGATCGCATCGAGGTAGCGTTTGCCGTTGGCGTCCACTAGCCAAGGGCCCTCACCTGCGTGCAATGGAATGAGGGGGAGCTCGCTCTCATGATCTTTCATCTGTGTGCAGGGATGCCAGATATGAGCCAGATCCAAAGCACGCAGCGCTTCAAAGGATAGTCGCGACATGCGTCTATTCTGGCATGATCGACCCCCATGGCCGCATTCGAGCAAGACGGGTCGATTTTCTCTGTGCACCGCGATACGGGGTTGCTACGGGATATGAGACAGGTGTTGAGCCCCCATCACGACGCGCGCCCCCCAGGCACGGCGATCGAGCTGATCGTGATCCACGGTATTAGCTTGCCTCCGGGCGAATTTGGGGGTCCTGCCATCGATCAGCTTTTTTGCGGCAATCTACGTGCCGATGACCATGCGTATTTTGCGGAGATTGAGGCGCTGAGGGTGTCGGCTCATGCCTGTATTTTTCGCTCGGGGGAGGTGACCCAGTATGTCCCCTTCCATCGACGAGCGTGGCACGCTGGGGTCTCCAGCTGGCGTGGGCGCGAGGCCTGCAATGATTTTTCGATCGGGATTGAGCTCGAAGGCACCGATGACACGCCCTACACGGAAGCTCAATATCACGCCCTGAGCGCGCTAGTGTACGGGCTGCGCAGCGCGTATCCCGCCATAGCCAACGACCACATTGTGGGGCACTGTGACGTGGCCCCAGGCCGCAAGACCGACCCAGGCGTATCATTTGATTGGGCACGCCTGCGACCGAGCCTGCGGGCAGAACGGGGGTTTGAATGACAACAGCAGAACGCCGCGAGGCACCGGGTTATTACCCATGGGTCGTCGCCTTCATGGGGATGCTCGCTTTGTTCTTGTCGAACGGTATGACCGCGACGGGCATCACGATATTTGACCCATCCTTGTTAGACGAGTTTGGCTGGAGCCGTGGTGATTTTAAATTCCGAGATTTTTTGAACTTTGCGCTTGCCGCCTCGATCGCGCCATTTATCGGGATTCTCATCGACAAAGTAAACCCGCGTTATCTTTTGATGGCCGGATGCGCTTTCTTAACACTGGGCTATGTAGGTTATTCGATGATCGCCAATGGCGGTCCGGTGCTTGTCATCGAGATCGTGGCGGTCGTCACCGCAGTGTGCTTGGGTGGTGTCCTCGTCATCGCCTTGAACGCGATTTTCCCCTCGTTGGGGATGCGGCTCGCCGTGGGCGTCGCTATTGCAGCGGTCGTATTAGCGTTATATGCCTATGCCACGCAATGGATGGGTGAGGCGCTCAAACAGGTCTACCTGATTCATATCATGTTTTCCTTGGCGCTCTCGACCGCGGGCTCCATGACCATCATTTATCTCGTCTCGAGTTGGTTCGTGAAGCACCGAGGGTTGGCGATCGGGATCGCCTTGGTGGGCACGAGTCTAGGGAGTGCAGTCTTACCTTTCGTTAATCCGTATCTCATTGAGGGCTACGGTTGGCGTCAGGCTTATCTCTACAACTCGCTGATGCCGATTGTGCTTTTTTTACTGATTTTTTTGGTGATTCGCGGTACTCCGGCGCAGGCTGGTTATTCGGCGGTTGGACAAAACCGTGAACTCGGTGATTTAAAGCAGCACGGCTTAACTTTTCAGCAAGCGATTCGTACCCGTACCTTTTGGGCGATTGGCCTATCTGGTTTTTTGAGTTACTACGCAATTTTTTCTTTTGTTCAGCATTATGTGCTGCATTTAAACAAAGGTTTTGGCTTCTCTTTGCGTGAAGCAGGGTTCCAGCTTTTTGTCTTCAGTCTCGTTGCGATGGTTGCGAAATTGGCGAATGGTGCGATCGCCGATCGAGTTGACCGTCATAAAGTATTTATGACTTGTTTGGTGATTATGTTTGTGGGCTTACTCGGTTTGGCGAGTATGCAGCGTGAATGGGTGGTGGTATCGGCGGTGGTGATCGGCTTCGGTTGGGGTGGGCTCTTTACGCTCTACAATATGTTGGCCGTCAATAATTTTGGTCTTCGTGAAATCGGCCGCATCAACGGCTCCATTAGCTTTATGGAGTCGATTGGGGTGGGGCTCGGTAGCTGGATAACGGGCAAGCTGTTTGATGTCTACGGTAGCTATCAAGTGCCGTTTTTGATGCTGGCGGGCGCCCTGCTGTTGTCTATCATGATTGGTACTCAGATTCGCAGCGAGGTGGACGAGCGAGTACTTGCCGAGAACAGAACTGGATAGTGACCGCGAGTACCGACTTCGCGTGTTGGCGCGACTTGGGTGGGCGTAGCCAGATATAGCCCGACTTAGCGAGACTGCCTTTTCCAAAGTACTTCGCTGCCTTGTTCGTGACGAGCCAAGACGCGAGCGATAACAAAAAGTAAATCGGATAACCGGTTGAGATAACGCGCCGGTTGGGCGCGCAAGCTGGGCTCGAGTGCGGCCAATGACCAGATGCGGCGCTCGGCACGTCGGGCGATCGTGCGCGCAAGATGACAGGCCGCTGCTGCAGGGCCTCCGCCCGGCAAAATAAAATCTTTGAGTGCTGGTAGAGGGTCGTTGAACGCATCGAGCTCGTGCTCGAGCCGTTCAATTTGCGCGTCGCTGATCAACTCCATGCCGGGGATGCAAAGCTCTCCACCGAGATCAAAGAGATCGTGTTGTACGCGGGTGAGACATTCGCTCACAGCCGAGGGTAGAGCGGGTACCGCTAGTATCATACCGATCGCTGAGTTCGCCTCATCGACCGTGCCATATGCTTCAACTCGGGCGTGGTCCTTGGCGACACGAGTGCCATCACCGAGCCCGGTGGTCCCATCATCGCCTGTACGCGTGTAGATTTTGCTCAATCGATTACCCATGGCGGCAAAGATAGCACGCGACGCTGATGACCGATTGACAGTCTCGACGCTAGTCAGCACATTGCGCGCAGTCTTAAGCCGAAGAGGACGCGCGTTGTGCCATCTGCCGAACTGACGACCGCCTTACGCGCTGCCGAAGCAGCCGCTGAGGTCATTCGCTCGCTCTATCAGCGCAATCTTGCGGTCTCGACGAAAGCGGACAAATCGCCTGTGACCGAGGCGGATGTACGCGCCGAAGAGGTGATTCGCGAGATTTTGAGTGGCGCGTTTCCCGATTATGGTTTTTTCGGTGAGGAAACGGGGACACACCAGATGCAAGCCGCAAGCATCTGGTTGGTGGATCCTATCGACGGCACTAAGTCTTTCGTACGTGAGTGCCCGTTCTTTTCAACCCAAATCGCGCTGATGCGCGAGGGTCAAATGGTACTGGGGGTCTCATCGGCGCCGGCGTATGGCGAGCTTTTATGGGCTGAGCGTGGGGCTGGGGCGTTTCACGCGGGTCGGCCACTGCGGGTGAGCGAGGTCGATTCTCTAGAGCGCGCGATTCTCTCAAGCGGTAACTTGAAATCATTGGCGGGTAGCTCTCAGTGGCAAGCCTATGGCGATCTTAT
>RFOD01000006.1 GCA_009926865.1 Gammaproteobacteria bacterium | reverse complement strand
CAAGAAGGTCGTGGTTGAGAAGGAAAACACCACGGTGATCGATGGTGCCGGCAAGGCGAGCGACATCAAGGCGCGCGTTGAGTCGATCCGTCAGCAAGCCGAAGAGGCCACCAGCGACTACGATCGCGAGAAACTGCAGGAGCGCGTTGCTAAGCTCTCCGGCGGTGTAGCGGTCATCAAGGTCGGTGCTGCCACCGAGATCGAGATGAAAGAGAAGAAGGCCCGCGTCGAAGACGCGCTGCACGCGACCCGTGCAGCCGTCGAAGAAGGTGTGGTGCCGGGCGGTGGTGTGGCACTTATCCGTGCCACTAAGGCGCTCGAGAAGTTCGAGGGTGCCAATGAAGATCAGACGGTCGGTGTGCGTATCCTTGCCCGCTCGATCGAAGAGCCGCTGCGTCAGATCGTGGAGAACGCCGGTGAAGACGCCGCCGTCATCCTCAATCAGGTGAAGTCCGGTAAGGGTGCCTACGGCTACAACGCCGCGAACGGCGAGTATGGCGACATGCTCGACTTCGGCATTCTTGATCCGGCCAAGGTCACGCGTCTCGCGTTGCAGAACGCAGCCTCGGTCGCTGGTCTGCTCCTCACCACTGAGGTGATGATCGCTGAAGCGCCGAAGGACGAGTCTGACCACGTGCATCCGGCTCCGGGTGGCATGGGCGATATGGGAATGTAATCCCCCCGTCACGCTCTATATTTGCGTGACACGAAAGGCCCGGGAGCAATCCCGGGCCTTTTTCTTGTTCTACACTGAATGCCATGAGTCAGACCGTCCCTTACCCGCAGCTTTTGTCCCCCCTCGATCTCGGCTTCACCCAATTACGTAATCGGGTGCTGATGGGCTCAATGCACACGGGGCTCGAAGATAAACGCGAGCACTTTCCGCGTCTCGCAGAATATTTTGCCGCGCGTGCTCGAGGGGGTGTGGGTCTCATCGTAACAGGGGGCTTTGCGCCCAACATCGAAGGCTGGCTCTCGCCATTCGGCTCACGTTTGGCGAGCCGCGCCGCGGCGCGTGCGCATCAACCGATCACCGACGCCGTGCATCGAGAGGGCGGCAAGATTGCGCTGCAGATCCTGCACTCAGGGCGTTACGGTTATCACCCTTTGATTGTTGCGCCTTCGCGCATCCAATCCCCCATTACGCCGTTTAAACCACGTGCACTGAGTGCTGCAGGGGTCGAGCGGCAAATTCGCGCCTTTGCCCGCTGCGCGAGCCTCGCGCGGGAAGCGGGCTATGACGGCGTCGAGGTGATGGGTTCAGAGGGCTACTTCATTAACCAATTTTTGACGACTCGTACCAATCAGCGCACCGATCGTTGGGGCGGGTCGTTCGATCAACGAATGCAGTTACCCATTGAGATCATCTCTCGTGTGCGAGAGGCGGTAGGGCCCGATTTCATTGTCATCTATCGGATCTCGATTCTCGATCTCGTGCCGGAGGGCCAAAGCTGGGAGGAGGTATTAGCACTCGCCGAAGGCGTGGTGGCTGCGGGCACGACGATGCTGAATTCGGGGATTGGTTGGCATGAGGCGCGCATTCCAACTATTGCGACCTCGGTGCCGCGAGCTGCGTTTGCCGATATCACGGGGCAATTGCGTCACGATTTGCGCACGCGGGGTATCAAGGTGCCGCTCTGCACCACCAATCGGATCAATACGCCACAGATTGCCGAGCAGATTTTGGCGAGTGGTCAGTCGGATATGGTGTCTCTCGCGCGACCGCTCCTCGCGGATGCAGAGTTCGTCAATAAAGCCGCTGCCAATCGTGCCGAGCGGATCAATACTTGTATCGCGTGTAACCAAGCGTGCTTAGATCATACCTTTGCGGGTAAGCTTTCAAGCTGCCTCGTCAACCCCCAAGCTTGTCATGAGACGGAGCTGCAGCTACTACCCGCTGTGATCAAAAAAAGAATCGCGGTGGTCGGCGCAGGGCCTGCAGGTCTCTCTGCGGCGAGCGCGTTAGCCGAGCGCGGACATGAGGTGGTGCTCTTTGAATCTGCCAATGAAATCGGAGGTCAATTCAATCTCGCCAAGCGCATCCCGGGTAAAGAAGAGTTTCATGAAACCTTGCGCTACTTTCACTACCGACTGCTTGATACGGGCGTTACCTTGAGACTGGGTCGACGGATGACGGCGGATGAATTATTGCAAGAAAACTTTGATGAGTACGTGTTGGCGACTGGCGTGGTGCCACGCGATCCACAGATCCCAGGGCAGGATCATCAAAAGGTCGTTAGCTATCTCGATGTGCTCGAGCGTCGAGTGACCGTCGGTGCGCGGGTTGCCGTACTCGGTGCAGGCGGAATCGGTTTTGATGTCGCGACCTTTCTCGCCGAGCTGGACGATTCCGCGCCCACAGACTCCGCGCGGATGAAGATTCAGCAGTGGCGCCAAGCGTGGGGCGTGGTCAGTCCTCGCGAGGCCCGCGGCGGCGTGGCGGGCGTGCGGCCTGCGATGCCCACGGCCGCGCGTGAGATTGTATTGATGCAACGTAAGCGAAGTAAGCTTGGTGCGGGGCTCGGTAAGACAACCGGATGGATTCATCGCACAGCGCTCAAAATGCAGGGTGTGCAAATGTGGTCGGGTATCGAGTACCGTAGGATCGACGACGCGGGACTCTGGTTCACCCGAGGGGGCGAGTTGGAGTGTCTTGCTGTCGATCATGTGGTGTTGTGCACGGGGCAGGAGCCTTTACGTGAACTTGAGGCGTCGCTCCGCGCATCCGGCGCACGCGTGTATCTTATCGGTGGCGCGGATGAGGCAGCGGAACTTGATGCCAAACGCGCGATTCGTCAAGGGACGGAGCTTGCGAGCCAGCTGTAATGGCTGTGTGTCTCGTCCCCTGAGCGTAGTACTCAGTCGCTTAATTTCTTAGAAGGAGTCGAGATGAAAAGGATCGTTTCATCAATATTCACCTGGGGTATAGGCCTACTGGCGCTCCACAGTCTGGCGGCCGTAGCTGCGCCCGTCGCAGCCGCTGAGGATATGAACGCCAAGGCTAATGCCTTCTTTGAGCGAGTGTTCGAAGAGCGTATTGAGGCGAGTCCCGAGTTTGCAGCCCAATTAGGCTTGAGAGTCCGCTATGGTGAGTGGACGCCCCTGACCGAGGAGGAGCGTCGCCGAAGTCTTGAACGTACGCAACGCCAACTTGCCGAGCTAACCGAGACAATCGACCCCTCGCAATTGACGGGTCAGACGCGATTGTCCTATGACATTTTCCGGCGCAATGCTGAGCGTAGTATTGCCGCGTACGAATGGCGTCAGCATCGCTATGGGCTCGATCAAATGAATGGGCTGCAGTCGCAGTTACCCGCGTTCATGATCAATACCCATCAGGTCAAGTCTTTGGTAGACGCCCACGCCTACATCTCGCGCTTGCGGGGCGTGAAAGAGCGCTTTGCGCAAGCGATCGAATCGATGAACGCGGCCGAAGCCAAGGGCGCGTTACCCCCGCGGTTTGTATTCCCGTACGTGATTTCGGATGCACGCAATGTGATTCGAGGAGCACCTTTTGAAGAAGGTGCCGATAGTCCACTTTGGGCTGACTTTAAGGCGAAGGTCGCAAGCTTGGAGTTGGAAGAGGCGGTACGTCAGCGTTTACTCATAGATGCCGCGGCAGTACTCAAAGACTCTGTCTTACCCGCCTATCAAGCGCTAATCGCGCACGCCGAGTCCGCGACAGAGCGCGCCGGCACGGATGATGGGATTTGGCGCACAGAGGATGGTGCTCGCTATTACGATTTTTTGCTGGCGGGCTATACCACGACGGATATGACCGCCGAGCAGATCCATGAGCTCGGTCTCGGGGAAGTCGAACGCATTCAAAATGAGATGCGTGCCATCATGCAACAGGTCAATTTTGAGGGGGACCTGCAAGCATTCTTTGAGTGGCTTAGAAATGAACCACAGTTCTATTACCCGGAGGGTCCTGAGGGGAAAGAGGCCTATCTTACCGAAGCCAAGCGTTTGATCGATGGCATGCAAGCGCGGCTGCCGGAGCTATTTCGTACCCTGCCTAAGGCGCCGATGATCGTCAAAGCCGTAGAGCCATTCCGAGAAAAATCCGCTGGAAAAGCCTTCTATCAGCGGCCCTCGCAGGATGGGACGCGTCCCGGTGTCTATTACGCCAATCTCTACCGTATGGCCGACATGCCTAAATACGAGATGGAAGCGCTCGCCTATCATGAGGGTATCCCTGGGCATCATATGCAGTTGGCAATCGCTGGCGAGCTCGGTGACTTGCCGCGCTTTCGACGCTTCGGCGGCTTTACCGCCTACTCGGAGGGTTGGGGGCTTTATACCGAGCGTTTGCCCAAAGAATTAGGTTTTTACGCCGATCCCTATTCAGACTTTGGGCGTCTTGTGATGGAGCTCATCCGGGCCGTGCGATTGGTCGTCGATACCGGCTTGCACTCCAAGCGCTGGACGCGTGAGCAGGTCATTGACTATCACCTGGCCAATTTGCCGATGACGCGTGATGCGGCTACCAAAGCGACCGAGCGCTACATCGTGATGCCGGGACAGGCGACAGCCTATATGGTCGGAATGCTCAAGATCGTCGCCTTACGGCGCGATGCCGAGCAGGCTTTGGGCGAGCGCTTTGACAATCGTGATTTCCATGACGTCATTCTGCGCTCAGGACCTCTGCCGCTCGATTTACTTGAAGAGCAGGTGCAGGCTTGGATCGATTCCGTGCGTGATCAGCCGGTGGCGAGTGCGCAGCTAATACGCGACTAACGAGCGTCTCCATGCGAGTGCTATGCGTTTGTATGGGCAATATTTGCCGCTCGCCGACGGCCGAAGCGGTACTGCGTGAGCTCGCGCGTCGCGAGGCGCCCGAGCTCACGTTAGAGGTGGATTCGGCGGGTACACACGGCTACCACGTTGGCGATCCGCCTGATCCACGCGCGGTTGCAGCGGCCGCGCGTCGTGGGTATGACTTATCACCTTTACGGGCGCGGCAGTTCACTGCCAAAGATTTTGAGCGATTCGATCTAATCTTGGCGATGGATGAGGATAATCGTGCCACCATGTTGCGTCAGGGCTCGGGTCGTGTGGAGTTATTACTCTCGTATGCGCCGCAATGGGGTGAGCGCAATGTGCCGGACCCTTACTATGGGGGTGAGGCGGGGTTTGAGCGAGTGCTCGATTTAATTGAGTCTGCTGCTCGCGGTGTGATCGAAAGTTTAGGCCAGATGGACGCGTCGAGCGCTTCACGATAGCTATGTAAAATAGAGTAGGCGAGCCAGGGCATCACCACGGCGAGACCTAAGAAAATCTTGGCAAAACCGAGTAAGGTTAGTAGGCCAATCAAAACCGCCCATAAAAAAGTGACACGCTTGTTACGCAGTACGGCATGAATGCTCGAGACGGTGGCTTTGACCATGTCCACGTCGCGATCGGCGATCATGGTTAAACTGAAGACAGCGGTCGCAAACGTGAGCGTTGCAAAGACGGCGCCAAATGCAGAGCCCACTGCCAAAAATTTCACTAAGGAGCGTAGGTCTTTCGGTTCGATGCGCATGAAAGCATTGACTATCATGCCAGCGCGCGACTAGGTAAAGAGCACCACCCTTTGCAGCAGGGCAAAGACCACTGCTTGATTCGTCACGTTACGGATCAAGCGAAAGCTATCGGTTAGACGGGGCGTACGTCCTGCCTCGAGCGCGCTGACGGCGAGACTGACGAGCACGAGCACGGGACCAAAGATAGCGCTGCGCCCCGGGGCACGACGCAGATCCGGTCATCCTAGGCGTAGCCAGCGTATCGGCGCATCCAAACCTAGGCGTGCGACGGGTACGACGAACGGTCCTTCCTCTGTGCCGGTTCGGTCATGGATTGAGCCTAAATTCCAGTGGCGAATCGGGACCGACGGGTAATCCTAAGCTCAGCCAGATGCCAAATAACACAGACCAACCGAGCAGGAAGGTCATGGAGTACGGCAGCATGACCGCGACGATCGTGCCCAGCCCAGAGCGCGGCTCATAGCGTTGAAAGAATGCGATGATCAACGCGAAGTAACTCATCATCGGAGAGATGATGTTGGTGACACTGTCGCCGACCCGATACGCCGTCTGCGTGAGCTCAGGCGAGTAGCCGAGCAGCATGAACATGGGGATAAACACCGGCGCCATGAGTGCCCACTTAGCTGAGGCAGAGCCCATCACTAAGTTGACGAGCGCCGTGAGCAAGATGAATGACACGAACAGTGGTACAGCCGGGAGCTCTAGTGCCCGCAGTGTATCGGCGCCATTGACGGCCATGATGAGACCGAGCTGGGTCCAATTGAAAAACGCTACGAACTGCGCGGCAAAGAAAACGAGTACGAGGTAGGTTCCGAGCGTCGACATGCTTTGTCCCATCCCCTGAATGACATCAGCGTCACTTTTGATCGTGCCGGCGCCGATGCCATATGCGACCCCACTGACAAGTCCATATAAAAAAATGATTGCGACCACACCTGACAGTAAAGGTGAGTTCAGTAATTCGCCCGTTTGAGGATTACGTAGGAAGCCAGCACCCGGTACCGATCCCACTGGCAGCATCGACCACACAATCAGCAAGGTCAGCGCGAGGGTGGCAAGACCTGCGTAACGAAGGCCGCGGCGCTCGCTCGGTGAAAGCTCATCTTCAAAGTTTTCTCCCGTCTGTGCCGCAAGGGCCGCAGAATCGGTTTCCCTGTCAGAGCTTTCTACGGCCACCGGATCTGGGAATCGCGGTGCCGTGAATCGTTCGGCGACAAACCAGCCGAGGAATGTGACGAGCGGCGTGGACACGATCATGAAATACCAATTAGCGAGCGGCGAAACCCGATAGTCGGCATCGACAATGGCGGCCGCCTCTTGCGAAAGTCCCGATAACAGTGGATCAATAGTGCCAATCAAAAGGTTGGCGGAGTAACCGCCTGACACACCGGCGAATGCGGCGGCCATACCCACAATCGGGTGACGCCCCGCAGATTTAAAGATGAGACCTGCGAGCGGGATCAACAACACGTAGCCGATTTCACTGGCCATGTTCGACATGACCCCAGCAAAGACTAAGATTGGCGTTAGCAAGCGCTTAGGCGAAGAGAGCACAAGTTTACGCAGCGCAGCGCCGATCAACCCCGAGTGTTCGGCGACTCCGATGCCAATCAGCGCGACTAGCACCGTACCGAGTGGTGCAAAGCTTGTGAAGTTGGTGACGAGGCGCGTCAGGATGCGATGTAGACCCTCGAGACTCAATAAATTAACGGGCGTGACGGTGGCCCCAGTGGTTGGATGCTGTACGGAGACCCCTGCTTGGGTGGCAATCCAGGAAGCAATGACAACGACGACAGCCAGCAACGCGAAGAGCGTCGCCGGATGAGGAAGGGCATTACCGCCGCGCTCGATCGCATCCAAAAATCGATCGAGGGCGGTGCGGCGAGTCGAGGTCGTTTTCTTCATCCCTTTTGGTGATTCGGTGCTCATAGGGACGGACTATGCAGAGTCCGGGCCTATCGGATCAACCCTTGCTGCTTTGCAAGATACGAGGCGTTAATCCTGCGGCCTGTAGCGCAGCCTCTAACTGGCTGGTGTGTTCGGCGTCGCGAGTCTCCACCGTAAAATCCAGATCGGCCGCTTTTGCCGGGACATCGAGAAACAGGCGATGGTGGGTGACGTCCACAATGTTGCCGCCGACTTCGGCAATGATGCCGGCGATTCGTGCCAAGGTGCCAGGCTGGTCGGCACTTTCAAAGCGTAGTGTGAGCAGTCGGCGTTCGCGAACCATCTGCCGTTGTAAGACGATGCCGAGCAAGCGAGTGTCGATATTGCCTCCGCAGATGACAAGACCTGTCTTTTGGTCTTTAAATCTTTGAGGATGAGAGAGTACCGCAGCAAGGCCTGCCGCACCTGCACCCTCAACGACAGTTTTTTCGATGCTCACGTAAAGACTAATCGCTCGCTCAATATCGGCATCGTCCACGAGCACAATATCATCTACCCAACGCTCAATGATTTCGCGGGTGAGTACGCCGGGTTCACGCACGGCGATACCCTCGGCAATGGTTTGTCCGGAAGCGGGTATTGGCTCGCCCTTGATTGCGGCGTGCATGCTCGGAAACGCACGTGTTTGGACTCCAATCAGACGAATGCTCGGCTTGATGGACTTCGCAGCAATGGCCATACCGGCGAGCAAGCCGCCGCCGCCAACCGGCACGCACAGGACCTCGAGATCCGGAAAGTCGATCAGCATTTCTAAAGCAATCGTGCCTTGCCCAGCGATGATGTGCTCATCGTCGTAGGGATGAACGAAGAGCAGATTCTCTTCGATCGCCAGTGCTCGGGCATGGGTCGCAGCATCGGTGAGCTGCTGCCCCTCGAGAATGACGCGTGCACCCAATAAACGGGTTTGTTGAACTTTGGTGAAAGGCGTCGAGACTGGCATCACGATGGTGGCGGGGATACCGAGCCGCTTAGCGTGATAAGCGACCCCTTGGGCGTGATTGCCGGCGGACATGGCGATCACACCGCGAGCGCGTTGGGCGGCATCGAGGCTTACGAGCTTGTTGAGCGCACCGCGTTCTTTAAATGAGGCGGTGAACTGCTGGTTCTCAAACTTGAGGAACAGCTCGGCACCGGTCATCTGCGACAGGGTGATGGACTTGCGACAGGGGGTACGCAGCACATGGCCTTCGATCGCCTGTGCGGCATCGCGCACGTTTTTTAGGCTGATTGTCATCGCCGCATGATACCGTTACGGCTTTATGACTGCCGCATCGTCTTCTCGTTTCGCCCAGTGGCGTGACACCACTTTAGCTCCTTTCCAGCATCGCGTATTTGCTCTGTTTTGGTGGGCATCGCTGATCTCTTCGTTCGGTAGCCTGATTCAAACCGTCGGCGCATCTTGGCTCATGGCGACCATTGCGCCGTCGGCCAATATGGTGGCACTCGTCCAGACCGCTGGTGCACTGCCTTTTTTCTTTTTGTCGCTCATTGCGGGGGCATTCGCCGATACCCACGATCGGCGCCTCGTCATGCTGGCATCCATTTGGTTGATGTTCATCGCCTCGGGGGTCTTGGCAGCGCTTGCGTTATTGGGGGCGGTGACGCCCCAAGTCCTGTTATTGATGACCTTTTTGATCGGCTGCGGGACGGCTGCGTTCGCACCGGCATGGCAAGCGGCTATTGCCGATCAGGTGCCCCGTAAGGAGATTGCCGCGGCCGTGATGGCGAACGCCATGGGTTTCAATCTCGCGCGGAGTGTCGGCCCAGCCTTGGGCGGGTTGATTGTCGCGGCAGCAGGTGCTGCAGCCGCGTTCGTGATCAATGCGTTTTCCTACATCGGCATGCTAGCGTCGCTTTATTGGTGGCGTAGCCCCAGTTCCGGTTCGCATTTACCGCCCGAGCCGTTGGGCTCGGCGATTGCCACCGGCATTCGTTACGTCCGTCTATCACCGCATATCGAAGCGATTTTGCTGCGAGCGGTATTGTTTGCGGTACCGATCTCTGCGGTACCCGCCTTGATGCCGGTGGTCGCCCGAGACTTGCTCGGCGGTGGCGCGCCGACCTACGGTATTTTGTTGGGCGGGTTCGGGGTCGGCGCCATGATGGGGGCGCTATCGAGCGCAGCCTTACGAGCGCGGTATTCCAGCGATCTTTTATTGAGAAATCTTTGTGCCGTGGCGTCCGTCGCGATGCTGACGATTTCGGTCAGCCCTTACGCTTGGCTTACTTTACTTGCGCACGTGGTCTGTGGCGCTACTTGGACGCTGGGACTCGCAAACTTCAACATCGCCGTCCAGCTATCTTCGCCACGCTGGGTGACGGGGCGAACGCTTGCTCTCTATCAAACCTTCGCTTTTGCCGGTATGGCGGTCGGTGCTTGGGTATGGGGCGAAGTGGCCGTATCGGTGGGGCTACGCGAGGGCATGGCGATTGCGGGTCTATTTTCTTTGACAACTTTGTTGGTGGCGCGATGGCTTCCGGTGTCGATCGCGCAGGCCGGTTCCCTGGATCCGCATGGTTTGACAGGACTCGGACCGCCTGCTGTGGCATTAGATCCGGCCTCAGGACCCATTGTGGTGACGGTTGAGTACCGCGTGAAAGCTGGTAGAGCGAGCGATTTTCTACGCGTCATCCATGAGTTAGGTCGGATTCGTCGTCGTGACGGTGCGCGTCGTTGGTCGGTCTGCCAAGATCTAGACCGACCTCACTTGTGGTTAGAGCGCTTTGAAAGCCCCACTTGGACCGATTACCAACGTCGACTGACGCGTCCCACGCTCGGAGATCAGCAAATTCGCGAACAGCTCAAAGAATTAGTGGAAGACGAGCGCGGGGCGCCGAGGCGCCTCATCGAGCGTCCGGCAGGTGCAGAGCCACTCGGTTCGGTCGTGCAGCGCGTCGAGCCGCTGGATGACACCTCAACGCACGGCTGAGTCGCTCTCTGCCTCTGCGGCCGCATCCACATCGCTGCCGGAGAGCACTCGGGGCAAGACGAGAGCCGCAAGTGCGGACACGAGTAGCAGCGGTGCGATCATCACGGTAAAGCTCCACTGCCAGCCAAAACCCTGTACGGCAAGCGGCACCAGCGCCGGATAAATCGCAAACCCTGTGCTAAGCGGTGCAGAGCCACAAAGCGCATAGGCGGTGGTGCGCATACGAGTGGGATAGAGCTCGGTCAGCAAGGCACCGACCACCGCGTTGCTGCCATAGAAAAACGCTCCTGTGAGTCCAAATAGCGCCAGATCCTGCCAGCGTGTCTCGGGTAGCCACATCAAGGCGATCAGCGCGAGTGCGCCAAGAACGGTCCAAAGCGCAAACGTGTCGCGACGCGGTAGCCGATATTCGCCCACCCAGGCGGCGGCCAGATAGCCGACGATCGCAATACCATTGGAGAACCCAACAAGCTGCGTGGCTTCCGCTGGGCTATAGCCGCGGACTTCGATGAAATAGGTCGGAAAGAAAAATGCTGTGCCTGCGTAAGCGCAGCCAAAACTCAAAAAGAGCACAATCGACGCAATCGAGCGACGCCGGTATAGCGGGGTGAATAACTCTTTCAGTAGCCCCCAATCGAGTGCTGCGGCCTTCGTCTGTCCGCGATCAGTGACCTTTTGCTCAAAGCGGCGGCTCTCGGGTAAGCGCCAACCGATGAAAAAAGCGATCGGTACCACCGCAAAGCCAATGAAAAAGATACTGCGCCAACCACTGGTTTCGAGAAGGGGTGCGGCCAGCATGGCGGCCAAGAACCAACCGAGCGGATAGCCACATTGCAGCACGCCCATCAGCATGCCTCGATGTCGGGCGGGCGCGGATTCCGCCACATAGGCTGAGGTAATCGGCGCGAGTCCTGCCGCTAAGCCAAAGGCGAGGGCACGCAGCCAAGTCAGCTGGGTGAGGTCTTCCACGAAGCCGTGCAGACCCACACATAGGGCTGACAGGGCGAGAAGTGCCGTCAGTGTCCAGCGACGACCCCAGGTGTCAGCCGCAAGCCCTGCCAGGATGACCATGAACGCGGCCGCGATAAAGCCAACCGTGAGGATCAGGCCGACGACATCGAGGCCTACGGAAAACTCGCCTAGGATCCCCGGGATTGCATAACCAAATAGCGACTGGTCCAGATTACTCATGGTCCAGGCAAATAGGCTGAAGAGAAAAATACTCAGCCAGGCAGCAGGTAACGAGGAGCTGCCGGAGGAGGCGGCATTATCCGTGGGACGATCGCTATTGACGTCGTTGCGGGGGGTATTCATGGTGACACGATACTAAACCGGAATGACGGAGGTGGTGTATGACGGATGTGCAGCAGCCTGCCGACCCCATGGCTCGATTGGCGCGTTCGCGTCACGAGTTTGGCGAGCACGGGGGTATCAATCTGTCGATCGAAACCAGTGCGACCTTCACTGTCCTTGAGGCTGGGAAAATGCCCGAGATCTTTGAAGGCCGACAGGGTCCTCAAGGTGGGTGCTTTTTATACGGTCGGCACTTTAACCCTACCGTGCTGGTGTTGGCGCGGCACCTGGCTGCGATCGAAGCGACTGCAAGCGCCTATTGCACGGCGAGCGGGATGGCCGCCATTTCTGGCGTCTTGTTGCAGGCGTGCGACACAGGGGATCATATCGTTGCGAGTCCTGCGCTTTATGGCGGGACTTGGGCGTTACTCAATGATTACCTACCCCGTAAGGCGGGCATCCAGACGACCTGCGTGAATCTCGATGATGAGTCTGCGTTAGCGGCAGCCTGGCGCCCAAATACACGCGTGCTTTACTGCGAAACCCTATCGAATCCCACTCTGCGCTTGGCGGATTTGCCGCGGCTTGCCACTTTTGCTCATGAACGCGGTGCGCTACTGATTGTTGATAATACGTTTGCGCCTCTCATGATGACCCCTGCGATACATGGCGCGGATGTAGTTGTGCACAGCCTGACAAAGTTTATCAACGGGGCCTCGGATATCGTCGCGGGTTGTGTCTGTGCCAGCGGTGAATTCATTGATCGGTTATATGATCTGCATTTGGGGAGTTTGATGTTGTTGGGTCCTGCCATGGATCCGCGCGCAGCGTATGAGGTCGCGACCCGCTTACCGAATTTGGGATTGCGTGTGAGCGAGCATGCACGCCGGGCGCTGGCTTATGCGCAGTGTCTTGAAGCCCTCGGGGCCGAGGTCATCTATCCGGGGCTGGCTTCGCATCCCGATCATGCGCGTTATCGGGCACTCGCGAATCTAGGGTATGGTGCTGGAGGGTTGCTCGCAGTGGATTTAGGGAGTGCGCAACGTGCCAACGCCTTCATGGAGCATCTGCAAAATGTTGAGGATTTCGGCTACATGGCGGTCAGTCTCGGTTTCAGCGATACGTTGATGAGTGCCAGCGCATCGAGCACCTCGAGCGAATTGGATGCTGAATCCTTGAAGCGCGCGGGGATCAGCCCGGGTCTAGTGCGCTTATCAGTCGGGTACACTGGCGCGCTCGACGACCGTTTGCAACAACTGGAGCGTGGATACCATGCCGCACTCAAGCACTAGTTCCTCTCACACCCGAGCCCAGCATTGGTTTGCAGCGTACTCGGCTGATCACCAGCATCCGCTCAATCAGCGATTGCACCAGTGGTGTGTGCCAGCGATTCTTTGGTCCTTGGTGGTTTTATTGTCACTGGTCCCGATAGGGGTGTCAGGTGCAAGCTTCGACATCAGCGTGATCGCTTGGGGGGTGTCGACGCTGGCTCTTGGCTTTTGGGTTTGGCTACTGCCTTGGCGTTTGGCGCTGATATTGGCTGTCGTATTACTGGCCTGTTTGGTCTCGGGTGTGTTGTTACGCACAGAGCTCGGTACCGGCGGTCTCTTTGCGTTAGCGCTCGGGGTATTTCTCATCGCTTGGGTTGGGCAATTCATTGGTCATTACGTGGAAGGTAAGCGACCTAGTTTTTTTACTGATTTGGTTTATCTCATGATTGGACCGCCATGGGTCATTATCAAAATGATGGGGAGTCAATCGATCGGTATGTCGTCAGTTAGCCATGCGAAAACGGAGTCGGAAGCATGAACAAAGAAAAAATAATCGGCCTACAGCGAGGGTTTGTGCGTCAAATGGGTTATGTAGGCGGACTTGTTATGTCACTTTGTTTAGTGACGATAGCCGCAGAGGTGAGGGCGGAGCTATCGCTCTTGGAGCGTATTGAGGCGCGCCGTGCTACGGATCAGGCGGTAGCGCTTGATCTTTGGCGGTGGGCGGAGGTGGGTTATCAGGAGACCCAATCGAGTGCGCGCTTACAAGGTGAGCTCGCCGCTGCAGGGTTTCGTATCAAAGCGGGCGTGGCAGATATGCCTACCGCGTTTGTGGCCGAATATGGCGAAGGTGAGCCAGTCATCGCGATCCTCGCAGAAATGGATGCCTTGCCTGGCGTATCTCAGGCTGCAGTACCTGTCCGTCAGCCTTTACGAGGTCGAATTTCAGGTCACGCCTGTGGGCATCATTTATTTGGTGCAGGTTCGACGTCAGCCGCGATCGCGGTCAAACAATGGCTAGAAGGCACGGGGCAGCGAGGCACCATTCGGCTTTATGGAACGCCTGCAGAAGAGGGCGGAGCGGGCAAGGCGTATCTGGTGCGCGCCGGCTTATTTGATGATGTGGATGTGGCGCTACATTGGCATGCGGGCGATCGCAACATCGTCACGAATGAGCCCACGCTCTCAAATAAAAGTGCGAAGTTTCGATTTTACGGTACGGCAGCGCACGCGGCCAGCGCGCCGGATCGGGGTCGCTCGGCGCTCGATGGAGTCGAGGCGATGAACTTCATGACTAATCTTATGCGAGAGCACGTGCCGCAGGATGCGCGCATTCACTACATTATTACCAAAGGGGGTGATGCCCCGAACGTGGTACCGGAGTTCGCCGAGGTGTTTTACTACGTGCGACACCGTAACCCAGTCGTCATGGCAGAAATCTTTGATCGAGTCGTTAAAACATCGGAAGCCGCGGCGCTCGGTACGGGTACGCGGGTCGAGCACGAAGTGATCCATGGCGCGTACAGTCTGCTGCCCAATGATGCCCTAGCGCAGGTGGTTGAGAGCGCGCTGCAGCAGGTGGGTGGGGTGAGCTACGATGCCGAGGAGCAGGCGTTTGCCGAGACGTTGTATCAGACCTTTGATAAGCCGGATTTGGCCCTGGGTTCCGAGCGCGAAATTCAGCCAGCAGGTAGCCGTGGGAGCTATGGCTCAACCGATGTGGGTGATGTGAGTTGGACCGTGCCGACGATCGGGTTTCGAACCGCGACCTGGGTGGCTGGAACAGCCGCGCATTCTTGGCAGGCGGTCGCCGCAGGAGGTATGAGCATTGGTCTCAAGGGCATGGAGAACGCCAGCAAAATACTGGCGCTGACGGCGGAGCGGCTCTTTTTGGATCAGGCTCTACGGGAGGCAGCCAAGGCGGAATTCGAGCAGCGTCGTGGGCCCAGCTTTCAGTATGTCTCGGTGGTGGGCGATCGCGCGCCACCGCTTGATTATCGTCGCTGAAGCGCGAAGGCGGCATGTGATCGACGCCACCCCGCCGCATAGTTGGCTGGGCGGCGTCAGATCATCCAGAGCCCTTACTCGGCAGCTAACGCCTTGTAGTTAAATTTTTGGCCTGCGAGCGAGGCTTCATACATCAACCCGCCTTTGGCGATGGTAAAGACGGCCATGCCTTTGTAGAACTCACCGGCGGTTTTGGCGTCTTTTTTGCCGCCACTCACGCTGGCGCTGGACCCAGTGGTGCTTGCCATCGCGTTCGCACCCGCGGTGATCGCCACAGCGCTGACGCCCGCGCCGAAGCCGAATTCACCCGAGGTGAATTCTTTGAATGCCCGTAGATCCTGCATGAATACGATCTGGCTGTAAGCCTGTCCGCCCGCTTGGAAGCCCACACTGAGCTGAGTCAGGGTGATATCACCCACATAGCGTCCGCGCTCATACACTCGACCCACGCCGTGTGCGCCACCGACCACCAGGGCGCCTTTGCCCACGGTTGGAAAGACGGCATAGGCGTAGCTTTTGTCAAAAAACTCACCACTCTCACCCGCGTTTTCAAAGAGCTCAATCGTGGCGTCGAACTCATCAGCGTGCGCAGTGGAACCCGCGCCCAGCCAAGCGAGTGTGGCTAAGGTCAGTAGTGCGAGACGATTCATATACAAAAGCTCCGTGTAAACCCAAATACTCTATCGATTAATGCTAACGGTTTTACGTACACGTTACACTCTCAAACGAGCGGAATGCGTGCGCACACTCACACTGTGGTGCTCAGTTAATGCTAATTGGACGTCGTCGATACCCCAGAGGTTCCCGATATGAGTGAGCGGAAAGTTGAATTTGGAATCGTGATGGAAGCTTCGCCCGGGTATACGGCGACCCTGGCCGCGCGTGTCGAAGCCTTGGACTTTGATATTTTGCTCTGTCCGGATACCCAAAATCTTAGTCCCGATCCTTTCAGCCAATTGGCGCTTGCGACGGCCACCACCCAACGACTGAAATTGGGGACAGGGGTCACGAACCCCATCACTCGCGATGTCGCCGTGACGGCCTGCACATTTGCGACGCTCCAAGCAGAGTCTCGCGGGCGCATGGTCTGCGGGATTGGACGAGGCGATTCGTCGGCGGCCCATATCGGGCGTGATAACGCGAAGACGGGTGAGTTACGTCAATTCGTTCAACAGCTGCAGGCTTATAGCCGTGGCGAGACCGTCTCGCGCCATGGGGTGGACTCGCGCATGCGTTGGTTCGATTCCGTGACTGTGGATCCGGTACCCGTCGATGTCGCGTGTACGGGGCCGCAGACCATTCGCATGGCGGTGGATGTCGCTGATCGGGTGAGCTTCGCGGTCGGTAGTGCGCCTGAGCGCGTTCGATGGGCGATGGATGTGGCACTCGCACGCCTAGCGGAGACGGGGCGTCCCCGCGAGTCTTTACAGATCGGCGCCTACGTGAATTTAGTCTGTGATGAGGATGAGTCCCGCGCGATTAATTTGGGTCGGATGATCTCTGGCATGGTGGCGCATTTTGCAGGCATGAAAAACGCCTCGCTTGAGCATTTGCCGCCGCAGCTCAAATCATTGGCCGCTCATATGCAGCAAGGTTATGACATGGCTCAACATGCGCGCGAGAGTGGTAAGCACTTGCAGCAAGTCCCGGATGAATTCGTTGATTGGTTTTCAATTTGTGGATCGCCCAAAAAATGTCGCGATCGACTGGAAGTCTTGCTCGATATGGGTCTTGATCATGTCTATCAACTCGGAGGGTCGCCGGTCGCCCACCCGCACGGCGCGCGTCAGTCAGCCATGGTTGAACAAGCTGCGCTCTATGCGCGCGAGGTGCTGCCCTATTTCCGTGGTGGTGATGCGGGATCGACTGGATGAGCATGAGGATCCCCGCGTCCGCCGTGATGTCTGCGGCCGAGGCGCTCGGTATTGAGCTTGCGCCCCAGATGGCCGAGCGTATTGCCTCCGGTGCGCAGGCAGCGGTCGATGCAGTGGCTCATGCTTCGCGGCACTGGGGTGCACGCGCTAACGGTGAACCCGGCGACTACCTGGCGTTACTCGAATCGCTGGCTCCCGAGCCGTCGAAGATGCCTCAGGCACCTCAGGCACGGGAGGCGTCAGAGGTCACGCGCGTTGGCTCGATGTCGTCGGCCGGGGATTTTTTGGATCTGAGTCTGTGTGAAGCACATCTGGCCTTGGCACACCTAGATCCAGGGTTTGATCGACTTACTGAGGCTGCTCTCGAACGCGCACAGGCTATGCAGTCGCAAACGCATGCCTGGTTATCCATCGAACCCGATGCAGCCCGAGCACGGACCACTTGGTTACAGACCTTGGCCAAAGAGTCACCGGACATCGTAGGGCGGATGCCGCTATTTGGACTCCCCTTGGCGCACAAAGATATGTTCAATCTGCCGGCCGATACGGGCTATCGCAGCCCAAGCTGTGGCTCAATTGTGCCGTCGCGATTACAGTCCTCCGGGGTCGCGACGGTGATTCAACGTCTAGAGCTTGCCGGCGCAGTGACGGTCGGTACGCTCAACATGGCGGAGTTTGCGCTCGGTGCGACAGGTCATAACGGCGCGCGAGGGGATTGCGCTAACGCCTGGCACCCCGACTACATCTCCGGTGGCTCATCGAGTGGATCGGCTGTCGCCGTGGCGTGCGGTGCGGTATTTGCCAGTTTGGGTTCGGACACGGGGGGGTCGGTACGGATTCCGGCGTCAGTCAATGGTGTACTGGGGCTCAAGCCGACCTATGGGTTAATCCCGCGGACGGGGAGTATGCGTTTATCGCCCTCCATCGATGTGATTGGGCCGATGGCGCGCTCTGCACGTGATCTTGCACGAGTGCTATCGATCGTCGCGGGCGCCGACGGCGTGGATCCGCACTGCAGTGCGCGACCGGTTCCCGATTTTGAGCAGGCCTTGCAGCAACCCATCGAGGGCTTACGTATCGGCCTCCCAGATCGCTATTTCTTTGAAGATGTGGATCTACCAGTACGCAAGGCGCTCGATCAGGTGCGAGCGCGCCTCGAGACAGCCGGCGCTCAGTTCGTGCCGGTGGAGATGCCGGATGTCAGTTCACTCGCGGAGCTTAGTCGGGCAGTGGTTTACGCCGAAGCCACCGGCTTACACGCAGCCATGTTGCGTGAGTCGGCAGGTGCTTACTCACCCCAGGTGCGTTTGCGGGCGAGTACCGGACTCGGGATCCCGGCACCCGTGTATGGAGTGGCGCTGGGTTTGCGCTTGACGATCCTGCAAGAGTTTGTGGAGCAGATCTTTGGTCATTGCGATGCCCTGTTCACGCCGACGATTCCACTTTTAGTGCCGCGACGTGACGCGACGGATGTGGGGGCAGGCGAGTCCCTGTGGCCGATCCTAGCGAGACTCGTTCGCTGTACCGCACCGATTAATTTTTTGGGGCTACCGGCGCTCAGTATTCCGGCTGGGCGTGATCCGCAGGGTTTACCTATCGGGGCGCAATTTATTGGTCGGCCGTTTGACGAGTCTCTGTTATTGCGGCTAGCGGCTGCCTTGCCGACTGATATACCGATCGCGAGACCGCTGACTTAGCGCAAAGGTGGAATGAACTGGCCTCTAAAGTACGCGAGTGGCGCCCCTGAGGTGCTCTGTACCTCAACGACTCGACCAAAGAAAATATGATGACTGCCCACGGTGGTGTGAGAGCTGACCTCGCACTCGAGCTGTGCTAACGCCGATGGGAGTAAGGGATCACCTAAAGCGCCGCGGGTGTATTCAATCTCTGCGAATTTATCACTGAGCTTGCTAGCAAAGTGTTGTGCCAAGGCGTGTTGAGTGTCGTTCAGCACATTGATGGCGAAATGCCCGCTACGCGCGACCGCTTGTCCAGTGGCCGATAATTGATTCAGGCAGATGAGGACAGTCGGCGGCTCAAGCGTGACTGAGGCCACTGCGCTCGCCGTAATGCCGTGACGGATACCTTCATATTCCGTCGAAACGACCGTAACACCGGTCAAAAATCGGCTAATCGCATCGCGATACGCAGCGATGCTTACGTCGTGCGCGCTGACATCGCTTAATTGTTTAGGGTCCATACGCGCATCCAAGCTAGCCATTTGGCGCTCTCTTTCTTAACGATCTTTACCTTAGCCATCATTCAAAGCTCACGCGACCAATCAAGGCCCACTTTAGGTACATCTGCGTACAGACGTCGCTTGGACAGGCTCGTAACCTACACCCATGCGATGACCTTTCTCCCCCTCCGGCCGTCGCATCATATATAGCCCCGCGTGAGCGGGGCTTTTTTGTATGCTGAGACCCCCATTCCAAAGCGGTTTGTCGTTCAGCACCATGCAGGCAGAAGATTTCCCACTCCCCTTGCGCAGCGAGGCTGAGCACGTGCTGCGTTGCAGTGAGTTTGTAGCCGAAAGTTTCGCACGGGATCCGACGTTGTGGGCAGATTTTGCGCAATCGGGTGCGCTTGATTTGAAACGTGAGGCATCGCTCTGTTGGCCCCAGGGTGTACGCCCCGATGCCAGTGCCACTGAAGCTGCGGTGATGAGCTGGCTGCGATGCTGGCGCCGTCGAGAGATGGTTCGGATCGCTTGGCGCGATTTGTCCGGTCGAGCGTCACTCGAGGAGACGCTCGCAGATTTGTCGAGCTTCGCGGATGAGGCCATTGAGCTGGCGATGAGTTTTGCCCGACAAGCGCTTGTATTGCGCTTCGGTGAGGCAGTGGATGAGGCGGGTACACCCATGCCGCTGGTGGTGATCGGTATGGGCAAGCTCGGCGGAGGTGAGCTCAATTTTTCCTCCGATATTGATCTCGTATTTTTATTCCCTGCGCACGGGGAGACACAGTACGAGCGATCAATCAGTCACGAAGAATTCTTTGTTCGCCTAGGTCAGGCGCTGCTGCGTTTACTCGCCACACCCACAGTCGATGGCTTTGTATTTCGAGTAGATATGCGTCTGCGTCCCTTCGGTGACTCTGGGCCGCTTGCCTGTAGTTTTGCTGCTTTCGAGGATTATCTATTACAGCATGGGCGCGATTGGGAGCGTTACGCGTGGATCAAGGCGCGCGCGATTACCGGTGTCGAAGACTATGCAGCGCTCTATCAGGAAGTCGTAAGGCCATTTGTTTATCGGCGCTATCTGGACTTCGGGGTGTTCGACAGTCTACGTGATATGAAGCAGATGATTGAACAGCAGGTGGCGCGCAAAGAGTGGGTCGATCATCTTAAATTGGGAACGGGTGGAATTCGCGAAGTCGAATTTATTGTGCAGGCGATGCAATTGATTCGAGGTGGACAGGATCGGCGCCTGCAAACCCCGAAACTCATGACCGTCTTACCGCGACTGGCGCGGAGTCGTCTCCTCAGTGCTGAGGCCGCAGGGGGTTTAATGCAAGCGTATCGTCATCTTAGAACGCTCGAAAATCGTCTGCAGATGCTGCGCGATGCGCAGACCCATAGCCTGCCCACTGATACGCCATCGCAGTCCCGCTTGACTCATGCAATGGCCGAAACGGATTGGGCCTCTTTACGTATGACGCTTGATCAGCAAACTCAACTTGTACAGGCCCAGTTTCAGTTGCTCGTGTTCACGCCGGTCCCTGAGGCCGAGGAGCGTATCCCTCACACGAACGATACGGGCTCCGTCTGGCAGCTGCTTTGGGACGATAGCCTGCAGGCTGAAGTCTTTGCCACCCAAATCGAGGAGCGCGGGGGGCAAGAAGCGCTCGCGATCGCCCGCCTGCTCATAGATTTTCGCGATAGTGGGCCAGTGCGTCGCCTCGAGCGTGTTGCCGCTCAAAGATTACAGCGCTTACTGCCTGCCTTATTGATTCGTATCACTGCAGACGATGAGCAGCTCGTGCTAATTCGGCGACTGCTGCGTATTTTGGAGGCCATCGGTGGGCGCTCGGCGTATTTCGCCTTACTTAATGAAAATCCGGTCGCCTGTGATCGTTTACTTGGTATTTGTCGGGCGGGCGATTTTCTCGTGGCCCAGCTGGCTGCGCATCCGTTATTGCTTGATGAACTACTCGATGAGCGAACATTGAATGAACCGCCGGGTCGTGATGCCTTGGCAGCGGATTTAGAGGATCGGCTCGCGAGAGTGGTGGATGCGGATCCCGAGCATTTGGTGGAAGCCTTGGCGCAATTCAAACGCGCCGCGGTTTTTCGCGTGGCGATTGCCGATCTCGCGGGTAGTCTTCCCGTCATGCGAGTCTCGGATCGCTTAACGGATATCGCCGAGCTCATCATCGCCGAGGCGATGCGCCAGGCGTGGACGCAAATGACGACGCAATTTGGTGTCCCTCAGTGTCGCGACACACCTGAGTCTGCACTGCGTGAAGTCAATATTTGTGCCCTCGGTTACGGCAAACTCGGCGGTTGGGAGCTCGGATACGGCTCAGACCTCGACTTGGTGTTTTTACATGACTCACAGGGTAGTGAGCAGGAAACCCAAGCGGCCAAGCCGGTGGATAATCAGGTTTTCTTTGTACGTCTTGCACAACGCATCGTGCATATCTTGACCGTGCACTCGGCGGCGGGCCGTTTATATGAAGTCGATGTGCGTTTACGTCCGAGCGGCAAGGGCGGGATGCTCATTACGCAGATCAATGCTTTTGGCGACTACCAGCGTGAGGAAGCGTGGACCTGGGAGCACCAAGCGCTGCTCCATGCGCGCGCCGTGGCGGGCGATGTCGCGCTCTGTCAGCGCTTTGAGCGCTTACGGGTCGATATCCTGACGCATCATGTGCGTAGAGAGCGATTGAAGGACGATGTTCGCGAGATGCGCGAGCGGATGCGGCGAGAGTTATCGCGCGCCAAGCCGGGTCAGTTTGACTTGAAGCAAGACCCGGGCGGCATGGCGGATATCGAATTTTTGGCGCAATACTGGGCGCTACGCGAAGCCGCTACGCACGCTGCCGTAGTCATGTTTTCGGACACGATTCGACAGCTGGAGACCTTGGCCTCGGGCAATCTTGTTGCACAGGATACGGTCGATCGTCTCACCGCCGCGTACCGCGCTTACCGCAGTCGGGGGCACTTGCGATCGTTGCGGGAGGAAACACCTGTAGTCCCAGACAGTGAATTCATTGCTGAGCGTTCGGCGGTGAAAGCCATCTGGGCTGCGTGTTTCGCAGATGCGGTCACCTGAGCGCTCTGGATATAATGCGCACATGTCGAACGAAACTCATCCCACCGTGCCCTTGCTGCAACCAAACGCGCAGAATCAATACGTGGTGACCCGCGAGGATTTGCCGCTATCTTGTCCGATGCCGCAAATGCATCTCTGGAACTCCCACCCTCGGGTTTATCTGCCCATTGAAAAAACGGGTTGGGCGAAGTGTCCTTATTGTGGCGCGGAGTACACCCTGCAGGGTTAAGTGCTCGGCTTGTAGGGTTTGTAAGACTTCTCTTCGACAATTCGGGAGCCAAGCGCCGTATTGATGCGCTTTTTAAACGCCGCTCGCTCATCATTGGTGACGTAAACCGCGCGCGCGAGCTCAATGAATTCTGCGTCAAAGCTTTGGGCCAGTTCCTTGTCGCGAATCTGATCCTCAATATCCCAAAGCTGCTCGTTCACATGTTGTAACTGAGCAATATCATCCGCCACCAAAGATTCGTCAGCACCGCTTTCGCGCCAAGTCTGCTCAAGCAATTGCAGCTCAAGGCGTACGTTTTGCAGCTTGACTGCATCCGTCATACGCGCAGATTTAATTCGCAGGATGGTGATTTTATCGAGCATCTCGCCAGGCGAGACAGGTACGAGGATGTCTTTCATCCGCGCATGCTATCAAGAGCTCGCCATCAAGGCATCGAGTCGCTCGCAGACCGCTTCCGTGGTGATGAGATCCATGACCCCTGGCTCTTCAATTTTGTGGCCCCAGGGCAGCGCGGAGGCGGGGCGCTGTCGGAAGCGAACAGCCGCCTCGTCGTAGACGTCCACGCACCACTTTTGAGAGAAATAGGGCCCTGAGCGGGCCGAACGCGTAGCGGCATAGAGGCCGATCACGGGTGTGTCGACGAGTGTGGCCATGTGGGCAGGGCCGGAATCTGGGGTAAGCAAGCCGCGCGCACGGCTCAGTAAGGCGAGCAGCTGGGGCAAGGTGTCACGACCGACCAGATTGATGGCAGCGGGGCAGGTGGACTGAATCGCCTCGGCCGTTTCGCGCTCGAGCGTACTTGGTCCCCCGACGAGGAGCACGCGCATGCCATATCGGTCGATGGCATAGCGAGCGACGTCTGCATAACGCTCGGTTCGCCAGTTACGGAGACGATGACTCGAGCAGGCACTGATCAGCAAGGTCGGCGCTGCTTTATCGGGAATATGTTCCTGTGCATAGGCGAGCGCCTCGGCGGGTAGCGGTATGGATCGATTGAGCACTGTCGGTGAGGGTATGCCGAGGGCGGTCGCAAAGCCGAGCAGACTATCGAGTACATGCTCGTCACGCCGAGCCGCGATTTGGCAATCGGTAAAGAGCCACTGTAGTTCACGCGCCCGCGCGCGATCAAAACCCAGTTTCAGGCGCGCTGGGATCATCGCCGCACAGAGGCTTGCGCGCAGGGCGAGTTGCAGATGCAACAAGACGTCGAAATGCCGACCCTGACAGGCACCTCTGAGCTCGCGTAAGCCCCGCCAACCGGCGCGCTTATCCACGGTGATAAACTCCACCTCGGGTATCAGCTGCATTAATTTGGCTTCGGTACGGCCGATCACCCAGGTAAAACGGGTTTGAGGCCAGGCCTGCTGTAAGTGGCGCAACAGGGGTACCACATGACAGGTATCGCCGATGGCCGACAGGCGAAGTAAACACACAGATTCAGGGGGGGCGGTCAGCGGCAGCATTATGCAGTCCGGCGGTGCAACATCCGGTGAAAAGATCGAGCGCGTCGTCGATGGCGCGAGCGTGATGCTATATGACCCCCGCTGGGTCGGCAATTTTCTGGATCTGCCATCGGCTGCTGGGGAGTCGAGTCGAGCGAGATTATTGGCGTCATGGTTCGAGCCCGATGACTGGCGCGATCGTGGCGCGCTGCGGGGGGTTGCTCAAGGTCGTGGCAATACATGGTTCGTTGAAAGCCCGATCCCGGGGGGCGAGGGCACTCAGGCAGCGAGTTCAAAGATTTGGGTCTTACGTCATTATCGCCGTGGCGGATTGATGGCTAAGTTATGGGGCGATCGCTATCTTTTTAGTCGTGATGAGCAGACGCGCCCCTGGCGTGAATTTGAGCTGCTGCAAACTATGCGAACTCTTGCATTGCCCGTGCCGACCGTGGTGGCTGCACGGGTGGAGCGCACAGGCCGTTGGTATCGAGGGGATTTATTGACCGAGGCGATTGAAGACTCCCACACCTTAGCGAGCGAACTTGCGCAGGGTGTGGTGCCCGAGACGCGTTGGCGAGAACTCGGCCAACTCGTTGCGCGCTTCCATGCGGTCGGGATCCACCATGCCGATCTCAATGCCCATAACGTTCTGATCAATCCTGAAGGGCTTTGGTTGATCGATTTTGATCGGGGCCGTCAACGTACGCCTGGTCTTTGGTGTGACGCGGTGCTTGCGCGCTTAAGGCGTTCATTGCTGAAGGTATGCGACTCATTAAACCCATCTGATCAGGGGTCTCAGGCGACGTTGGGGTCGCCTCGCCCATTTAACGATGAGCAGTGGTCGGACGTGCTGCACGGCTACCGGGATGGACTGAGATGATCAGGCTGGCCTATCAGATCCTAGTGCATGCGTTATCGCCCTTCGTGATGCTTTGGTTTCTTTGGCGAGGCTTGCACGATCGGGCCTATTGGCAGGATTTGCCGCAGCGCCTCGGTTTCGGTCAAAGATTAGCTCGACCATCGATCTGGATACACGCGGTGTCGGTGGGTGAGGTTCAGGCCGCCATCCCGCTGTTAAACGCCTTGGCCGAGCGATACCCAGATCACGCCTTAGTGCTCACCACGGTGACCCCGACGGGTCGACTGCGTGGACAGACAGCCTTTGGGGATCGCGTAGAGCTGCGCTATCTGCCCTATGATTTGCCGGGCGCGGTGGGTCGATTCTTTGATCGTATTCAGCCCAAGGTGGCGATTATTATCGAAAAAGAACTCTGGCCAAATCTTTACCGTGAATGTGGACGTCGAAATGTCCCGCTCGTGTTGGCGAGCGCGGCTGTATCGCCGCGATCGGTCGCACGCTATCGACGGTTGGTGGTGCTGTTTCGAGAAACCTTGAGTCATGGTCTCGTGATTGCCGCGCAAAGCGCCGATGATGCGGCGCGCTTTGTGGAGATTGGCGCGCCTGCTGAGCGAACGCATATGGTGGGTAATATCAAGTTTGACGCGAGTTTGCCTGCCGGCGCGGTGGAGGCGGGGCTCGCATGGCGAGCGCATTATGGTGCTGAGTCGCGTTTTGTGGTGGTCGCTGGCAGTACCTATGAATTCGAGGAGCGTGTATTACTCGAGGCGAGCGAGGCGCTTAAGCGCGCGGGCGTTGAATCGCTGTTCGTGTTAGCGCCGAGACATCCCACTCGCTTCGATGCGGTCGCGCAAGCTCTCGGTCGCAGCGGAACACCCTTCTTACGTCATTCTTTGGCGAAGGCCGAGGGACTGACTGATCGCGCTGCAGGCATTGATTCGTCACGCCACGCGCCCGAGGTGCTGTTGCTCGATACTCTCGGCGAGTTAGCGGGTTTTTATGCGGCTGCGGATGTCGCTTATGTGGGGGGCAGTTTGCTGCCCGGCGTGGGTGGGCATAATGCTTTGGAGCCCGCCGCCCTCGGTGTGCCCGTGTTGATGGGGCCTCACGTCTTCAATACCCAAGAAATTTTTGATGCCCTGCATACAGCCGGTGGCTTGCAGGCAGTCAATTCATCGGCCGAATTAACGGCTGCCTTACTGACTTTAGCGCGCTCGCCCGAGGAGCGAGCGCAGCGCGGTCAAGCAGGACAGCAGGTCGTGGCACGTAATCGGGGCACCACGGCCCGCATCATGCAATTATTAGAGCCGCTTATGAGCCCGCGCTCGACTCGCTCTCCGACGCATCCATCTTCTGCAGCCAGCCGTTAACCTCTGTGAGCGTGGCCGCATCGAGCGTGCCAGAGGCCAAGCGCAGACGCAGCACGTTCAAAATATAGTCGTAACGACTACGCGCATAGTTAGTCTCTGCGACCGCGAGGCTGCGACGCGACTCCAGCACATCGACCGCCGTGCGTGTACCCACCTCATAGCCCGCTTCGGTTGCCTTTAGGGCGGTCCGACTGGATTCGAGGGCTTGTCGCAAGGCAGTCACGCGCGAGATTTCGCTGAGAACGCCGAGGTAAGCATCACGAGCTAGTCGCTCGGTTTGCCGAGAGACCCGTGCGAGCCGCTCGCGTGCGGCCTGCCATTGATACTGTGTTTGGCGCACGCGCGATTGCGCTGCGCCGCCACTGAAGAGTGGAACGTTGACCTGCAGTGTGACGCTTTCATCTTCGGTGTTACTGGTACGAGTTCCAGCATTGCCACTGGCAAAGTTGATGGGGCTGGTCTGATCGCTTTCGCTTTTGCTGACCACCAAATCCACCGAGGGCAGATGCCCCGAATACGACGCGCGCACGTTATCGCGCGCAATCTCGGCAGCGAGGCGGCTTGAGATCAGGGCGAGGTTTTGTTCCATAGAACGATCGACCCATTGCGCTTCATCCGCTGGCGCCGGCGAGTTCAGCGGCATCGCATCGCTCGGTGTTGCCAAGCGGGTGAATTTTTCGGCAGTGATTTCACGTAGTAATTCTTCGGTTGTCGCCAACTGACGCTTGGCGGCGATGACCGACGCTGCGGCGCTATCGCGGGCGGCTCGAGCTTCTTGGACATCAGTGATCGCAATCAACCCGACTTCAAAGCGCTTTTCGGCTTGCTCGAGCTGGCGCGAAATAGCTTCGAACGCTGAGCTTTGGGCGGCAACGGTATCTTGGGCTGCAAGAACGTTGAAGTACGCCTCAGCGACGCGCAGGATGAGTTGTTGTTCCGCAGCCTGAAAATCAGCCTCAGCTTGCGCGACCTGGCGGCTGGCACGTTTAATCGCCACCCACTTATCCCAAGAGATAACGCTCTGGCGTAAATCGACGCTCCAGCGCTCGGTCTCTGGCTTCGAATCGCTGGAAGACAGAAAGTTGAACACCACGGTTTGCCCGTTCTGCACGATTTCTTGGGGGAACTGCCCCTCGGAGGTGCTATCCGATTCGGTCTTGCTGGCCGAAGCCGAAATCTGCGGCAGGATCGCCGCCCAGGCTTGCGGGCGCGCCTCGCGGGCGGCGAGACGCAGGGCATCGGCCTCGCGGATCTGCGGGTCATTAGCGAGCGCTCGTTGATAGACCGCCATCAGGTCGACCGAATCCTCGGCGACCGCGACCAGGGTGTGGCTTGAGCTCAGCAGCACTGCCAGCGACAGCAAGACGCGCTTCATAATAACTCCAGTGGTGTTTTACAACACTATAACAGATGTCAGGGTGGCTTCTCCACCCAGACGAAATCCTTGTTCTTAGTATGGACGCAAAGAGGGGTCGATTCGTTCACCCCAAGCCAGAATTCCACCAGTCAAATTACTGACTGACCGAAAACCGTGGCTCTCGAGTAAGTGGGCCACTTGTAAGCTGCGTCCGCCCGAGCGGCACATCACGATGATCGGAGTCGTAGGATCCAATTCATTGAGCCGTTGCGGCACGCTCGCCATCGGCATCGCTTGCGCGATCTCGAGTTTAGATATGTCTCTTTCCCAGGGCTCGCGCACATCGATCACGAGCGGCTTCTCGCCTGCATCCAATCGGGCCTTGAGTTCTTCAACTGAGAGTTCCGTTACCATGATATTCGGTCCCTGTTCGTCAAAATTTGAAGCGCGAGGGGAGTCGGGCGCCCACGAGTGTCTCGAGAGCCGTCTCAAAGAGTTCGGTCTGTCGCCATTCACCCGCACTCACGTGTTCGTACAACATCGCCGTCATGATCGACCCCTGACCCATGACCGCAAACAGCCGTCCGCCGATCGCGACCTTCGCCTCGAATCGTGGCTCACGCTCGGCGAGTGCGCCGCCGATGACCACCACGTCATAGAGCCGCTCGCCGAGTGACCCCTCTGCGTAGGCGTCGCCCGTGACGACTTCCGCATTCCGGATCCCTGAGGCTTTCAGGCTGGCTTGCGCGTGGCTTGCTTGGTCAGCCCGAATCTCAATCGTGCGGACACTGCAGGCGAGGCGTGCGAGTGCGGCCGTGAGGTACCCGCTGCCGGTACCGATTTCCAGGACGCGATCGCGCGGCCCCGGTTTGACGGCTTGTACGATTCGACCCACTAGCTTGGGCGCGAGCATGTAGTGCCCTTGCCCAAGCGGGATCGGCAAATCCGCGTAGGCCAGCGAGCGATAGGCCTCTGGGACGAAGCGTTCGCGATCCAGCGTTGCAAAGACCTGTAGTACTTCGTTGTCGAGCACTTCCCAGGTGCGTAGCTGCTGCTGGATCATTTGCTCACGGGCGCTCGTCAGATCCATGCTCAGGGTCGTCGCGGCTTCGGTCATTCGGTCATCACTCCTCGCATCGAATAGGCCTTGTCAGCGTTATTTTCCCGCCAAACACGGCTGCCAGTAAACCAGTCGTCAGCCATTGCTAAAGATCGCGCACTCAAGGCTGCGCGCTCGCAGTGGCGAAATCGCCTGCTTCGATGATGCTGAGTGACTCCGGCGTGATCCAGCGTACAAATGCAGCCTGGACCTCGTCGGCGGTCAGCGCTGCGACACGCTGTTCAAAGTCCTGATCCCACTCGAGCGTACGTTGCAGATAGAGGTAACTTGCCAGTCGTCCCATGAGCTCTCGATCTTGGGATCGACTGAGGTTACGCCCTTGTAACCAGCCGGTTTGTGCGTCTCGTAATTCATTGGCGCTAAAACCCGTCGCAATCACCTTCGCAAGCTCCTCGCGTAATGCGGCGAGCAAGCGGGCGGAGTTCTCCGGGTTATAAATTGCAAACACGCCGAACGAGCCGTCCTCATCGAGTGGACTCGCATTGAGGAAAGAGCCGACGCCATAGCTGATGCCCTCTTGCTGGCGGATTCGCACCGCGAGTCGCGAATTGAGGAAGCCGCCTCCCAGCATGTAGTTGGCGATCACGAGTGCGGGGTAATCGGGGTGATCATCCCGCAGAGGCAGATTGAGTTGGGCCACCATGAAGGCATTAGCCTTATCTGGGGTCAGAATCTGCGTCTCTGCGCCGGGTACATCAAAGAAACGCTCGCTCGCCCGTTCAAATTTCATCGGCGCCTGCCAGTTGGCGAGTAGAGCGCCGAGCGCTGCTCGGGTGGTGGTTTCTTCAAAGTCACCCACTACAGCTGCTGTGGCGCGCGTCGCACCGTAGTAATCCGCATGAAATTGTTTGAGGTCCGTGAGCTCGACGGCCATCAGTTCAGCTTTTTCGTCATCAAAACTCAGTGTGCGACGGAAATCGCCCTCAGGGTAAGGCGACAAGCGTTGCGAGAGTTCGCGGATCGCCAACGATTGCGGGTCACTGCGCGACTGTTCAATCGATGCCAGCCATTCGTCACGTAGCTTCGTAAATTCGCCTTCGGGAAAGGCGGGGTTACGTAGCATGTCTGTCACGAGCTCAAGGGTCGGCAGCAGGTTATCGCGCGTCGAAAGTAGGCTGACGCTGACGGTTTGACCTGAGCCGCCAATACTGACCGAGGATTTCAAACGATCGAGCTCGTCGTTCAATTGTTGCAGGCTGCGCGAGGTGGTGCCTCGGCGTAGCATCGCAGCGGTGAATGACGCGACGCTTGCCTTACCTCGCAGCGAGTCGAGACTGCCGAGTCGTAAGGTCAGCGTTGCAGTGACCTCATTACCGCGAGTGGTCTTCGAAAGCAGGCTCAGCTGAGCGCCGCCGGGGAGGGCCTCTGAGCGCGTGCGAGCCAAGATATTACTTGGTGAGGGGTCAAATTCCTCACCCGCAGCGATAACGGCTTTACCCTGATAGCCTGCGAGTAATTCTTTGGGATCGGGTGCTTGTGGTACCTCTGAGCGATCGGGGTTGGCATCAGGCAAAAACACGCCCGTGGTGCGATTCGCGGGCTTCAAATATTGCAAAGCCACCCGATTGACATCGTCCGCAGTGACTTTCTCCAGTTGATCGCGATAGTGAAACCAGAGTCGCCAATCACCCTTGGCGATGTATTCAGACAAGCCACGGCCGACACGATCGCTGTTGTTGTAGGTCTGCTCAAAGAATTTTAAAAAACGATTACGCGCTCGATCGACTTCTTCAGCTGTGACGGGCGCAGATTTAAAGCCATCAGTGACAGCCAAGAGACTACTCGTGGCAGCGTCGAGTGATTTGTCTTTGAGCACTTCAGCGGCGATATACATATAGCCGGGGTCTTTTAGGCTAAAAGCGAAGCTCCCGACGCTACTGGCAAGTCCTGCCTCTACCAGCGCCTTATACAGGCGGCCAGAGGGCTCGTTCGTGAGTACCTCAGCGAGTATCTGTGCGGCGGCAAAATCGGGATGCCCGCCGGGCGGTATATGAAAACCCGCTGCCGTGATTTGCACATCGCCCACACGACGTAGAGTGACGTGACGCTCTCCATCCTGGACAGGTTCAATCGTGTAGGTCTGCGGTAGGGCTCGCTCTGGACGCGGTAGTTTGCTGAAAAATTCATTGACCCAATTTAGGGTCTTGGCAGGATCAAAGCGTCCAGCAATGGTGAGCACGGCATTATCGGGCTGATAGTATTTTTGATAAAACGCCCGAAGGTTCTCGATCGGCACTCGCTCGATATCCGCGCGCGAACCGATGGTCGACTTCCCGTAGTTATGCCAAAGATAAGCCGTCGACATGACCCGTTCCAGTAGCACTCCGCCTGGATCGTTCTCGCCAGATTCGAATTCGTTGCGGACTACCGAAAATTCGCTCTGCAAATCTTCTGCGGAGATGAACGAGTTGACCATACGGTCACTTTCCAGATCGAGCGCCCAGCGCAAGTTTTCATCGTTTGCCGTGAAGGTCGCGAAATAATTGGTCCGGTCATACCAAGTCGTTCCGTTGGGACGCGCACCGCGAGCGGTCAGCTCCTGCGGGATATTGGGAAAGCGCGGAGTGCCCTTGAAGACGAGATGTTCAAGCAGATGCGCCATACCACTCTCGCCATAGCCTTCATGTCGAGAGCCGACGAGGTAAGTGATATTGACGGTGACAGTCGATTTTGAGGGATCTGGAAAGAGCAGCAGCTTCAGGCCGTTGTCGAGTTCGTATTCAGTGATCCCCTCCACAGAGGTGATTTTCTGGATGCCTGCCGGTATGGCATGCTCTTCTGCCGCTCGAGAAACGCCCGCGTGGGCGGCGAGGGCCAAGGTGAAAACAGCAATGAGCAGCAATCGACGGCTGACGGCGTGCAAGATCTGGCTCACGTGTGTGACTCCGTGGATTCTGGGGGGTGCCAATGTATCGGCCCTCGCACAGGATGCAAGTCCCACGACGCCGAACACAGCGCCGCGCTTGGATTTGCGCAAGGGCGACCTGCGGCGATTTATCCCGCCTGAGCAGCTTTACGAGCCTTGGACTGCGGAACTCGATGAAATTGTGGTGCAGTCGCGACGCCGTCCGCCCCCCGATATTCCCGAGAACCGGGCCGTACCTCGTGGGTTAGCCGGTCTCTTCTGGGCCGCGCAACAACCGACAGAGGCGTGGCGTTTACTGGTACCGGATCCTAAAGCCCCCGAAATGGGGCCACCGACTGATCTAGATGCGCCGCGTGAGCCCCCTGGGGCCTATCGCACCCGAATCGGCGAGCCAGGTCGTATTTTTTAGACCTGGCCCGCCGTGTTTAGACGCGGACCGTCTCGCTCGCTCAGAGTAAGGGAACGAGCAACAGCGCGACGATATTGATGATTTTGATCAGCGGGTTGATCGCAGGGCCCGCCGTGTCTTTATACGGATCGCCAACCGTGTCACCCGTGACCGCGGCCTTGTGGGCTTCAGAGCCCTTGCCACCACAGTGACCTTCTTCGATGAACTTCTTGGCGTTATCCCAAGCGCCCCCGCCCGTACACATCGAGATCGCGACGAAGAGACCCGTCACGATGGTACCGATGAGAAGACCGCCAAGCGCTCGGATACCTGCGCCCGGACCCATCAAAGCGTTCATGCCAAAGGCAATCACGATTGGGACCAGAATCGGTAGCAAGGACGGCACCACCATTTCTTTGATGGCAGCCCGGGTGAGTAGGTCGACCGCCTTGGAGTAGTCGGGCTTCGCCGAGCCGTCCATGATCCCTGGAATTTCACGGAACTGACGACGCACTTCCGTCACGACAGAGCCTGCAGCGCGACCGACCGCTTCCATTGCCATGGCGCCAAAGAGGTAAGGCACCAAGCCGCCAATGAAAAGACCAATGATTACTGCGGGATCCGATAGCGAGAAATCCTGCAGTTTGCCGGCATCTTCGAGCTTATGGGTGTAGTCGGCAAAGAGCACCAAAGCCGCAAGGCCCGCTGAGCCGATCGCATAGCCCTTGGTGACCGCCTTGGTCGTGTTACCCACCGCATCGAGCGGATCGGTGACGTCACGCACGCTGCTGTCGAGGCCTGCCATCTCCGCAATGCCACCTGCGTTATCCGTGATTGGACCGTAAGCATCGAGTGCGACGATCATGCCCGTCATCGACAACATCGCCGTTGCCGCCACTGCCAGGCCATACAAACCGCCGAGGGTATAGGCGCCCCAGATGGCGATACAGACGGCAATCACCGGCAGCGCGGTGGACTTCATCGACACGCCGAGGCCTGCGATGATGTTGGTCGCGTGACCCGTCTGTGACGCTTCAGCGACCTTTTGCACGGGGCTGAATTCTGTGGCGGTGTAGTACTCGGTGATGACAATCATGGCTGCTGTCAACAGCAAGCCGATGACGGCGCAACCAAAGAGTGCGACCGCGTTATTCGGCATCAAAGATTCGGTGATGAACCAGAAAGCCACCGCCGATATGAGGCCCGAAACAATCACGCCCTTATAGAGCGCGTTCATGATCTTGCCGCCATCCGTCGTGCGTACGAAGAAAGTGCCGATGATGGAGGCGAAGATAGAGGCTGCGCCCAAGGCAAGCGGGTAAATCACCGCTGCAGCGCCTTGATCTTTGAGCATCAGTCCGCCGAGCAGCATCGTGGCTACGATCGTCACGGCATAGGTCTCAAAAAGATCGGCGGCCATACCCGCGCAGTCACCGACGTTGTCACCGACGTTATCGGCGATCACGGCCGGGTTACGGGGGTCATCTTCAGGAATGCCGGCTTCCACTTTGCCGACGAGATCCGCGCCGACGTCCGCACCTTTGGTAAAGATGCCGCCGCCCAAACGCGCAAAGATCGAGATGAGCGAGCCGCCGAAGGCGAGACCCACCAGCGAGCGCAGGGCGTCTTCTTCGCCGACAACAGGCAGCATCGCCATGTACCACGCGGTCACGCCGAGAAGGCCGAGGCCGACCACCAACATGCCGGTGATCGCGCCGCCTTTAAAGGCGACTTGCAATGCGGCATTCAATCCCTGATGCGCCGCTTGGGCGGTACGCACGTTCGCGCGCACCGAGACGTTCATACCGATGAATCCGGCGAGTCCGGAGAGCAACGCCCCGACGGCAAAGCCGCCAGCCGAGGCCCAATCCAGTGCCAAGCCCATGAGTAAAAACAGCACGACGCCGACCACTGCGATCGTCGAGTATTGACGGTTGAGATAGGCTTTCGCGCCCGCCTGAATGGCCGCCGCGATTTCCTGCATGCGCGCATTGCCCGCCGGCAGGTTATTGATCGAGTTCGCCGCAACGATCCCGTAAAGCACCGCGACCACGCCTGCGGCAATGGCCATCCACAGCCAGAGATTGGCATCCATCAGCATTGTCCCCCTGAAAAATGTAAGCGCCTTGGGCGCGTGTCTGCCGCCCAAACGGACCTATCGGTTCGCCTGAAACGCCGCGGAAATATACCACAGGCCTCACGGAGGCTCTGTGGGCAAGCTCAGACCTTAAAGGGTCCCAACTTCTTCTTGACGGGTACGCCTTTGACCCGCACATAGACGGGGAGGCCATTTTTGTAGGGTGGGGGATCCTCGCCAACGATTAGGGGCGCCAAATAGCGACGGCATTTTTCGGTGATCCCGAACCCATCGGCCGTAATGAAATCGCGCGGCACTTTCTTCTCGACATTGGCGACTTTGGCGAGCGGCACCTGTCCCACCGTCCACCGATAAGGTTTATCTGATTTGCGCACCACCGTGGGCATGACGGCATTATGGCCGCCGATCGCCAACTCCACCGCAGCTTTGCCCATGGCGTAGGCCTGATCCACATCTACCTTCGAGGCCACATGACGGGCAGCCCGTTGGAGATAGTCGGCGACCGCCCAATGAAACTTATAGCCATGGGCTTCGCGAACCATATTCGCCACCACGGGAGCGACCCCGCCTAACTGAGTATGTCCAAAGGCATCGCGCGTACCGGCATCAGCTAAAAATTGTCCTTGAGCGTCATGGGTGCCTTCTGAGACCACGACCACGCAGTAGCCACAGCGATCCACGCTTTGCTTGACGCGCTCGAGAAACGCTTGGCGATCAAAGGCGATTTCTGGAAAGAGAATCACATGCGGTGGCTCATCGCGCCCGCGGCCTGCTAGTCCTGCTGCGGCAGCGATCCAGCCGGCATGCCGACCCATCACTTCCAGCACAAATACTTTGGTCGACGTCTTAGCCATGGAGGCGACATCGAGCGAGGCCTCAAGCGTCGACACGGCGACATATTTGGCGACCGAGCCAAAGCCTGGGCAACAGTCCGTATAGGGCAAATCATTATCGACGGTTTTCGGGACGCCAATACAGGTGATCGGGTAGCCCAGTGACTCGCCCATCTGCGCGACTTTGTGCGCCGTATCCATCGAGTCGTTGCCACCGTTATAAAAGAAATAACCGATGTTGTGCGCTTCAAACACTTCGATGAGTCGCTCGTATTCGGCGCGATTTTGCTCGAGGCCTTTCAACTTGAAACGCGCTGAACCGAAAGCCCCCGACGGTGTGTGGCGTAGACCGGCAATCGTTGCTTTGCTTTCCTTGAAGACATCGATCAGGTCTTCGTGCAGCGCGCCGACGATCCCGTGACGCCCGGCATAGACTTTGCCGATGGCCCGCGGATAACGAGCTGCCGTTTCGATGACTCCCGCTGCTGAGGCATTGATCACCGCGGTCACCCCGCCCGATTGGGCGTAGAAGGCGTTACGCGGCGCAGCGGTCAATTTGACCCCGCGACGGGCGCTGGAGCCGGCACTGGAGTCGACGGTTAAGCGGGCGGACTTTGCGGTCTTTTTACGGGCCTTCGATGTCGTTTTTGCAGTCATGATTCAGTTCTGTCAGCGGGGACGGGTCAAGTTGGATAAGCGGAAATGCAGCAGGCCATTTACCGAAGGATACCGGACGGTTTGACCTCCCGAAACCGGAACGGTAACGTGGCGCACACAATACGGCACCAGACAGGCGGCAACGGGTCCTAACCCCCAGTAAGCTATTCATGAGAATCGTTTTCCTCGGTGCGCCCGGTTCGGGCAAGGGCACCCAATCACAACGGCTCGTAGAGCTGCATGGTATTCCCCAGATCTCGACGGGAGATCTACTACGTGCCCATGTGCGCGAAGGGACCGAGCTCGGGGCACGAGCGAAAGCCGTCATGGATGCCGGGCAACTGGTTGATGATGAGACCATCCTCGGCATGGTGCGAGCGCGCTTGGCGGAGCCCGATGCGGCGACGGGTTTTATCTTGGATGGCTTTCCGCGCACGATTGCTCAAGCCGAGGGCTTGGACAACATGCTGCAAACGATCGGTCAGCCGCTCGATGCAGTGATCTTATTCAACGTCGACAAAGATTTGCTGGTCAAGCGTATCTCGGGTCGTCGTAGCTGTCAGGCATGCGGACGTATTTTCAATATTCATACGGCGCCGCCGCCCACACCGCCACCTTGTGGTGGGCGCTGCTCCGCGCCCGTGTTGTTGCAACGGCCGGATGACAACGAAGCGACCGTCGCCAAGCGGATTGAGGTCTACGAAGCGCAAACGGCGCCATTGATTGACTTTTACACGGCACAGGATTTGTTGCGCAGCATTGAGGCCGATGCCCCGCTCGAGCAGGTCACCGCACGCGTTGAGCAGGCCTTAAGCGTCTCGTAGAGCCTCAGTCAGTGAGTACGTCTGCGAGCACCTCGAGGCGCCAACCGCTGAGCACTTGATCAATCGGCCGACCGGCTGCGAGCGCGTCGAGTTCTTTGCGCGTTGCGAGAATTTCACTCACCAGCTCAAGCTCCGCCGCGCGTTGCTTTAGTTTTTCGCTCAAATATTTAACCTGTTGCACGATGGCGGGGTCAGGCCTTACTCGCTTGGGCAACGGTGGCGCAGGGTGATCAATTTCAGCCTGTGCGACGAGCGAGCAGAGTTCCTCGCCGCTATGTTTAACGACCCCTTCGGGTAGACCTTGAATTGCAGCGAGCGCTGCGCTGTCGCGAGGAACTTTTTCGGTAATCTCTTTGATGAAAGCATCATCTAATATCCAACCGCGGGGCCGATTTTTTTGAATCGCTCGACGCTCGCGCCACTCAGCCAACGCCTTAATGAGGCGTTGTCGCCCCTCATCGAGTTGCGAGACGCCCTTGAAGCGTTGCCAGGCGCGGCTGGGGTCCGGTTGTAAACCCGCAGGTTCGACCAAGCGGATCAGATCTTCTTCCAGCCAGTGGAGTCGCCCCAGTCGATCCAGCTGTTCCTGAAGATGATCGCAAAGTGGCCGTAAATAGCGAACGTCGTCCAATGCGTAGTCCAGTTGCGCCTCGGTAAGGGGTCGGCGTGACCAGTCGGTACGCGTTTGACCCTTGGCTAATTCGACGCCGAGGACACGCTTGACCAGTTCGGCATAGCCGATCTGAGCGGGAAAGCCGGCGAGTGCGGCTGCGATCTGAGTATCAAACACGCCAGCAATCGGGCCCGTAAGCGGCCACAGAACCTCCAGATCCTGCCGACCCGAATGCAGGATTTTCTGCGGTTCGGTGCCTGCCATCAGCGTTTGGAGCGGCGTTAAGGCAGGTAGGGCGAGTGGATCGATACACCGAGGCTCTGCCCCGACCGTCACTTGTAATAGACATAGTTCGGCGCGATACGTGCGTTCGCGCAAAAATTCGGTATCCATCCCGAAGGCGGTCTCAGCCACGAGCCGCCCCACCAGATCCTCCAGCGCGGCCGGCGTGTCGATCAGCGTGGAGGACGACGTCATCCGGTGACTATGCAAGAATTCCGGGTCCGAAGGAATGAAATTCATGATGTACCAGACAATCCAGACTCTGCTTGGCATCTTGCGGCTGCAGCGCGGGCCCCAAGACCTCCCGTCTTCCTCCTCACTCTTGGCCGCGTGTGTGATCGCGCTGATCGCGCTGCAGGGGGGGCTGGGTCAGGCCTTTATCCCCGATGATCCCAGCATTTTCCCGCAGGCGGTGGTGTCAGGTGCCGTCACGCTGGGGTGGCTGTATCTCTTGCTGCGACTTTTTAATCGCGGCGCCCGCTTTTTGCAGACGGCGACCGCGATTTTTGGAATTGCGGCGCTTCTGACTCCCATTAGCATTCCGCTCGTCTCGGCCGTGCGACCCGATGATGAGGGTATGTTGACGCTTTCGGTGTGGTCGCTGCTCGCATTCGCCTTGAGCGTATATTTGATTTACCTCAACGCGCGGATTTTGCGTGAAGCGATTGAACGACCTATGTTCCAATGTGTTTTGCTGTTTTTAGCCGGTGAGATGTTGGTGTTTTCGGTGGTCTTGGCGACCGGCATCGGCCTGCCACCGGCCTAAGACGAGGCGACGCGCATGCACGTGCATATTTTGGGAATTTGCGGCACGTTCATGGCAGGGGTGGCGATGATTGCACGTGAGGCGGGTCATCAAGTCAGTGGCTCCGATCGCAACGTCTATCCGCCGATGAGCACCCAGCTCGCCGCTGCAGGGATCGACATCCACACGGGGTTTGATGCTGCGCAACTCGATCCTGCCCCCGATGTGGTGGTGGTGGGTAACGTCATGAGTCGTGGCCAACCGGTGGTGGAAGCGCTGCTCGAGAGTCATATCCCCTATGTATCGGGGCCGGAGTGGTTGGCCACACACGTCTTGCGAGATCGCTGGGTGCTTGCGGTGGCGGGTACTCACGGTAAAACGACGACCAGTAGTATGTTGGCTTGGATCCTAGAATTTGCGGGACTTGAGCCTGGCTTTTTGATTGGGGGTATGCCGCATAATTTTGGTCTCAGTGCGCGTTTAGGTCGGGCACCTTTCTTTGTAATTGAGGCTGACGAGTACGATACAGCTTTCTTTGATAAGCGCGCCAAGTTTGTTCACTATCGGCCGCGCACTTTGATTTTGAATAATCTCGAATTTGATCATGCGGATATCTATAGCGATGTCGCCGCGATCGAGCGTCAGTTCCATCATCTCGTGCGCACCGTGCCGGGCTCAGGGCTCATTATTCATCATAATCGGGATGGGGGTGTTCGTAATGCCTTAGCGATGGGTTGCTGGACGCCGACCGAGTCGTTTTCTTTGACACCCGATAACGCTGACGAGGGGGTGTGGAGCGCTCGTCTTGCGGGGTCCGCTCTCGGCGGTGCGGGCGGCGATGGCAGCCGCTTTGAGGTGTTGCTGTCCGGTGCGACGTTGGGGCATGTGACGTGGGATTTGCTCGGCGTGCATAACGTTGAAAATGCCTTAGCCGCTATTGCGGCTGCGCGTCATGCAGGGGTGCCGGTGGAAATCGCCTGTAGCGCGCTCTGCGTCTTTGAAGGCATCAAACGGCGCTTGGAATTACGCGGGGAAGTCGCTGGAGTTCGGGTATATGACGACTTTGCGCATCACCCCACAGCGATTACAACGACGGTGGATGGCTTGCGACGCAAAGTGGGGCGAGAGCGTATCGTCGCGATCCTTGAGCCGCGTTCAAACACCATGCGCCTTGGGGTGCATCAGGCCGAGCTCGCTGCCTCTTTACAAAAGGCCGATACGATCTGGGTGTACGCACCCGCCGATCTGGGTTGGGACGTGCAGGCCGCTTTTTCGGACTCTGCCGTACCCGCAAAAGTCGTCTCGGATTTGGACGCGCTCGTCACTGAGCTCGCTGCTGACTTGCGGCCTGGAGATCATGCGCTGATGATGTCGAACGGATCTTTTGGGGGTCTGCACGAGAGAGTACTGGCCGCGTTGGCTGAGCGGGCAAAAACGGGAGAGGCTTGAATGGCGCACAGGGATAACACGGTTACCGTCGGGCTTACCGGCGCCTCGGGCACGCAGTATGGCCTGCGGCTGATTGAGTGCCTCGTCCGAGCCGACTACAACGTTTTTTTGATGTTCACGAAAGCCGCGCAGGTCGTCGTCGGCTCGGAGACCGATTGCAAGCTACCGGGTCGTCCATTGGATCAGACGCGTTATCTGCGTGAATTATTTGGCGCGCGTGAGGATCAATTGCGGGTTTTCGGTGACGAAGAGTGGACGTCCCCCGTGGCAAGTGGCTCCGGGGCACCCCGGAAAATGGTGGTTTGCCCCGCCAGTATGGCAACCGTCTCGGCGATCGCTCACGGGGCGAGTGAGAATCTACTTGAGCGCGCGGCCGATGTGGTGATCAAAGAGCGCGGGAATCTCATTATCGTGCCGCGCGAAACGCCTTTTTCCGCGATTCATCTGGAGAACATGCTCAAATTATCGCAGCTCGGGGTGACGATACTGCCCGCGAATCCCGGCTTTTACACTCGGCCCACCCAGGTCGACGAGCTAGTGGATTTCATTGTGGCGCGTATCTTGGATCAGCTCGATATTGATCACGCACTCATGGCGCGCTGGGGACGCAGCGTGATGAGTGCCTCCTAAGGGGGAGCCGTGAGCGATTCGACGGAGATTCCGCTTTTCCCGCTGAATACAGTCCTTTTCCCGCGCGGTCCGCTGCCCTTACGTATCTTTGAGACGCGCTATACCGATATGGTCAAGCGTTGCATGCGTGAGCAGAGCGGCTTTGGTGTGGTGTTATTACGCGAGGGGCGCGAGGCGGGCGCGCCCGTCAGCTTCTGTCAGGTGGGCACCAGCGCGCGGATCGTGGACTTTAATCTTTTGCCGGATGGGCTACTTGGGATCAGCTGTCATGGAGAGCGACGCTTTCGGGTGCAGCGCGCTTGGGTTGAAGACGATGGTCTCAACATGGCTGAGGTGGAATGGCTCGATGTCTCACCGGGTCTTCCGCGATCGACCCCAGATTGTTTGACTGTACCGGAAACTTATCGACATCTGGCGGACCTATTACGCAAGGTACTCCCAGAGCTCGGTGAAATTTACTCGACGCTCGAGCCCCGTTTTGAGGATGCGGAATGGGTGAGTGCGAGATTGACGGAGATCTTGCCGATCAGTCTCGACGACAAACAGTATTGTCTTGAGCTGGATGATCCTTTGCAGCGACTGGAGTTGATCTCGCCGCTTATTCGTCGGTCTGAGGATGCGACTGAGGCGTGAGTTGACCGCCACGGCGCAGCCACGCCCGTATCGCCAGCGTCAAAATTATCGTCCAGGCGAGTACTAACCAGCCGACGACCCCATCAAAACTCGATACCAAAAATCCCCACTGGCTATCGGTGTTGTGGGTAGTGCCCTCACGCAAAAACGTAATGATCCACACCCAACCCGCGTGCAGACCAAGACAGGTCGCGATGTTTCCGCTGTGGGTTCTGAGCACACCGAGCAATACCCCAACTGAGAACAAGGCTAAAAAAGCGTCGATGATTCGACTCGGCGCGAGTAAGTTGGCAAAGGTGCCGACGATATGTCGGACTCCACTATCGGGTCCTAGTTCTTCCACGGGAATACGGTAGCTACCTAAGAAATGGACAGCCGAATAGAGGAGCGCCGTCAGTAAAATCGCTGCGGAGTTTCCTGACTCGCGGGCGATTCCGCTGTGCATGGCACCACGAAAAAAGGTTTCTTCGATTAAGGCGACGGCCATGCCGCTTAGTAAGCCACTTAGGGCTAGCTCGATGAGCAATAAGGCGTTGACGGCGAGATCGGGTTTCAGTTCGCGAAGATCAAGTAGCCCCATCAACGCCACGACGGGCAGTAAGCTACAGACCCCTGCGATGAATCCCCAGCCGGCTGTCATCAAAAATGGCTTACGAGCGAGGCCGTAGCCGAGGCTTTGGCGATCGGCAACACCCAGCCGTCTCGCTAACAACACCATGCCGATCAGTAAGGCGAGCATCCCGAGTCGGTTGGCGACTCGGTGGAATTTCACATCGAAGCTTGGGGTGAGTGCATCGTATAGCGGCCAAGCGAACACGGCCATGACGGCAAAGCCAAAGACGAACAGCCCCAGAAACCAGAGAAACGTGCGCATCAGTCCGTGTGCTTACTTGCGTGAAAAGACATTAAGCCGCGATCGAATTGCTATTGAGCAGAGGGTAGATGTTGTAGGCGGGTCTCGAGTCGACCGTCATCAAAGAGCGTCAGCACTCGGTAGGCCGGTGGCAGTGTGTCGAGTGCAAAGTCCTCCGATTGCGCACGAAATTGTACGCAGGTTGAGGGTGTGCCGATCAGTTGTAAGGGACCGCGAATCGTGTGTTGGCTTTGATGGACATGCCCCCAGACGACGGCTTTGACTTGCGCTTGATTGCTGATGACGTCAAAGAATTCAGCGGCATTCTCGAGGCCGATGGGTTCGAGCCACACGCTACCGGTCGCGATGGGATGATGATGCAAAGCGATCAGTGTTGGCGTATCGGGCGCCGTCTTAAGGGCTGCCTCCAGACGTTCAAGTTCTGTCGCGCTTAATCGACCGCCCGCTTCGCCCGGGATAACAGAGTCCAGTAAGACGACCTGCCAAGCGCCAAATCGGCGCACGGGACAGTAGTCAAAGGGTGGGGAAGGAAGCGTTTCGCGCATCAAAAGGGGGTCGTCATGATTTCCCGGTAAGCACAGCACCGGTTTGCCAAGCCCGCCTAGTAGCTCTGCGATCGCTGCATAGCCATCAGCATCGTCGTGTACGAGATCGCCTGTGAGCAAGATGGCATCGCTCGAGGCGATATCGCTGGCGGCATGGGCGAGAACACGTTGCAGCGCATCGCGTGTCACGACGCCGCGCATCGCGCCCTGCGGATCACCAACTAAATGGGTGTCCGTGAGTTGCACAAAAGAAACGGCCATGACACCGATGGTAGCGTCATGGCCGTCGCTTGTCTTGGCGGATCGTCCCGTTTAGGCGGATCTACCAGCCTTGGAGAGTTTTAGTAGCGATAAGCTTCAGGTTTGTACGGGCCTTGCTTATCAACGCCAATGTAGCGTGCTTGCTGATCGGTGAGCTCGGTGAGTTCAGCACCGAGTTTCTTCAATTGCAGGCGAGCGACTTTTTCGTCCAAGTGCTTGGGCAATACGTATACGCCGACCGGATAGTTCTCGTGATTCGCCCACAACTCGATCTGTGCGATCGTCTGGTTGGCAAACGATGAGGACATCACATAGCTCGGGTGGCCCGTGCCGCAGCCCAGATTGACCAAGCGACCTTCGGCGAGCAAGGTGATGCGCTTGCCGTCTGGGAAGATGATCTGATCGACCTGTGGCTTGATGTTATCCCAGGTGTAGGGCTTCAGCGAGGCGCAGTCGATTTCATTGTCGAAGTGACCAATGTTGCAGACGATGGCCTGATCTTTCATCTTCCGCATGTGATCGTGGTTGATCACATGGAAGTTACCGGTCGCGGTGACAAAGATATCTGCCTTATCGGCCGCGTATTCCATCGTGACGACGCGATACCCTTCCATGGCCGCTTGCAGCGCACAGATAGGATCCACTTCCGTTACCCAAACCTGGGCCGAGAGTGCCCGCAAGGCTTGCGCCGAGCCTTTGCCCACATCGCCATAACCGCAGACGACGGCGACCTTGCCCGCAATCATGACGTCGGTGGCACGCTTGATCGCATCGACCAGAGATTCACGGCAGCCGTATAGGTTGTCGAATTTGCTCTTGGTCACCGCGTCATTCACGTTGATCGCCGGGAACGCGAGTGCGCCATCCTTGGCCATCTGATAAAGACGCTTCACACCCGTGGTGGTCTCCTCGGTGACACCGCGAATGTGTTGGATACGGGTTGAGTACCAGGTTGGATCAGTTTTGAGTTTGTCTTTAATGGTGGCGAACAGGTGCTCTTCCTCTTCGCTACCTGGGTGAGCGAGCACCGAGAGATCTTTTTCAGCTTGGGTGCCCAGATGCAGCAGCAGCGTCGCATCGCCGCCATCATCTAGGATCATGTTGGAATAGCCGCCGTCGGTCCATTCAAAGATCCGATGGGTGAACTCCCAATACTCGCGTAGCGACTCACCTTTATAGGCAAACACCGGCGTACCCGTCGCAGCGATCGCCGCTGCCGCGTGATCCTGAGTCGAGAAAATATTGCACGATGCCCAACGGACCTGCGCACCGAGTGCTTGCAGTGTCTCAATCAGCACCGCCGTCTGGATCGTCATGTGCAGCGAGCCCGTGATCCGTGCGCCGCGCAGGGGTTGGGTCGGGGCGTATTCCTCGCGGATCGCCATGAGGCCCGGCATTTCGGTCTCGGCAATACGGATTTCCTTACGGCCGAAATCCGCTAGCGATAGATCGGCGACATGATAATCCCCCGAGTCGAGGGTTCCTTTGATAGCTTCCTTGGCAACAGCGTTCATGATGTACTCCGTTAATCTGTGTCAGAGATTGACGGGCGCCGTTGCGAAATCCACCCCCGGCGAGCCTGGCATCCGGATGATGCTGCAGCGCCCCTCGCCGGTGTGAGTCAAAGTTTACCGTTTTTTGCTTGCGCGTGTCGCGCGAGTGCGTGGAAGACCGGCATCCGCTGCGAGGGCGGCCGCCTTGTCCGTGCGCTCCCAAGTGAAATCCTTATCTTCGCGACCGAAGTGCCCATAAGCGGCGGTTTTGCGATAAATCGGACGCGCGAGTTTCAGCATTTCTCGCAGGCCATAGGGCGTCAGATCAAAGTGTCGACGCACGAGCGCGGTCAATTTTTCACGCTCGACTTTGCCCGTACCGAAGGTCTCGACCATGATCGAGGTGGGCTCAGCCACGCCAATGGCGTAAGAGACTTGTACTTCGCAACGATCGGCCAGTCCTGCCGCGACAATATTTTTGGCGACATAGCGCGCGGCATAAGCGGCCGAGCGATCCACCTTAGAGGGGTCTTTGCCCGAGAATGCGCCGCCGCCGTGACGGGCAAATCCACCGTACGTATCCACAATAATTTTGCGCCCGGTGAGGCCGCAGTCGCCGACGGGGCCACCGATCACAAAGCGACCGGTCGGATTGATATGAAACTTCGTACCTCGGTGGATCCATTTCTTTGGGAGCACCGGTTTGACAATTTCCTCCATGACCGCTTCTTGCAGTTTGCGCATGGAAATCTCTTCGGCGTGCTGAGTCGAGAGAACGACCGCATCGATCGCAACGGGTTTGTCGTTCTCATAGCGTAGCGTGACCTGGCTTTTGGCATCGGGTCGTAGCCAAGGCAACTTGCCTTGTTTACGCATTTTGGCTTGGCGCTCCACGAGGCGATGCGAGAGCGTGATCGCCGCCGGCATCAATACCGGCGTCTCATTGGTGGCAAAGCCGAACATCAATCCCTGATCGCCTGCGCCCTGCTTGCGAGGATCCTTACGATCGACGCCTTGAGCGATATCCGCCGATTGCTTGCCGATGATGTTGATGACGCCACAGGAGGCCCCATCAAAGCCCATCTCGGATGAGTTGTAGCCGACATCGAGCACGGTCTTTCGCACTACCGATTCGATATCCACCCAAGTGTTGGTTGTGACTTCTCCGGCGACAATCGCTACGCCCGTCTTGACCAAGGTTTCGACCGCGACGCGGCAACGCTTGTCGTCCGCCAGAATGGCATCCAGGATGGCGTCCGAAATCTGGTCGGCGAGTTTGTCAGGGTGACCTTCGGAGACCGACTCGGAGGTAAAGAGATAGTGATTGGCCATGAGCGCGCAACTCCCTAAAAATTCAAGCGCGGGATTATAGCGAGAGCCTGTAGTCGAGACGCGTGGCTGCAACGGGTTTTTGCATTGAAAAAGCAGGTCCCGCTGAGGGAGAATTGCACTTTCCCGCAATCACCACCGGACTTTACCCATGAGCTCACGTCGTCGCCTCGCGAACGCCATTCGCGCGCTTTCCATGGACGCCGTGCAGCAAGCGGCTTCCGGCCACCCCGGCGCGCCCATGGGAATGGCCGATATTGCCGAAGTGCTCTGGCGAGATGTGCTTCGGCACAACCCCGGTAATCCGACCTGGTGGGATCGCGATCGATTTGTGCTTTCGAATGGGCACGCCTCGATGTTGCTCTATTCGGTGCTGCATCTGTCGGGCTATCCACTCACCCTCGATGAGATTCGCCAATTCCGCCAATTGGGCTCCCGTACAGCCGGTCACCCCGAGCATGAGCCGAAGCTGGGGATTGAGACAACCACTGGGCCCCTGGGACAGGGCATGGCCACGGCCGTCGGCATGGCCTTAGCTGAGCGATTGCTCGACACCCAGTTCAACCGCGAAGGCCATACCATCGTCGATCATCACACCTACGTGTTTTTGGGTGATGGTTGCATGATGGAGGGGATCTCGCACGAGGCGGCTTCGCTCGCGGGGACCTTGGGGCTGGGCAAGCTCATCTGCGTGTACGACGATAATGGCATCTCGATCGACGGGGATGTCCGTAACTGGATGGCCGACGACACGGCTAAGCGCTTTGCCGCCTATGGCTGGCAGGTCATCAAAGATATCGATGGGCACGATGCGGAGGCGGTGCTGCGCGCGCTTAAACGAGCACGAGCCGAGCGGCACAAGCCCACCCTGATATGTGCTCGGACAGTCATCGGTTTTGGAGCGCCGAACAAACAAGGTAGTAAATCCACCCATGGTGAGCCGCTCGGCACCGAAGAAATCGTAGCGACTCGCGCTGCGCTCGATTGGCCGTACGCGCCCTTTGAGATCCCGGAAGACGTACGCAGCGAATGGGACCAGCGTGATCGGGGTGCGCGTGCCGAGCGGGCTTGGCGACGACGCTTTAACGCCTATCGACGTAGCTTTCCAGAGTTGGCCTCAGAGTTCGAACGCCGCATGCGTGGCGAGGCCGTTGCCGATTGGCCACAGGTACGAGCGGCTGCTTTGCAGGCAGCACAGGCGGTCGGTGCGGCGCAGGCGACCCGTGCCTCATCGCAAGTGATTTTGAATGCGCTCGGCCCGTCACTGCCCGAATTACTCGGCGGCTCAGCCGATCTGACAGGGTCAGTCAATACCTTCCGTAAAGATTCGAAGGCGATCACGCGCGACGATACGAGCGGGAACTTTATTCACTATGGTGTACGCGAGTTCGCGATGACCGCCATGATGAATGGTCTCGCTTTGCACGGTGGATTTTTGCCGTACTCGGGGACCTTCTTGGTGTTCAGTGATTACGCGCGCAACGCCTTGCGATTGGCTGCTTTGATGCATCAACACGTCGTGCAGGTCTACACCCACGATTCGATTGGCTTGGGTGAGGATGGCCCGACGCACCAACCGATTTAGCGAGTTTGCGTGCGATGCCGCACTTGTCGGTTTGGCGTCCCTGCGATGCCACCGAGACCGCGGTCGCTTGGTTGGCCGCGATCGAGCGCAGCCACGGCCCAACTTGTCTCATCCTGACGCGGCAGGGTTTGCCCCAGCAGCCGCGCGATGAGGGTCAACAGGCCGCGATCGCTAACGGCGGCTACATTCTGATCGAGGCACCTGGGGTTACGCCGGGCAGCGGACGTCTCCCGGAGGCGATCGTGATCGCGACCGGCTCTGAGGTCGCGATTGCTGTCGAGGCTGTGCAGGCGCTCAATCAGTCGGGTCGTCGGGTACGATTGGTGTCGATGCCGAGCTGCGATGTCTTTGAGGCGCAGGATGCGCGCTGGCGCGAGGCGGTCCTACCCAAATCCGTTCGCTGCCGGCTGGCGATCGAGGCGGGTGCGACACTCGGCTGGTGGAAATATGTCGGGCAGGACGGTCAGGTCCTAGGCATCGATCAATTCGGCGCTTCGGGCAAGGCGGCTGACCTTTATCAACATTTCGGCCTCACCCCAGAGCATGTTCGCCGTGCGCTTGAGGACCTACTGGCTCGGCAGAGCCTGAGATAATCGCAGAGGCGATGTGTACATCACGCAACGTGATGTGGGTACACCGAATTTTTTTACGAGTTTGACACGAGGGTAAAACGACATGGCGATCAAGGTGGGTATCAACGGGTACGGTCGGATTGGGCGTAATGTGCTGCGTGCACTCTATGAGGCGCATCGCACCGCTGAGATTCAAGTGGTGGCCATCAATGATTTAGGGGATGCTGAAACCAACGCGCATCTGACGCGCTTTGATACGGCGCATGGTCGTTTTCCGGGCGAGGTCCGCGTCGATGGCGACGCGATGGTGGTGAACGGCGATCGTATTCGGGTGCTCGCGCAACGTGATCCTGCACAACTGCCCTGGGGTGAACTCGGTGTTGAGTACGTCTTGGAGTGCACGGGTCTTTTCACTAGTAAAGCGAAGGCGGGCGCGCATTTGGCGGGGGGTGCCAAAAAAGTCGTGATCTCGGCCCCAGGTGGCAACGACGTGGATGCGACCGTCGTGTACGGCGTGAATGACTCCGTGCTCCATAGTACGCAAACGGTGATTTCTAACGCGTCCTGCACGACGAACTGCTTGGCGCCAGTCGCCAAAGTATTACACGAGAACATGGGCATCGAGAGTGGTCTCATGACCACGATTCATGCCTACACCAATGATCAGGTCTTGACCGACGTCTATCACTCAGACCTGCGCCGTGCACGTTCAGCGACCATGTCCATGATCCCAACGAAAACGGGTGCCGCAGCAGCAGTGGGCTTGGTATTGCCTGCGCTCAAAGGCAAGTTCGACGGCTTTGCGGTACGGGTGCCGACGATCAATGTTTCGATGGTCGATTTGACCTTTACGGCGAGTCGCGCCACCTCAGTCGAGGAAATTAATTCTTTGATGAAAGCGGCTGCTGAAGGTCCGCTCAAAGGCGTGCTCGCGTACACCGATGCGCCACTCGTCTCGATTGATTACAACCATGATGCGCATTCATCCACTTACGATGCCACGATGACTAAGGTGTTGGGTGGCAATCTGGTTAAGGTCTGTGCGTGGTACGACAACGAATGGGGTTTCTCCAATCGCATGCTCGATACCACCTTGGCCTGGTCGAAGGCGGCCTGAGGATCAACGGATGCACGTACTGCGGATGACGGATCTAGTCCTCAAGGGGCAGCGGGTGATGATTCGAGAGGATCTGAACGTGCCGCTCGAGGACGGTGTCATCAGTAGTGATGCACGAATTCGTGCGGCGTTGCCGACCTTGGTGCGCGCGCGTGATGCCGGTGCGCGAGTGATCGTGCTTTCGCATCTCGGGCGACCAAAAGAAGGGCAGTTCGCCGCAGAATTTTCTTTGGCGCCCGTTGCGACTCGCTTATCCGAGCTCTTGGGTAGTCCGGTACGACTACAGCAAGATTGGCTAAACGGTGTCTCTTGTGAGCCGGGCGAGGTCGTGCTGTGCGAGAACGTACGCTTTAACTCGGGTGAAAAGAAAGACGATCCGGAGCTCGCGCAACGGATGGCCTCGCTGTGCGATATCTTTGTTATGGATGCATTCGGGACAGCGCATCGAGCCGAAGCGAGCACGCATGGTGTCGCGCGTTTCGCGCCCGTCGCATGCGCGGGACCTTTGTTGGTGGCGGAGTTGGAAGCGCTCGATCGGGCGCTCGCTCAACCTGCACGGCCGATGGTCGCCATCGTGGCGGGCTCCAAAGTATCGACCAAGCTCCAAGTGCTCGAGGCGCTCATCGATAAGGTGGATCAATTGATCGTGGGTGGCGGCATCGCTAATACATTTTTGGCAGCCGCGGGTTATCCGGTGGGTAAATCGCTGCATGAAGGCGAGATGCTGGAAACCGCTCGTCGTCTCTTGGCTCGAGCCGAAGCGCGCGGTGCCAAGATTCCATTGCCGATTGATGTAGTGGTCGCAACAGAGTTCTCCCCCACTGCGACCGCCGTGACTAAGTCTGTCGAGGCGGTAGCCGATAACGAGCTCATTTTGGATATCGGTCCCAAGACGGCCGAGCAATTATCCGCTATCGTAAAGCAGGCTGGCACGATTCTTTGGAATGGGCCGGTCGGTGTCTTTGAATTTGACGCCTTTGAGAACGGCACCCGTACGCTGGCTAAGGCGATCGCTGAAAGTTCGGCGTACTCGCTGGCAGGCGGTGGAGATACCTTGGCGGCGATCGATAAGTATGGGCTCGCGAGCGATATTTCCTATATCTCGACCGGCGGCGGCGCCTTCCTCGAATTTGTTGAAGGTAAAACTTTACCCGCTGTCGCCGCTCTTGAGGCGCGAGCGGGCGACTCCGTAACCACTAAGATTTAACCCCCCGGAACCCTATGCAACGTAGAAGTAAGATTGTCGCGACTCTGGGTCCGGCAACAGATGATCTCGACGTGCTGACGCAAATGTGTCAAGCCGGACTCGACGTCGCTCGAGTCAATTTCTCCCACGGCTCGCAAAGCGATCATTTGCGACGGGTGGAGCTCCTGCGCGAGGCGTCGCGACGTGCACGACGCTACGTGGCGATTTTAGGCGATCTCGCTGGCCCCAAAATTCGTATTGAGAGCTTTCGCGAGGGCAAGGTGCAGCTGGTGGAGGGGGCGCAATTCGTGCTCGATACCGAGCTGGATCCCGCCGCGGGGACGATTGAGTCGGTGGGGGTCGCCTATAAGAATCTGATTGCCGATGTGGTAGTGGGCGATGTGCTGCTGCTCAATGATGGGCTGATTGTGCTCGAGATCACCGCGATGGACGGTCCGCGTATCGTCACGCGCGTATTGGTGGGGGGCGAGCTCTCTAATCGTAAGGGTCTTAACCGCAAAGGCGGTGGCATTTCTGCGCCCGCGCTGACCGACAAAGATTTTGACGATATGCGTTTCGCTGCCGAGCAGGGGCTCGACTACGTCGCGTTGTCTTTTGTTCGCGACGCCGAGGATTTGCATCGAGCGCGAGAGTTTCTCAACGGCGTGGGCGGTCAGGGCGTGCGCCTGGTCGCGAAGATCGAGCGTCATGAAGCCGTTGCCCAGCTTAGCGGGATCATTGATGCCTCAGATGTAATCATGGTTGCGCGCGGTGATTTGGGTGTGGAAATGGGCCATGCCGCACTAACGGGTTTGCAGAAAACCATCATCCATCGTACTCGACAAAGAAATCGGGTGGTGATTACGGCCACGCAGATGATGGAGTCGATGATTCAGAGTCCCGTGCCTACTCGCGCCGAAGTCAGTGACGTCGCCAATGCTGTGCTCGATGGCACGGATGCGGTGATGCTTTCCGCTGAGACGGCGGCGGGGCGCTATCCGGTGAAAGCGGTCGCGGCCATGGCTGAGGTCATTGAGGGCGCCGAGCGCTATAGTTTGTCGCAGCATCGTCCTCGCGAGCGCGCCAATGTCACCTTCAAAGAAACGGAAGAGGCGATTGCGCATGCGGTGATGTACACCGCCAATCATATGCCGGTGCGGGCGATCGTCGCTTTGACCGAAAGTGGCTCGACAGCGCAGTGGATGTCGCGTTTGCGCTCGGATATCCCGATCTATGCCTTCACGCGTCACGAGCCGACGCGTCGGCGGGTGACCTTGTATCGGGGGGTCTATCCCATCTCGTTTGATGTCTTACCGACCGATAATGAACCGCTCTATCAGAGAGTGTTCGACATGTTGGTAGATTTAGAGCTCGTCAAAGAAGGCGAGCTTATTATTTTGACCAAGGGTGAGCTGTCAGGCGTTCAAGGTGGCACGAACTCGCTCCAAATCCTCCAAGTGATGTCACGACCATGATGAGCGGCCGCCGCTGGCTCAAGGCGCTCGGTACAGTGCTCGCTGTGGTGGGTGTGGCCATCTTTGGGGTCGTGTGGATATTGCGGTCGTCGCTGCCGCTGCTCGATGGGGAACGTATGGTCTCGGCTGCGAGAAGCGATGTGTCTGAGCTCGGTACTCTGCAACAGCCTGTTGTTTTACAACGCGATGCCGAGGGCAATCCGACCGTACGCGCAAGCAACCTACCGGATCTCGCCTTCGGGCTCGGGTTTTTACACGCCCAAGATCGCTTTTTTCAAATGGATCTGTCGCGCCGACTCGCTGCGGGAGAGCTCGCTGCGCTTGTGGGTGAGCGTGCGCTCGATCAGGATCGGCAGACGCGGGTGTTTCGCTTGCGCCGCGTGGCACGCGAGGCGATTGCAGATGCTTCGCCAGACGAGCGTGAATGGATCGAGGCTTATACACGCGGTGTGAACGAGGGCTTAGCGGCACTCGGATCAAAGCCTTGGGAGTATCACCTGCTGCGTCAGCAGCCGGCGGCTTGGCGCGCAGAAGACTCGATCTTGGTGATCCACGCCATGTGGTGGCAACTGCAGTCCGAAGGTTTGCGGCAAGAATTGCCGCGCCGTCGACTACTTGCGCGTCTGGCGGGTCGCGATGGATCACCCGCCATGGTCACGCCCGCCCAAGCACAATCTTTGCTGATGGCGCTATACCCGCGCGCCAATGATTGGGATACGCCGAACTTTACGACCCTTGAAAGCGCGCGCGCTGTTGTTGCCCCTGCGGCAAACTTACCTTCGCTGGGTGGCCTGAATTTACGCGAACTCGCTGACACTCAAAGACAGCGCGAGACTGCGCGGATTTCGTTAGAAGCGGATGAAGCGCCCATGCCGGGCAGTAACGCCTGGGCGGTGGCGGGCCCCCACGCCGATGCGGGTGGCGCGGCGCTGATTGCGGGTGACATGCATTTAGGGTTACGCATTCCCACCGTCTGGTACCGCGCACGGCTCGTCCAAGGCGAGGCTGAGGAGGGTGGGCTTGAACTCAACGGGGTGACCTTGCCGGGCTTGCCAGCGGTCGCGGCGGGTAGCAACGGGTATGTCGCATGGTCATTTACCAATAGCTATGGCGACTGGGTGGATGTCCGGGATTTTCGTTGCGATGCAGAGAGCTATGAGAGCTCGGAGGGGCGACGGTCTTTTCAGCTCATTAACGAATTCATCGAAGTGGCGCATGGCGAGTCCGTGCCGCTTGATGTCAAAGAATCTCCCGACGGTATTGTGGTGGGGGAGGAGCCCTTGGCTGACGGGAGCACCCGTTGCTGGCTAGCCCGGTGGCTCATCACCGAGCCGGGGGCGACCAATCTGCGCAGTATGGCTTTGCAGCAGGTGAAATCTTTGGACGCCGCGCTGCGATTAGCTCCGAGTGTGGGTATTCCCCATCAAAATTTCATTGTCGGCGATCGCTCAGGGCGTATTGCTTGGACCATTATCGGTCGGATCCCCGAAGACCCACGAGGCGCCGAGACGCCATCGCCTATCCGGTGGCGCGATGCGTCGCTGGCGCCAAAAATCGTGGATCCAGAGGTAGGCCGTCTTTGGAGCGCGAATTCCCGACATGTCGAGGGTGAGCTGGAGTCGGTTCTCGGCAATGACGAAGCCGCAGGGGGCATGCTTTACGACACGGGTATTCGAGCCCGTCAGATCCGCGATCGATTGCTGGCTTTAGAGAGCCTAGCCAGCCCTGAAGATATGTTATCGATCCAGTTGGAAGATCGGGCGCTGATGCTCGAGCGCTGGCAAACGCTGCTCGTGGAGTTACTGGATGATCAAGCTTTGGTGGATTCGGTAAGCCGGGCAGAATTTTTGACGGCGGTACGTAACTGGGGCGGACGCGCTGCAGCAGACTCCGTCGGTTATCGCCTGGTGCGTGCCTTCCGATTGGAAACGCGGCGCGCGACCTGGAACATGTTGCTCAACGCGCTCGATGTAGAACCCGGCCAGCCGCCTGCACTATTTGAGCAAACCTTATGGCAGCTCGTCACCGAGCGACCCGTCGAGTGGTTAGCGGATCCAAAGAGCGCCGATTGGCGTGAATTTTTGTTGCACCGGGTCGATGCCGTGATCGCAAGCCTCGAGCCCGAGTGTCAAGCGCTCACAGACTGTACGTGGGGGCGCTACAACACCACGCAGATTCGTCATCCTCTATCGGCCGCTCTCGGTCCACTCGCGACAGGGCTTGATTATCCGGCGCGTGCTTTAGATGGCGACATCAATGTTCCGCGCGTGACCGGCCGTAACTTCGGTGCCTCAGAGCGGTTTGCCGTCTCGCCTGGACGCGAAAGTGAGGGCTATCTGCACTTACCCGGCGGCCCTAGTGGTCACCCGCTGTCGCCTTTCTATCGCGGCGACTTTGAACGCTGGGTTAAGGGTGAGCCAGCGCCGTTATTACCGGGGCCGACACAGCACGAACTGCGTTTGCGACCGCCGTTGCAGGAGCCTGTGCCATGAGCCGTTTCACAGGTACGTCGCGCTACATCGCGACCGCTGATCTTGAAATGGCGGTGAATGCCGCAGTGACCTTAGGGCGTCCGTTACTGATTAAGGGCGAGCCCGGTACGGGTAAGACGCAATTGGCGCTGGAAGTCGCAACCGCCCTCGAGCGTCCTATTTTTGAGTGGCATGTCAAATCCACCAGTAAGGCTCAGCAAGGACTCTACGAATATGATGCGGTATCTCGCCTGCGAGATTCGCAATTGGGCGACCCACGCGTAGCCGATATCAGTCATTACATCGTGCGGGGAAAACTGTGGGAAGCTTTCGAGTCCGATACGCAGCCCGTCCTGCTGATCGACGAAATCGATAAAGCCGATATTGAATTTCCAAACGATTTGCTACGCGAGCTCGATCGGATGGAGTTTTACGTGTATGAGACGCGACAACTCATTCGCGCTCGGCATCGTCCGATCATTATCATTACGAGTAACAATGAAAAAGAGTTACCGGATGCCTTTTTAAGACGGTGTTTCTTCCACTACATCCGATTCCCGGATCAAGAGACCATGCAACAGATTGTTGAGGTCCATTATCCGAATCTGAAGCAAACACTATTAGCTGAAGCGTTACGCGCATTCTATGAGGTGCGCGAAACCCCGGGTTTGAAGAAAAAGCCCTCGACGTCTGAACTGCTCGATTGGATCAAGTTGCTCGTTGCCGAGGATCTGCCGCCCGAGGCGCTGCGCAGCGATGATCCGAAGAAAGCTATTCCGCCTTTATACGGGGCGCTACTTAAAAATGAGCAGGATGTTCATCTCTTTGAGCAGTTGGTCTTTCTGAGTCGTCGGGCGCGTTGAGTCCATGCTCGTTCGGTTCTTCTATGAACTGCGCGAGGCCGGAATACCGGTTTCCTTAACAGAATTTTTGGCGCTTCTCGGAGCTCTGCAACAGGGTGTATCTGCGCAGGGTGCGGAGCGGTTTTATTGGTTGGCGCGACTCTCCCTGATTAAAGACGAACGATTCTTTGACCGCTTTGATCGCGTATTTGCAGCGCACTTTGCTGGCGCTGAGCGAGCGTTTGAGAAATGGGCAGCGGAGATTCCCCCCGAATGGTTACAAGCGCGTATGCAGCAACAGTTGACCGAGGAAGAGCGCCGCAAAGTTCAAGCTTTGGGCGGTTGGGAAAAATTGCTCGAGACACTCAAGCAGCGGTTGGCAGAACAAAAAGAGCGTCATCAGGGCGGTAACAAGTGGATTGGTACCGGCGGGACATCGCCCTTCGGTAGTGGGGGCTACAACCCCGAAGGTATCCGTATCGGGGAGGCAGGCGCTCGTCAACGTCGAGCGGTGAAAGTGTGGGAGGCACGCGAGTATCGTAATTTTGACGATCAGCGCGAGCTCGGTACACGGCAGTTCAAAATCGCGCTACGGGGCTTGCGCAAATTTGCCCGTCAGGGCGCGGCGGATGAGCTGGATCTAGACGGAACCATCGAAGCGACCGCGCGCAATGCGGGTTGGTTAGACCTTAAGCTGAGGCCCGAGCGACGCAACGCCGTGAAAGTATTGCTGTTGCTCGATGTCGGGGGCTCGATGGACGAACATGTCCGCGGTGTTGAGGCGCTATTTTCGGCTGCTCGCAGTGAGTTTCGTCATCTTGAGTCTTTCTATTTTCATAATTTCATCTATGAATATCTTTGGAAAGATAACCGGCGACGTCAGCGTGAACGTAGCTCAACATTAGAGCTCATGCGCCGATTCAATTCTGACTATCGAGTCATTATCGTCGGCGATGCGAGTATGAGTCCCTATGAAATCTTGCAGCCCGGGGGCAGCGTCGAACATTGGAACGAAGAGTCAGGGGAGGTCTGGCTGAAGCGTGTGAGCGCCCACTTCCCACACCTCATCTGGTTGAATCCGCTGCCGCAGGCACGCTGGGACTGGACGCCCTCCGTTGGAATGACGCGTAGTCTGGTACACGAGCAAATGTATCCTTTGAGTCTTGAGGGTTTAGAGCGGGCCATGCGGGCGTTACGGCGCCCGACGCTCAGTCAGCCGCTGCCTGTATGAACTGCTCGAGATCGGCGCGTCGTGTGAGCGTATCGCTGTAGCCGAGTGCAATGAGATCGCGGGTATAGCTACCTTCAAAGAGCAAATAACTCGCAAGCAGGGTGCTACCGCCGTTGCCACCGCCCATCAAGCCCAAGAGGCGCCGTAAGGCGCTGGGGAGTCGCTGCAAATGTGACGCCGCGAGTTCGCAGGGATCAGCGCTCGGTAGCAGTCGTAGTGCAGAGACCTCGCGTAAACCCGACGACGCTTGACCGGCAATGAGGCGATTGGTTCGTTCAAGTTGATCAAGATCGGCTTCGAGCTGATCACTAAATAAAGTATCGAGCATGAAACCAAAGATTTCACCCGATGAGGGTGTCTGAGTGTATCCGTGCGTGGGCGCGGTGATACCGGCTACCCCGCCGCCGCGCACGCCAATCACGAGTAAACGATCCGCCCCCAGGTGAATCGCAGGTGACAACGGGGCGAGTTGGCGCATGGCGCCGTCCCCATAGTAGCGTTGGCCCAGTTTGACCGCAGGAAATAAAAATGGAATTGCCGCACTTGCCATGAGGTGATCGAGTGTTAACGCACGGCGTCGGCCCGCACGTCGGACTCCACTCCACTCGGCAATATCACCGTGTCCCTCAAAAAATATGCGATGTAGCCCGCCTCGGTAGCTGGTGGCGGTCAGGGCGAGCGCTTGAAGCGTGCCAGTCTCGATATGACGTCGTATTTTGGTCCAATCGACTTCCCGAGCGAGTAAGCGACGTAGCGGAGCATTGTCAAAGAGCGCGTCAGGTGCTCGGCACAGACGTCCTCCCGACAGCGCCGACAGTAACCAGCGCCCGCCCGCGGACAGCATGGCGGGAAGATCCGCGCGAAAGACTTGTTCAATGGTGAAGTCACTCCACACCGCTTCGAGTTGTTGGACGCCTTTGCGCCAATCATCCGCGTGCGTCGCGAGGACCGATGCGCAGACCGCGCCCGCTGAAGTGCCGACCAGAATGCGGTAGGGCGCTGGATCGGGTAGCAACTCAGCGAGGGCTTTGAGGACGCCAACTTGGTAGGCCGCCCGCGCACCACCGCCCGACAGTACGAGGGCGGTCTGTGGCGATGCGTGATCGGTCATCGTGGTCGGTGTGGATTCGGTCATGGTGCTCGTGACGTCAGACACAGGCTTTGAACAATATGTTACTTATCATGTCAGATGTCAGACACCAAAGATGGTACTGTCGATCCGTGTCTTGGGTTGAGAATTTCAGGAGGGCCTGCTGATGAAATACCTATCGATGAAATGGATGCTTCGTAGCATGACTCTCGGCCTATTGGTCTGGATGAGCGGCGGACTTTTGGGTGTGCCCGCATGGGCTGCACCCGCCGTGGGTGCGCCTGCCCCCGAGTTTCGCTTGCAAGACCAGAACGGCGATTGGGTTTCACTCAAGGATTATCGCGGGAAGTGGGTGGTGCTGTATTTTTATCCCAAGGACAACACGCCGGGATGTACGACTCAGGCCTGTGACTTCCGCGACGATATCTTTGCCTTTCGTCGCGCGGAGGCGGTGATCCTCGGGATTAGTGTCGATGATCTAGAATCGAAAAAAGACTTCGCTAGCGAGCATAGTCTACCGTTTTCCGTGCTAGCGGACCCTGACAAGAAGACCACCGAGCGCTACGGACTGTTGACGAAGATGCTGGGGTTTTTTGAGTTTGCACGGCGGGATACCTTCATCATCGACCCTGAGGGTCGCGTGGCGAAACATTTCCCCAAGGTGGATCCCGAGGGTCACTCGGCGATGGTGCTCGCGGAATTGAAAAGGCTAAAGGCTCCTCGGGGGTGATGGCACAACTGGGGTGAAAATGGACAGGCAGACCGTTCGGTCTGCCGGGGGTGCGTTCGAGCAGGCATGATTTGTACTTCTGTTGGGGGATTTTTCGGGGGGTCTATTTCATGTTGAAAAATGACGGCGTGTTGCAACCGCAACGACGACAGTTTCTAACCACAGCGTCCGGTTTGGGTGGCGCGCTTGCGATTGGTGCGGCAGGTTTGGCGGGTACCCAGCTCGGTGGTAGCCCGGCGATGGCCGGTCCGATGTCCAGTCTGACCTCTTTGCACGGCAAAGGCGCTGGGTTAAAGGGGCCCTATCTCGATCTCGACACCGGTCGCGGTAATCAACTGGCGTACGCGCGTATTCAGGGCGATCTGAACTTTGGCCAGCAGAAATATTTCTGGTTCAAAGGTTATGTCATGGGGATTGAGCCACAGAAGAAAGTGCAGGATCTCATGGGCGCCTCAGGCTTCGGTGTGATTCGCTTACTCGAAGGGCCAAATGGAGCGATTCGTCGCGTTTGCCGTGAGATCATCGTCTACACGGATCTGCGCAGTGGCGAGGTGTTGGATGAGTGGAAAAACCCGCTGACTAAGGAAACCGTCAAGGCCGTGCACGTTGCCAATGATCCCTTTAATTATCTAATTGAAGATCATTTTCCAGCGATGTCCGATTTTGGTGGCTTGAATAAAGAGCAGCCGCCGCGTATCCCGTTTATTTTGCCGTGGTACCAGCATGGTGATATGGCGGAGATGGAGATCCACGTCCATTTGGCTTATCCGAGCGCATTACAACCAGACAAATGGCCGCGCGAATCAGCAGGTCCCATCGCCCAGGTATCCGAGTTTTTTGCCCACCACGTCAAGGTGGAGGATTTGCAAAACCCAGACATCACGAGCCTCGATTACACCGGCACGTGGAATCGTATGACGCCTTGGTTACCGTGGATGTTGATGGGCCAGCGTACCGGCTACTGCCAATATGCTTGTTTTATGGGTACCGCCAAGAATCTCGAGACGGTACTGTCGCGGCAGGTGCTCGATTACGCAGAGAAGCATTACGCCAAATACTTTGATGCACCCACCGAGTGGACAGAGGGGCGTAGTCTCTCGAGTCTTGAGCACTACGCGGAATCTCAGACGCCAGCCCCTGTGCTTTGATATTTGGGGGAGCACTCGAAGTGAATTCGTTTGCTTTGGGTGCTCCTTGTTCTCTCGATATCAGTGCAGTTTGACTCGCGGTACCGTTTGCGCGGCGATGAGGCGTCCGAGTGTGGTGAGCGAGGTTTTCCAGTAACCGTGTAGTGCGATTTGGTGCATTTTGTAGAGGGACTTATACATCCAACGTGCAAAGAGCCCCTCCAGCCAAATATTGCCGCCCACAAAATTACCCATCAGATTACCAACGGTTGTGTACTCGCCGAGCGAGACCAATGAACCAAAATCTCGGTACTTCCAAGGCTTTAAGGATTTACCAGCGAGGGTACGCGGGATCGCTTTGACCAGATAAGAGGCCTGCTGGTGCGCCGCCTGCGCGCGCGGCGGTACGTTTCTACCCTCGTGTCCGTGCCACGCAGCGGCCGCACAGTCACCGAGTGCAAAGATACGCGTGTCGTCGAGCGATTGGAGGGAGTCGTTAACCTTAATTTGGTTTAACGCGTTGACGCTGAGGCCGAGCTCGCCGAGAAAGGTTGGGGCTTTAATGCCCGCCGCCCAAACCACCATCTCCGAGGCGATCACGGTGCCATCGGCGAGTTGAACCGCCTTCGGGAGCACCTCGGCCACCCGAGCGTTGCAATGGACCTCGACTTCAAGCTTTTCCAACATGCCATGAGCGGCCTTCGAAATACGCTCCGGCAAGGCTGGCAGGATGCGTGGTGAGGCTTCGATCAGGTGCAGTCGGATATGTTTGTCTGGGTCGATGTTATCGAGACTGAAGGAGACGAGCTCCCGTGTGGCATTGTGCAGTTCGGCGGCGAGTTCTACGCCGGTGGCGCCAGCGCCCACGATCGCCACATTCAATTGTTCGGGGCGAAGCGGGGTAGTCTGAGCATGTGCACGCAAAAAAGCATTGACCAGCTGACGATGGAAGCGGTCCGCTTCTTGAGTGCTATCGAGTGCGATCGCGTGTTGCAAAACACCGGGTGTACCGAAATCATTGATTCGACTGCCCACTGCCAGAACGAGAATGTCGTAGTCAATGCGTCGAGCATGTACGATTTCTTCGCCGTGTTCATCAAACACAGGCCCGACCAATACCTGCCGAGCTTCCCGATCGAGCCCGATCATCTCACCATAGCGATAACGGAACCCATGCCAATGCGACTGAGCGAGATAGTCGAGCTCATGGATGTCCAGATCAACGGTACCGGCCGCCAATTCGTGTAGGTGCGGTTTCCAGAAATGGGTACGCCCACGCTCGATCAGCGTGATGTCGGCGCGACCCTTACGGCCGAGTCGATCGCCGAGGCGAGTCACAAGCTCTAGGCCGCCGGCGCCGCCGCCAACGACTACAATGCGCGGGATGGAAGGGATGTCGGTCATCCTGACCTCAGTTAACGATCGGCCTTCATGGCCTGACAACCCCGATAGTTTACGCGCATAGTCACCGCCGCGCTAAGTGTGTTATCGCGCGGCCGGTGCTCGGCGTCGCTGCTGCGAAGAGGAGTAATCAGGATGACGCAAGAGAAGATCCGGACCGTTTCTCGGGTAATCCAAGGTCTACAGACTCGGGATGGCGCCGGAGTCGTGCTTTATCGCTCTTTAGGTCAGTCGCCCGAGGCGCGCTTAGATCCCTTTCTGATGCTCGATGAGTTTGGGAGCGAACGTCCCGATGAGTACATTGCCGGGTTCCCGCCACATCCACATCGAGGCTTTCAGACGGTGACCTACATGCTCGAAGGGCATATGTTGCACGAGGATCACCTAGGTCATCGTGGTCATTTGCGCAGCGGCGGCGTGCAGTGGATGAACGCTGGACGCGGCATCATCCACTCGGAGATGCCGCAGCAGGAAGCAGGACGGATGCGCGGCTTTCAGTTGTGGTTGAATTTACCCGCCAAAGAAAAAATGAGTGAGCCGTTCTACCAAGACCTCGAAGCGGACGCGGTGCCTGAGTATCGCGACGAGGCTGGCCTACATCTAAAGCTGATCGCCGGTACCCTTTCGTGCGCTACGGGGCTCCGCGGTCCGATCGAAGGCGTCAGCACCGAGCCGATTTTTTGTGATGTCGCCTTAACGAAAGGCACCATTTTTCGCGAGCTTTTACCCGCTGGTCATGCGGTCTTCGTGTACGTATATGAGGGCGCATTGCGTTTCCCGGCCGCGCGTAGTGACGCGTATCGCAAAGTCGAAGCTCGTCAGGGCGCAGTGCTTGAGATGGGCGATGTCCTTGAATGTCAGGCAGACGGGCAAGATACAAATTTTTTGGTGTTGGCGGCCAAACCAATCCATGAGCCGGTGGTACAGCACGGGCCCTTTGTCATGAATACTGAAGCGGAAATACGGCAAGCTATTCGCGATTATCGCGAGGGTCGTTTAGCAGTGGGTGCCGCCGCAGCGCGTTAGTCGACCGTAAAGGCCGGCACGGGCTCAGGCACGCCTTTTAAGCTAAGGCGTCCCACTTCGCGTAAGCCTGTCAAGGTGCTCGCGCGTTGTCGCGTTGCATCGCTCATCAGAATGCTGGTATCGAATTCTTTGTTAGCTGCTTCAAGACGGGCGGCAATGACCACTGTTTGCCCATACGCGGTGTAGTTAAAACGCTTCTCACCCCCGAAGTTACCGACGAGCGCATCGCCCGTGTGAATCCCCACTCGGGTCCTGCCCATACGAATGCCAAATCTCTCGAGGATCTGCTGTCGGTACCGCTCCGTGTAATCACGCATGTCGCGCGCGCAGGCGATGGCGCGATCGGCATGATCGGCGGACTCGATGGGCGCACCAAATAATACGATCACACCATCCCCAGTCAGCTTGTCGAGCATGGCTTCATGCTTCCATAAGACGTCATAGAGACCATCAAAATAGCCGTTAATAATCGCCGCAAATTGATCTACGGGGGTTTGTGCGACGAGGGTGGAGAAGTTTTCAATGTCACTGACCATGGCCGTGATCTCGCGTGAGTTCGCGCCAATTTGTACGGGCTCTGAGCCATCTTCAATACGGCGGATGACCTGCGGCGCGAGATAGCGCTCTAGGGCTGTGGCATAGAGCTTGCGTTCGTCAATGAGCTGTGTCGTCGTCACGCGGCTAACGACGAAAAAACCGAGCCCGAACGCCGTGAACGGGCCCATCATGCCAATCATGATCCCTTGACCGGCAAAGAGACCCCAACTGACCAAAGAAAATACGACGAGGCTACCCGTTAACCAGCGTAGCGCACGCGCCCAGTTGAACGAGGACCGACCGAATGCGGCGCCACCCAGTGCGGCGAGCAGCGTGATCAGCGCTGCCATTAACGTGCCTGGAACCACGACTCGGTCGCCATCCGCGAGCTGCATCAGGGCGTGGGCGTGGACTTCGACGCCGGGGGTCCCATCATAGTGTCCCGCCAAATAATGTAGGGGCGTCATATGTAAGTCTTCGCCCAAGGTTTCGGCATCTGCACCCACTGAGCGTGACACGCGACCAATTAATACCCACTTATCTTTAAAAAATGCAGCCGGTAAAAAAGCCACATCTGCTGCCGAGAAAGCCGGGGCGAGAGCGCCCGTGTTCTCACCTTGTGCACCGGCATGCGGTGCCCGAAAGCGAAGCCGGAACATTTTTTCGCTTGGCGTCGAGGCACCTGGGGTCGAGGCACGTTCGGACGCGGGCGGCGCTGCATCCAACAGCGCCTGAGCAAAGCTTGGGACCCGACCGGGGTGGGCATCGTAGCGCCGGACGATATCGTCATAGTCATCTTTGACGAGTGCGCGTGCGTCGGCGTAGGTCAGGGCATCCACCAAGGGATAGTCGACGCCTGGCTCGAGCGCAGGATCCGCGACTACGATGATCGGGCTCTCTAAATTCGAGAGTAAGGCTGTCGCTTGTGTGAATTCGTCATCAGAGCGCCAAGTATCAAATAAATAGTCGACCCCTACGGCTTTCGCGCCGTACGCGGATAAGGTCGACATTTTGTCGATGGGGGAGATACACCCACAGGCCGATTGAGAGCGCATTTCCTCAATTGCGCGATCATCAATTTTGACAATGACGACGTCATCGCGAGGTGAGGGCGCGGCGATGGCCATCCGCAGGTCATAGGTCAGGCTATCAATGAAGCGTGCGGGGGTGGTTCGCTCAAATCCCAACGCCAACAGCGTGACGCCGATCACGATCAGCCCTAAGAGGGTGTTTTTACTCAGAGAATTGCTCGGCGTATTGGCCTGGCTTTGTGTCAAATTCATGACCGGTTCCAAGTATTTGTGTTGTCCGTCAGTCGGCGTCAATATATATCGGCGGCATCGGCCAGTGGCGGCAAGACTTCGCGCTACACTATAACGGCATACACTTCAAATAGACGTTTAACAAGCTCGCGGACTGCCGCGTCCGCTAGGGAGGGGCCGCATGAGGAGGCGGATTGCTATCGGGTTGGCGTGTGCCTGTGCCTTGGGTTTGGCTTCGATCGGGGTTGCTCAAGTAGGCGCGTCGCGTGACGAAGTACTGCGTCTACCAGCGCCCCTCAGGGCGTCGGCGTCAGATTTTGGTGCGACCGATTGCGCGACCGAGTCCTTGGTCGGCTTACTCCCTGACGAGGTAGCGCTCGGTACCTTCGTGGTGTTGCAGTCCGATGGCGTGACGGTCCTCTCCGACTCAGAGATTGAGCAGTTAACCGCCTCACTGATGAATGCGCCGGTCAGTCGGGCCGGCCTCGCGCGTTTGATTGCGGCGATCGAGTGTCGTTATCGATCGCAAGGCTACGTCTTTGCTCGCGCCACAGTTGATGCCTCGGCGGCGGATTCGGGTGTGTTCCGCTTGAGTGTTCGCGAAGGCGTGGTGAGTCGGGTCGAGGCGATGGCCGAGGATGAGGCGCTCGCTCGGTTGGCGCTACGAGCGTTTGGTCCCGTGCGTGAGGGACTGCCGTTGCAGGCGGCAGACGTCCGTCGCGGGCTGGCGCAAGCCGCGGCTGTGGGCCTGACCGATATTCGCCCCACGATTCGACGCTCGCGTTTAGATCCCAGTCAGCTCGATCTCGTATTAATCGTCACGGCCGCTCCAACACAATATTTCACAAGCCACGAATGCCAATGCCGAATCACTGGGACGCTGGGGCTTATTGGGTGGAGGACGTTGGTCGGGTCTGACTTCGCTGGAGGAAGTCACCACCTTGGGTGCCTATGCGAGCGGTGATTTCCGTGAGCAAGCGTCTTTGCAATTTGATACTCAAGCGCTCATTTCGGAGCGGGGTTGGGTGGCTCGCCTCGGGGGAGCGTTTGCGCGGGCGCGCCCTGGAGCGATTTTGGCGCCACTGGAGATCGAAAGCCGTACTTTCTTTGGGGTTGCCGAGGCGTCGGTGCCCGTATCGGTTCGCCGAGGACAGGTGGCTTACGGTCGGGTGGGTCTTGAGTATCTCGATCAAAACACCGATTTCTTTGGTGATCTGCCCTTATCGGAGGATAAGCTTCGGGTCGCTTATGTGGGTGTTCGCGTGGACGGGCTGACAGAGCGCAGTGTGTGGAATCTGGATATGCAGTGGCGACGCGGGCTGTCTATCATGGGGGCGAGTCGGCCCGGTGATTTTGCACTCTCGCGCTTCAACGCGGATCCGCAGGCCTCAGTCTTGCGTCTTGCCGGAGAGTTGGCTTGGCAATTACCCAAGTCTTTCAGTGCCCGTGCTGCGCTCAATGCTCAGTGGACCGACAAGGCACTACCGTCTTTTGAACAGTTAGCGTTTGGCGGTCTCACGGGAGGGTTAGGCTTCGATCCCGGCGCGCTTTCGGGTGACCGCGGCGCCGCGCTAGCGGTGCAGATTTTCGCACCACAAGTCACTTGGGGCGAGCAGACCACCTGGCGACCTTACCTCCAAGTGGCTGCCGCGCGCCTTCGTACCGTCGATGATACAGCTGGTTTTTTTGATGCAGAGGGTTACTCCATGGCTGCCGGGCTCCAAGTTAATTTTGCGGGACGTTGGCAGCTTGAAGCGCTTTGGGCGGAGCCTTTTGGCGGTATTCGCGGTACGGGGCCCGATGCTTACGAGTCACGGGTCCTTGTCAAACTCTCGGCGAGTTTCCAAGGCGAGCGACGCGACATCCTCACACAGGCGGAGGGCGGGCGATGAACAAGCTGATGATCCGCAGTCCTTTGACGCGACAGCAAGCAATTTGGTGTGCACTGGCCGCTGTGGCGTCCATCACGTCGGGCCGCGCCGAAGTTGTGTCGGGTTTACCAAGTAATCCGCAAGTGGTGCTTCAAAGTAGTGGCGCCAGCACAACCTTCAGCACAGTCACCGACAACCAAGGTCAAACTTTGACGGTTAACTCGTCGGCTCGCCGGGTGGTGATCAATTGGGATTCGTTTGACATTGCTGCTACCAATACAGTGGAGTTTATTTTTGACGATGCGGGCCGAGCGATCGCAGTCAACCGAGTTGGATCCTGTCCGTCGGGGGTCATCTGCTCCGGTGGCGTGGCGGCGTTTATCAACGGCACGCTGCGCTCCAATGGTAACGTTTGGATCTTGGCATCGGGTGGTGTGTATTTTAGCTCGACGGCGCGAGTCGATGTCGCGGGCTTATTGGCCACCCCTGCCGATCTCGACAGCATTGACGATTTTGTAAATGGGGCTGTGGATGCGCCGATCGGCTTTACCATGCCGAGTTTCCCAGGTGCCGTCATTGTCGATCCGGGTGCGGTCATTGTCGGTCGGGGTGGGGCGACGATGCTGATAGGTGGGAGTGACGGCGGCTCGGTGGGTGGGCGTCTAGAAGTGCGCGGTCGGGTGGGCGCACCGACCTCGGCGACAGGTGTGGGTTTGGATCCAGATGCGCCAGGCGGTCAAGTGCTCTACGGCGCAGCAGGCAAGTTCCGGCTGGTCATGAAAGAGCGCGCGCCTGATTCTTTGAGCAGTGGAGACCTCGAACTCTTTGACTTCATTATTGATGAAGGTTACCGAGTCGACTCTTTTGGCGATCCGCTGGCTGCCATTGTGGTGGCGGGTGGCAGTGAGACCCGTGCCGAGCAGGTCATCATTAAAGCACAGCGTGGCGAGCCGGATCCTAATAATCCGGGGTCATCGGCCGGTATTATTTCGTCCGGTAGTTCGTCTTCCTCTACGACAGCGCAAGGCATTTATATTGAGGCGCCCATCAATGCCTACGGTGAGGATCGCGATGGTCCTTTCGCATCCGCTTTGACCATCGAAGGCGCGGGAGATACCGATGTCATTATCAGTCGCGGTATCGATTTTTTCTCGAACTCAATTTCATCGCCGTCAGCCGATCCTTTGTTGCCGATCGTGACTTTGAGTTCCAGAGGCTCCATCGATATCAAAGGGCGCGATATCGAGGTCCTGAAATACGAAAGCTTCGCCACGTCCGACGGCATCTCGGCTACAGATATCCCCGATCATGTCACGGTGGAGCTTGAGAGTGCGGCAGGCACGACGCTTAAAGCTTCACGCGATCTCACGTTGCAAGAAGTTCGTTTGAACGGG
>RFOD01000050.1 GCA_009926865.1 Gammaproteobacteria bacterium | reverse complement strand
TTGGTACCTGTGCTGTATTGCTTTTTCGGCGCGCTGATTTACGTGTCGTTTCGTGAGATTTTTCTGGGTATTGGTGAAAATCAGGCTCGGGGGCCGACGCGAGTTGCGGCGGGCGCGGTGTCCTCTCCGTTATCATCTCGGGCATGAACCAGAAGCGCCCACCCTTGGGGAAAGGACTCAATGCCTTGCTCGGCTCGATGCCGCGGCCTGCGCCCGTCGACCCGAGCGACTCGGCGCAAAGTACCACCCGCGCGGCATCGGCTGAACAGTTAACGCATTTGACCGTCGATCGCTTACAACGCGGTCGCTACCAGCCGCGTATGGATATGCGTGCTGAAAGCTTGCAAGAACTCGCTGATTCCATTCAAGCACAAGGCGTGGTGCAGCCGATCGTCGTTCGTCCGATCGAAATCCCAGGCGCGAGCGATGAGAGCGCCACTCGTTATGAAATCATCGCCGGCGAGCGTCGCTGGCGGGCGGCGCAGCTAGCGGGTTTAACCGAGGTGCCCGTGGTGATTCGGCGGGTCGCGGACGAAGCGGCGATTGCCATGGCACTCATTGAGAACATTCAGCGAGAAAATCTCAATCCGCTGGAAGAGGCTCGAGCGCTTGATCGTCTGATTCGGGAATTTTCCTTAACCCACCAGCAGGCCGCCGAGGCGGTGGGGCGCTCTCGGGCGTCGGTAAGTAACTTGTTACGTTTGCTGGAGCTCGCGCCAGAAGTGGCTGGGCGGTTGGAAAAACGCGAGATCGAAATGGGCCACGCGCGAGCCTTACTCGCTTTGACAGATAAGCGGCAACAAGCGGAAGTCGGTCAATTAGTCTCAAAAAAGGGCCTAACTGTCCGTGAAACCGAAGTATTGGTTCGCCGGCTAAACAATGGCGGAATCTCAGCCGCTTCCAAGGGTCGTCGTGAGCCGGCTCAAGAGTCGGCGGATGCCAATATTCTCGAATTGGAAAAGCAACTGGCTGATAAGCTCGGTGCACGCGTTGCCATCGAACACTCGGGCGCGGGCAAGGGCCGGCTAGTGATTGAATATCACTCATTGGATGAGCTCGACGGGATCCTTGCGCATATTCGTTAACTCGTGCGTTGTGTTGCGCTTCGCGTCGCGCGCGCAACGACGTGGCCACGGGTTTGAGACTCTTCACACTTTTGGTTGAAGCGGGGCTCGCTTATGCCTAAAATGCGCCGCCTTTTTGAGGGCAGGGATGCCAGCAGTCGGGGCGCTCCATGAGCGTGATCGGCGAGCATCATCCGGTCACTCGAGGAAAGGCTCTCGTCCTGAGGTTTGCTGGCGTGCAGATGCTGGCGGCCTTGATAGCGGCGCTGGGGGTCAGTGTGTTTGGCGGCTGGGCCGCTTTTCAGGCTGCGTTGGCAGGGGGCGCCGTGGTCGCCGTGGGTAATGTGATTTTCGGTTGGCGATTGTTTGTATCAGGGATTGCTCCGGCCGCGCGCATTGCCCGAGCCATGTGGCTGGGAGAGGGCTTGAAGTGGCTGTGGGTAGTACTAGCTGTTTGGTTGGCATTGATTGCCGCGGAATTGCAGCCGCTGCCCTTTTTTTTGGGGCTGCTGGCGGCGCAAGTTGGGTTCTGGTTGGGTATCGCATTTTTGAGATGAGGTGACATCGTTATGGCGGCTGAGGGCGAATCGGGCGGAATGACCGGTTACATCAAGCACCACCTTGAGCACCTGACGGTCTCGGTGGGCGAGGGCCCGTTCTGGACGCTGAATATCGACAGCATCTTTTTTAAGTTAGGGTTGGCGGCTTTATTTTTGGGTGTGTTCCTACGGGTTGCGCGCCGCTCCACTTCAGGGGTTCCAGGGAAGCTGCAATGCGCCATCGAGATGATGGTCGAAGGAATCGACGGCATTGTGAAAGAAACCTTCCCGGCAAAGACCAAGTTCATCGCGCCCCTGGCAATCACGATCTTTTGTCTCGTGTTCTTAATGAACTTCATGGACATGATTCCGGTGGATTTGCTACCGGCAAGCGCGCACGCCATGGGCGTGCCCTATCTGCGCGTCGTGCCGACAGCGGACTTGTCCACGACCTTGGGTATGGCGATCTGTGTCTTTATTTTGATTCAGTATTACGCCATCAAACATAAAGGGGTGGCCAAGTTCGTAGGTGAGATGTTTACCGCGCCGTTTCACGCACACGGTGTGGTCGGTACGATTTTGTTAGCGCCCGCTAACTTACTTTTGCGCTTGATTGAGGAGCTGGTGCGTCCGGTGTCGCTGAGCTTGCGACTATTCGGTAATTTGTACGCAGGCGAGCTCATTTTCATTTTGATCGCGTGTATGACCCTCGGCGGCTCGCTCATGAGCGGAATGACCTGGGCCATGATGCCGATGCAGTGGATTGCCGGATTTATTTGGACCGCCTTCCACATTCTGGTCATCACATTACAGGCGTTTATTTTCATGATGCTGACTGTCGTGTACCTCAGTATGGCGGTACAGGAACACTAATTTTTTGATCGTTTGATTGTTATTTGTCGTTACCCACGGAGACTGCAATGGAAAACATTACCCAGATCGCTGACGTCATGAGCATGACCGTGATCGCTTGCTCATCGGCCTTGGCGCGCTCGGTACCGCTATCGGCTTTGCTTTGCTCGGCGGTAAGTTCCTGGAAGGCGCGGCGCGTCAGCCAGAGCTCACCAACATGCTGCAAACCAAGATGTTCATCGTCGCGGGTCTGCTCGACGCAGTGCCGATCATCGGCGTCGCGATTGCGTTGCTGCTCATTTTTGCCAACCCGTTCCTATCCGCGCTCGGCGTAGGCTGAGTAAAGCTCCTGCCTGACGGCAGGCTTTCCGTGTCCGGCGAGTGCTGGTTACGGGCAAAACGAAGGGGTAGAAGAGCATGAGTATCACCGTCACGCTGATCATTCAGGGGCTCGCGTTTCTCGCGGTCGCTTGGCTCGTGATGAAATTTGGCTGGCCCATGATTCTCGGCGCCATCGAAGAGCGGCAAAAGAAAATTGCCGACGGTCTTGCCGCCGCGGAGAAAGGTCAGCAAGACCTCGCAGAGGCGACGACGCGAGCGGAAGCCATTGTTCGCGAGGCACGCGATCGCGCGCGTCAAATCGAAGATCAGGCCTCCAAGCGAGCCAACGATGCGATCGACGCGGCACGCCAGACGGCGCAAAGCGAAGGCGCACGTATCGTTGACGCGGCCAGAGAAGAAGCGGTAACCGAAACCCACCGGGCACGCGACGCGCTGCGTCGTGAGTACGGCGCGCTGGTTGTCGCAGGTGCGGCGCAGTTGCTCGAGCGCGAGGTTGATGCCAAGGCGCACGCGCAGCTGATCGATAAGCTAGCTGCAGAGATCGCCCGTGGCTGATCAAGCGACGATCGCAAGGCCTTATGCGCGCGCCGCTTTTGAGTATGCGCACGCCGCGGGCGAATTGGCCGCCTGGGGTGATTGCTTGGCGCGCGCGAGTCTCGTTGTACTCGATGAACGAGTCCGGCCTCTAATCGGTAATCCGCATGTTGAGCGTGCCGAACTCGTCACCTGGATCGGCGAGATTGCTGACGCAACAGGGGCCACTCATTTCGGCAACTTCTTGCAGCTCCTTGCCGAAAATGCGCGATTGGAGTCGCTGCCCGCGATTTCGGAGCAGTATGCTGAGTTGCGTGCTGACGTTGAAAACACAATCGACGTGAAAGTGATCGCAGCCATGCCGCTCAGTGATCAGCAATCGACCAAGCTGGTCGAGGCGTTGACCCAGCGTTTGTCACGCACGGTTCGCTTGCACACGGAAATTGACCCCAGCTTGATTGGCGGCGCGGTGATACGCGCTGGAGATTTCGTCGTCGATGGCTCGCTACGCGGGCAGATCGAGCGACTCAACAACACCATGGCGGGCGGCTAAGCTCGTTTTCATTGATTTAGAGGACCCCACATGTCCATCAAGGCATCAGAGATTTCGGATCTCATTAAGCAACGCATCGAAAAATTCGAGTCGGCGGCGGAAGCGCGCAACGTCGGCACGATCATCTCGGTCACGGACGGCATCTGCCGTATCCATGGGCTGGCGGATGTGCGTTATGGCGAGATGATCGAATTCCCGGGCAATTTGTTTGGCCTGGCTCTGAACCTCGAACAGGATTCGGTCGGCTCTGTGGTCCTTGGCGACTACAAGACGTTGCGCGAGGGCGACACGGTCAAAACCACGGGACGTATTCTTGAAGTTCCCGTCGGTCCCGAGTTGCTCGGTCGAGTCGTCGATGCGCTCGGCAACCCCATTGATGGTAAGGGTCCCCTCAATGCCAGTCGCACTGCGCCAATCGAGCGTGTGGCGCCGGGCGTGATTTATCGCAAATCGGTATCCCAACCGGTGCAAACCGGCTATAAGGCGATCGACTCGATGGTACCGGTCGGTCGCGGCCAGCGTGAGCTCATCATCGGTGATCGCCAAACCGGTAAAACAGCGCTCGCGATCGATACCATCATCAATCAGAAAACGTCTGGCATTAAGTGTATCTACGTGGCGATTGGTCAGAAGCAATCGTCAATCGCGAACGTCGTGCGCAAGCTCGAAGAAAACGGCGCCATGGATCACACCATCATTGTGGCGGCCTCGGCGTCGACACCGGCGGCGATGCAGTATCTCGCGGCGTATTCGGGCGTCACGATGGGTGAATACTTCATGGACAATGGTCAAGATGCCTTGATCATCTATGACGACCTTTCGAAACAGGCTGTTGCCTATCGCCAAATTTCTTTGTTGCTGAAGCGTCCGCCGGGTCGTGAGGCCTTCCCCGGTGATGTGTTCTATCTTCACTCGCGTTTGCTCGAACGTAGCGCGCGTGTAAACGAAGAGTACGTCGAGATGGCCACTAAAGGCGCCGTCAAAGGTAAAACTGGTTCGCTGACGGGTCTGCCCATCATTGAGACGCAGGCGGGTGACGTGACCGCCTTCGTGCCGACCAATGTGATTTCGATCACCGATGGTCAGATTTTCCTTGAGACTGACCTTTTCAACGCAGGTATTCGCCCGGCGATGAACGCGGGTATCTCGGTCTCGCGCGTGGGCGGTGCCGCGCAGACTGACATCATCAAAAAATTAGGTGGTGGTATTCGTTTGGCGCTTGCGCAGTATCGCGAGCTCGCGGCCTTCTCTCAGTTCGCATCAGACCTCGATGAAGCCACTCGTCGGCAGCTTGAGCGTGGCGAGCGCGTGACCGAGGTCATGAAGCAGAAGCAATACGCGCCAATGTCGGTCGCGGAAATGGCGCTGTCCATTTATTCGGTCAACAGCGGCTACATGGACAAGGTTGCGCGCAATAAGGTCGTTGATTTTGAGGCGGCGCTGCAATCGTTTGCGAATGCCTCTTATGCCAATGAGCTGGCCGCGATCAACGCTGAGCCAGTGCTCAAAAAGCACGAAGAGACCCTGAAGAAAATCTGCGACGATTTCGCAGCCACCGGCAGCTATTGAGCGATTAAGTCACCATGCCCGGTACCAAAGAAATCCGCAGTAAGATCTCGAGCGTAAAAAGTACGCAAAAGATCACCAAAGCTATGGAAATGGTCGCGGCGAGTAAAATGCGCCGGGCCCAGGACCGTATGCGTATGGCGCGTCCTTACGCAGCGAAAATCCGCCAGGTCATCGGTCATCTGACCCAAGCTAATCCGGATTACAAGCATCCATTTTTGGTTGAGCGCGAAACCCAGAACGTCGGCATCATCGTTGTATCGAGCGATCGTGGCTTGTGCGGCGCTCTTAACACCAACGTATTTAAGAGTACCTTGCTCTTGATGCGTGAGTGGCAGGGGAAGGGCGCGAAGGTGAGTTTGGCGCTCTTTGGTAATAAGAGCGTGGCGTTCTTCCGTCGACTTGGCGCGCCAGTGCTGGCTACCGCTGCAGGGCTTGGCGATAAGCCTACCGTCAAAGATTTGATCGGGCCCGTGAAAATCATGCTGGACGCGTACCGCGACGGCTCATTGGATCGCGTATTTGTGGTGCATGCCGAATTCGTCAACACCATGACGCAAAAGCCCCTGATTAACCAGTTGTTGCCCGTCGAGCCAGTCAAGGACGACGAGCTACAAGAGATGTGGGACTACATCTACGAACCCAGTGCTGCCGACATTCTTGATGGAGTGTTATCGCGGTACGTGGAATCACAGGTATACCGCGGAGTAGTAGAGAGTGTCGCTTGCGAGATGGCGGCGCGAATGGTGGCGATGAAAGCCGCTTCGGACAACGCGGGCAAATTGATTAACGAACTACAACTTATTTACAACAAGGCTCGCCAAGCGGCGATTACCAAAGAATTGGCTGAAATCGTCGGCGGCGCAGCCGCAGTCTGATTTCGACACGAAACGCATTACACGCACAGGGTAGCGACATGGCAACCGGCAAGATCACTCAAATTATTGGCGCAGTTATCGACGTGGAATTTCCGCGCGAGTCCATTCCTCAGGTTTATGAGGCTTTGAAGCTCAAAGATGTGGATCTGACCCTAGAGGTACAGCAGCAGCTGGGTGACGGGGTGGTGCGTACCATCGCCATGGGTACCTCGGAAGGCCTGAAGCGCGGCCTAACCGTCGAGTCGACCGGTGCGCCGATTTCGGTGCCGGTTGGCAAAGCGACCCTTGGACGCATCATGGACGTGTTGGGTGCGCCGCAGGACAACCGTGGTCCCGTCGCCTCAAAAGACGTTTGGTCCATTCACCGTCCTGCACCGTCTTATGACGAGCAAGCCGGCGGCAGCGATTTGCTGGTCACCGGTATTAAGGTTATTGACTTGCTTGTGCCGTTTGCCAAGGGCGGTAAGGTGGGCCTCTTCGGAGGCGCGGGTGTCGGTAAGACCGTCAACATGCTCGAACTCATCAACAATATCGCCAAGCAGTACAGCGGCTTGTCGGTGTTTGCCGGTGTTGGCGAGCGTACCCGCGAAGGTAACGACTTCTATCACGAGATGGCGGAGTCCGGCGTTATTGACCTTGAGAACCTTGAGAACTCCAAGGTAGCGATGGTGTATGGTCAGATGAACGAGCCGCCGGGCAACCGTCTGCGTGTCGCCTTGACCGGTTTGACCATGGCCGAATATTTCCGTGATGAAGTGCGCGAAGATGGCGTCAAAGGTCGTGACGTATTGTTCTTCGTCGACAATATCTATCGCTATACCTTGGCCGGTACAGAGGTTTCGGCGCTGCTCGGTCGTATGCCATCGGCCGTGGGTTATCAGCCGACCTTGGCCGAAGAAATGGGTGTGCTGCAGGAGCGCATCACCTCAACCAAGACCGGTTCCATTACCTCGATCCAAGCCGTGTATGTCCCGGCGGACGACTTGACCGATCCGTCGCCAGCGACCACCTTCGCTCACTTGGATGCAACGGTCGTATTGTCGCGTCAGATTGCCGCGCTCGGTATTTATCCCGCGGTGGATCCGCTCGATTCCACCAGCCGACAGCTCGATCCTCTGGTCGTCGGTGAGGAGCACTATACGGTTGCACGTGGCGTGCAGACAGTACTGCAGCGATACAAAGAATTGCAGGACATCATCGCGATCCTCGGTATGGATGAGCTTTCCGAAGAGGATAAGCTCACGGTGTTCCGTGCACGCAAAATCCAGCGCTTCTTGTCGCAGCCGTTTAACGTCGCCAAGGTCTTTACCGGCCAAGACGGTAAGATCGTCTCCCTCAAAGAAACCATCCGTGGATTCAAGGGGATTTTGGCAGGCGACTACGACAACCTGCCCGAGCAGGCGTTCTACATGGTGGGCTCCATCGACGAGGCCGTCGAAAAAGCCAAAACCCTGCAGTAAGCGCACAAGCCACCGGTACTTACAGCGACTAACGGACAACAGCCATGGACGATCACACCATTCATTGCGACATCGTCAGTGCAGAGGGCGAGATTTTCTCTGGCCCGGCGACCATGGTGTTCGTGCCCGCCGAGCAGGGTGAGATCGGTATCGCGCCACGTCACGCTCCTTTGCTGACGCTCATCAAGCCAGGCGAGGTGCGCGTACAAACGGCGGGTGGTGAAGAGCAGTTTTTTTGGGTCGGTGGCGGTGCGCTAGAAATTCAGCCCAAGCGAGTAACAGTTCTCGCCGACACGGCTTTGCGCGCACGAGATGTTGACGAAGCGGCCGCGCTGGAAGCGAAGCGCCGCGCCGAAGAGGCGCTCGCGGGTCAGATCGACAAAATTGAGCAAGCTGAAGCACTCGCTGAACTTGCCCGCGCGGCCGCGCAGCTTAAGTTGTTGCAGAAGTTGCGGAAAATCAAAGGCTGATCGAGAGCCCCATGCTCTCCATCGTTATTTTGGCGGCGGGTCAGGGCAAGCGGATGCAGTCCGACTTGCCCAAAGTATTGCAGCCGCTTGCGGGCCAGCCGTTATTGCAACACGTCATCAGTACCGCTAAATCTTTGAATCCGCGTGCGATTCATGTGATTTATGGTCATGGTGGTGATCATGTGCGTTCTGCCTTGCGTGACGCACCCGTGGATTCTTGGGTGCTTCAGGCCGAGCAGCGTGGCACGGGCCATGCGATGCAGCAGGCGCTACCCGTGTTGCAAGATGGCGACCTAGCACTCGTTCTATATGGCGATGTGCCTTTGATTACCCCATCCACCTTGCACGCGCTGATTGAGCGGGCAGGGTCCAATGCGCTCGGATTACTCACAGTGATGCTGCGTGACCCGACAGGCTACGGACGTATCTTGCGTGACGAAGCGGGTCGCGCGCTCGCCATCGTCGAGGATAAGGACGCGAGTCCAGAGCAACGCCAGATTCGTGAAGGTAACACCGGCGTGATGGCCGTCCCCGTCTCACACCTGAGGCGTTGGCTCACAGCGCTCAAAAGCGATAATGCGCAGGGCGAGTTTTATTTGACTGACATCATTGCGATGGCGGTGGCAGATGGCGTCGAGGTTCATCCTCTTTGTATTGACGACGAAGCGGAGGCGCTCGGAGTCAATGACAAGCTGCAGTTAGCGGATGTCGAGGCGCACTATCGCCGCCGAGCGGCTCGTCGGCTGATGCAAGCGGGTGTCACGCTGATGGATCCCGCTCGGATCGACATCCGTGGCGACGTTCAGGTCGGGCGTGATGTTCTACTGGATGTCAACGTGATCCTTGAGGGACGTGTGGTACTTGGCGATCGGGTCACCGTCGGCGCCGGATGTGTCTTGCGAGATTGCGAGATCGCGAGTGACACCATTATCCATCCTCACTGTGTGATCGAGCAGGCGCGTGTCGGCGCTGCCGCTCGTATCGGTCCCTTTGCCCGGTTACGCCCCGGCGCCGATCTCGGTGCCGATGTACACATCGGTAACTTCGTTGAGATCAAGAACTCGCGTATGGAAACCGGCGCTAAAGCCAACCACTTAGCCTATGTCGGTGATGCGACGGTCGGCGCTCGGGCCAACATCGGTGCAGGCACCATTGTGGCTAACTATGATGGGGCGCAAAAACACCACACGACTATCGGCGATGATGCGCATACCGGCTCGAACTCGGTACTGGTGGCACCGATCGTGGTGGGAGAAGGGGCGACCATCGGTGCTGGATCCACCGTCACTAAGGACGTTCCACCCGGCGGCTTAACGGTTGCCCGCGCGCGGCAGATTTCGCTGCCTGCGTGGAAACGGCCGAAAAAAAGCGCACAATAATCGTATTTATCGGGGGAGCCAAAACCCATGTGCGGAATCGTCGGAGCCATTGCCGAACGCGACATCGTCCCTATTTTGATTGAGGGGCTGCGTAGGCTTGAATACCGTGGCTACGACTCTGCCGGTATTGCCGTACTCAATGGCACGAGCCACCTTCACCGCGTACGCACGGTCGGCAAGGTTCAACGATTGCAGGAGGCGATCGATCTCAACCCGACCCACGGCACACTAGGTGTGGCGCACACGCGCTGGGCCACCCACGGCGTCCCCTCTGAGCGCAATGCGCATCCGCACATCTCCAATGATGGCCTAGCCATTGTTCATAACGGCATCATCGAAAACCACGATGAGTTAAGAGCGGAGCTACGCGCCGCGGGCTACACCTTTACCTCCGAGACGGATACCGAAGTCATTGCCCACCGGATCCATCATCACCAAAAACGCGTGGGTGATCTGTTCAAGGCGGTTCGCGCCACCGTGGCCGAGCTCGAAGGTGCCTATGCGCTCGCGGTCGTGAGCGAGAGTGATCCCGAGCGAATTATTTTGGCTCGTGAAGGCTGCCCGGTCGTGATCGGTGTGGGCGAGGATGCGCATTACGTCGCCTCCGACGTGGCCGCCTTGCTGCCGGTCACCCGTCGATTCATGTTTCTTGAAGAGGGTGATGTGGCCGAGGTCCGTCGTACTGACGTTCGTATCCTCGACCGAGACGGCAGTCGGGTAGAGCGTCTCGTGCGCGGCGCGAGAGCGAGCTCTCGGCAGATGCAGCTGAAAAAGGCCCCTACGAGCACTTCATGCTCAAAGAAATTCACGAACAGCCACGCGCGATCGCCGATACTCTGCAAGAGCGTGTGGCAAACGGCCGCTTACTAGAAGCCGCGTTTGGGCCTGCTGCGACCGACATCTTAAAACGTACCGAGCATGTACATATCGTCGCGTGTGGTACGAGCTACCACGCCGGTGTCGTCGCGCATTATCTCATCGAGCAAATCGCCAAAGTCGCCTGTACCGTTGAGATCGCCAGCGAATATCGTTATCGTGATCCGGTCGTCCCAAAGAATTCGTTGTTTGTGACGATTTCTCAATCCGGGGAAACGGCCGATACCCTCGCGGCGTTACGCTTAGCAAAACAAGCTGGGTACCTTTCAAGCCTCTCAATTTGTAATGTGCCTGAGAGTTCGCTCGTTCGAGAAAGCGAACTCGTCATGTTGACCCGCGCAGGGCCCGAAATTGGGGTTGCATCTACTAAGGCGTTCACCACGCAGCTCACCGCTTTAGCGATGCTCGTCGTGGCCCTCGCAAAGCACCATGGTGCGGGCCCCGAGCGTGAGCGGACACTCGTTGATCGTCTGGTCGAGTTACCCGGACTGATGGAAAAAACCCTGACGCTGGATGCCGAGATCCGCGAGCTCGCCAAGCGCTTTGCCGATAAACACCATGCCCTATTTCTTGGCCGAGGCACAATGCATCCGATCGCCATGGAAGGCGCCCTCAAGCTCAAAGAAATATCCTATATTCACGCCGAGGCCTACGCGGCAGGCGAGCTCAAGCACGGGCCTCTCGCTCTCGTTGATGCGCAAATGCCTGTCATCGCCGTTGCGCCAAATACAGATCTACTTGAAAAACTAAAGTCTAATTTGATGGAAGTGCGCGCGCGTGGGGGCGAGCTGATCGTGTTTGCTGACCCCGAGTCCGGCATTGAGCCATCAGATGGCGTCACCGTGATCACCATGCCGCGTCATGTGAGCTATGTGCAGGCGCCCGCGATCTACACCATTCCGCTGCAGTTATTGTCCTATCACGTCGCCATCTTGAAAGGCACCGATGTCGATCAGCCCCGTAATCTGGCGAAAAGTGTTACGGTCGAGTAACACCAGCGGGTGATTTAGCCGGAGAGACGGGTGGAAGCGTTAGGCATACTCGGATTTGTATTTGGATTAGTTGCATTCGTTCGAGTCGAGAAGCTGATAAAAACCTTAAAGAACCAGCGAATTCTCGACGAGCATTACAAAGACGAATAACCCTTTGGGGTCTGTCGCAATTGGCGCTCCCGGTGATCAAAAAAAACGGGGCGGCTTAGCCGCCCCGTCGGTCTCGACACATCGCAGATTACTTACCGCCAAATGACAGTCGGAGGTCGAGATAGAACGATCGTCCATAATCCGAGTGTACATCCGACTTATATCCAAAATAATCGTCGGCGAGCGGTGCCCGTTCATTCGTGAAGTTAGTGATACCGAAGCGCGCCCGAGTGCCGATACCCGCTAAGTCAAAGCGATAATCAACACTGATATTGGCGGTCGTCATCGCTGGCAGAATCCAGCGTGTGCCATCTGCCAACGTGAGGCCACTGTCATACACACTGCCAATGCGGAAGGCGGAGAGCGACGCGCTCCAGTCCCCTTTGCGCCAGCCCAGAGTCAGGTTATGGCGATTACGGGGCGCCCCGTCTTGACCGATGAGATCGGCAAATCCCACCACTGGATAGCTAGCGGGCAGCTCGCCCGACGCCTGTGCGGCGACGAGATCCCCCGCGGCGCCACCGGCTTTTTGCTCAAGCTCCGTCATGAAAGAGCCCGCATAGCGCAGCGAAAACCGGCCAATGTCAGTTCTTAGGGTGTAATCCAGCGCGACGTCAATACCGGCTGCTGTGCGCGTATCGAGGTTCGTATATCGATCATCAATATATTCCACGTCGCCGGCTGGGCAAATCCCGGCGGCGGCGTACGCTGCGACATCAATATCGTATGAGCTCGCCGATCGCACCACCGCACTGTTTCCGGTGAACGCCGCGCAGTTATTCGTGCCATTTGCGAGTCGTAGCAATAAATCGACGAGCGTGTGGTTTTCTTCGCCGAGTAGACCGATCGTATTGGTCTTTTCGATCTCCCAGTAATCGACGCTGATTGCAAAGTTATCCGTTGGTTCAAAAACGACACCGACTGAGAAGTTATCGGACTCCTCTGGCTCGAGTAGCTGGCTACCCTGAGCCAAGCGCAGCGTTCCTTCGCGACAGGGCGATGCACTGACGCCGGCGACCTCCGCGGCGTATTGGCAGACGTAGTCTGTACGCGTGTTAGTGCGCGAGACGATCGACTCATTGACAGTCACGAGGTTAGGTACACGAAACCCTTGTGAGAAAGAGCCGCGCAACAAAAGTTGATCAATGGGTCGCCAGCCGATCGCGATCTTGCCGACGGTCGCATCACCTAGATCTGAGAAGTCTTCGTATCGACCTGCAATCTGCATGTCCAGATTCGGCAGGAGCGGCAACGATAACTCAGTAAAGATGGAGTCCGTACGACGACGGCCCGAGCTATCCGGTGTTGGAGACGAGTTCATCACGTCTGAAATGAACGGGTAGGTGTCACCGCTGCGCGTCGTAAATGTGATGGTGCCATCGAGACGTGGATCACGATCGTCTTTGAAGGACTCTTCACGCGTTTCCACACCAATCAAAAGACCCATCTGGCCGCCCGGTAAGGTCATCAAGTCGGCACGCGAAATTTTGGCATCAAACATCGTCAGTTCGGTTTCCGACAGCCGATACACATCAATCAAGGCACGCTCGATATTGGTATTTACGCCGCCGTTGAACGGGTTATAGGCAGCAGGCGTCGGATCGTTGAGCGCCTCCTGCAATAGATTGTTAGAAATACGATCGTGGGTGACGTCATCGTTCTTGGCTTTATTCCAGACCACCGCCGATTCCCAGTCCCAGCCGCCGGCTTGACCGCGGAAGCCTTGCACGATACGGAACATTTCGTTGTTGTTATCGACGACGCGTGGTGCTTCAACGAAGCGAATATTATCGATCAGTAGCTCAACCCCCGCACAGGGCACGTTCGGGATATTGGCGATGCGATTCGGTGAACCGCAAGGTCCGAATGGGTTGTAGTAGTTCTGCGCCCCGACCGTAAGATTAGAAGCGGAGTTCACAAAAGCGGCAGGATGTCGGAACAGATTGGTATCTGCCGAGTAGTACATCAGTTCGGTAAAACTTTGAACACTGTCGCTGAAGTCATGATCGATAGTGGCGTAAACATTGATACGCTCAAGCGCTGAGCGCAGATCACGATTCGCGTTTAAGTTATAGCGCACTGTGCCTTGTCCATCGACTGCACCGCAGACATTCGCATTCAGGGTCCACTGACAACGTGGATCACCAGCGGGGTAGGTTTCAAATTCGCCCGCTGAATCCCAAATACTATTAGTGACACCATAACGTGAGACCGACGCGATCACGTCGTACTGCCCATAAGCCGAATTGATGGTGTCATTAAGGAGTCGCGTATCGCCTTCCCAAGGTGTGCCCACCACAAAGCG
>RFOD01000049.1:5000-14309 GCA_009926865.1 Gammaproteobacteria bacterium | reverse complement strand
GCCGATTTCTTTGGATACCCGTAGCGTGCTGGCGAGCAATGGCTTGCTGCACGCTCAGGTTTTGTCACGGCTGTAGGCGGCTTGCGACCCAATCACCTGTTATTTGCGGAATGCCCGTCGCATCCGGCGGGCTGAGCGGGCGCGTCCAGCGAGCTCGATCGTGGATGCGCGATTCGCCTTCCACCCAAAGCTCTACCGCTGAGAGGTATACGTGATAGCCGCCCCAATGCTCGGGGCGCGGGATTTGATCGCCTGTGCCGGGCGGGACGGGCGTATCCTCGGGGCCAGGTACCGGTACACCGAAGCGGTTCGCTTCGCGAATCACGGCCGCTTCTAAGTCCGCTCGACTCGCGACGGGTTGACTCTGTGCGCTCGCCCAGGCGCCCACCCGGCGTTGCCACGGTCGGGTGCTAAAATAGGCATCGCTCTCTGCGGCAGGTGCCTTGACTACCCAGCCTTCCATCCGGACCTGTCGGTAAAAATGGTCCCAGTGCATGACGAGCGCGAGACGCGGATTAAGGGTCAGCTCCTGCCCCTTGCGCGAATCGTAGTTGGTGTAGAAACACACATAGCCGGCGTCGCGGACAATCTCCTTGCAGAGGACGACTCGTGCTGACGGTTGCCCCTGAGCATCCACAGTGGCCACCACCATGGCGTTGGGGTTGGGTTGTCGAGCGGCCTGACGGGCCTCCTCTAGCCAAGCATGGGCCAAAGACAGCGGCTCTGCGGGCAAGGGATCAGGCAGCAATTGGGCGGGTATCGGCATGCAGCTATAGTACATCGTTATTTCTCTCACCCTAGGGTTTGGACCATGGCTACGCTTGATGAGTTGCGCCAGCACCTCGATGTCATAGATACCCGTTTGATGGAGCTCATTGCCGAGCGCCAAAAGACGAGCGGCGAGATCGCAGCGGTAAAGCGCAGCACCGGTTATCCGACGCGTGATTTCGCTCGCGAACGAGATGTGATCCTAGGTGCTAGAGAGCGGGCCGCCGCCCACGGGGTATCCCCGCGTGTCGCTGAAGACCTGATGCGGATGTTAATTCGCAGTTCGCTGACTACGCAGGAGCAGGCGAGTGTCGCGGCCACCGGCCACGGTAGCGGACGATCAGCCCTAGTCATTGGTGGTGCGGGCAAGCTTGGTCGCTGGTTTGTGGATTTTTTGCTATCCCAAGGATTTACGGTTGAAGTCAGCGATCCAGCCGGTTGTCCTGCGGCGGGCAAAGATATCGGAGATTGGCGAGATAATCCGCTACCGCAAGATTTCATTGTGGTCGCGACGCCCTTAGGGATGACCGATGCGGTCCTACGCGAGCTCGCCCTAAGGCGTCCATCAGGGGTGATCTTTGATGTGGGATCTTTGAAATCCCCCTTGCGTGCAGGGTTGATGGCTCTCAAATCTCACGGATGCCGGGTGACCTCATTGCATCCAATGTTCGGCGGAGATACTGAACTCCTCTCTGGAAGACATGTAATTTTCGTTGACTTAGGAGTGGCTGACGCTCTGGAGAAGGCGCGCGAGCTCTTTGCGCCGACCATGGTCGAGCAGGTGGTGATGTCGCTGGATGAGCATGATCGCCTCATTGCCTACGTGCTCGGTTTATCTCATGCACTCAATATTGCTTTTTTTACTGCACTGGCGGAGAGTGGTGAGGCGGCGCCGCGACTTGCGCGACTTTCAAGTACCACCTTTGATGCTCAGCTTGATGTGGCGAGCCGAGTCGCGCAGGAGAGTCCAGAGCTTTATTTTGACATTCAGAGTCTCAATGATTACGGCGCCGAATCGCTCGAAGCGTTGTCAAAAGCGGTGGAAAGTCTGCGACGCTCCGTCGTCTCGCAGGATCGGGCTGCGTTTTCTCAACTGATGGAGCAAGGTCGGGCATATCTCGAGGATCGGCGCTCTGTGACGGCGCAAAGGGCCTGAGCATGACGGATGTCATTGATCGCGATGGATTTCGAGCGAATGTGGGCATTGTGCTCCTGCGCTCAGATGACCCTAGCGGTCAGGTGTTCGTGGGTCGACGCGCAGCAGGTAAAGGTTGGCAGTTCCCGCAGGGTGGATTACAGAACGGGGAAACTACTGAGCAGGCGATGTATCGCGAACTCGGTGAGGAAATCGGGTTACGTCCAGAACATGTCGAGGTGCTGGGTGTGACCAGACGATGGCTGCGCTATCGGCTGCCGCCACGGTATCGTCGACCCGGTCAGTTACCGCTATGCATTGGGCAAAAACAACGTTGGTTTCTGTTGCGCAGTCGTGAGGCGCAACCGCCGGTGTGTTTTGATCACACCGCAGAGCCTGAATTTGTGGAGTGGCGCTGGGCGGACTATTGGGAGCCCGTCCGTGAGGTGATTCACTTTAAGCGCTCGGTGTATCGGCGAGCGCTGCAGGAACTGGCGGCATTGGCATTCCCTAGCGGTCAACCGACGTATCCGTCGTGGTGGGGGGAGCGTGGTGGAGGGAGTCGTGAGTAACGCCGTACCTAGGGCTCCGACGCCGCTCGTTATCCGTCACCCGAGCTGGTGGCAAAGTGCGTGGGGTCGCACGGTATTAGCCGTAGGGTTACTGACCGCGGGCACGGTTTTGTATTTCATAGGTCGAGCGGGGCTTGGCGTTGATGGGCCGCATTGGCTCGCAACCTCCGGCGATCTGCGTAACGAAATTCGAGCACGAGATGCCCAAATTCGCGATCTACGGCAGCAGGTCGCGGAACTCGACACCTTTAAAGTTAGCCAGGAACAAGAGCGACGCGAGCTTGCACGCTCGATCGGAGAGCTGCAGGCTGAGATCGCTCAACAGCGACAAGAGCTCGAATTTTTTCGCGGCATTGTCGGTTCCGCCAATGAACGCCCGGGCGTTGAAATTCGCTCATTACAAGTTGTTCCTGGAATCAAGCCGGGCGTGCGTCTGTTGCGGGTCAGCCTGGTACAGCCAGGGACCCCTAGTGGCACGATCGCCGGATCGGTTTCAACCCTGATCGAGGGTCGTTTGAGCGGTAAGCTTGAGACGATGCCGGGTCCCTCGATCGCTTACCGGTTCCGTTATTTTCAGAACCTTGAGGCCGAGCTGATCTTGCCCGATGGCTTTCAGCCCGAGCGCATTACCTTAGCGCTCAAACCCTCGCGGGCGAATGCCAAGACACTCACCCAGACGCTTTTATGGCCTGTTGAGGGGGCGGCCACCGTAGAGATTGGGGTGGATGCTGCCGAGGAAACACCCTAGTATTTGCTTTATGAATACCGCATACGATATCCCCGATGACCTGCCCCCTGCCGTTGTGTTTACGGACGCGGCAGCGCGCAAAGTCGGTAGCTTGATTGAGGGGGAAGGTAACCCCAACCTCAAACTGCGCGTGTTTGTGCAGGGCGGGGGTTGTTCTGGGTTGCAGTACGGCTTCGAGTTTGATGAGGAGCGCCAGGATGGCGACACCTTGATCGAAAACTTGGGCGTCCAACTATTGATTGATCCGATGAGCTTTCAGTATCTGAGCGGTGCCGAGATTGATTATCGCGAGGGGCTGGAAGGCGCGCAGTTTGTCATTCGTAACCCTAACGCCACCACCACCTGCGGTTGCGGCTCCTCATTCGCGGCCTGAGGAGGCGTGGCGAGGGGTAACGGGTCTGCCGCGCCGGAGTTACTGGCAGCGGTTGATCTGGGATCCAATAGTTTTCATTTGATCGTTGCCCGCTACACCCACGGGCAGCTCGTCGTGGTGGATCGTCTACGCGAGAGTGTGCGACTTGGTTCGGGGCTGGACGCAGACGGTCGCCTAGACCGAGAAGTAGCGGCTCGAGCGATTGCTTGTCTAGAACGCTTTGGTCAAAGATTGCGCGAAATTCGCGCAGGCAAAGTTCGCGTAGTCGGCACTAATGCATTGCGCCGAGCGCATCGTAAGCAAGCATTTCTTGAGCATGCCCGCGCTGCGTTGGGTACTCCCATCGAGATCGTTTCCGGTATTGAGGAAGCTCGACTGATTTACTCAGGCGTGGCTCATAGCATGCCGCGTGGACGGGGTAAGCGACTCGTCGTCGATATTGGTGGCGGGAGTACAGAGCTCATCATCGGTGAGCAGTTGAATCCCCTCAAGCTTGAGAGTCTTGAGCTCGGTTGCGTGAGCTTAAGCGAGCAATATTTTAAAGGCGGTCGTATATCGCTTAAACGTTTTGCGCGCGCACGTATTGATGCACAGCGGGAGCTTGCCCCCATTGAGTCAGCTTACCGAAATCTCGGCTGGGTACAGGCTGTGGGGAGTTCGGGTTCCGTGAAATCGGTCGGCGATGCCATCCGCGAGCTGGACCCAACGGCTTCCTACATCACACCCGAGGGCTTAGAGGCCGTCATTGAGCGTCTACTGCAGGCAGATCATCATCGCGAAATCAAACTCGAGTCTTTGAGCGATGATCGGCGCCCCGTTTTTGCTGGCGGTTTAGCCATCTTGGCAGAAATCTTTGAGGTGCTGGGTCTTGAGCAGATGCATATCGCTGAAGGCGCGATGCGTGATGGTCTCCTATACGATTTAGTGGGACGGTTAACGCATGAAGATGCGCGCGAGCGTACGGTACGTGCGATGCAGGCGAGGTTTCATGTTGATTTAGCTCAAGCTGAGCGCGTTGAGCGTACCGCCATGCAGTGGTTGGGTGAGGTTACGCCAGCATGGTCTTTAGATGGGGTCTTGGCAGAGCAGGCTTTATCCTGGGCGGCACGTTTGCATGAAATCGGTCTGGATGTTGCCCATGCCCGGCATCATCAGCATGGGGCCTATTTGCTGGAGCACGCCGACATGCCGGGCTTTGCGCGCGAGGATCAGCGCTTACTTTCGCGGCTGGTCGGCAATCACCGACGCAAACTTGTCGTCGAGGGTCTCGATCGTCTTCTCCCGCCTTGGGATCGACAAGCAATTTACTTGATTGTATTACTGCGTTTGGCGGTGCTATTGCACCGCGGACGTGGGCTTGCCCCTCTACCCGAGATACGCCTACACCCCAAAGATTTAAAAACGTTGGAAATTCGCTTTCCAGTGCGTTGGCTGCGGCAGCATCCGCTGACAGTGGCCGATTTGAGTCAGGAGATCGACTGGTTAGAGTCTATTGGTTTTCAGTTACGAGTTTATTCTTCGCGAGGTCTGCCGGCCGTATAGGCCTCTAGTAGCTCAGTTTGGGCGCATCGCCCAGACTCACCCTCGCTCGTCACACGTGCATAGGCGCCATTCGCGTCTAATTCCCAGGCTTGGCAGTTATCTTGTAGATAGGTTTCAAGGTCTCGCAAAATATCGTCTCGATATTTTTGACGTCTGATAGGAAAGGCAATTTCGACGCGACGGAAGAAATTTCGGTCCATCCAGTCCGCGCTACTGCAATAAATTTCCGGATCGCCGCCATTCTCAAAATAAAAGACGCGAGAGTGCTCTAAAAAACGTCCAACTATTGAGCGCACGCGGATTCGATCTGATACGCCTAGAACGCCAGGGCGCAACGCGCAAATTCCGCGAACGATCAGATCAATGATGACACCCGCTTGTGACGCTGCGTAGAGAGCTTCAATCGCTTCAGGCTCGACCAGCGCATTCATTTTGAGGATCACGCGGGCTGGCTTGCCAGCCCGCGCATGATCAGCTTCACGCTGCAGCTTTTGTAACATCGCCCGATGTAAATCAAAGGGCGACTGGAGCAAACAATTCAGTCGTGGCTTTTGCGTGAGGCTTGTCAGTTGCATGAAGACTTCGTGCACGTCTTGGCCGATATCCGGGTCGCAGGTGAACAATCCATAATCGGTGTAGCCTCGCGCGGTACGCGAGTGATAGTTCCCCGTGCCAAGGTGACAGTAGCGACGGATGCCATCTGCCTCACGGCGCGCCACCATGGCAAGTTTGGCGTGCGTTTTATAGCCCACCACGCCGTACATTACGTGCGCACCCGCTTCGTGCAGCCGATCGGATAAGCCGATATTTGCTTCTTCATCGAATCGAGCGCGCAACTCGATCACGACGGTCACGTCTTTTCCAGCATGCGCCGCCTGTACGAGCGCATCCACAATCGCCGAATCTGCGCCGGTTCGATAAAGCGTTTGTTTGATGGCAAGCACGCGCGAGTCGCTGGCAGCCTGACGAAGGAAGTCCACCACGGGTGCGAAGGAGTGAAAGGGGTGATGCAGCAAAAGATCGCTTTTGCGAATGGCGGCAAACATGTCGCGCGCGTCATCCAAGCGACGAGGTAGGCTTGGGGCGAAAGTTGGATATTTCAGTTCCGCACGTTGAATCAAATCGTACAGTGCCGACAAGCGATGCAGGTTGACAGGCGAGGGGACTCGATAAATATCAAGCTCTCCGATACCAAAGTGGCGAGCCAAGAAATTTACTAAATCCGGTGGGCAGTCTGTGACGGTTTCTAGACGGACAGCGGAGGCGTAGCGACGATGTACCAACTCACCTTCCAGCGCCCTCCTGAGATCATCTGCTTCTTCCTCATCGACAAAAAGATCGCTATTTCGGGTGACTCGAAATTGATGGCAGCTTGAGATGTGCATGCCTTCAAAAAGTCTCGGCACGAACTCCTCGATGATCGCTGAGAGCATGACAAAGCGCTGTACAGGGCTGTCATCACGCGGGAGCATCACGATGCGTGGCAAAGATCGAGGCGCTTGAATAATGGCGAGTGAAGCCTCGCGGCCGTAAGCGTCCTCTCCCTGTAAGCGCACTACGAAATTTAAGCTCTTGTTTTGAATGCGTGGGAAAGGACGTGAAGGGTCGAGCGCTAGAGGCGTCAGAACCGGCTCTACCTCTTGCTCAAAATAACGCTCGAGCCATTGACGCGTTTCATTGAGCCACTCTCGCCGCGGCACAAATTGCACACCAGCAGCAGTGAGCTGTAGCAGCAGTTCATCAAGGCAGGCGTACTGCTCGCTGACCAGTCGACTAGCTCGTGCATGAATCGCAGCGAGTTGTTCGGCAGGTTTCATGCCGTCGGTGCTTATCGAATTAGGGGAGCGTTCTTGAAGTTGCTTAATACCCGCTACGCGAATTTCAAAAAACTCATCTAAATTGCCCGATGAGATACAAAGAAAACGCAATCGCTCTAAAAGAGGTACTGAACCATCGCGCGCTTGCGCGAGAACGCGCTGGTTGAATTCCAGCAGCGATAGCTCGCGGTTGATGAGCTTAGTTTGGGTTGCAACGTCCACATCCCCTAGTAGAGCACGGGAGATGGTGGGCGTGTGTTACAGCGCCTTGGTTCGGTCGGATCCGGCTTGACGCCGACCCGCCAATAGCGGAGCGGGGCTCAGCTGATCAAGGCTCGCGAGCAACGGCGCGGCATGCTGCTGGAAGGCGGCAAGCTCCGACTCGGGGATGGGTGCTGCATTGGGTAGGGCGACTTTTTGCGGGTCTTTGTGTACCCCGCGAAGCAAATATTCGTAGTGCAGGTGTGGGCCCGTGGCAAGACCCGTCATACCTACGTAGCCAATCACATCGCCCTGAGAGACCTTGTCGCCACGATTAAGGCCCCGAGCAAAGCGTGAAAGGTGTCCGTATAGGGTTCTGACTTCATTGGGATGATCGATCTCCACAACCTTACCGTAGCCCCCCTTATTGCCCACAAAACGTACGCGGCCGGAGCCCGCGGCTTTAACAGGTGTACCGGTGGGCGCCGCGTAGTCGACGCCCCGATGCGCTCGCATCCGGTTGAGCACGGGGTGTCGACGATAGGGATTAAAGCGTGAGCTGATACGTGTAAATGACACTGGTGCCCGCAAAAACGCCTTTCGCAGACTTTGTCCATCCGGCGTGTAGTAGTCAGCCTGCCCATCACGTTCATAGCGAATAGCCCGATAACTGCGGCCTTGGTTTACAAACTCGACCGCTAGCAAATTGCCATCGCCTACAGATACCCCATCCTGACTCAGCTTTTCATAGGTCAGTCGAAATCGATCCCCGGGTCGAATATCCAGCACAAAATCGATATCCCAACGAAAGACATCGGCAATCTGCATCGCCATCGAATCACTGAGCCCCGCGCGTGAGGCGGCGACGAACAACGACTGCAGGATTTCTCCCTCGGTGGTGTGAATCGTGCGCTCTAGCGGATTGACGATGACGTCGCTGCTAAAGCCCTCAGCGGCTCGGGTGATGGTGAGCGTTTCGCTCAGGCTGAGCTTACGCTCGAGACTAAGTAGCTCTGCGGCTTGGGTGTCACTGCCTTCGCGTAGGCTGAATGTGAGCGTTTCACCGGGATAGAGTCGATCCAGTTGTCGCCTAAGCTCAGGCAGAGCGCGCATCGCCGCAAGATCCTGCAAAGAGAGCTCTAGCTGACGAAAAATGCGATCGAGAGAGTCTCCGGCGCGCACCACCACATCGATCGTTGAGATGGCTAAGCCCGCCTCGATGGCTTCTACCTCGGTCCGCTCGTCACCCTCATCGCCGATAACATTAGATGCGTCGGCTGACGTTGCTGATCCGGCGGGGTCACGCAGTTGCCAGCCAATGGCCAGCAGTACCAGCAGCAGCGCACTGATCAATAGAGGGAGTTTGAGTGTAGGCGGTGTGTATCGGGGCACTACAGGCGGGGTCGAGCTATCAGCCGGTCTCATGCACTACACTTCGCGCAATATGAATTCGGTTAACCGTAACCGCGCAGCCTTGATGGGTCAACCCGATCCGCTTTAATTCGCTGCGGGTTACAGATGCGCCAGTGCCATTAATGTCAGTTCAATTAGTGTCAGGATAGTCATGCAGTCAGAACCAGATGCCACTTCGTTACCGCCGGCGCTGCAGGAGCAGTTCAAGGAAATTCGTCGAGGCAGCGCCGAGTTGCTGATCGAGCGTGAACTTTGCCAGAAGTTACTGCGTGGTCGCCCGCTGAAGATAAAGGCGGGATTTGATCCCACAGCACCAGACTTGCATCTGGGTCATACGGTGCTCATCAACAAAATGCGAGCCTTTCAGCAGTTTGGCCACGAGGTCATCTTCCTGATAGGGGACTTCACCAGCCTCATTGGTGATCCGACTGGCCGCAACGCGACGCGGCCTCGGTTGACACCTGAGGAGGTAGCAGAAAACGCTCGCACCTATGAATCGCAGATCTTCAAGATTCTCGATCGTGACAAGACGCGCGTCGCATTTAACTCAGAGTGGTTTTCGCCGATGGGTGCGGCGGGACTGATTGAGATCGCCGCTAAGCACACGGTCGCGCGCATGTTAGAGCGTGACGATTTTGCGAAACGCTACAAGTCTGGGCAGCCCATTGCGCTGCACGAGTTCTTGTATCCGCTCGTGCAAGGCTATGACTCGGTAGCTCTGCAGGCCGATGTTGAGCTTG